>JBMOEI010000056.1:0-31053 GCA_049318985.1 Desulfuromonadaceae bacterium
TCTGATGGGCAAAAATACCGGATTCAGGCTTTATTTTCCGGGCGCTTCCGGGGGGAATTGCGCAGTGGTAAAAAAAACGTATTTCTGTTAAGTAAATGCACAATGAACAGCTGAAATGATTCATCATGGAGTGAATGAGTGGATAACAGAAATCAGATCCTCAGAAGAAATAAAACCATTGCAACAGGAATGATGATTGGAGCAGCGATACTCTTTGTGATAGCACGTACGCAAAAGGGATTCGGTGCGTGGGAGTGGGTTGCCGCTTTTGCCGAGGCTGCCATGGTTGGCGCCCTTGCAGACTGGTTTGCGGTAGTGGCGCTTTTCAAACATCCTTTGGGAATTCCGATTCCACACACGGCAATCATCAAAAACAAGAAGGATGCAATTGCCGGAAACCTGGCTACTTTTATACGGGACAAGTTTCTTGATACTGAAGCCGTGTTATGTAAGTTGAGAGAACAAAATGCAGCGGAGCGACTTGCCTCGTATCTGATATCCCGCAATAACACTGACGGCATTGCTACGGGATTAACCAGGATACTTTCTGATTCCCTTGGCTTTATCAGTGACGACCGTGTCCAGAACATCCTGGGATCAGTCGTAAAAGACCGGATTGAAAATTTTGATCTCTCCTCCGCAACAGGAACCCTTCTCGACACTCTCAGAAATGACAATCGCCACCAGAAAGTTCTTGATGAGATGCTGAATCGTTTTGCTGTCTGGCTGTCAACTCCGGAAGCTCAAACCGGTCTGGCACACTCAATAGACAGCATGATCAAGCAGGACTACCCGCTTCTTACGGTCTTTATCCAGAACAGAGAGCAGTTTTCGCAAGGAGCAGGCGAAAAGATTGCCCGAAAAATTAATACGTATATTCAGGAAGTAAACGATGACCCTGATCATACCCTCAGGCAGAAATTTGATACCAGCGTGACGGACATTATCGGAAGATTAAAGACAGACAATGTACTGCGGGAAAAAATAGAAGCCATCAAACATGAAGCGGTGCAAAACCCGCTAGTATTCGATTACGTGAATAATCTTGGCAACGATCTTAAAAGCTGGTTGAGTAATGATTTGCAACAACCTCATTCAAAAATTCATGGAAATATTGTCGAAATGCTTTCCGGTATTGGCACTGCCATGGCAAATAACCGTGAATTAAAAGAGTCTTTTAACCAATACGTGGAAAAGCTGGTTATTACCTATGCGGATACGGTGCGTACGTCTATTGCCGGATATATTACAGAAACGGTAAAAACATGGGAAACTGATGAATATGTCACCGAAATAGAGTTAAGTATCGGATCCGACTTGCAATTCATCCGTATGAACGGCACTTTGGTCGGTGGTGTAATTGGCTTATTGCTCCATGCGGTCTCTCTGTTGTTGAAATAGCACATAATTATTCCTACGGGTCTGCCGACTCTACACTTTGGGGGACGAATGAAAGATAAAATGATTACGCCGGGCACAAAAATTTGTGCGGTTATTGGAAACCCTGTAGGGCACAGCATGTCGCCGGCGATTCATAACGCCGCTTTAGACTTGCTGAACCTTGATTATGTGTATGTTGCATCCAGGGTCGAAGACGTAAAAGCTGTGTTAACCGGTATGAGAGCATTAGATAATTTTCGAGGCTTGAGTGTCACAATTCCGCACAAAATGGAAATTGTAAAATACATTGATGAAATCAATGATCTTGACCGTTCAATCGGGTCAATAAACACGGTCGTAAACGAAAACGGTACGTTGATTGGCATCGGAACTGACGGGCCGGGTGCCCTGAAAGCTCTGGTGGACGCCGGTGTGGAGTTGAAGGGCAGATGCGTTGCTCTGGTCGGTGCGGGCGGTGTTGCGCGGGCGATAGCGTTTACTCTGATTCAGAAGGCGGGAGTGCGCAAAATTTCACTCCTTGATATTGACGGGCAGATGCTTCAGGGACTGGAGCGTGACCTGAAGTCGGGAACTACTGCCGAGATTGAATCTTTTGTGTCAAATGCTCCATCAATAGCCAAAGTAATGGAATATGCTGATGTTATTGTTAACTGTACACCCATCGGTATGCATCCGCACGAGGGTGTTTCTGTTATCCCTGCGGAACTTTTCAGAGATGGACAGGCGGTTTTTGATGTTGTATACAACCCGATCGAAACAAAGCTGCTGAGTGACGCAAAATCGAGAGGCCTGATAGCGGTCTCAGGTATTGAAATGTTTATCAATCAGGCTGCACTGCAGTTTGAATATTTTACGGAAGTCGGGGCGCCGGTCGATGAGATGCGGCGGGTACTGATGGAAAAGTTGGGATTATGAATGTAGTTTTAATCGGGTATCGCGGTACGGGTAAGAGTACGGTTGGTGCATTATTGGCTGAACGTCTCGGTATGCGCTATGTCTGTATGGACAATGAAATTACGAAACGGGCAGAGATGTCCATACCTGATATCGTGGCACAATCCGGCTGGCAAAAGTTCCGTGACATGGAGTCGGAGTTAACGAAAGAGCTGACTTCAGAGGACGGCCTGATAATTGATACCGGCGGCGGAGTCATCGAACGTCAGGAAAATGTTGCGGCACTGCGAGTAAACACCCTGGTTTTCTGGCTTCATGCCTCAGTGGCATCGATCACATCGCGAATTCAGGGCGATTCGTCCCGACCGGCACTGGTTGCCGGTAAGACGTTTGTGGAAGAGATAGCAGAAGTGCTGGAGCGTAGAGAACCTCTGTACAGAGCTGCTGCTCACCACGATATTGATGCAAATGACACCACTCCGGACCAGGTTGCTGAAAACATCATAAAAATATGGGCACAAAGGCCACGTGATACGGAACAAACCTGATATGCCGGGGAACGTGATTGTATATACGCTTTGGAGCAGATCCTTATGAACACTACTCCCGTGTTACCGGAAACAGTTGGTTGCAGTGAGGAGCGGCTTGCCCGTATCAGGCCCTTTATGCAGTCGTATATTGAGCGCAACCGCTATGCAGGGGTGAGCACTCTGCTCGCGCGGCGTGGTCAAGTCATCCACTGTGAGCAGGTCGGCTTTCAGGATCGTGACGGTAAAACGCCGCTTTCCGCCGATACCGTTTTTCGTATCTATTCGATGACAAAACCGGTTATTTCCGTTGCATTGATGATGCTCTACGAAGAGGGGCGTTTTCAACTTACCGATTCTATTGCCAAATATATTCCCGCATTCAGTAATTCAAAGGTGTTACAAGGGACAATATCCGATAGAAAGGAAGTTGATCCTCTGCGTCCCGTGACGGTGCGTGACCTGCTGACGCATACTGCTGGTCTGACCTACAACTTTCTCGAAGATTCACCGGTAAGCGAACTGTATCGCAGCGCCGGTCTTATGAGTAATGCTGATCGTCCGCTCGAATCAGTGATCAGCGAGTTGGCGCGGATTCCTCTTGCGTATCAACCGGGGAGTACCTGGCATTACAGTATGGCAACCGATGTGATTGCCCATCTTATTGAAGTTCTCTCCTGCCAGCCACTCCAGGATTTTCTGCAGCAGCAACTGTTTTCTCCATTAGGCATGAACAGTACCGGTTATTCCGTGCCACTATCCGAACATCATCGTATCGCGTCCATGTATGGCCATCCGGATATTACAACCTCTACTTTCAGCCATATTATTGCAGCGTGGAAGAGCGGTTTTAACGAATGCATAGATGTTGAAACAACGTACCCCTCAGATAATACCGGCAGCTTCGCCCGTGGCGGGCACGGTCTTTTCTCCACCGCCAGTGACTATCTGCAGTTTGCGCAGATGCTGCTTAATCGCGGCACGTTGAACGGAGTGCGCATACTATCGCCATACACCGTTGACTTCATGCACCGGAATCATGTCCCGGGGGCACTCCTCCCCTTCGGAATCGGCGGAATAATGCGGAATGGGTATGGCTTTGGTCTTGGGGTACGAGTGCTCCTGGACGTTGCAGAGTCAGCCCTGCCGGGCTCAGTCGGTGAGTTTGGCTGGTCCGGAGCGGCTAAAACCTATTTCTGGGTGGATTCGCAGACAGAGTTAATCGGCATTTTGATGGCGCAATATATGGTAAGTTTTGACACGCTGGAAAAGGATTTTCAGGTTCTTGCATATCAGGCTCTTGTCGATTAGTAGCTACCCTACCTCGGTATACTCACGCACTCTGAATTCAGCCCCGAGTTTTTCTGCCAGGTTTTTGCAGGCCTCAATATCTACACCCGGAATCGTCACAGCGGTGGCAACTACCTGAGGAATATACGTTGATGCCGCGCGGATAAAATCACAGACAGCCGTAAATCCCGATTCACCGAAGGGGGTGTTGCAGAGCTGACGGTACGTTGCAGCGTCAGGAGCATTCAGGCTGACCGAAATGCTGTCGACCAGACCTGCCAGTTCCGGTAGAATATCCCGCCCATGCACCTGGTCCGCCTGACCATCGGTGTTGATACGGATGCAGTAACCCCGCTGTTTCAATGCCTCTGCTATCTGCTTGACAAGATCAAGGCGAATGAGCGGCTCGCCGTAGCCGCAGAATACCACTTCATCAATTCCCTCCGGTTGGCCGATTGCCGCCATAACTTCTTCAAAAGAGGGTTCGCCGTTCAGCATCAGGTTGTGACCTTTGACCGTAAAATCATCAAATTTTGGACAGAAGGTGCAGCGGTTTGAACAACGGTTGGTGATATTGAGGTAGAGCGAGTTTCTGATGGTATAGGCAATTTTTGCCGATTGATCCCAGAGATTGATACCGAAAAGATCGCCGCTGTTTTTGGTCGTAATGCGGGCGACGTCTTCAAGAGTCAGTCCCTTGACTTCAGCCACTTTTTCCGCAGCAAGCCGCACATATGCAGGCTCGTTGCGTTTGCCTCGGTGCGGAACCGGGGTGAGATAGGGACAGTCGGTTTCTACCAGCATATGGTCGATACTGACCTTCTGAACAACATCACGCAGACTTTGATTTCCCGGGTAAGTGATTGTTCCCGGAATCGAGATGTAAAAACCGAGCGCTGTCGCTTCACGTGCCATAGCGGCATCACCGGAAAAACAGTGCAGAACACCCTTTCGAACCGTCTCTTCCCGCAGAATGGTCATGACGCGGTCATGGGCATCTCGATCGTGGACGATAACCGGCTTGTTCAGTTCGGCGGCCATCTGTAAAAAACGGCGAAACACAAGCTCCTGTACGTCACGCGGCGAGCGGTCACGATAAAAATCGAGTCCGATCTCACCGATGGCGACAACCCTGGTACTGGAGACGGCAAGGGACTTGATGACGTCATAACAGGCATCGGTAACCCGACCTGCGTCATGGGGATGAACCCCTACAGACGCATACAGCTGCGGATATTTCTCGGCAAGTTCGACCGATTCACGACTTGACTCAATGTCGGTGCCAACGACCAGAATGGCAGCTACACCGGCATCTTCGGCGCGCTTCAACATATTGTCAAAATCAGCGGCGTAGTCCCGGTAGTAAATATGTGCGTGCGAGTCAATCAGGACAGGATCTTTCCGGTGCGACATGGCTACCCCTTTACCTCTTCTTTAAGGCCTTCGATAACCGCTTTGACTTCAGCAATCATGTCGGCGGCCTGGACAGATTTTTCATATTTCAGGTACTTTTCAAAATAAGCGATTGCATCTGCGGTACGATCCTGATCCATACATATGCCACCCAGTGTCAGATACGCCATACTATACGCGGGATCACACCGGACCGCCTCAAGACATTCATCTTCGGCTTCCTCCAACTCCTCCAGGTCATAGTACAGTTCACCGAGGTTGAAATGGGCCGCCGGGTCTTGGGGATCGATTTCCACTCCTTTGGTAAACGCAGCAATCGCCCCGTCAACATCTCCCTGTCCGTAGAGCGAATCCCCCAGGGCATTGAGCGCAAAAACATTATCCGGCTCCAGTTCAAGCGCCTGCCGAAATGCCTGAATCGCTTCATTACTGCGATCCTGGCTGTTATGTACGAGACCGATGCTGACAAGGGCGTCAGCATCTTCGGGGTCAATTGCCAGAACCTGTTTGTAGCAGGCGAGTGCTTCTTTGTGATTACCCGCTTCAAGCAGCATGTCACCCAATGTTGTCAAAGCGTCGGCATCTTCCGGCGCCAATTTGATCCCTTCACGATAACGTACGATGGCATCTTCTAAAAGTCCGTCTTCAGCCAGGGCATCGCCGAGGTAGAACCAGCTGTCAGGCAGGTTTTTGTTGCTCTGCCAATACCCATCAAAAACCGCTATTGCCTGTTTGATGTTTCCTTGATCAAGGAGATCAAGACCTTTTTGTACTGTTGCATTCAATTCGGTATCACTCATGCGCTGTTCCTTTCGTCCCGGTTTGATTCAGTCGACGTATATGAATACTGTGATCAGGCGGATCAGGTAATCAGATCCACTACTAGCCCTTTGATACCGATAATTCTGGCGGCAATAGCCAGGGTATCTTTATTCTCTTTGACAATGAGATTGTACAACTGGTCGGCCTCCCGGTTTATTACCGTAATTATTTCGTGATAACGGGGATTCTGCGGTGTTCCGCCAACTTTGTCCAACCGGTATGCCTCTGCATTCACTTTTTTTGCGAGCGTACTCAATAGGTCACGGAAATTTTTCAGGTTTGCCAGTGTCGGGTCTGATGTCAGCAGATTTCCCGCCTTCTCTATGTTACTTCTGAGCGTATCGACATCGTCCTGATGCACATGTATCTTTTCTTCGTAATGACTTAATTCGTCAGCAAAAAACGAATTAATCATTTTCTTCACCGGAGAACTGCTTTTTCTGTTTTTATCCAGTTCCCGTGCCGATGGTGAGTCGATAATTCGCATGGCGTGCCCCCCTTTTCGATGATAAGCGCCGTGTACAGTATCATATATAAAATCAGTCGGCAATTGATGCAAAAATGCAACAATACGTTTTAAACTTAATTTTCCTGTGATACTATCAAAACTCTTATTAACGAAAGGAATTCGGGATTAATGAATACGAGAGTTTCACCGGAAGAACGGAAAAAAAGAGTTCGTGAAGCAATCATAATTGTATTTGCGGTTATATTAATTATCATTCTCACCAAGGCTGAAATAAATCTGACCCAGTTAAGCACCGGTGCCAAACTGGGGAGCAATATTGCCATCTTTGCGGTCATAAATGTTGTTATTCTGCTGGTTATCCTGCTTGTGTACCTTGTCAGTCGCAATGTAGTAAAACTGTTTATAGAAAGTCGCTCCAACCCGTTTGCTAAAAAACTACGCACAAAGCTGGTACTTTCATTTGTTGCTCTTTCGCTGGTTCCGACACTCCTCCTCTTTTTTGCCGCCGCAGGTTTTATAAACAACACCGTTCATAACTGGTTTAATACCCAGGTTGAATCGTCATTGAGCGAGTCGCTTGAAGTCGCCCAGACATATTACAAAAATTCGGCCGATAACTCTCTCTATTACGGGAAACAGATCAGCACCTTTATTAAAGAGCAAAAACTGCTTAACGAAGCAAACCTGCCGCAGCTGAAGCGTCTTATCCACCAGAAACAGAGTGAATATAATCTGGGCATTGTTGAAGTATATTCCGCCCAGCGCGAGGAGTTGGTCAGGGCTTCAAATCCGGCAGTCCCCAAAGGGGAATTTACTAATCCCTCTTCGGAGGATATCAAGCGCGGGCTGGCGGGTGAAGAGCTCACCAGAGTAAATCAGGCCGGCAAGGCTGACTTAATCAGGGGTATTGTGCCGATACGTTCAACCTGGAACGAGTCGGACATCGTTGGTGTTGTGGTCGTAAATTATTACGTTCCCTATTCGCTGGTGAGCAAAATGAAGGAGATTACCGCGTCGTACCATGAATTCCGGCAGCTCCAGATTCTGAAAAATCCGATCAGAACCGGCTATATACTCACGCTGTTTCTGATAGCGATGGTGATTGTCTTCTTTGCGTACTGGATGGGTGTCTACCTTGCAAACAGTATGACCAGACCGATTCAGGAACTGGTTGATGCAACGCTTGCGGTAACAGATGGCAATCTCAATGTCCGTATCGAATCATATTCCGCAGACGAAATCGGCATGCTGGTGCAATCGTTCAACCGAATGACGGATGATCTGCGCACAAAACAGCATGCACTGAATGTGTCAAATCAGGAACTGCTCCGCAGTAATCAGGAAATAGAGCGTCGCCAGCAGTACATGGAGATTGTGTTACGCAACATTGCAGCAGGTGTTATCTCGATTGATAATGAAGGTTTAGTGCGCACACTGAATACATCTGCCGAGCGCTTGCTCGGTTTACATGCGGAAAAAGTTCTCGGAAGAAATTACCGTGATATCATCATGGATAAACACCTCGAAATAGCTTCGGAATCTATCAAGGAGCTTTTGCAGTCGAAGCAGGGGTCGATCAGCAAGCAGGTTTTTCTTGATATGCGTGGCTCGCGCATGGCTCTGCAACTTCATCTGACTCTGTTGCGTGCCGGAAACGGAGAAGTGCTCGGTATCGTTGCCGTGCTTGATGACCTGACCCAGATGATGCGGGCACAGCGAATGGCAGCCTGGCGTGAGGTTGCCCGCAGAATAGCCCATGAAATCAAGAACCCGCTGACGCCGATTCAACTTTCTGCACAACGCCTGAGAAAACGGTATCTCGCGCGCTTCAGCGATGACGAGAAGGTTTTCGATGAATGTACCGAGATGATAATAAAATCTGTTGAGGATCTTAAAAATCTGGTGAACGAATTTTCAAATTTTGCCCGCATGCCCGCTATCCAGCCCGAGCCAAACGATATCAATGCGCTGCTTCGAGAGTCGTTAACACTGTATCAGGAAGCACATCGCGGTGTGTCGTTCGCTGTTTCAATGGATGCCAGAATGCCGCAGTTGATGATTGATCGCGATCAGATCAAACGGGTGCTGATCAATATTCTGGAAAATGCCGTTGCTGCAATGGATGGTCATGGCACTGTTACGGTGTCGACATACTTTGATGATGTGTTGAAAATGGCGGTTGTCAGTATAGCTGATGATGGACCGGGTATTGCTCCTGAAGATAAACCGCGACTGTTTGAACCTTATTTTTCGACAAAAAAAAGCGGCACCGGGCTTGGCCTGGCTATAGTGAGCAGCATTGTTGCCGATCATGGCGGTTTTGTGCGGATTCGTGACAATGTGCCGAACGGAGCGATTTTTGTTGTCGAGTTACCTGCCGGATAAAAGGAGATTATATGAACCACACAATTTTGATTATCGACGATGAAAAAGATATCAGATCGGCCCTGGCCGGAATTCTTGAGGATGAAGGGTATCAGGTTCTCTCTGCGGAGAGTGGCCTGGAGGGGATCGAGTGCGTCCGTCAGGAGCTTCCCGACCTGATTCTCCTTGATATCTGGATGCCGGGCATGGATGGCCTTGAAACGCTTGGAAAACTTAAAGTTCAGTTTCCGCAAACGACGGTTATCATGATTTCCGGACATGGCACCATTGAAACGGCAGTTCGCGCTACCAAGCTCGGGGCTTTTGATTTTATTGAAAAACCGCTTTCTCTGGAAAAAGTGCTTATCAGCGTTGCCAATGCGCTGCAGTTGCAGGAACTGAAAGTTGAAAATGCAGAGCTCAAACGTTCGGCATCAAATGATTATGAGCTTATCGGTGAAGCTCCCGTCATTTCTGCCGTGCGTGAGCAGATCATCCGTGTGGCGCCGACATCCGTTACGGTGTTGATTAGCGGTGAAAACGGCTCCGGAAAAGAGTTTATTGCCTATTCCATTCACTGCAACAGTCCCCGGAAAGACCGGCCGTTTGTATCCGTCCTCTGCTCAGGTATTCCGGAAGAGCTTATAGAGAGCGAACTGTTCGGCCATGAGAAGGGTGCCTTTATCGGTGCGTCATCACATAAAAAGGGACGTTTTGACCAGGCAGACGGCGGCACCCTTTTTCTGGATGAAATCGGCGAACTCCCCATAAACACGCAGATGAAAATTCTTGGTTTTCTTCAGGGCGGTTTTTTTGAGCGGGTAGGGGGGAATCGCAGGATTCCTTCCGATGTTAGAATTATAGCCGCAACAACAAAACTTCTTGAGCAGGCTGTAGAAAATGGCTCGTTCTGCACGGATCTCTACTATCAGCTCGGTACCCTGCCATTGAGAGCCCCGGCGCTGCGGGAGAGATTAGAGGATCTTGGCTTTCTCGTACAACATTACGTCGCGCAGTTCTTTCGTAAGGAAGGGGGTGAAGCGAAAGCTTTTCTGCCCGAGGCAATTGAGAAGCTGCGGCACTATTCGTGGCCCGGCAATCTCAAAGAGTTGAAAAACGTTGTAGAACGGATTCTTATCGTGACACCGGGAAGGGTGATTTCTGCGCATGATGTTCCGGATCTGTCAGGTGACTCGGCAACCGGGAATTCACAGCACCTTCCGCAAGAGGGGGCCCATAACCGATCGGCAATACGGGAAGCCAGGGAGGATTTCGAGCGGGAATTCATCATTCAAAAACTTGAAGAAAACGATTGGAACATTTCCCGTACCGCCGAATTGATTGAACTGGAACGGAGCAATCTGCACCGCAAAATTAAAAGTTATGGAATTGACGTTCGGAGATAAAACTAATGGCTACCATTTTTAAATCCGGCCCGGTGCGTGTGGTACCGGCACTCATTATGATAGCGGCTATCTGCGTTACGGTTGCGTTATATACATTCAAGACAGTGCGCCATACAACGAGTGATGCTGCATCACTCAACCTGTTAAGGGAAGCATATGCGGTCATTTTAGAAAAATATGTTGAGCAGCCCGATGCAAAAAAAGTGGTTCTTAAAATGGTTGATGGCATGCTTGCAACACTGGATCCACACAGTGCCTACCTCCCTCCTGAACCTTTACACGAGATGGAAGTCCAGATGTCAGGGTCATTCGGTGGGGTCGGTATTGAACTCGGCACCAAGGATGGCAAATTGACGGTGATTGCCCCGATTGATGATACACCGGCGTTTCGGGCCGGTATTCAGGCCAACGATCACATTGCAAAAATAGATGGGGTTGCAACCCACGGGATGAATATTTCTGCCGCAGTGAAAAAAATGCGCGGTACCAAAGGGACGCCGGTAACGCTGACGATAGTGCGCGGTGATGCGCCAAAACCACTTGTGTTCAACCTTATCCGCGCCATTATCAAAATAAAAAGCATAAAGCCGAAGCTACTCGATTCAGGGTATGGACTTATCAGGATTTCACAGTTTCAGGAGCGCACCGGGGGCGAATTCAAAGAGGCATTGAAAGAGCTTCATGCAAAATCGGGTGGAACTATGAAAGGACTGATTATTGATCTGCGCTATAATCCGGGCGGCCTGATAAATTCCTGCGTCGAAGTCGCCAACAGTTTTATAGGTGATGATATTAAAAACAGCGCAATTGTCAGCATCAAGGGGCGAACCCCCGAATCAAATCATGTCTACAATGGAACATTGGGTGCCAAGGAGCCGCGCTATCCGATCGTAGTCCTTATAAACGGCGGCAGTGCCAGCGCTTCAGAGATTGTCGCGGGTGCCCTTCAGGATCATAAACGGGCGATTATCATGGGTACGCAAAGTTTTGGTAAAGGTTCGGTACAATCGATTTTTCCGATGAAGGGCAACGCCGCTCTTAAACTGACAACAGCACGCTATTACACCCCGAGTGGCCGCTCAATCCAGGCCAAAGGCATTGTTCCGGATATTGAAGTGCCAAATATCATACCGCTGCCGCCAAAAGAGCAGAGGACTCAACTTAAGGAAAAAGATCTGGACAATAGCCTGGCAGCCGACGGGAAAGTGGATACACCGGCAATAAAACCGGCTGCTGCGCCTCATGGGAGCAGCGACAAAGAGTCTGACCTGAAGAAAGATTATCAGTTGCGGAGAGCTGTTGAATTGCTGCAGTCAATCAGTATGTTAAAGGAGAAGGGGTTTTAGTAACGCTCGCGGCGGGCCTCATGATTGAACCAGACAAAACGCCCCGGGTAAAGCTGCCGGGATTTATTATGACGGTTGAACGGGGTAAGTCTATGCCTACAAATAACATCAAACGGGTTATGGATTTTTTCAATCATGCGTATAACCGGAACTCTCCTGTTTTGCTCTGTGTAGGTACTGTCTTCTTCATCTGTATTACATTTGTCATCCTTCCTTCGTTCCCCAAACCCAGAATAATTCTCTCTGCTCCCCTGGTACTTAACAACGCGAATGCCCGGGGGGATGCCTGTTACGTTCTGGCTGGCGGCGGTGCGCTGTGGGAGCGACTCGATGCGGCTGCGGATCTGGTGCAGATGGGGCGGGTTTCCCGGATATATGTGATGCAGGACAACAAGCAGGGTCAGTACAGCTTTAAGGCTGAAAGCTCCTGGACGAGAACCGAATGGGCGGCGGATTATCTCGCCTGGCGCGGAATTCCTGCTGACAGGATAAGCTGGATTCCGCACGCAGAAGGGATGTTTGGCACGCTGACTGAGGCGAGGGCTGTTGCCAGGAATTTGCCGAATGATGTGAAGGCACTGGTGATAGTCAGTTCCGCACCGCATATGCGGCGCTCGGTACTGGCGTTCAGGCGATTATTGCGAGCGGACATGAAAGTGATTCCGTATGCGGCGACTGAATTTGTCAACAGTTACGAGATGCACCATCCGATCTGGATTGAGTATCTGAAACTGCTTGTATATTTTGTTATTGCGTAATTTTATTGTGGTAGAGGCTCATTGACCTGGGGAGTCCTTCTGTCAGCATGACTTTTAACATCTCTATGCCGCCATCGAGAACGCGGGCAAGGACTTCCATCTGATCGGGAGGTATTTTTCCCAGAACGTGACCGGTTGTATCGCCATGCAGAGATTTACCAATGCCTATGCGCAGTCTGGTGAAATCTCCTTTACCAAGGTTTTCCATAATTGAGCGTATGCCATTGTGCCCGCCATGCCCGCCACCATTTTTAAAACGCACAGTTCCGAACGGCAGATCGAGCTCATCATGAATGACAATCAAATGTGACAGCGGCAGCTTATGGAACTGGAGTGCCTGCATGACGGAGACTCCGGACAGATTCATGAATGTCTGCGGTTTGAGAAGAATCAGACGCTGCCCGGCAAAATTCAGTTCCCCGCAAAAACCAGAGAAAGACTTTTTGGCCATGGAGATGTTTTCATGATCAGCAAGGCGATCCAAAAAAAGAAAACCCGCGTTATGGCGGGTCCACTGATAGGTGGGGCCGGGATTCCCCAGCCCCGCAACTATATACGTACTCATACGAAGGCCGGGTGAATGCTATGCAGCCGCAGGCGCATCTTCCTTGGCTCTGCCAAGAACGCTGACGACAGGGATCTTAGCCTGGTCGAGGAGAACAATTCCTTCAGGGAGCGGAATTTCGCTGACATGGATCGAATGAGCAATTTTGAGATTTGAAACATCAATAGTTATGCAGTCAGGGATATTGCCCGGCAGACATTCGATACGCAATTCATGGTGGGCAAGATCAAGAAGGCCACCCTCTTTTACACCGATTGCGGTGCCTTTCAGAACGACAGGAACAGTAATACGAAGCTTCTCATTCGGATTAATGCGATGGAGATCGACGTGTTTGAAGGTTCGCTTGATCGGATCCCGCTGAATATCGGCTACTATCGCTATATTCTGATCCAGACTTCCACCACCAATCAGGGTAATCAGATTGTTCTGGCCACCGGCACCGGAAATTGCGTCCTGCAGATCACGGTTTTTGACGCTTACGGTAATCGGATCAACTCCTTTGCCATACACAACACCCGGAACCATATCAGCAGTACGAAGTCTTCGGCTTACGCCGGTACCGGTTTTGGTGCGCAATTCAATATTCATCTGTTTCTGTTGCATGTGTTCCTCCACGTGTAGTGACGGGTGAGTCCCGCCCTATTCTGAATAAATTATTAAAAACTAGTCAAAGAGTGAACTAACTGATTCATCCTCATGAATTCTTCTGATCGCTTCAGCTAACAGGTCTGCTACCGACAAAATTCTGACTTTAGAGGTTGCAACGTCACCGCTGTTTCCCGGTATTGTATCAGTCAGAACGACTTCTTCAATATCGGAGGCATTGATTCGTTCAATTGCCGGCCCCGACAGAACACCATGAGTAGCGCAGGCAAAAACAGCTTTCGCGCCGTTTGTTTTGAGTGCTTTCGCAGCCTGTGTCAAGGTACCCGCTGTATCAACCATATCGTCAAGGATAATGGCAATTTTATCCCGGACATCACCGATCAGGTGCATTACCTCAGCGACATTCGGCCCGGAACGGCGCTTGTCAATGACGGCAAGAGAATATTCCAGGCGCTTGGCAAATGCGCGGGCTCTTTCGGTGCCTCCGGCATCGGGAGATACCATAACCACCTGCTCGCCGCTGAAACGGTTTTTGAGGTAATTCAGAATAACCGGAGCTGCGTAGAGGTTGTCTACGGGAATATTGAAAAAACCCTGGATCTGGCCGGCATGGAGGTCAATGGTAACAACCCTGTTGACACCTGCTGTGGTAATAAGGTCTGCAACCAGTTTGGCGGTGATCGGAGTGCGGGGGGCTGCTTTTCGATCCTGACGTGCATACCCATAGTACGGGATTACCGCAGTAATCGTTGCAGCTGAGGCCCGTTTCAAGGCGTCAGTTATGATCAGCAACTCCATCAGGTTGTCATTTGTCGGTGCACAGGTCGATTGGACAACATAGACATCGCGCCCGCGAACATTCTCGTTTATCTCGACCATGACTTCGCCGTCAGAAAAGCGGCGAACCCGGGCTGCTCCGAGCGGGACACCGAGCGCGGTGCATATTTTCAGTGCCAGATCCGGATTTGAATTGCCCGAAAAAATCTTTATTTTATCATGCATAATGAAATGATACCCTTCAAAATCACGGCAGGATTATAAACTCGAAAAAAGAAATGAGAGTTATACTAAAATATTCACCTAAATGCAACCTCTTTTGAAAATTAGAAAATTAGCTGAACTCAATTATTCCTTCCTTAACTGCAAAGTGAAGAAACTCATTAACCTCCACTCTGCTGAGCCCTGTTCTTGACAGGTAGTCATAGTTACTATTTTCATGGATCTGCTCCAGCAGACGTATATAGGGTAATGCCAGAAATTCGGTGCATATGGTGCCGTCGTTCCGGTAAATAACCGCCTGGGAACCGGACGGTGCGAGATTTTCATGCATCCAGACGATCTGCGGCTCGCCACAGTCAAGAAGTTCGTCGATATCATAGCTGAAATGGGCTATGTGTGTTGCCTGACAAAGCTTGAAGGCGACAGAACAGAGATCTGCAGGTAGCAGGATATCACCGGCTGCCTGTGCGAACGGAGCGAGAAGTGTGGCGGCATACAGATGGTGATACTGAGTCAGGTCAAGTACGAGTGGCAGGTAGCGCCGGTACTTTTTGCTGCTGAAAATATCTTTCAGAAAAAGATGCTGCATATTCCAGATATCGTCATCATTGAAGTCAGACTCTTTTGTACCATACCCGATCCGGTCAACCAACCAGTCGGCAAACTTTTGTAAAAATGCCGCCGGTTTCAGGTTGAGAACCCGTATGATAGCGTTAAACCATGCGACCGCTTTACCACGGGTATAAAAAATATCACACGCGGTGGCAAGTCCGGCTGCAGCAGCCATATCAGACTTACTGAAACACTCCGTCTCCTGCACAAGATACGGCGGGTGTCTGTTCCACTGAATATTTAATGCTGTCCCGCGAGTCGCAAGAGTTGTACCGGGCAATATCGCCAGCGGGAAAATATCAAGGTGGTTCGGATAGAGCGACAGAGCATAGTCCAGGCTGCGACAAAAACCGGCGAGAGTATCACCAGGCAGTCCATACATTAGGTCAAAGCCGAAAACAGCACCGCTTTCATTGAGCAGCCCGACTTTTTCACTGAAGTCCGCTTTGTTGAAGGACCGCCCGACCAGTTTGAGTACTTCCCTGTCGGCACTCTGCAGTCCGATCTGCAATGAACAGGCGATCCCGGCAAAGAGTCCCGCCATTTCCCGATCAATAAATTCATTACGAACCTCAAAATGAAAATGGATGTCCGGTGCGATGTTTTTTATCATCCGCAGGATTTTTTTGGCGCGCTTCGGGTCGAGGTTGAACGTTGAATCAAGAACAAATATTTGTGAAACAGCAGTGGCGGCAAAAAACTGTAATTCAGACTCCAGCCGTTCAAGTGAAAAATAGCGTACGCCATGAATCCCGCGTGAATCAAAGCAGAAGTCACAGGTAAAGCTGCAGCCGCGTGACAGCTGCCAGAGGATGCCAGGATTAACGTGGGTATCGATAATTTTTTCAAGATACGGCGATGGAATAGAATCAAGATCCGGTAGTGGTGCAGGTGGTTGCAGATCAACAGAGTCGGAACAGAGAATACCCGGTATTTCTGAATAGTTTCCGCCTGAGGCAAGTGCCTCGCAGAGCGATAGAAAAGGAACTTCTCCTTCGCCGACAATGACAAAGTCAAAAACGCCTGTTTTTAACACGGACATGGGGTCGGCGGAAACTTCCGGGCCGCCGCAAAAAAGTTTTATTGATGGATGGTTTTTACGCAGCTCGGCAGCGGTGAGGCAGACTGCATCACGATTCCAGACATACAGGGAAAAGCCGACTGCATCAGGGCACGGTTCGGCGGGTTTTGCGGCAGATGTGACGGCGTCCTTGTCACAGAAAAAATCTACCAGTGTAATTGTGGCGGTACTTTTGAGCGCATACGCTTTAAGAAAGGCGGCTGCCAGAGGGATTGATTGCGGAGAAGGGGAGGGGTGGATAGAAACGAGGTTGATCAACACGCGTCAGGTCCTTGCCGAACAGGCGCATTCAGCGCAGACATTGAAACACACCCGTACACCAGAGGCATGAACCGCAGGGAACATTCCTGATATGACAATCCTGCTGGAAGTCATCGGTCTGCACATAGTCGCATGGCGCCAGACCACAACTGGCACAGGAGGGATAATCGTAGGCAAGTACATCGGCGCGAAACGAAGTAAATTCCCTGTTATTCCAAATGCGCAGTAGATCCTGCTCCCCCAGATTGCCGAAAACCTTTGGCTTTACCGTCTGGTTCCAGCCGCTCGCGAAGCAGTCAAAACGATGCCAGAGAAAATAACAGGGGGAGATATCGCCGTTCCACGACACAAAGGCGCTCCCTTCCTCCACAAAACTGCATTTTCGCTGTTCCTTTAGGGCCAATGCCGGTAAGCGCAACTCCAATCCGGTCCTCTCGGCCACCGCTTCTGCCGCCGCAAACAGGGCGGCAACCTCATCCACCCTCTGGTGTTCCAACTGCAGGAGCTTTTTCATGTCGATCATTATGCCCTGCTGCTCTGCCTCGGCTTTCATTGCATCAACCAGATCCACAATGGCCTGTTCATCGGTGGTTCGACTGTATTTAAAGCGTACTTCATAGTAGCGCTGTATATCGACGCCGGAACTGATTGCCGTGCGGCGCCATTTATTATAGAGCGCCAGCGCCTGATCCGTTATGTTGCAGAACACCGCTTCGTGGGCGTGCAGTTCGTCATAGGGAAGTACGTGAGTGACAATGGCAAATTGCGCCCCGCGACCGGCAGCCCACTCAAGAGTTGCCGGAAGTTCACTGATATTGCTGCCCATCGCCACAAATTCGATACCGATTTTTACTTCAAGGCGGTTGCACGCGATTCTGGCGTTATTCAAGGCTGATAACGCCATGTCTACAGATTCAACGTCGCCCCCCTCACGCAGCTTTTTGAACTGCTCAGGGGCGATTGCATCAACCGAAATACAGATTGTATCAAGTCCGGCATCAATCAGGGCTTCAGCCCGAAGCGGTGTCATCAGGACACCGTTTGACTGGAAGCCAATCCATCCTGTTGCAGGCATCAATTCTTTTGCCCGACGGATATATGACTCAAGATGCGGATTCATGAGCGGTTCGCCGATGCCGTTAAGAATAAGCGCCTCAACGTGAGGCAGTGACGCTTCAAGGCGGGTGAACAGCTCAGGTGAAAAATCCCCTTCGCAGAGTTCACTGCCACGGTTTTGTTTAACGCACATGAAACAGTTGAGGTTGCAGCGGGTAGTTGTTTCAACGAATATCTTGGTGGGATAAATTCGTGACGCGATCTTCATAATAGTTTTAAAACTCCATCGGCATTGCTTTCAGCTGTTTGGCTGTAAAGACCGGCCCATCCTTGCAGACGTAGACGTTACCGACATTGCAGCGACCGCATTTACCGAGACCGCATTTCATTCTGTTTTCAAGGGTCGTATAGACCTGCTCATCGGAAAAGCCAAGCTTCTCCAGCACCGGCAGGGTGAACTTGATCATGATCGGTGGACCGCAGACCAGTGCGATGGTATTTCCAGCCGCTGGCGCCGCTTCTCCGAGGATTGTCGGTACGAAGCCGACACTACCGTCCCATGTGGGGCTATTGCCACCAGGGTCCACGGTTTTGACCAGGCGGACATCGCTTCGCTCCTGCCACTCTTTCAGCTCATGTTTGTAGACCAGATCAGCTTCGGTCCGGGCACCGTACACAATCGTAATATCACCAAATTTATCACGCAGATCAAGGCAGTTCCAGATCAAGGTCCGCAAGGGGGGAAGTGCTATGCCGCCGGCAACGAACACCAGGTTCTTCCCGTAGAAAGTTTCAATCGGATAGGAATTGCCGTAGGGACCGCGCACACCCATGGTGTCACCGACTTCCAGGCGTCGTAACTCCTCCGTCACTCTCCCGACTGAGCGGAAGCTACATTCAATGTAGCCTGTCCGGGTCGGCGATGAGGCGATACAGAAGGTCGACTCTCCGGCGCCGAAAGCCGAATATTCGGCAAACTGACCGGCACGGAAGGTGAAATTATCCCTGACCTTTTCGTTCTGGAATACCAGGCGCAAAGTGCGCACATCCGGGGTTTCGTCGATAACTTCCTCGACGGTGGTCAGGTAGGGGAGGTAGATGTTTTTGTTGGTGTGATCGCACATGTTATGAACCCTTATTTCTTACTTATCTCTTCAACAATCCCAGCGATGTCGATGCCGACCGGACAGACACGGATGCATCTGCCACAGCCGGTGCAGAGGGTCTGGCCGAATTTGTCATCGTAGTATTTGAACTTGTGCATGATGCGGTTACGGTAGCGTTTCGGCTGGCCGTCACGAGGGTTGTGTCCCGAAGCGTGGTGGGTGAATTTCCAGAAACCGCAGGCGTCCCAGTTCTTTCGGCGCGTTCCTGCTTTTTCGGTGCCTTCGTCGACTATGTCAAAGCAGTGGCAGGCCGGGCAGACAAAAGCGCAGGCTCCGCAGCCGACACAGCGTACGGCGGCACCGTCCCAGAGCGGATCTTCAAAGTGTTCGTCCAGCCAGGCCTTTACTTTCTTCAGATCGAACTTCTCTGTCTGCGGTTCGGCGAGAGGGAGTGCCGGTGCGCCACTGGGAGCGTCGAACATGGTGCTGTGGGTGTTTATCAGGGTTTCGCCCTTGTCACTGAAGGTTTCACAGGCGTAACCGCCCCCTTCCAGAGGAGTCAGGAACAGGTCGCTCCCCTTGGTATCGCCCGGTGAGAGCCCCACGGCGGTGCAAAAGCAGGCATCATCAGCAGTTGTACAGGCCAGTCCCACAATGGTGGTTTTCTTGCGCCGCTCCAGAAAAAACTCATCCTTATAGTCCCAGGAGAAGACCGCATCGAGCACCGGGATGGCAGACGCATCACAGGGACGTACCCCGAAGAGGAGGGTCTCCGGAAACCGGGCCGGATCGATGTCAGTAACCGTAACCTTCTGCCCCTCCTTCTCATAGGTCATGATATCTTCACAGACCGGAAAGAAGGCTTCCTTGGCAGAACGACGCGGCAGCTGGTCGATGACCATTTCGTTCGCACCCGTAAGTGGTTCGTAGAGAGGAGTGCCGGCGTTCATACGAGGGGCCACTACGCGAATACCCTGTTGAATCAAGGTGTCCAGGAGGGTGTTGAGGTTTTGTTGTGAGATGTATTTTTGCATTTTTAAACCTTTTTTGATTACTTTATAAAGCTCTGATCGTCCTTCTCATTGAACATTGTCAGTGGGCCCTTTTCCAACACCTCGAACCCGGCTTCATGGTCGTAAAGCTCTTTCAACTCCTTGGCCATTTTACGATTCAGGAGGTTCAGCGGGATATCCATCGGGCAGACCCGTTCGCACTCGGCGCAACCGGCGCATCTTCCGGCCAGGTGCATGGCGCGGACGACATGCCAGGCGGTATTACCGGCCGGTCGGGGGGTGGTGTCCACCATCTGCGGTTTGTTGCGGTCACAGAGGCACTGCTCGCAGAAACAGAAAGGACAGACCTGTCGGCAGGCGTAGCATTTGATACATTTATTGAACTGCTCTTTCCAGTACGCCCAGCGCTCGGCCGGCGTCAGGGCTTCCAATCGGGCGATTTCAGTTGCATATTTCTGTTCCATCTCCGGAGTGACCGGAATCTGCGTTGGTATGAAGTCACAGCCGGTCGGCAGGCGGGCATCGCATTCGGTGCATTTGGGGGCGATGGTCTCCGTAGTCAGTTCGATAGCCGGTTGAATGGTGGAGGCGAGCACGCCGGCGCAGGGCACGCCGATCAGGTAGAGATCTTCACGTTTCAGTTGCGATTCACCCATCAGTCCTGTCAAAGCCTTCAGATCGCACCCTTTGACAACGATACCGATCTTGCCCGCTTTCGGGACTTCCTTCTTGGCCTTGGTGAGGTAGACAGCCAGGTTGTTGACGCAGGCTGCGGTGAATATCAGTTTGGCAGCATCAGCAGCAGCGGTTATGATGATCGGCTGGGCAGAGCCTTTTCGGCGCGCGGCGGCGTAGCCGACAATGGCAGTGACCTCCCCTTCAGAGAGGATACGACCTGCCTCGTCCTGAATGGCTTCGGTTATTGCGGTGTAGATGGATGTGTCGATTGTTTGAGACGTCAAAGGCAAATCCCCCTCAATCCCCCTTCGCAAAGGGGGAGGTAAAGCTTCAGATGGCGTTATACGCTTCCTGCAATTCCGGTGTGTTAATTGCGCCGGACCATTGTTCTTCCATGGCCAGTTCCTTGAATTCCGTCATCGGCCCCATGGCGCGCACCTTCACTGTCAGATCCGTAACGACTTCCACCCATTTGCCCCCTTCAGCGGCGGAAACCCAGGAGAACTGCAGGCGCTTTAAGTCAACACCGATGAACTCAAGCAGTTTGCGGAAGACGGCGAATCTCCGGCGAGCGTGAAAATTGCCGGCAATGTAATGGCAGTCTCCGGGATGGCAGCCGGAAACCAGCACACCATCCGCCCCCTGCTGGAACGCTTTGAGGATAAAGACCGGGTCGATGCGACCGGTGCAGGGGAACTTCAGGACCCGCACGTTTGACGGGTACTGCATGCGACTGGTACCGGCCAGGTCGGCCCCGGCGTACGTACACCAGGTACATACGAAGGCGATGATTTTTGGTTCGAAGTCGTGGGTGGGTGTGGCATGTTTCATAATTTATCGTTTCCGTTCTGTTTCATACTGGTCATAATTAAGCGGTTCAGGTTTCCCCGCCCGCTCTGCAGGTGTTGACTGCAGTTGATCGTGCGTCTGAACGCCGTCGTATAATGCCCGGGAGAAATTATAGTTTGAACAACCGGTACTGAGGAAAATTAACAGTAACGGGAGCAAAAGTAAAAAGCGCATCATCCGGTGTTCCTCTTCAGAGTGCTTCTATCATCGCAATAACCTGCTCATCGGTGTAGCCGTCCAGTTCCACACATTTCGAAGGGCAGGTGGCCTGACAGGTGCCGCAGCCGGCACAGACGCCGGGATTGACAAAGGCGACCGTCTTGATCAGATTTCCCTGGCGGTCACGAATTTCCTTCTCTTCTACCGCGCCGTAGGCACAGACCTTTTTGCAGGCGAAGCAACCGACACAGCCGCTTTCCTTGACCCTGGCAACAATCGGTTCCCGCTCCAGCTGGTCCTTGGAGAAGAGCGTCATGACTTTTGCGGCGGCTGCGCTGGCCTGGGAGACGGTTTCGGGGATGTCTTTGGGCCCCTGGCAGGCTCCGGCGAGATAAATTCCGGCTGTGGCACATTCAACCGGACGCAGTTTAGCGTGGGCCTCGGAGTAAAAATTGTATTTGTCATAGGAGATACCGAGTTTCTGGGCGAGGAGCTCGGCACCTTTCTGCGGCTGCACGGCAGTTGCAAGGACGACCATGTCGGCTTCGATCTCAACCTGGACACCAACGGCGATATCGCTCCCCATGACGACTATTTTGTTGCCTTTCTGATAGAGGCGGGAAACCATGCCCCGGATGTAGACGGCTTCTTCTTCCTCGATCGAGCGGCGCCAGAATTCGTCGTAGCTTTTGCCCGGTGTCCGGGCATCCATGAAAAAGACGTACGCCTGCCCGTCGTGGACTTTATGGTGGTAGAGCATGGTATGTTTGGCGGTATACATGCAGCAGACTTTGGAACAGTAGCTGATCCCTTTTTCCCGCGCCCGGCTGCCGATGCACTGGATGAAGACGATTTGCTTCGGTTCTTTGCCGTCAGAAGGGCGCAGGATTTTGCCGCCGGTTGGTCCGGAGGCACTTGCGAGGCGCTCGAAGGTCATGCCGTCAATGACGTCCGGTATTTTGCCGTGACCGAATTCACCGTACCCTTTGATGGGGGAGCCTTTCGGTTTTTCATCGATCGTGTAGAGGTCAAAGCCGGTGGCTACGACGATGGCGCCGACCGCCTCGACAATCAGCTGATCCTGCTGTTCGAAATCAACCGCACCCGGCCCGCAGACCTTCTGGCAGACACCGCATTTGCCGGTTTTGTACCAGGTGCAGTTGTCACGGTCGATGACCGGAGTGTTGGGCACGGCTTGCGGAAACGGGACATAGATGGCGGTGCGCATGCCGATGTTCTGGTCAAATTTATTGGGGATCTTTTTCTGCGGGCACTTGGTCATACAGACGCCGCAGCCGGTGCATTTATCTTCATCTACCGAGCGGGCCCGTTTCTTGATGGTGACCTGGAAGTTGCCGATGTACCCTTCAACCAGCTCTATCTCCGAATAGGTATAGAGTTTGATTTTCGGGTGGTTGGCAACGTCGACCATTTTAGGGGTCATAATGCACTGCGAGCAGTCAAGCGTCGGGAAGGTTTCCGAAAGTTGGGCCATGTGGCCGCCGATGGAGGGTTCCCGTTCAACCAGGATGACTTCGTGACCGCAGTCGGCAATATCAAGTGCCGCCTGAATACCGGCGATGCCGCCGCCGATGACGAGGGACCGTTTGGTGACCGGGACCGTGATGGTGGGGAGAACGCGGTTTTTCTTGACCCGCTCAACCATCATGCCGACGATTTCGGTCGCTTTGACAGTTGCTTCTTCGATGTTTTCATGGACCCAGGAGCAGTGTTCGCGGATATTGGCCATTTCGCAGAGAAACGGGTTTAACCCGGCGGCTTCCACCGCTTTACGGAAGGTCTTTTCATGCATGCGCGGCGAACAGGCAGCAACAACGATATGGGTGAGTTTCTGCTCCTGGATGGCTTTTTTGAGGAGATTCTGGCCGGGGTCGGAGCACATATACTTGTAGTCGGTGGAGAAGGATACGCCGGGGAGTTTACCGACATCGCGGGCAACCCGCTCGACATCAACGGTTCTCGATATATTTTCGCCGCAGTGGCAGATGAATACGCCTATTCTTGACATCTTATAACCTCTTTAAAAAAACTTTACCACGGAGACACGGAGACACGGAGACACGGAGAAAAGCTGGAGAAAATAAAAAGCTTTAGACGCTTACGACTTAAGTCTTTACAAAACCTGATCAAACCTTAAATATCAAAAACATGGAACACGGATCAAATCTGAAAAAGCAGGAAAAAGCGGATTTATTCATCTGGTAACAGAACCTGATCCGCCATTATCCGTTCAATCCGCCTTTTCCGCGTTCTATTGCCTCTGATTCTGCCTGTTTCGTTCAGGCTTGTCCGGGTTGGGGTAAAAACAATGACTTAAAATTTTTTTGGAGTAAATCTGTAAGGCCTTTGTTTTCGTTTTCCCCCTCGATTATTGTTTTTGACTTTCTCCGTGCCTCCGTGTCTCCGTGGTGAATTATAAAAGCTGTTTTTCTTTCAACAGCGGCGTCGGATTAACAATCATTGCGTCCAGACCCAGTTTGTCCGGTCCAAGACCAACCGAGAGGCCGACCAGTTGCGTCAGGTAGAAAACCGGCAGGTTGTAGGTGGTTTTATACACCCCTTCAATCTCTTTCTGGCGAATATCCAGGTTGCCGTGGCATAAAGGGCAGCCGACCATAATACAGTCGGCTCCAGCCTCTTTGGCGGATTCAAGGATGGCGTTGGTGAGCTGGATAACGACTCCCGGGCGCGAGAGGGTGAAGTTGGCGCCGCAGCATTCAAGGCGGTGTGTCCATTGCACCGTTTCAGCTCCGACCGCCTCGATGACCCGTTCCATGATGGTTGGCGCTTCAACGCAGTCCAGATTGGGAACGTCAGTGGGTCGGGTCAGCAGGCAACCGTAGTAACAGGCAACTTTAAGACCGGCCAGTGGTTTGTTGACGGCGGCAGCCAGGCGTTCCAGCCCCAGATCTTTCGCAAGTATTTCCAGCAGGTGCTTGACGTTGCTGTTCAGTTTCACGGGAGCGTCAATGGCTTTTTCCACCTGTTTGCGTTTGACGTCACTCTCCCCGAGAACATGTTGAGTTGTTTTGAGACGTGAAAAGCAGGCGGCGCAGGCCACTGCGACATCCCCCTCGATCTTGTCGGCCAGTTCCAGATTTTTGGCACAGAGCGACAGGGAGAGGAGTTCGTCGACGTTGTGGGCCGGGGTGGCGCCGCAGCAGAACCAGTCAGGAATTTCTGTCAGGCCGATCGCCAGCTTTTTGAACAGTTCCCGGGTGGAGAGGTCGTATTCACCGGCAGATGCATGCAGTGAGCAGCCGGGGTAGTATGAGTATTCCATGATGTTTGGCTGGGTCACAGGGCTTCCCCTTTTTTGCGCATCTCTTCTATCCGCGAGAAAATCTTTTCGATTTCCGGCAGATTTTTATTTTTACTGTGAAACATCTTCAGTTTGCCCTTGGCAAGCAGTTTGGGACCGAGCATCAGATCTTTTAAAAACTGGCCGGATTTGACATTGAACACGGCGGCCAGGCGCATTTCGTACTGGCGGCCGTAGGTGCGGACGTTCTGCAGGAAGAGTTTGTTGGCCAGTTGGACATAACTCTCCTTGGAGGCACCTTCTGCGTCCCAGGAAAGTTTACGCAGAGCATCCATGATGGAGGCGAGATGTACTTTGTTCGGGCAGCGGGTGGAGCAGGTTTCACACGATGCACAGTACCAGATGGAACGACCGGCCAGGATGCGCTGCCACTGCCCCAGCTGCAGCAGACGTACGACACGATTGGGCGGATGTTCCATAAAGGTGGCCATCGGGCAACCGGCCGAGCATTTGCCGCACTGGAAACAACTCCGCACCGAGGTGCCGGACAGTGCTTCAACTTTACGCACAAAGTTGACGTCCATCGTTTCCTGCGAGATGATCATTTTTTTCTTTTTCACGCGGGTATCCATTTAGTTAAAATAAAATTATATCAGCAGTAGCTGGCCAAAGTTCTGTTGCGGTGAAGCGGTATAACACAATTAAAACGCGAAATACAGACTTTATTTACTCAAATGATGTACAAATATTTGACGATAGTTCAGTCGCTGATAATTTTAGGAAAAATCAAAAAAATGCCATGCTGGCTATACTTTATAGCAGTCCTTTCTGAGTGGCGTGTTGTCTCATATTAGCAAGCGCCGCGCCAAATATCTATCATACTGATATATTGAAGTATTTATGCTGGAACGATTTAAATTGTGTAAGTAGTGCTGCTGATAGTGAGGTAAATGTCTACGGAACTAGTGTGCTGTGTGGAGATTGTGGACAAGCTGCGGCTACTCCCAGTAATAACTATGCTTTTTTGTAGTGGTGACAAGCTTGGGTTAAAAAATCACTTCATCAGGCAGTTCGTTTGTATCATTTTCCGCGGGAGGGAAATGTTCTTTGAGTACCCCCCTCAGCTTTTCAATGACAGTACACATCCCTGCAAAGGCATGACCCTTTCTGATGTTACCGGCCAGTTCTCCCGATAGCTCCTGCCACAACTGCGGGTTGATCCGTTCGTGTATACCTCGATCACCGAGAATCCATACCTTGTGTTCCAGGGTGGAGATAAAGACCAAAACGCCGGTCTCTTCTCTGGTGCGGTAAAGCTCTTTCTCGAAAAAGGCGCGAATTGCCCTCTCGCGAACCGCCTCATCCAGTCGTTTTTTGCCAGCCAGCGTCAGTTTGAAACGCGGAAAGCGACGCATGAAATAAAGAGCGGGAAACCAGAAGACGATAACAGCCGGAACATAAGACCAGATCGTCACCAGATGCAGTGCTACCGCGAAAACAAGAGCAATAAAAGCAGACAGCAGAACAGCTCCCAGGAACTCGGCTTCGCGATAGCTGTCACTGGCATCCACCACCATGACAGCTATCTCGCCGGAGGTTTCGCGTTCGGCATTTTTCACCAGAGTGCTGATTTTCTCTTTTTCGCTTTCGCTGAAAAAATTACCGGCATTTATACGTGTCATCTACCAATCCCCCGATGCCCCACCACCGCCAAAACCACCACCTCCGCCGGAAAAACCGCCGAATCCGCCTCCACCAGAGCTCCCCCCGCCAAATCCTCCGCCGAAAAACGGCCCGCCGAATCCGCCACCGGAGCCGTGCCCACCGCTGCCGAACATGTATGACACCACGATGCCGAGGACAAAACCTGCGGCACCCATAAGCGCCAGAAAGATAATCCCGAGACCCGGAAATGTTAAGAAGCCGATCAGCGGCAGTCCTGCCGCAGCGGCGGCGCCACCCAGAAATTTTGAAAACGATCCGAGGAAAACAACCGCTACGAGAAGGAAAATCAGTAGCGTAAATACCGGTTCTGCACTCTTTTTGCCCTGTTTCAGGTCTCGTGGCTGAGCCTTGTACTCACCCCTGACAACCTTTATGATTGAAGTAACGCCAGCAGTTATACCTGAGTCATAATCATTTGTCTTAAAATGAGGGGCCATATCGCCCCGGATGATCCTACCGGAGACAAGGTCGGTCAGCACTCCTTCCAATCCGCGACCAACCTCGATCCTGATCTTGCGCTCCTGCTTTACAATCAACAGGATTGCTCCGTTATCGAGCTTTGACCGGCCAATTTGCCATGCCTCGGCAACCTTGATGGAGTATTCCTCCAGACTTTCGCCTTCCAGAGAGTTAATGGTCAGCACGACTATCTGCGTTGAATCGCTGCTTTCAACATCGGCAAGCGTCTGTTCCAGTCGCTGTGATGCACCGGGAGACAGCATGTTCGCATAATCATTCACACGGCCACGGAGTTGCGGAACCTCAACTGCACACGCCAGCTGCGGGAGCAGTATCATCACTATGATGCACAATGTTTTCATGATCTGTGAATACATGTATTCAGACCGGTTTAAAATTTCACTTTCGGCGCTGTCTTTGCCCCTTCGTCAGCCTTGAACGGCTCTTTACGTTCCAGGTGGAGCATCAGTGAATTAGTCAGGCTGTTGGGGAAAGACCTGATACTGGTGTTGAAATCCTGTACCGCCTTGTTATAGCGCACCCTCGCCACATTGATTCTGTTCTCTGTCCCCTCAAGCTGATTCTGCAAATCCATGAAATTCTGGTTGGCCTTCAGATCGGGATAGCGCTCCACCACGACCATCAGACGCGACAGGGAGCCGGAGAGTTGTCCCTGCGCCTCCTGAAATTTGGCAATCGCCTCCGGACTTTTCAGCATCTCCTTTGAAACCTGCATCGAACCGACCCTGGCGCGTGCCTCGGTAACAGCTTTCAGCGTCTCTGCCTCGTGTGCGGCATACCCTTTGACCGATTCTACCAGATTCGGGATCAAATCGGATCGTCTCTGGTACGATGCCTCGACATCCCCCCAGGCGGCAAAGACAGCCTCTTCACCAGCCTGCATACTGTTGTAGCCACAGCCGGTCACAGTGAACACCAGAATCAAACCAAGCACCACATACATATTCTTCTTCATAACAATTCCTCCTGTTGGTAATACCCGTTTTCGTCCTGCTACGTTAGATTGTACGCCATTATTCGAGAATAGAAAAACTTGTTTATTTGCTGAACGACAAAACTGATGAACGACAATCGAGTCACCGTTCTCGCTCATTGAAATCCAGAAGCTCAGTGAGACCTTGCCGGACCTTTCTTTCCTATGACGATCGAGGTGAGGATCGAAATAGTCAGTACGCCGAAAATCACCCCCAATGAGAAATACGTCGATATTTCAAAGCTGGTGTCCGCCAGCAGCATCTTGACTCCGACAAAGGTCAGGACAAAGGAGATACCGAGCTTCAAATAGGCAAACATGCCCATTACATTGGAGAGGAGAAAATAAAGCGCCCGGAGCCCCATGATGGCAAAGACGTTGGAAGTATAGACGATAAAAGGATCTCTGGTAACGGCGAAGACAGCCGGTATGGAATCCAGAGCGAAGATCACATCACTCGATTCAACCATCACCAGAGTCAGAAAAAGCGGCGTGGCCGCACGAATTCCCTTTCTGTTGATGAAAAAGCTCTCGCCACACACCCGCTTGGTGATCGGTACGTACCTCCTGACCAGTTTTACCACCAGGTTCTTCTCCGGATCGATCTTTTCCTCACCACTGAACGCCATTTTTATGCCGGTAATGATCAAAATCCCTCCGAAGATATAGATCATCCAGTGAAACATCTCCAGCAGTTCAATCCCGGCAAAGATAAAAACTCCCCTCAGAACCAGTGCACCGATTATCCCCCATTTGAGTATCTTCGGCTGGTACAGTCGGGGAATATGAAAGTAGGAAAAGATCATGATGAAGACGAAGAGGTTGTCAACCGAAAGCGATTTTTCTATGACATATCCGGTAAAGAACTCCAGCGCCTTGCTCTTGCCCAGGTAGTAATAGACGCCGATATTAAAGATCATGGCCAGAGAGACCCATACCACGGACCAGGTCAGCGCCTCGCGGAATGAAATCTCGTGACTCTTTCGGCTCAAACCGAGGTCGATAGTCAGCATGATTATAACCAGCAGTCCGAATGCACTCCACATCATTATTTGAGCTGACACCTGTTTCCTTTTCTCATTCGGGCTATTTTCCCCTTTATACTACCCCTCACCGGTTCTGAGAAGCGAGCGCGCTGTCTGCTCTTCTTTTTTTAATGTATCGGTAAATGAGGTAGCCGACACCGGCCAGAAGGGCTATTTCAAACAAGCCGATGCCTCCACCTCCTGAACCTCCCATGCCTCCGGCTCCGGCCCCGGCAAAGCCGCTGAACAGCATACTACCGAGCATGCCCCCCATTACGCCCCCCGCCATACTTCTCATAAAGCCACCGCCTGCCTGCTGCTGGAATTGACCGGGTGCCGGTGCTGCCTGCTGCTGCGTCGGACTCGACTGAGAATAGGTTGATGCCGGCTTTGAATAGCTGCGCGACCCCCGGCTTCCCGATGAGCGACTCCCCCCGGCTCTGGCTTCGGCATTGAGCTCCAGCACGGTAATGCTCAAAAAAAGTACGGCGGCAACAACGGTAAATACTTTTATTACTCTGTTTTTCATTTTAGTGTTCCTTTTGAGTGGTCTGTACCCGGAAAAAGCCGGGTGATTGATTGTGTCTCATGGATTGATGGGTATTCAGTTTCTTCCGGTCGCCAGCGATTCCAATCGTGCGATACGTTCCTCCATTGGTGGATGTGTTGAAAAGAGCGACATCAGGCCGCCGCTGGTCAAGGGGTTGACGATAAACATATGTGCCGTAGCCGGACGAGCATCAAGCATCGGTATTGCCTGTGACGCGGTATGTAGTTTACGTAGAGCTCCTGCCAGGGCAAGCGGGCGACCACAAATTTCAGCGCCGGAAGCATCCGCCAGATATTCACGCGAACGGGAGACCGCCATCTGTATCATCATCGCGGCAATCGGAGCGATAATCGCCATTGCCAGTGACCCGACCATGCCACCGATGCCGCCACCATCATCGTTGTCACTTCGACCGGCACCGAACATGGCGCCCCACTGCAGCATGTTGCCGATCATCGAAATGGCACCGGCAAATGTTGCAGCAATGCTTGAGATAAGAATATCGCGGTTTTTTACGTGAGCGAGCTCATGCGCCATAACCCCTTCCAGTTCCTCCGGTGTCAGGATGCGCAGAATTCCTGCTGTGGCAGCTACTGCAGCGTGGGCGGGATTACGGCCGGTAGCAAAGGCATTGGGGGAGTCATCCGGAATGATATAGACCTTGGGCATGGGGAGTCCAGCCCGTGTCGAAAGGCGCTCAATCATTCCGTAAAAGAAGGGTTGTTCCTCTCGGGAAACTTCGTGAGCATTGTACATCTTGAGGACGATCTTGTCGGAAAACCAGTAGGAACCGAAGTTCATGGCGGCAGCGAGCAGGAAGGCAATAATCATGCCCCCCTGGCCACCGACGGCACCACCCATTGCAATCAGCAGGATGGTAAGCAGGGAAAGGAGAAAGGTGGTTTTGAGTACGTTGTTCATTGTATTTACCTCCGACGGTTTTTTTCGCCGGGGTAAATTAAAAAGACCTTCACCCACGGCGGTATACGCTTTGGATAAAGGTCTTGCTTGCGACTATATTCGTTCCCGGTCCGAGTCTTTCGACTGTGCTGACGAACTCAGGATCAACCATGTCTCCGGTTGATAGCTACTCCCCTTTACTTGATGATGAACATAATAATTTATCAGAAAGAAGTCAAGCGGAATCTAAATTACCATCAAGGTATAGGTGCGTAGCGGATAAAGCGAGTGATTTCTGTATTATTGTAATTACATGACAACAGGAAATCTACTATACGAGCTACAACACGGAGAAATTAATAACAAAACAGCCACCTACAATCTAATGTGGGGATTCCGATGAAGTCGGCCGCCTATTCCGACGGAAGTCGGTCGGGCATTC
>JBMOEI010000057.1:0-30533 GCA_049318985.1 Desulfuromonadaceae bacterium
ATTGGGTGGCCGAGTTCAATCAGAATGGGTGGCCGACTTGGTGCGGAATCCGCAGTTTGAAGGCAGGATTCTTCCGCTATCTCACGAAACCAATCAAAATCGACGAGTTCATGGATACATTGGGCGTGGCACTGAATTATGCAAAAGACGAAGCTGCGCTCAACTCTAAAAAACAAGAATGATCCTTACAGAGTTTGGCATCACATCATTCTTCAGCTTGGGAAGCCGATCCATTAAGTAATAACTTGAAGAAAAACTGGGTAGGGTTTTTTTGTAAAAACACTACAAATAAATAATTTAGTGGAAATATTAGTGGAAATTTTGTGGATGCGGAATCAGCTAAAAAAAACAACCACCCATGGAATCCCATAAGTGGTTGTTTTTATTTGGTGCGGTGGAATGGAATCGAACCATCACGGAGTTGCCCCCGCCAGCCCCTCAAGCTGGTGCGTCTACCAGTTCCGCCACCACCGCAAGCAGTGCGCACATATCAGTCAGTGCGCGTCTAAATAGTTGGATAAAACTCTATGACTAAATGCCTTTCGTACAGGGCGTTTTTTCTAACACAGCCGCACCGTTTTATCAAGTGATAATTTGATTATTTCTTTTCAGGTGCGGGTGCTGCGGGTGCTGCCGGTGCAGGTATCGAATCCGCCTTCTGCGCTGCAGGTGTAGTGGCTGCAGGTGTAGTGGCCGGAGCTGAGGCTGGAGCCGTTTTTCCCTTACCGGACATTATAGATGAAGATGACGGCTGACCGGAAACATACGCCAGAGTCAACGACGTTAACATAAAAATCACAGCTGCGCTGGTAGTCAATTTGCTCAGGAAGGATGTTCCGCCACCGGCGCCAAATACCGACTGACTACCGCCACTGCCGAATGATGCCCCCATTTCAGCACCCTTTCCGGACTGCAGCAAAACGACAGCAATCAAAAACAGACTGACAAGCACATGTAAAATTGTAAGAGCTATTATCATACGTGATCCCCTGAAATGCGTTTTAAAGAGGAAACTTATAGCATAGCAATTTGCAGCATGTAAAGTTCTAAGTGTAAAAAAAGGTCCGTAGTGTCGATTTTTTCAATTTCCCCTTGACCTTTGACTAATTACCCTGCTTTCATGCCCTTCAGTCTTACTCAGGACAACTATCATTCGTACAAAGGATGTCATCTGAAGATGAAACGGGTCGCAATCAGCACGCTGGGATGCAAAACAAATCAATTTGAGTCGGCCGCCATGGCAGAACAGTTGAAAAGTGCCGGATACCGGATGGTCGCTTTCAACGAACCATCCGACTTCTATATCATAAATTCCTGTACGGTCACTGCCCGAACTGACACGGAAACCCGTCGGCTTATCCGACGGGCCAGACGCCTGAATCCGGATTCACGCATTATCGCGACCGGCTGTTATGCCCAGGTAGCGCCGGGTGAACTGGAGAGCATGCCCGAAATAGATTGCGTACTCGGCAATCAGGAAAAACTGGGCATCTCAAGCCTGCTGGAGTCATCAGGTAGCTCTGTTGCCGATATATCACAAATCGCCCATGTCGAACCGCTCAAACTGACCAGTTTTGCCGAACATACCCGTGCTTTTCTCCAGATCCAGAACGGCTGTAACTCTTTCTGCAGCTACTGTATCGTCCCCTTCGCCCGTGGGCGCAGTCGCAGCGTTGTTCCTGACGAGGTAATGCACGGAGTGAAAAATCTGGCTGACAACGGTTTCAAGGAGGTTGTACTGACCGGCATCCATCTGGGCGCCTATGGACTTGATCTGACCAGTCAGGCCGGTCTGACCGGCCTGATCAAGGAAATAGATACCTCCGGCATCGTGCCCCGTCTCCGTATCGGTTCGATAGAGCCGAACGAAATCAACGAGGAACTTCTGAGCCTGATGGCGGCATCCGGGTGCATCTGTCACCACCTGCATCTGCCGCTGCAAAGCGGGAGCGATACCGTTCTACACCGCATGGGGAGGGCATACACAGCCGGTTTTTTCAGCGATCTGTTATCACGGATTTCTGCAGCCATGCCGGATGCGTTTATCGGCGGTGATGTTATTGCCGGTTTCCCGGGAGAGACGGAAGCAGAGTTTGCGCAAACCGTCCACCTGCTTGAAGAGCTGCCGTTCTCGGATCTTCACGTCTTCCCCTATTCCCGCCGACCGGGAACCAGGGCTGCCGACATGTCCGGACATCTTCCCGACCGGGTGGTTACCGGGCGGGCCGCACGGCTGAGAAGTATCGCCGCAGAGAAGAAAGCTGCTTTTCTGAAGCGTTTTGCAGGTGCGGAACTGAGTGTACTGGTTCAGGGATTCAACGAGAAAACCGGGATCTGTAGAGGATTGTCGCGAAATTACATCAATGTTTCTTTTCCCGGCACAAAAGCGCTCGTGAATGAGGAGGTAAACATCACCATGGAAAGCTGTACCGGTGATGCCTGTCAGGGAGCGTTATCAAAGCTCACTCTCCCGCTGCTTTGATCTGAACGCCACCAGTATGATATTCCCGATTGTAAACAGGAGAGAGCCCGCCAGCGCCATTGCAGCTCCCGGCTCATGATGGATTTCAAGGAGCGCCCGTTTGTACGGATACGCCTCCGCCTGCTTGATATAGACGCCAAAACCATGATGGAACCAGGGATGATTTGGTGAAATTACCACCCGTTCTGCCGGCCTGTTTACATCCGGCACCAGTTCACTGCTGAAGCTGAGCGGCATTCCCCGGGGGGATGACACCACTGATATGGAGGCAACGCCGAATTTACTTCCGTCCGGTAAAGCCGCGAGCGTCATTTCACCAACAGTAACGGCATTGAACGACGATCCCACCGCACTCGACAGATGCGCAAGCACGATAAGCAGAAAACCGGCGTGCATAAGCTGCGGTGCCAAAAGTGCCGCCCACCCTCCCCTGCCCCAACGGGACCAGAGCGTTTCAGACGAGCAGAGCACCGTGTTCAAAGCCAGCAATGCGAGGAGCACCAGGACGGCCCAGAGCCACCATGAAATGGACAGGGGCGTTTCCCGCAACCACATAAACAGCGGCATACTGTTAATGGCAGCAGCGTATTCTCCGGAAAGACGGAATGACCCGACTGCCATGATACCAGCGACCAGAGCCAGCAAACCAAGGCACAGCTCCAGAGAGATCAAAAAACGCCACAGCTTCATAGCCTGATCAGATCCTCATGCTGCTCTTCGTGGGGATTAATATGAATCATGACATCGCCAACCCCCGGATACCGGTCAAAAATCAATTTCTTTACCTGCGTCGCCACGTCGTGTGACTGCTTGACCGTCATGTCCGGATCCATTTCGAGCTTAAGATCAACGATCATATACTGACCGGAACGGCGGGCACGCATTTCATGGACGTGTTCGACATTCTCAACACTTTCTGCCAGAGCCTGCAGGGCATCAATAAAATCGGCAGGGGCTGTACCGTCCATCAAATCATGCGCAGCTTCACGAAACGTCTGATAACCGATATGCAGTATAAAAAACGAGGTCACACCGGCGGCAAGCGGGTCCATGATTCCCAGCCCGAAAAAAGCGCCGATAACACCGATAAGCGTTGAAACAGAGGTGACGGCATCTTTCCGGTGATCCCTGGCAATTGCCAGCAGAGCCGGGCTTTCAAGCTTTTCGCCGGTCTTTGTTGTAAAGCGATAGAGCCACTCTTTAACGGCGATGGTCATGGCGGCGGCAGCAACGGCAATCCATCCGGGTGACTTAAAGTGCCCGGCAATGATGGACATAACCGATTCATACAGTATCCAGCCGCCGGTAGCTGCGATAACCAGTGAGACCAGAAGCGCCGCAAGGCTTTCGGCACGCCCGTGGCCGTACGGATGGTTGGCATCAAACGGCTGACGGCCAAGTTTCAGAGCCACCATGGTCGCAAAAATAGCAACAAAATCACAGGCGCTTTCGATACCGTCGGCAAAAACGGCATCAGAGCGTCCCCAGTATCCGGCAGATAACTTCAGAACCATCAATACTGCGTTGACCCAGAAACCGATTTTTATGATCCGGTCGGCGCTGTCAAAACGTTCATTTCGTTGCATCAAGCCTCCGTCTTCCGAATTGCCTTTATCCGTAATTGCAGGGTGGTTGAGTTGTTCCAGCTGTTACCTTCCGGGAAAAAGGCAATGTCAAACAGCCCGTCTGTCGGGCATTCCCCCTGGCGGAACGCAATGGCATTAAACACCTTCCCCCCGGCAGAGACGCGAAGCTTCAGGTGACCGTCACCGACGATGCGGCGTTCTACAGCAGTAACGCCACGCAGCATCAAGGTCGGCTCCGGATTCCCTGCGCCAAACGGTTCGAGGCGCTGCAACTCTTCCAGCAAACCTAAATCCAACTCGTATGGCCGTACTTCAGCATCAATTTCAAGAAGCGGCATAAGTTCTGAATCACCAAACATCCTTGCTGCGACCGTTTCAAAAGCAATCGCAAAAGCTGATACCGCTTCAGATTTCAACCCGATTCCCGCAGCATACCGATGGCCTCCAAAGCGCGGGAGAAATTCTGAACAGGCAGTCAACGCCTCCAGCAGATGAAAACCGGGAATGCTGCGTCCGGAACCCTTGGCATTCCCTTCTGCATCAATGGCAATCAGCAGAGTCGGGCGATGATACCGCTCAACCAGGCGGGAAGCAACTATGCCGATTACCCCCTGGTGCCAGTCGGCGGATGCGATGACGATACTTTTGCGGGCCGGATAGCGGCCATCGCCTTCAACCTGCGCAATCGCCTGTTCAAGAATACCGCGCTCAACAGATTGACGTTCAGCATTGGCGGCATCAAGCTCATCGGCAATGCCGGTGCATTCAGCCGGATCACTGCCCAGCAGCAGGTCAACGCCCGGCACCGCACTCTCCATACGGCCGGCAGCGTTCAGCCGCGGAGCCAACCGGAAGCCGACCTGTCCGCAGGTTACAGACTCCTTGATTCCGGCAACCTTTTTCAGCGCTGTTATGCCGGGTCTGAGACTCTGCTCCAGTTTTTTCAACCCGTAGGAGACGTACATGCGATTTTGTCCGGTCAGCGGCACCACATCGGCGATGGTACCAAGGGCAACCAGATCGAGCCAGTCACGCAGATCAGGTTCGTCTCCCGGGTTGAAGAGTCCTTCCTGTCGCATGCGGCTGCGCAGGCCAACCAACAGGTTAAAGGCGACACCGACGCCGGCCAGCATCTTGAACGGGTAGACACAGCCGGGTTGCAGCGGGTTGACCACCGCTGTTGCCTCAGGAATCTGCTCCTGAGGGGAGTGGTGGTCAAGTATTATCAGATCAACCCCGGCCTGCCGGCAAAAAGCAGCCTCTCTGACCGCCGTAATGCCGCAGTCAACTGACATGATAAGTGTGGCACCGAGAGTGATAATCTGCTGGAGAGATGTTTCGTGCAGGCCGTAGCCGTCGTCAAATCTGTTGGGGATGAAATAGCTGCAGGAGATACCGACCCGACGGAGGAAGGAGACCAGCAGTGCTGTCCCGGTTATACCGTCAACATCATAGTCACCGTAAATGCAGACGCTTTCGTTGTTTGACCGGGCAGTCAGCAATCGCTCAACGGCGGCATTCATACCTTTCAACAGGAACGGATCCGGCATGGTTGACAGTGCAGGTGCGAGAAACTGTGTGCCTGCCTCGGCAGAATCAATACCTCTGCCGGCCAGAATACGCGCGGTGAGAGTGCTGATACCGAGAGTTCGGGCAAGGTATGCCGTTTTTTCTTCATCGGTACGTTTGATAATCCATTTTTTCTGCATCCGGTGTGCACCCTGTCTGCTGTCGATGTAAAAAAAATCCCCCGACAAGCGGGGGATTAAATGTTTATGTGCCGGAGTGGCGCTTAATTGCCTCCCTGCATCATACTTTTTATCTGCTGGGCGGTCGCCCCGTTCGGCTCGATTTCAAGAACCTTTTTCCAATACGGCCGGGCCTTTACATGGTCTTTCAAATCAACAGCATAAACAATGCCGGCGTTAAAAAGGCTTTGAACATGTTTGGGGTCAATTTGGGATGCTTTTTCAAAATTCGCCAGTGCTTTGTCGTACCAGCCGACTTTACGATACATAACCCCCTGATCAGTCAGAACATTCGGATTATTCGGGTTTAGCTCAAGTGCTTTTCCATATGCAGTAATCGCCTTCTGGGATTGCTCCGTATCAAAATAATCGTTGCCGAGTGAGATCCAGGCGTTCACGTTTTGCGGATCCTGGGCAACAATTTTTTCAGCCTGGGCAATGCGCTGGGTATAATCAGTCGGCGCCCCCCCTCCAGCCGGAATGGCAGGACCCGCCTGCTGGGATTTACCGGCATTACTGATGCTGAAGATCAGATATCCGCCGAGCAATCCTACAACCAGAGCAACAACACATATAAGTACTGATTCTTTGTTCACTGCACACCTCTCCGTATAGTTAGATTCCCGACTTACGCGGTTTGAGTTTTCTTTGCCAGGGCACGATTTTCAAGAAGCACAACTATCGGACTGGCGACAAACACAGATGAATAAGTGCCGACAACGACACCTACCAGAAGGGCAAAAGCGAAATCATGGATTACTTCGCCGCCAAAAAGGAAGAGCGAAACAGCGGCAAGAAAAACCGTCGTTGAAGTGACTATCGTTCGGGAGAGCACCTCGTTGATGCTGTCATTAAAAATGGTGTTCAGCGCACCTTTTAAATTTTTATGCAGATTTTCCCGAATACGGTCGAAAACAACAACCGTGTCTGTCAGTGAATAACCGGCAATTGTCAGTACGGCAGTAATGAACATCAGGTTGATTTCTTTGTTCATCAGGTAAAAAACGGCAAACATGGAAAGACAGTCATGCATGGTGGCGAGAGTAGCGCCGACGCCGAATTTGAAGTCGAAGCGCCAGGCGATATACAAAATAATCCCCAGCATTGAAAGCACCGCAGCAATTATGGTGTCTTTACGCAGTTTGTCGCCAATGGAGGGGCCGATTTCAGTTGAACTTTCCACGGTGAACGCATTATCAGCAAATTCTTTTTTGAATGCGGTCTGCACCATCTCGGACGATTTTCCAACCGCTGCCCCGGCCATTTTGACCAGCAGCTTGTTGCCGTCTTTAATCTCCTGAAGGTCAGCCTTGACAATACCGTTCTTATGCATTGCAGCCCTGGCATCAGCAATTGCTATCGGTTTGCTGAATTTAAGCTGCATGGCGGTGCCGCCTGAAAAATCGATGCCCATATTGGCTGCGCCGCGACCAACCTGAACCACCCCGATGATACCGACAATTGAAATAATCGCCGATATGATAAAGGATATATTACGCATACCGATAAAATCTATTCTTGTTTTCCCAAGAAGTTCCATGAACGGTGTTACCCCCTATATGCTCATTTTTTTAACGTTGCCCTGATGTAGAAACAGGTCAAAGGTCACCTTGGTTCCGATCAGCGAGGTAAACAGATTGATGATAACCCCCAGACTCAGGGAAACCGCAAACCCTTTCACCGGACCGGTACCGAACTGGAACAGCACCGCCGCCGTAATCAACGTGGTGATATGTGAGTCCATGATCGTCAGAAACGCCTTGTCATACCCGGCATCGAGAGCGGCTTTGGGGGACTTTCCCAGTTTAAGCTCTTCACGGATACGCTCAAAGATGATGACGTTCGAGTCTACCGACATACCGACCAGCAAGACGATAGCAGCAATACCGGGCAGAGTCAGTGTCGCTCCCAATGCTGCCAATGCACCCATCAAAAACAGGATGTTCAAGACCATGCCAAAGTCAGCAATCAATCCGGACAGCTTGTAATAGACCGCCATAAAAACAACTACCAGCAGTACTCCGATCAGTCCGGCATACAAGCCTTTGTTGATGGAATCCTGTCCAAGGGACGGGCCGACGGTAACGTTCTGGATAATTTTTACCGGTGCAGGTAATGCTCCCGCACGCAGGACGATGGCAAGGTCAGCAGCGGTTTTCTCGGTGAAACTGCCGGATATCTGGGCACTGCCGCCGGAAATCCGTTCACGGATAACCGGAGCCGAGTGAATATTATTATCAAGTACGATGGCAAACCGTTTCCCGACATTAGCTGCCGTTACCTGGTCAAACAGCTTGGCTCCCAATGAGTTGAACTCAATGGCGACGTACGGCTGGTTGAATTGTGAATCAATCCTGACCTGGGCATCCGTCAACAGATCGCCGGTGATCATCGGCTTTTTCTGGACGACGATCGGAATTTCCGAGACAGCGCCGGTCGCAGGATCAACCGATTTTTCCTTCAGTAGTTCTGCATCATCGGGAATCGTTCCGGATGTCGGCGAAATATCCTCGCGCACCATTTTAAAATCGAGACGCGCCGTACGTCCGATGAGATCAATTGCCCGCTGAGGGTCCTTTATGCCGGGCAGCTGCACAACGATATGATTGATGCCTTCGCGCTGGATAGTGGGTTCAGAAACACCGAACTGGTCAATCCTGTTGCGGATCGTCTCAAGCGCCTGCTGAACGGCTTTATCCTTTCGATCCTGCGCATCTTTTTCGTTCACCCGCAACGTCATGGCAACAAAGCCGCCTTCATCAAATGTCGGGCTCTGTTCGTAGGTCGGATACTTGTCTTTGATCAGCTTCAGCACGGTATCGGCCGTCCCTTTTTCATAGACCACCACGGTAACCTTGTCGGAACCACTCCGGGAAATCCGCTTGAAGCGCAGGTTTTTGCTGTTCAGTGTATCTTCAAGATCTGTGGCAACAAGATCGAGTGACCCTTCAATCGCTTTCTGGGTATCGACCTCCATTACCAGATGTGTGCCCCCCTGCAGGTCAAGTCCGAGATGGATCTTGTCTTTGGGGAGAAAGGTCCCCCACCAGGACGGCAATTTACTCGTCAGAGTCGGGGTCAGATACAGAAACGACAGCACAACAAACGCAGCTATCAGGCTTATACGCCAGCCGGTTTCTTTTGGCATAAGGCTTGTTCTCCTTTTCAGATTTTGAACTAATCCTTCTTGATTGCAGCTATGTAGCTTTTGGTGATCTTGATATTTACGTTGTTAGCGATCTCGAGAGTTACCAGGTCGTTTTCAACGGCGGTTACCTTACCATGAACACCGCCTGCAGTGATAACATTATCTCCCTTTTTCATCGCTTCGAGCAGCGCCTTATGCTCTTTTGCTTTTTTCTGTTGCGGGCGAATAAGTAGAAAATAAAAAATTGCAAACATGAACACCAGTGGAATTATCTGCTGAAATGCCGCCATACCGCCGCCGGCTCCACCTGCACCTCCCGGTGCACCTCCCATCGCAAAAGCCAATCCAAACATGTTGTTATCCTCCCCTTTCATTTTATTGTTTCTGTTGCAGTGTCGATGTAAAGTGTCTGCGAAATGCGTCAAAGCTGTTATTCCGGATCGCTTCCCTGACTCTCCTCATCAGATCAAGATAAAAATGAAGATTATGGTACGTATTCAGCTGAGATGCCAGAATTTCACCCGATCTATACAGATGCCTCAGATAGGCGCGCGAATAGTTTTGACATACTCTGCAGCTACAGGCCGGATCAAGTGGTCCACCATCATCTTCATACATCTTTGCCTTGATGTTGACCCGCCCCTGACTGGTGAATAGCATGCCGTTACGGGCATTTCTGGTCGGCATGACACAATCGAACATGTCATAGCCGTGCCAGACCGCCTCAATCAGGTCTTCCGGTGAACCGATGCCCATTATGTAACGAGGGGCATCCTGTGGCAACAGCGTAGAACAGCACTCCATAACCCCGTACATCTGTTCTTTTTCTTCACCGACCGACAGGCCGCCCAACGCATAGCCATCAAAACCGATGGAGCAGATATCATTGACGCTGCGGGCGCGCAGATCGAAATGCATCCCCCCCTGAATAATTCCGAAGAGCTGCTGACCGTCCCGACTATGCGCCTGTTTGCAGCGCGCCGCCCAGCGCGATGTCAAGTCAAGAGAGCGGCTGACATAGTGATAATCAGCCGTTGCGGGCGGACACTCGTCAAAGCACATGATGACATCAGCACCGAGCGCCTCCTGAATGTTTGTTGCCAGTTCAGGAGTCAGCATGTGGTAGGAGCCATCCAGATGCGACTGGAACTTGACCCCTTCTTCGCTGATTTTGCGTAATTCACCGAGGCTGAAAACCTGGAAACCGCCACTGTCAGTCAGGATCGGCCTGTCCCAGTTCATAAAGCGATGCAGCCCGCCCATCTGCTCGACCAGACGATGTCCCGGCCGCAAATAGAGATGGTACGTGTTGGCCAGGATGATCTGCGCCTTTACGGCAATCAGGTCTTCCGGCGTCATCGCTTTCACCGTGGCATTCGTGCCGACCGGCATGAAAATCGGTGTTTCAACCTCACCGTGAGGAGTTTTCAGAGAACCGAGCCGCGCTTTGCATGATGAATCGTAATGACCAACAGAAAATGTTTCTGACACGCAACCTCTCAAGAGATAAACATTGCATCGCCGTAGCTGTAAAATCTGAATTTCCGGGATACCGCTTCCAGATACGCTGCAAGAGCAAATTCCTGCCCGGCGAACGCGGAAACCAGCATCAGGAGCGTCGATTCCGGCAGATGAAAATTGGTGATCAGAGCATCAACAGCCTTGAAACAATAGCCGGGGTAGATAAAAATGTTCGCTTCTCCGCTACCGGCGGAAACCTGTCCGAATTGCTGCGCAGAATATTCCAGGGTCCGTGCAGATGTTGTCCCGACCGCAATGACCCGGCCACCCGCAGCTTTCGTCCTGTTGACAGCCTCAGCTGTTTCCGGGGGAATAACATAGCGTTCCGTGTGGATCCGGTGATCTTCAACATGTTCAACACGTACCGGCTGAAAGGTTCCCAACCCGGTATGCAGCGTGAGAAAGGCTGTCTCTACACCATTCACGGCCAATTGATTAAGCAGTTCATGCGTAAAATGAAGACCGGCGGTCGGCGCTGCAACTGCGCCAGGTTCCTGAGCGAAAACGGTCTGATACCTCTCGCGATCTTCACGGAGGTCTTCCCGCTGCAGATACGGCGGCAACGGCATATGCCCTTCCCGCTCCAGCCAGAGAGGAAACGACTCGTTTCCGATAAACCGGATCAACCAGTTCCCCGAAACCGTGCGAGACAGTACTGTTGCAATCATACCGGACTCAAGCAGAATTTCCTGGCCTTCACGGAACCTTTTCGCTGACTTGACCAGACATTCCCAGCATTCATCGGAACCGTTCCTGCGCTGTAGCAGAAACAGCTCCACTCTGCCACCGGTCTGTTTCTGTCCGAACAAGCGGGCCGGAATGACACGAGTATCGTTTAAAACAAGCAGATCGCCCGGCTTGAGATACTCCTGAAGATTGCTGAACAGGTCCTCTATCACTGATTGCGCCGACCGGTCAAGGAGCATCAGGCGCGACCCGTCACGTTTTTCCGGCGGATGCCGGGCAATCAGTTCCGACGGCAGATGAAAGGTAAAATCCTTGACGAGCATGCAAACCTTGCAGATAACATCAGCGTTTAACGAATATCAGAGAGCTTCTTCAACACTGTGCCGGGGTAGTAGTAGGAAAGTATTTCGCCACTGGAAAAACCGTCGAGAGCCCGCTGCTTGGCGCCCCATTGGCAGAGGCCGACGCCATGTCCATTACCGCTTCCGGAAAAGCTGATTTCATTCCTGCTGTTTTTCAGGGTAAAACGGGTGCTTTTTATGAAGCCATACCCGACCGCTTTGCGAAACTGTTCGCCGGTAATGGAACCGCTCCCTTTTGAACCGAGCAGCGAAACAGACTTAAGACGTCCCCGTGAATTGGGCAGACCCGGCTTGACATCATACAAGCCTGAAACTTTATATCCACCCAGACGGAGTCGCTCTTCAAGATCTTTCAAAGAGAGCTTGTATTCCCAGGCGGTACCGGAAGGTGAGGTCAGACAATACAGACACCCGACTCCTTTAAGGTATGGTAAAGATACTCCCCAGGCATTCTCTGAATCTTCGGTCCGGCCACCGCAACTGGAGTGATAAAACGCCTGTATGACCGCGCCACCGAACGTCAGAACCTCTCCCGACGTATCAAGAACGGCACGGCGGGCCCGGCTATCTTCGATCAGACAGCCATCGTAGACCTGATCAATAACTGACGACTCCAGGTGATACGGTGCGGCCTCGCGGGAATTTTTTCTGTTGACCGCATATGTTCTGGCAATTATTGCCTGGGCTTTTACCGCATCAATCGGCCACGCAGAAGATATCTCACAATTAATCAGTCCGACGAGATACTCTTCAAGCGGTAACTGGTTAACAACCAGAATACCTTTGTCTGCCACGGAGAGTTCCGCAAGTCCCCGGTACGGTTTATTATTGACATACACGGCAGAAGAAGCGGAAAAAGACAGGCGCCGGTGCAGCTTACCTCCGGCCAGCAAGCCATCTTTCAGAGGTTTTACTGTAACAGGAAGCGACATGACGAGCGGCTCACCGCCCTCATTGGTGACAAGGATACCATCACCGGCAACCGTTACTTCAGCAGCGGACTTAACAATAGCAATCCGGATGGTTTCATCCAGAACTGCTGCGTGTATCCTGTTTTTCTCCGGCCACGGGATAACAATCGTCACCATAGCCAGAAGAATACATATGCACATACGATAGTGTCGTTGCAAAACCTGAGGATAAAAACACATTATGGAGCAGTATGTCAATTTTTTTGATTGCCGGATTTTCACGCCTGGTGTACAAATGACATCATTTCTATGACTTGGCAGGTATAATCGCAAAAAATATTTTAAAATTCCTCCTCAACTCTGTGAGTTTTCTGTGACTCAGCTTCTCTCTGTAAACGATCTTAACGTCTCATTTCCGGTTGAAAAGTATATTTTCAAGGCCGTCCGGGGGATTTCCCTTGCTCTTACGACCGGTTCTGTGCTTGCGCTTGTCGGCGAATCGGGATCCGGAAAGACCATGACCGCACTTTCCGTTATGCGGCTCGTGCCGCAACCCGGGTTTATAAGCTCCGGCAACATCATTTTTGAAGGGCAGAGTTTGTTGGCGCTGCCGGAAAAAGAGCTGCGCAGCATCCGGGGACGGCGGATGTCAATGGTCTTTCAGGAGCCTATGACCTCGTTGAATCCGGTACTACGTATTGCCGATCAACTGACCGAACCGCTGCTTCTGCATTCGGGAATGTCGCGACGCGATGCAGAGGAGCGTAGTGTAGAGCTTCTGGCTAACGTCGGGATTCCATCTGCCGGTAACCGGATGCGCGACTACCCGCACCAGTTAAGCGGCGGCATGCGCCAGCGGGTTATGATTGCCATGGCCCTGGCGTGTCACCCCTCGCTGCTGATTGCTGATGAGCCGACAACGGCGCTTGATGTCACCATCCAGGCCCAGATACTGGAACTTCTCGACCTGCAGAGAAAAACCGGCGGATTATCAATCCTGCTGATTACGCACGATCTGGGGATCGTCGCAGAACGGGCAGACCATACTGCGATCATGTATGCCGGCCAGGTGGTCGAGTCTGCTCCGACAGCCACTCTTCTGGCAGCACCACGCCACCCCTATACGGAAGCGCTCCTTGTTTCTCTGCCGCAGAACGCGGAACCGGGGAGACCGCTGCCGACCATGCCGGGCCAGCTCAACATCCGGGTAGCGCACGCCGACGGCTGCAGTTTTGCCGAGCGCTGCCCACTCGCAGAAGGCAGCTGCCGTTCTGAACAGCAGCTGCTACGGGAAATAGCGCCATCACATACCGTGCGCTGCTGGAAATGCTCATGAACCAACCAAATCTGCTCAGCGCAGTTAATCTGCATAAAACATTCAAAGTTGCCGGGCAGAACCGCTCTACGCGCTTCCTGACTGCTCTTGACGGGTTTTCTCTCCACCTTGCAAGCGGTGAAACACTCGGAGTTGCCGGGGAATCGGGCTGCGGCAAGTCAACAGCGGCAAAAATCATGGCCGGCCTGTTACTGCCCGACTCCGGAGATGTCCTTTACAAAGGTACTCCGTTGTCGCAGCTTGGGCAGAGTGACCGGAAGATTTTTCGACATAAGACCCAGATGATTTTTCAGGATCCTTTTTCATCTCTCAACCCTCGTATGCGTATTGGCGACAGCATTGCTGAACCATTTGTCATCTCCGGTATGCCGACACCGTTACAGCGTGGGGAACTTGCCCGGATCATGGCATCAGTCGGCCTCCCCTACGAGACAGCAAACCGCTTTCCCGACGAGTTTTCGGGAGGGCAGCGCCAACGCATCGGCATCGCGCGTGCGCTCGCCGCTTCTCCGGAAATTCTGATCGCCGATGAACCGGTGTCCTCTCTCGATATCTCGATTCAGGCACAGATTATTAATATCCTGCTGCAGATGAAACGGGATAGTGCGTTATCCATGATGATTGTCTCGCATAACTTGCTGATACTGCGTCATATCTGCGACAGAATTATCATCATGTATCTTGGTGCCATTGTTGAGTGCGGCCCTGCTGCAGAGTTATTCAGCCACTGCCGCCATCCCTATACCGAGGCACTTATTGCCGCAATTCCGGGACTGAACACATCAGCCACATCCAGGGGCAAACTACTCCAGGACGATCTCCCCTCCGCTCTCTCCATCCCCCCCGGCTGCAGATTCCATCCACGCTGCCGCCATGCCGTTGATCTCTGTCGCTGCGAAGTCCCGAAAATGGCCGAATATGCGGCAGGACACAGCGCAGCCTGCCATTTGGGCGAAACATTATATGGCAAAGCTGATATTTCAATTGACTGATTTATAATCCATATATATGATATTCGAAAGTTTACCGGGAGATTATATATGGCCTTTGATAAAGATAAAAAGTTTACTGTGGAAGCCGATGTATTGAAGGTACTTGGTCACCCGATCCGTCTGAAGATCGTTGCCGGACTCTGTACGCAGGAGTGCAATGTGAAACATATCTGGGAATGCCTCGGACTGCCGCAGGCGACCGTTTCGCAACATCTGGCTCTACTGAAGAACAAGGGTATTATCGAAGGCAAGCGTGATGGGGTGGAAGTTCACTACAGCGTCATCAATGAATGCGCGAAAAGAATCATACAGACGTTGTAGCAGTAAGATACAGGACTTTATACGTAGCAGGAATTTTGCCGTTTCGACAGTAGAGCTGCTGGTAACGCAGGGAAGTTTCCTGCAAGACTCCACGCCACCCCAGACCATGTCTTGAGCCACCCGACACCGCTCCCGCTCCGATGTTTTTTATCGCTCGTAACAGAGAGTGCAGGTCGTCGTACCAGTCGACTTCCGTTTCAACCGAAATAACCGCCCTCGCAAGTCCCATACTTTTTATAATCGCCGTCACGTCATCAACAGCCCAAAAACCGTGAAGACGGGACTTTTTTGAACTGTCTCCTCCAATGGCGTCTTGAAAACAGCGCTGTAATTCCTGCAGTGTACCATGGCAAAAAAAAGCAATGTTTACATCCCCCCCCGGTCTGACAGCCCTGCACATTTCTCTTAATGCAGCCGGTAAATCGCTTACCCACTGCAATACCGACGCCGAAACAACCAGATCAAACATGCCGGTTTTGAACGGAAGAGCCTCTGCGGCACCGTTAACAACCTGGCAGACAGCGCCCATTTTCTGCTGACTCTTCAGGCACATATTGAGCGCAATGTCGACGCCGGTCAGGCGGGCAGAAGGATACCGGCCATGCAGCTGTTCGAGCAGCGCTCCCGTACCGGTACCGACATCAAGAATATGATCGGGTGCATGATCAAGATGTAACGCCACTGACCCGGCCAGTTGCGTTACAACCCGTTTTTGCACAAGTGCATGCCGGTCATACTGTTCCGCGTTTTTGTGAAAGGCAGTCGCGATCAAACCCGCCTCCGCTATTCTATTCATGGACACTCCGTATAAAACGGGAAAGTTCCGCGTTAAATTGCTGACTCCTGGTTAAAAAGGGTGCGTGCCCGCAGTCCTGGAAAACGAACTGTTCGGCGCCGGAAATATGTACTTTCAGATAATCCGACGCCTGCGGCAGGCAGATTCGATCATCGCTGCCATTTATAATCAAAGTTGGAACGCGCACACGTGACAACAGATGACGCATGTCTGCACGGGCAAGGGAATCAAGTGCTTCAAGCACAGCGCAGGTATCCGGTGGCGGGATTGACGCAAGCAGCCCCGTTATTTCTGATGATACTGCATGGCTCTCAATTTCACCTTCGGCAAACATCCGGGTATGGAAACCATCGAGCGCCCGCCCGGTGTTACGCTCCACTTTGAGGCGCATACCGGACGCTTCTTTAGCGGCAAGACCATAGCGGAAGTCGGCTTTAGCGGTAAAACAGGGTGTGGCAGAGACCAGAACCATACCGGCCAGGCGTTCGGACACCCCTGCACAGGCCTGCAGAGCGATCTGCGCCCCCATGGACCAGCCGACGAGGACAACGTTCGAAAGATTCAGCCGCAGCAGCAGATCAGCCAGATCGCTGGCAAAAGCGGTGAAGGAGAGAGAACCGGCAACCCCGTTCGAGTGGCCATGCCCGCGAAGATCGGGGGCAATAATACGGAATGAAGCGGCGAGGTCATCTAACTGATACTTCCAGACAGCCGAGGACATGCACCACCCATGCACGAAGACAACCGGGCACCCGCGTCCCCGCTCTTCATACCACAATGACTCCCCTCTGCGGTTTTCGATCCACGGCATCAGAGCACCCCAAGATTCTGCCCGACATGGCAGATACTCGTGACTGCGCCGGTCAGATCATCGAGTGTATGCGTAGCCATCAGCGTAAAGCGGAGACGGCTCGTGCCGGCCGGTACCGTTGGCGGACGAATCCCCTGGGCGAAAAAGCCTTCCGCCAGCAACGCCTCTGAAAACTGCATGGTTGTATCAGCAGCCCCGATGACGATCGGTACAATCTGGGTCGTGCCGCCCGGTATCGTGAAACCTGCTTCAGTGAGACTGTTTCTGAAGAACCGGGTGTTGATGGCTAACTGTTTCCTCAACTGGTCACCTTCCGGTGTCTGTATGAGCTCAATTGCCGCCAGCGAGGCCGCCAGTACGGAAGGTGGCAGCGAGGTCGAGAAAATAAAGCTGCGGGCACGATTGATCAAGAGGTCACGCAGTTCTGCAGACACAGCGGCATACGCCCCAAAACTGCCAAGCGCCTTGCCGAATGTTCCCATCTGAATATCGATATCGCCTGCAACTCCCAGTAAGTCAGCACTCCCTCGACCACGTTCACCGAGGACTCCGCAGCCATGGGCATCATCAATCATAAGCAACGCGCCATGTATGCGTTTGAGGGCAACCAGTTCCGTCAGCGGGGCAATGTCGCCATCCATGCTGAACACTCCGTCACTGACAATCAGGCAGCGCCCGGTAGAGGCCTCTGTAAGATGTTTCTCCATCAGCAGGGCAAGGGCAGCATGATCATTGTGCGGATATCGCACCGGCCGTGCACCGGAAAGCAGGATACCATCGATAATACTGGCATGGTTGAGCCGATCGGAAAAGACCACATCGCCCTTCCCCACCAGAGCCGGAATAATACCGGTATTGGCGGCATGACCGCTATTAAAGACAAGCGCAGCTTCACTCCCTTTAAAGGCGGCAACAGCACGCTCCAGTCGCTCATGGAGTTCCATGGTTCCTGAGACGAGTCGCGAGGCGCCGCTTGAAGTGCCATACTGTTCAATGGCCGCTATCGAGGCCGCCGCCAGAGCAGGATGATCAGCCAGGCCGAGATAATTGTTGGAACAGAGCATCATCACATCCTGGCCGTTACAGCGAATGTGAGCCGACTGCCGACCGTTGATCACCCTGGTTCTCCGCAGCAGGCCGCGGTTTTTTATCTCTTCAAGTTCATTATGTACCGTTCTGGTCATGACAACACCCCAATGGGTAGCGGCAAAGTAATACACTTATTCAAGTTCGTACATCATCCCCATTTTACCCGCTGCCGCCCGTCCCAAAGGACCGTTAAACGTCTCTTCAGCACCCTCCGCCAGCAGATCCAGATAATTAACTTTCCTTTTCGGCGGCAGCAGCAACTCAGGATCACCGGAAATTCCGGCCAGCCTGCCAGCCTCGTCAATGGCATCCTGCAAGGTGCCGAGACGATCCACCAGTTTATGACCCAGTGCCTGTTCCCCGGACAAAATCCGTCCGTCGGCAATCTTTCGTACCTCTTCAACCGGAAGTTTACGCCCTTCGGCAACGGCCTTGATAAACTGTTCATGGGTATTGTCAATCACCGCCTGCAGCATGGCGCGATCTTCAGCGGTAAATTCCCGCAGCGGAGAACCGGAATCTTTGTATTTACCGGTTTTCAGAGTATGGGATTTAATACCGATTTTATCCATCAACGTTTCTATGTTGGACAGTTTAAGTATGACACCGATACTGGCGGTGATCGTGCCGGGGTTGGCATAAATCATGGTTGATGGTGCAGAGATGTAGTAGCCGCCGGAAGCGGCAAGACTCCCCATCGAGACGATGATCTTCTTTTTTGCGGCAAACTTTTTGACTTCGGCATATATCTCCTGCGAAGGAGCCACAATACCGCCAGGAGAATCAACCCTCAGTACGACAGCCTTTACAGAGTCCTGCTTAAGGAAATATTTCAACTGACGTATTGTTTCCTTTGAGTCGAGAATCATCCCTTTAACTTCAATTAGACCGACCCCTTCTTTACTCGTAGCAGCATCTGAACCGATAATTTTTGAAGCAATCATCACGGAAAATGCAAACAGAAGCAAAACTGAAAGAATTATGACTATGGTGGTAATGACTGTTTTTTTTGACATGCGGACACCTTGAAATATTTACTTTAGAGAAAGAAGGACATCTGCTACAGTTTGAACATGAGAGCTCTTGTTATTTCTGACACACATGGTGACATACATCGCGCTTTTTCAGCTCACGCACTGGCAGAACCGGTTGATGTCATCATACATCTTGGAGACGGCTGTGCTGAAGCGGACCTGCTTTGTGAAACACTTGGCATCCCGGTCATAAATGTTGCAGGAAACTGTGACCTTGGCGCACATGCTCCGCGAGAACGTGTGTGGGAGTGTGAGGGAAATCGGATACTGTTAACCCACGGAGATGTCTATCAGGTTAAGTCCGGCCTGGACAGGCTGCGGCAGAGAGCGGAAGAAATCGGGGTTGATGCAGTTCTTTTCGGCCATACCCACCACGCAGTGGTTGAAAACCACTCCGGTCTGCTGATGGTTAACCCCGGGACACTCGCAAATTATGGGCACCATCGCAGTTATGCCGTCTTGAGCCTCATGCCAGAAAGCATAACCGTCCAACATTTCGATATTGCTTAGAAATTTTCACTTTCCCGATGCAATGCCTCTCGTCGTTTATGCACCGCTTTCTCTAATCTGCGTCGCCTCGGCCAGGAAATAATATAATCAATCGGTCCGGAAAGGATATACAGGAGAAGGATGCTGAACGTCATCACCACCGGTTCGGAGACCACAACAATCAACAGTACCACCGCAAGCAGTAAAAATCCGAATGGCTGCCGTTTTATAAAGGCCGGATCTTTGAATGAATTGTATTTGAAGTTGGAAACATTCAGGAACGCCAGCAAATAGATGAGCACTAAAATGGCAAGTTTCTTATACGAACTGGGCCAGCCGAAATGATAAAAAAGAAGTACTGTTGCGGCGACCATGCACGCAGACGCCGGAGTAGGGAGGCCGACAAAGCGCTTGCTTTCAACGGTATCTACCTGCACATTGAAGCGGGCGAGTCGTAATGCAGCGCAGATAAGAAACAGAAAGGCCGCTACCCAGCCAAGTCTGCCGAACGGCTTGAGAGCCCAGGCATACATGAGAAATGCCGGGGTAACCCCAAAGGCCACAAGGTCTGCCAGAGAATCAAATTCGATACCGAATTTGCTGGTAGTACCGGTCATGCGGGCTACTTTACCATCAAGCCCGTCGCATATTGCCGAGATAAAGATTCCGATAGCCGCCGTTTTGTAGTTGCCGTTAAGCGTGGCAACCATACTGTAGAAACCGGCAAAAAGGCTTGCTGCAGTAATCAGGTTGGGGAGAATGTAAATGCCCCGCTTGATATTCTCTTTGCGATCGGTCACTGCATCCGGTGCTTCAACGCTCATGATGTCGATTCCTTGATCAGCACATTCTTGCCAATACAGTTTCACCCGCCACTGTTTTATCGCCCAGCTTAACCAGGGGTACGACCTCAACCGGCAGATACACATCAACCCGCGATCCAAAACGAATCAGGCCATAGCGTGCGCCACGCACCAGGATATCTCCAACAAGCGGGTAGCTGATAATGCGGCGTGCCACCAGTCCGGCTATCTGAACAAACGCGATCCGGACGCCGCCGGCAATCTCCAGTACTATGCCGTTACGCTCGTTTTCACAGGAAGCACGGCCGTCACGGGCATCAAAAAACTTTCCCGCATGATGGAACGTGTCAATTACCTTACCGTCAAAAGGGGCACGGTTGACATGAACACTGAATACGGACATGAAAATACTGATTTTTAACGCCTCTACGCCAAGTGGTGTTTCCGGAACCCGCTCGGCGACAATAACAACTCCGTCAGCCGGAGCGATTACCGCCGTGGTGTCAGACGGGGTGATGCGTTCCGGGTTGCGAAAAAAATAGAGGATAAACAGCGTCAAAAGAAGAGAAATGGCCGCTGGTACATACAGCACGGTTGCAATCCGTAAACCGGCAACAGCCAGTAATGCAGTTAACCCGACGCTGTACGCTATGAATGGATACCCTTCTCGGGCAAACAGGGAGGAATTGTTCATGTACCTGCCTAACACGATGACACCCCTCTCCGGGCGGAAGAGGGGTGTCGAGACTCGCGTTGTAGATTTAGTTTTTAGTTTTGTCGACGATTTTCTTGATCCAGGGCATCATGCTCCGCAGTTTCTCGCCGACGGTTTCGATCGGGTGGGCGGCATTGAGGCGGCGACGTGCCGTCATTTCCGGGTAGTTAGACGCCCCTTCAAGAATGAAGCGCTTGGCATAATTGCCGTTCTGAATATTGTTCAGGCACTCTTTCATTGCCGCACGGCTCTGGTCGTTGATCACCAACGGTCCGGTGACGTACTCGCCATATTCGGCATTGTTGGAGATGGAGTAGTTCATATTGGCGATACCACCCTCATACATGAGGTCTACAATCAGTTTGAGTTCATGCAGGCATTCAAAATACGCCATTTCAGGGGCATAGCCTGCCTCTACGAGGGTTTCAAACCCGGCCTTCACCAGCTCCACTGCACCGCCGCAGAGGACAGCCTGCTCACCGAACAGGTCGGTTTCGGTCTCATCCTGGAAAGTAGTTTCGATGATGCCGGTACGACCGCCACCGATAGCGCTGGCGTAAGAAAGAGCCAACTCGCGGGCCTTGCCCGAGGCATTCTGGTAAACGGCAATCAGGTCAGGAATGCCGCCGCCTCTGACGAACTCGGAGCGAACCGTGTGGCCGGGAGCCTTGGGGGCAATCATAATAACGTCGAGGTCGGCGCGCGGCACGACCTGGTTGTAGTGGATTGCAAAACCGTGGGCAAAGGCAAGAGCGGCACCCTGTTTGAGCTTTGGCGCGATCTCGTCACGGTAGAGAATTGATTGGAATTCATCGGGAGTCAGGATCATTACCAGGTCAGCCGAGGCAACAGCTTCGGCAACGGATGCCACCTTGAGGCCGGCGTTCTTGGCTTTAACAGCGGAGGTTGACCCTTCCCGCAGCGCCACGGTCACATCAACACCGGAATCCTTGAGGTTGCAGGCATGGGCATGGCCCTGGGAGCCGTACCCGACAATGGTAACTTTTTTCGACTTGATCAACGCAAGATCACAATCACGATCATAATAAACATTCATACAAATATATCCTCCACACAAATTTTTATCCGGTAAACCGGCCACGCATACTACGTAAAACGAGCGAAACTGATACTACATTCAACTGCCACTGTCAACGTTTCTCCTCTACCCGTTCCACCCTTTGGCGCCTCTGCCGATAGCAACCGCGCCGGTGCGTACGACCTCTTTCAGGCCGAGTGGTCGCAAAAGTTCCAGTATGCCGTCAATTTTCTGCGGATTGCCGGTTACTTCAAGAGTGTAGGATTTCGGCGTGACATCGATAATCTTGGCTCTGAATATATCGACAACTCTCAGAACCTCGGCACGGGCATCATCTTCGGCGGCGACTTTGATCAGTGCCAGTTCCCGCTCAATGGCGCTGCCATCGGTGAAATCAAGCACCTTAAGGATATCAATCAACTTGTTGAGCTGTTTGTTGATCTGCTCAAGGATCTGATCATCGCCACGGGTAACGATTGTCATCCGAGACAGTCCGTCCTCATTCGTGGGCGCTACAGAGAGTGAATCAATATTAAACCCGCGACCGGAAAAAAGTGTCGCAACGCGGGAGAGTACTCCGAAATCATTCTCCACTATTACCGAAATTGTATGTTTCATCTTTTTATATCCTCTCTTTAGGCATTAAGTACCATTTCATTCAGCGATGCCCCAGCCGGAACCATCGGCAGCACTTTTTCCTCGCGGGCGACCATGAATTCCATGATAACCGGCCCCTTCTCCTCGAAGCCCTGTTTGATGACAGACTCGACATCACCCGGTTTTGTGGCCAGGAATCCTTTGGCGCCGTAGGCATCGGCAAGTTTGACATAGTCGATCGGCAGTTCCATGCAGGTTGAGGAATAGCGCTTGTCGAAGAATAGCTCCTGCCACTGGCGTACCATGCCAAGGAAGTTGTTGTTGAGAATGACAATTTTAACCGGAAGCCTGTTCTGGACCAGTGTCGCCATCTCCTGAATATTCATCTGCACACCACCATCGCCGCAGATTGAAATAATCTGGCGATTAGGAAACGCAGCCTGGGCCCCCATTGCTGCCGGCAGGCCATACCCCATCGTGCCAAGGCCACCGGAAGTAAGCAGTGTCCGTGGTTTGTTGAATTGAAAGAACTGAGCCGTCCACATCTGGTGCTGGCCGACATCTGTTGAGATGATGGCGTCTTCATCGGACAGTTCACGTAATTTCTGGATAACAAACTGCGGCTTTATGACGGTACTGCTCTGCTTATAGCCAATCGGATGTTTTTCCTTCCAGGCGGTAATATCTGCATGCCATGGAGCCAGAGCTGCGACAAACCCGGTCAACTTCTCGGTCTGTTTGTCCGCCTGCTTGATCATCTTCAGCAACACGTCTTTGACGTCGCCAACTATCGGCAGGTCAACAGGCACATTTTTCTTAATGGATGTCGGGTCAACATCGATATGAATTATTTTTGCGTGCGGAGCAAATGTCGATAGTTTACCGGTAACCCGATCGTCGAAGCGTGCCCCGACGGCAACTATCAGGTCGCTGTTGCTCATTGCCATATTAGCGCAATAGGATCCGTGCATGCCGAGCATGCCGAGAGACAGGTCATCACTTTCCGGGAAGGAGCCGAGTCCCATTAAGGTCGTCGTAACCGGCATTGAAAGCTTGCGTGCCAATGCCGTCAAAGGCTCTGCGGCGTCGCTCAGCACCGTACCGCCGCCGACATACATGACCGGACGACGTGACTCAAGAATCATGGCTACAGCTTTTTCCACCTGACGGGGGTGCCCGGACAGGTTTGGTTTGTAGCCACGGATTTCAACGGTTTCCGGGTAATCAAATTCAGTCTGGGCAATCTGAATATCCTTGGGAAAATCGACCAGAACCGGACCGGGACGTCCGCTGCGAGCGATATAAAAAGCTTTCTTCATGGTCAGTGCGATATCCTTGACATCGCGAATCAAAAAGCTGTGTTTCGTACAGGGGCGGGTGATACCGATGATATCGACCTCCTGAAAGGCATCATTGCCAATAAGTGGTGTCGGTACCTGCCCGGTGATGATAACCATTGGAATTGAATCCATGTAGGCGGTGGCTATACCGGTGACGGTATTGGTGGCACCTGGTCCGGATGTCGCGATTACGACACCAACTCTTCCGGTTGCCCGGGCATAGCCGTCAGCAGCATGAGTTCCAGCCTGCTCGTGCCGGGGAAGTATGTGGTGAATTTCTTTAAAATCGAAGAGAGCGTCATACAGATTGATGACCGTGCCGCCGGGGTAGCCGAAAATAGTATCCACGCCCTCTTTTTTCAGGCATTCAAGCATTATTCGTGCGCCGTTCATTTTCATAAAAAATCCTTTGTATTAAATTGTGTTTTATCGGACGGATCGGTCGGATCCGCCTGATATTTTTTAGTCTGCTGTTGTAATAGCTCCGGTGTGCGCTGATGTCACCACCTTGGCATAGCGTGCGAGCCAGCCCCCCTTGATTTTCGGCGCAGGTGCCTTCCACGAGGTCCGGCGGGTTGCAAGCGTTGCTTCATCTACCAGAAGTTCCAGTCGCCGGTTCGGAATGTCAAGCTCAATAATGTCGCCATCCTTGACGAGAGCAATCGGGCCACCTTCTGCAGCTTCGGGTGAGATATGCCCGATGCAGGGGCCGCGAGTACCTCCCGAAAAACGGCCATCGGTAATCAGGGCAACGCTGTCCCCCAGGCCCATCCCCATGATGGCAGCGGTCGGAGCGAGCATTTCACGCATGCCGGGACCACCTTTGGGACCTTCATAGCGGATGACAATGCAATCGCCTGATTTGATTTTCCCTTCCATGATGGCAGCCATAGCCAGTTCTTCAGCATCAAAGCAGCGTGCTGTGCCTTTGAAAACCATCATGGCAGCAGAAACGCCCGACTGCTTGACGACGGCCCCTTTGGGAGCGATGTTTCCGGAGAGAATGGCGATGCCACCCTCCTTCTTTATCGGATTCCCGAGCGGGCGGATAACCTCCTCGTCGACATTTTGAACACTCTCGGCCAGTTGATGCGTAGTGAGACCGAACAGGGTGGGAGTGTCATTGATTTTGCTGCCCAGCTGTTTAAGCACACCGCTGACGCCGCCGGCGATGTCGAGATCTTCCATGAAATGCTCGCCGGCCGGATTCATTGAAGCGATCTGCGGAGTGTCCTTTCCCAACACGTCGAACAGTTCCAGCGGCAGCTCAACGCCTGCTTCACGGGCTATAGCCAGCAGGTGCAGAACGGTGTTGGAAGAACCGCCGAGAGCCAGATCGACGCGGATAGCGTTTTCAAACGCCTCGCGGGTCATAATGTCGCGCGGTTTGATGTCGTTGTGTACCAGTTCGACGATCTTTTCACCGGAGGCAAAGGCGATGCGGCGTTTCAACGCCGAAACCGCCAGTGCGGTGCCGCAGCGCGGCAGACTCATCCCCATCGTTTCGGTGAGAATTGCCATAGTGTTGGCGGTAAAGAGCCCCTGACAGGAGCCCATGCCGGGGCAGGCGTTGTCTTCGCAGACCTGCAGTTCCTTATCGTTGATGACGCCGGCTTTGTAGCGGGCCATCGCCTCAAAGGTGTCAGAGACAAATGAATATTTGCGTCCGGCAGCGCCGCGGCCACTCATCATCGGTCCGGCGGTAACCACTATGCAGGGAATGTTAAGCCGGGCTGCCGCCATCAGCATGCCGGGGGTGATTTTGTCACAGTTCGTTAACAGAACCAGCCCGTCAAGACGGTGCGCCTCTGCTACCGATTCAACCATGTCGGCGATAAGCTCACGGGTCGGGAGCGAGTAGTGCATCCCTTTATGCCCCATCGCCATGCCGTCGCACACGCCCGGAATACCGAAAAAGAACGCGTAGCCGCCGCCGGAGTGAACCCCTTTCTCAATAAAACGCTCCAGATCGCGCATGCCAACATGCCCGGGGATCAGGTCGGTGAAACTGGTTGCCACGCCGATAAACGGCTTGTCCATCTGATTGTGCGGTACACCGGTACCTTTCAGCAGGGCGCGATGCGGAGTCCGCTCAAGCCCTTTCTTTATCATATCACTGCGCATGGTAATGTCCTTGGTGTGGAATTGGTTTGATACCGCTAAACCCTTGATTGGTAAGAATTTACGGGTTGTGAAGAATAATATAGATAACCGGATGTGTCAAACAAAATGACTTTGTTGACTGTTATTCTCCTGCAATTTGCTCAGCGGTGACCTTCCGATGCCGAATCGTCAACCCCTGCAGAAAGTTCCTCAGGAACTGATCGCCGCACTCCTTGAAATGCTTGTGCCCTTTATTCCTGAAGAGCGCGCTCAGTTCTGATTTTGAAATAGTAACTCCTGCCAGCTTCAGCAGTGCCAGCATATCCTCTTCTTTCAGATCAAGCGCAATGCGGAGTTTTTTTAAAATTGCGTTGTTGTTCAAGGAAGCATCCGGTTTTGGCACTTCTCCTGAATCACGCCGGCCTCGCTTGTGTATGATCAAGCCGTCGAGAAAGAATGACAGCAACGGATTGCTGCAGGAAATGAACTCCTCCTCTTCCTCCTTTTTCAGCAGTTTGAGCAGGGTAGGCTGCTCCAGCGTGCAACCGGACAGCTTGAATATGTCAATCATGCCGGGATTGCTGATATCAAGAGCGTACCGGATTCGGCGTAATACGTCGTTGTTGTTCATTTTATAATGCCTCCGGAGATTGTGGCGCTGTGCATTACTTAAACGCGGCAACCTGTGCCTGATACAAAGTCACCGGTACAAAGCGTACGGCAAATTCTGAGTTGCATCTGACGCATGCCACAAAGAACGGCTTGCCGTTCTTTCCCTTTTCAAAGGGGAGGTCCTGTTTGTGGCTGCAGTAGGGACACGTCGCTGCTACAGTAGCCTGACTGACTTTGACCGGCTTTACTTCTGTTACGGTCGCAGGCTTTTTTGCCATAGCCGGTGCAGGCTTTGCGGTCACTGGCGGTGTTTCAGAAAAATCTGATACGGTCATATCTTTCTGCATAGGTTTGCGCTCCTTTTTTGGCGAAGTAGTAATGGGAAGAAATTCGTCTTCTGCCTCTTCTGTCACGGCAGCCGGAGGTGGCGGCAGGATTCCTCGCATCGCCTTTTTCCAGAGCAGCGGCATCGATGTCTTCGAGTAGTGCAGCGGTCGTACGCCATTCATCCGCGCAGCCCCGCCAACAATGATGTAGTATTTGTCACGATACGACACCAGGGTCTGGCTGCCGATCTCGGCAATTTTAAAACCGGAACATATTTTGTTGTCGAGCCAGAATGTTATAGTCTCTTCCATCGACTCCCCCTTCATAACGTGGTGTCATGAAACAACTGTTACCAGAATCACGGCCTCCTTACCAATAAAATTATGAATATGATACTGAAGTTTGTGGTATGTATCAAAAATACTGCTGCTATTTAATGACTGATTGGAAGATCAAACATGCCCCAAACTACCCACCGTACCGTATATCGCAATGAATACACCGCCCCGGATTACCGCGTTGACAGTATCGATATCCGTTTTGAGCTAGGCGACGAGACCACCATTGTCACCTCACACCTGGTGCTTCACACTGAATATGATACGTCTCAGGGGATACGCCCGCTTGTCCTTAACGGTAAACACAATACATTGCTGAAACTGAACCTTGACGGCGCAGCTCTTGATTCATCCGGTTATGATGTTACGGGAGAGTTGCTGACCATCTATAACGTCCCCGCTCTGTTTACTCTGGAGGTGCAGACTGAATTGCGCCCGCAGGATAATACCTCCCTTGAAGGGCTCTACCGCTCGTCCGGGATGTTCTGTACCCAGTGTGAGGCGGAAGGGTTTCGCGCCATTACCTATTATCCGGACCGTCCCGATGTTCTGACGCTCTTCACCACCACAATCATTGCCGATCGCCACCGTTATCCGGTGCTGCTCTCCAATGGTAACCTCACGGCGCAGGGTGAAATGCCTGACGGCCGTCACTTTGCAGTCTGGCATGATCCGTTCAGAAAGCCGAGCTATCTGTTTGCACTGGTGGCCGGCGATCTTGCCTGCATTGAAGACCGTTTCACCACCTGCACCGGTCGGGAAGTGGCGTTGCGGATCTATGTGCACGAGCAGAACCGCAGCAAGTGCGATCACGCCATGCGCTCCCTCAAAAAGGCGATGCGCTGGGATGAAGATATTTATGGCAGGGAATATGATCTTGACTGCTATATGATCGTGGCGGTCGATGATTTTAATATGGGGGCCATGGAAAACAAGGGGCTCAATGTATTCAACTCCTGCTATGTCCTTGCCACTCCTGAAACCGCTACTGACGATGATTACCACGCCATCGAAGCGGTGATTGCCCATGAATATTTCCATAACTGGAGTGGTAACCGCGTGACCTGCCGTGACTGGTTCCAGTTATCTCTGAAAGAGGGGCTGACCGTTTTTCGTGATCAGGAATTTTCATCCGATATGCAGTCTCGCGGGGTGAAGCGCATCGAAGATGTGCGTAATCTGCGCACAGCCCAGTTTCCCGAGGATGGCGGCCCGATGGCCCATCCGGTCCGGCCTGATTCGTATATCGAGATCAATAATTTCTACACGTCAACCGTATATAACAAAGGGGCCGAACTCGTCCGGATGCAGCATGCCATGCTCGGAGCTGCGCGGTTCAGGCTCGGTATGGATCGTTATTTTGCACGCTTTGACGGGCAGGCGGTGACAGTTGATGATTTTGTGCAGACCATGGCCGAAGCGGGTGAGATCGATCTGGAACAGTTTGCCCTCTGGTACAGTCAGGCCGGTACTCCGGAGCTCACAGTCAAAGGATCATACAATGCCGTTGATAAAATCTTTACGCTGACAGTCGTTCAACGTTGTCCGGCGACCCCCGGTCAGCCGGATAAAAAAACGTTGCATATCCCGTTGGCACTCAGTCTGCTTGGCCGGGATGGTGCGCAGCTCCCGCTGACGCTGGCTGGAGAATCCTCCAGCGATACCACCTCGCGAATTCTTCATCTTCGCTCTGCTGAGGAGTCCTTCTGTTTCACCGGTATTGATTTGGAACCGGTTCCGGCCCTGCTGCGCGGTTTTTCGGCGCCGGTCAAGCTTGAGTATCCGTACCGGCATGACCAGCTCGCCCTGCTGATGGCCTATGAACCGGACCCTTACTGCCGCTGGGAAGCGGGGCAGCGTATGGCGGTACAGGTTATCCTTGGACTGGCTGACGATGTGCAGCAGGGGAGAGGGCTGACCCTTGATGCCGCTTTTGCCGACGCCTTCCGGACAACGCTTGTGAACAGTCATCCGGATCGTGCCTTTCTGGCCGAAACTCTGACATTGCCAAGCGAAAAATACCTTGCCGAACTTGTTCAGGTGGTCGATCCCGGGGCAATTCATTCAGCCCGTCAGTTTGTTGTCCGCACTCTTGCAGAGCATTTCAGGGATGATTTCTGTGCGGTTCGGAATGCCAACCGGAGTGATCATCTTTATAATGCTGACGACGGCCGTTCCGGTCCACGGCGCTTGGCAAACCTCTGTCTGGCATACCTTATGAGCAGCGCCGGTCAGAGTGATATTGAACTATGCCTCGAGCAGTATCGCTGTGCTGACAATATGACCGATGCCATTGGTGCGCTGATTCCTCTTGCATCCTGCGATTGTCCGGAGCGGACTGCGTCTCTGGACGATTTCTACCATCGCTGGCAGGGTGACCGCCTGGTGGTCGATAAATGGTTTGCGCTTCAGGCCGCGTCCATACTCCCAGGGACTCTCAATGAGTTGCAGCTGTTGTTGAATCACCCCGATTTTGAGTTGACCAACCCCAACCGCTTCCGCTCTCTGGTCGGAGTTTTCAGCCAGAGAAATCAAGTGCGTTTCCATGACCCAAGTGGCGACGGGTACTGTTTTCTGACCGATCAGTTATTGCGGCTGATTCCGGTTAATCCGCAGGTGTCAGCCCGATTGCTGGGGCCGCTTACTACATGGCACCGTTTCGAGTCAGGCCGGAGTCTGTTGATGCGCCAGCAGCTGCAGCGGATTCAGGCAGTTTCAGATCTGCCACGCGATGTGTATGAAGTGGTAAGTAAAAGTCTGTTTTTCGGGGATTAGAAGGATGGTTCGAACAAAAAAACTTGACTTTCAAGGCAGGATTAGCTATTAGACTTCTTCCCGAATGGTGGCTGTGGTGAAGCGGTTAACACGTGCGACTGTGACTCGCATATTCGAGGGTTCGATACCCTCCAGCCACCCCAAAACATAATGTAACTAGTTTATTTTAAACAAGTTATTTTTCTGTAAAAAGAGGTTTTTTCGTGTGTAAGTACGCAATTTGGTACACACGGAAAAACCTTTTTGTTATATCTGGCTAAAAAAACAAGGTGTATTATCTTCGGATTTGAATTCTTCAGGATGTGAAACAATATTTTCCAACACCTGAAATTAAGAGAAACCTTCACACTCAGTTGTACAAACAAACCAAAGTATGCTGCAAAAACCATAATTTCAGACGAACGCTGACCCCGCCCAAAGGACGGGCGGGGTTCTATAAGGCATAATAAAAAGGGTACCCGCATCCAAGCAAGTACCCACTCTTAAACCTGATTTTTTTAATATTTTGGTATTATATGTCACAGTCTATAATTCTTCATCAGAAACGGATGGAGCAATCCTGACATGATCG
>JBMOEI010000058.1:0-30096 GCA_049318985.1 Desulfuromonadaceae bacterium
GAAATCCTCGCACCGAAGCCATAGACAGGGAGGGTGCCATGACAAAAAAGAAATCTCCGAACAGCGTGCGTATCCGCAACAGCACGGCGGAATTTTTCACCTTTGCTTACCAGACCGGCGGCGACGGCGTGGAAGTGCGGGTTCAGGACGGTACGATCTGGCTGTCGCAAAAAAACATCGGGCTGCTCTTTGAGACCACCCCGGAAAACGTGTTGATGCACCTGAAGAATATCTACGCAGAGAACGAACTGACTGAGGCGACAACTGCTAACGATTTCTTAGCAGTTCAAACGGAAGGCAAACGCCAGGTGCAGCGCCGCATCCTGCATTACAACCTCGATGCGATCATTGCGGTGGGTTACCGCGTGAATTCCCGGCGCGCCACCGCCTTCCGGCAATGGGCCACAGGTGTCCTGCGGGATTACACGCTCCGGGGCTATGTGATGGATCGTAAGCGCATGGAGAACGGCGCGTTCCTGGGCGAGGATTACTTCGAGCGCCTGCTGGAAGAGATCCGGGAGATCCGCCTGTCCGAGCGGCGCTTTTATCAGAAAATAACCGATATCTATGCCACTGCGATGGATTATGACCGGGACTCGCCGATCACCCAGACATTCTTCGCCAAAGTGCAGAACAAGATGCATTACGCTGTCCACGGCAACACGGCCGCCGAGCTGATCGTCAGGCGTGCGGATTACACGAGGGAGTACATGGGGTTGACAACCTGGGCCAAAGCGCCCGGAGGTAAAATTTTCAAAAGCGATGTAACAGTGGCAAAAAACTACCTGTCAGAGGCGGAACTCTCGGACTTGGGGAGCATCGTGAGCGCCTACCTCGACCTGGCGGAAAGCCGCGCCAAACGTCATGTCGCCATGACGATGGAGGATTGGGCGAAGCGTCTCGACATCTTCCTTGCGGCGGACGAGCGGAACGTGCTGCAAGATGCCGGGCGTATCAGCGCTGAAATTGCACGGGAACATGCCGAAGGCGAGTTTGAGAAATACCGCTTGATTCAAGACAGGATTTTCCAAAGCGATTTTGACACCTTCGCAGCGCTGGAGAAGCGGGATGAGGACAAAGGCGATGACTAAAACATCCTTGCGCCCAAGCCGGAAGCCCGCCCGCTAGTCTTCTGATTGCGCTATGTTGTCACCGCGCTGAGACATATCCATCGTAAGGTCACCGGCTACGGAGCCGGCAGGGATCTGGTGGTCAAACTTTTCGGCGGAGCAAGAGTTCTGGATGTGGGTGGCAGCGGTTCTCCCGGTCGTACCGTTGGAGAGCAGAATGTTGCGAGGGCAGTGGAGATTCTCGAAGTACTCGGATTGAAGGTAAACAGTGCCGATACCGGCGGATTCGTGGGGCGGAAGCTGTATTTCTGCACCAGGGACGGCGATGTGTATCTTCGGCGGATGAGAGAGAGAAAAAACGGGGAGTTATCCTGAAGCCTGCAGAACCTCGTGAAATCTGAAATTTTTGACACGGCCCGGCGCAGTGGCTTCACCCCCTCGTTCCCGGAGCGGGATTTCGGCTACATCTATTCTCCCTGACAATGCAGGGACGACCGATCGGGGGAAGAGGCGGCAGATATTTTAATCGCGTGCGGCATTATTCATTTTCAACAATGAGCGATATTGCAAACATCTCCTGGCCCGTTTTCAGGTCGAGCGTGATAACATCCGTTTTGCTGCCTGCCGAAACAGAGTAGCTCGAACCGCACACAACCGAGGGTGTCGAAAGCTTGACATCATCTCCTGCCTGAGAAAGGTGCTGCTTGAAGGAGCCGCCTACCATGTTGGCAATTTCTCCTATGGCATCATAGACATCTCCGTTGATTTCGCTGACCTCCATATCCAGCATCAGGGAGGTGAATGAAAGTGCAAGTGGCAGAGGGAGTTTGACAATGACCAGACCGTTGTATTTCCCGACTATGCCGACCATGGCGGTCAGGTAGCTGCTGCATGTATCCGGTAATTCAGTCTGAGCCGGAAGATGCGTAATGTCATCAACACCCAGCATGGTTGAAAAAACATCCTGCACGTCTTTAACGAGCGCTGCGGTCAGCTCAAGCTCAGTGGTGTTCAGATCGCGTAACGTATCCGGACTTATCGGCATCGCTGTACTCCTTACACTTTTTCGTTTATCTGACGGGTAACAGCTGAATGGTAATGACTCTACCGGAGGGTTCTGTATAACACTTTGAAAAAACGGAGTCAATTCAATAAAAGTGTTTATTAATCTGCATGTTATCTCTCAGCGATACTGCCATGCAAAGTTGACGGTTTTGCACAACGGTTTAATCCGGCGGAACTGGTTAAAACCGTCTTCCGATATTGCAGTGCCGCTGCAGGTGAGCCATTGCAGACTTTTGATCGCTACCAGGTTTTCCAGACCGCGATCTCCGACGGGAGTATTATAGATAGAAATTCTTTGCAGAGCGTGCAGGTTCTGCAGAACCGCCAGTCCCTGGTCAGTGATGCCCGTGTCCGAGAGACAGAGTTCCTGTAGTCCGCTCAGGTGAGTGATGTGCAACAGCGCCACGTCGTCGCAGTTATACAGAAAAAGGGTTTGCAGGTCATTCTGCTGCAGCTCCCTGAGAAATGACGTATCGATAATGGTGGTGTTTTTAATGTCCAGTCGCAGTGACGTATCGAGAAAAATCTCACGGGTGCCACGGGCTGTTCCGATGTTGTGCCAGTCGCGAAAGTCTGTTGACGATACTTTACGCAGGTGGAGCGTGCCGCAGTTTCTGTCAACCGGAAAACGGACGACGCGTGTTTCATGCTGCAGAGCATCAACAACCGGTGATCCCGACGTTTCGTTCCGCAGCAGTGACAGACGTCGGCGCACCTTCCCGATGTCCTGATCAACCGTAGCGGTCATTTCTACCAGCAGGTCAACTCCATCCACCAGCGCTTCATCAACGCGCAATTTGAATTGATAAATGTCTAACTGCTGCAACTCTTCCGACTGGCGCACCAGCGCATGAATGTTCTGGTTGATGGCTGCGATCTGGCGGATAACCCGCACCAGCTCAAGCGCGATGTCGGTTTCCGAGCTGAACGAGAGCGGCGCCTGTTCCCATTCGCTTAAAAGATCAATCAGCATCTGACGGTCACCGGACTGGTAAGCCTGATTGGCGAGCGACATCAGTTCCTGCCGGCGCTGCCGGTCTTCAGCATCGACCGCCAGATCAGGGTGGACGGCCTTGGCAACGCCACGGTAGAGGGACTTGAGGCTCAGATCTGCCGGGCCGGGCAGCGGTTCATCGTCGAGCAGATCGGTTGTGTGATCAAAATGCGTGTAGACCGAAGATTGCGTGGCCGGTTCGGTGGACGCTCTCTGGTCAGAGGACAGCAGTCCCTTCAGCTGCCATTCAAGATCTTCCAGCTCGGAAATTCTGACGCCGAGGATTTCTTCATAGATCTGCTCAAAGAGCCGGATTTCGCCTTTCAGACGGCGATAATCGAGCTCACACTGCTGAAGCTCGGACTTAAGCTGCGACAGCTGTCGGTACTTGTGATCCAGTTCAATTTCTTCCGGGGTCTTGAGCCTGTTCCTAAAAGGAGTCATAGATCTTCTTTGTCACATTCCCTTCGCCCCCTCCCTAACCCCACTAGGTGAGGGACTTAAGCTCCGGGGGGAGGCTGGGGGGACCCTCTGGGGCCTAAAGGGGATGCGGGATACGGAAGCGGACCTGTTCTCAGGTATCTTCCCGTGTCAGGGTAAGACCTACCAGGAACCGCTCCTCGCCATGGTAAAAGGGAATAACAACTATATTGCTGTTGGGGATAGATTTGACCATATAACTTTCTCCTGAAATGACGGTAGGCGTGGAAAGCTTGACATCCCGTCCGCTCGTGGGGAGTAAATGTTTGACGCCGCCCCCCAACAGATTGGCAATCTCGCCCAGGGCGTCATTGACATCATCATCGATCTCTTCGGACTCCATACCCAACATGTTCGCAGTTATCGTGCGGGCCAGTGAAAACGGGCAATGAATCGAGAGAGCGCCGGTATAGATGCCGGTAAAGCTGACCACGCCGGAGATGCTGTCATGAAAATGATGTACGCTTTCCGTGAGCGGACTTTCGTCGCGGAGTTCCATCATAACCATGGTTGAAAAAGCATCGCGGGTTGAAGTGATCACAAAACTACTCAACTCTTCTACAGTGAACCTGGCAGCAGTATGTGTCCCGCCTCCGCTACTCACAGGTAGCATCCCAGCTTCTCCATAAGCTGATCGGGAGTAAACGGTTTTTTGATACTGTTGCTGGCTCCGCTGTTCAATGCCTCTTCGATGACCGCTTCGCCACCTTCAGTGGTAACCATGACGACCGGTATACTGCACCCGTTCGCCCGCAGCGCCTTGATGAATTCAAGACCGTCCATGTTGGGCATATTGATGTCGGAGAGAATCAGGTCGATTTTTTTGCCGGAAGCGATGGCATTCAAACCCTCAATGCCGTCAGCCGCCTCTATAATTTCATCAACTACCAGCCCTGCCTGGCGGAGCGAGCGGGAAATAATCTTACGCATGGTGGATGAATCATCTACGATCAGAACGTTTGGCATAAGAAACTCTCCTTTTGTGGCTATGAAATATTATTCACCGGTAGCCCGGCTACTCATATCAAAAAACAGCACAGATCGCCATAAGAAACTGCTCAGAGAAAACGGACATGCGTACAAATTATGATGGGCTCACGGGCTCTTGCCAGAGCACGTCAAGCGTGGTATGGTGCTGCCCGAATTCCTTTTCCCTTCAATCACATTACATGCAACGGGTCGCTGACAAGGATACCTGACAATGGACGCTGATGAAAACCCCGCAACTATTCTGATCGTTGATGACATTGCAGCCAATGTGATGCTCCTGAAAGGATTACTCAAAAAAGAGTACGCCATCAGTACCGCCTCCAGCGGGAAAGAGGCGCTTGAAATCGCCCGGACAACGCTGCCTGACCTGATACTGCTTGATGTCATGATGCCGGAGATGGATGGCTATGAAGTCTGCCAGGCGCTCAAGGCCGATGCCGTGACAGAAAAAATACCGGTTCTCTTTGTGACGGCACTGCTTGAGCCGGGTGATGAAACCAAGGGCTTTGAGGCGGGGGCCGTTGATTTTATCACCAAGCCGGTTATCGGCAATGTCGTGCGTGCCCGTGTCAGAGCCCATCTTGCGCTCAAAGCTGCCCAGGATAAACTGGCAGAGTGGAACAGCAGCCTGAAAACCAGACTGATGCAGAGTATCAAGACCATCCGTGCCAAGACCGATGCGCTTATGTCGGCAGAAGAAAAAACCTCCGACCTGCGGGGATACTCCATGACTCTGGATCTGCTGTCCGGGATTTTTGAATTGATGGAAGACCGCTTCGGTATCCGGGCCCGTGCGGTCAGCGAGCTGGCCGGTGATGCAGCCCGTCGGATGAATCTATCGGCCCTGGATGTTGCCAAGGTCAGGCTGGCGGGCCTGCTGCATGATGTCGGGACGCTGGGAAACGTAAAGGATCTGATCAGGGAAGATAAAAGCGAATCTGAAATGACTGCTAACGAGGCGGAGGCGTATCACGCCCATCCGCTGCGCGGGGAGGATCTATGTGCGTCGATTGAAGAACTGCAGGACGTCGGTCTGATGGTGCGTAGTCATCATGAGCATTTCGGTGGCGGCGGTTTCCCTGATGGTCTACAGGGGGAGGCTATTCCGCTCGGGGCCCGATTGATAGCGATTGCTGATGTCATCGAGCGGGCTGCAAATTCCGTCAGCGATAACTGCTCCGAATTCGCCATGCTGAAGGCCCACCTGTACGCCCCGATTGTTCTGGATCCGAACTTGATCCAGCGCTTTAATCTGATTTCCCGCACACTCTATTTTGACCCTAAAAAAGTGCTGGTAAGCAAGGAAGTTGAAGTCCCGCCAAATGAGCTTGTTCCTGGCATGCGGCTTTCACGGAATGTAAACAATGAAGCCGGGATGCTGCTGCTCCCGAAGGGTGAAAGACTGGACTCTTCCGGGATCTCATTGATACGAAGTAACTGCCGGATGAAGCAGATTATCGGGGGGGTGTGGGTATATGTCCACAGCGAAGATTAATATGGCAGAAGCTCCCATTACTAATATTCAGCTCTGTTTTGCTTTTAAAAAATCGGCAAATCGCTTGTCAAGGTTCTTGATATGATGATTGTACCAGCGAATGAGTTTGCCTTTGGTAATCAGGGAAAGATCTCTGGTCTGACCGGCTGTCTCCAGAGTTCTCCGTAATTCGGCCAGATCTGCAAGGAACAGAGCGTGTTGTTCCTGCTGTTCGGCTAATCCGGGGTAGTTGTTGTACTTCTGCAGGTTCTCCTCATAGATGAAATGTTTCTTTGTGTAGCTGTCCAGAAAATCGAAAAGTTCTATTATTTCTTTTGCCTCTTCGCCCTCATCACATTTCTGAAAGAAGTTGATAATACGATCAAAAATGCCTTTATGCTGACTATCAAGTGCGGGGATGCCCGTTTCCAGCTCTTTATTCCACTCGAATTTCATAGGTTACCTCCTCTTTGAATAAATGCTAACATCCGGCGATCATTATCGCCTGACGCAGGAAGCGCTCAACCTGATCCTCCGACCCGGCCTCACTGTAGAGCCGCAAAACCGGCTCGGTTCCGGAGGGACGGATTAGCAGCCAGTCACCATTCTCAAAGATAAATTTGAAGCCATCGCTAAAATTGGTTGCCGCCACCCGTTGGCCGTCAATGGTTTGGGGGGGATGCGATTGCAGTTGTGCTATCAACCGCAGTTTGGCGTCATCTTCGATACGGCGGTCAATACGTTGATAATAAAAATGCCCGATATCGTCCATCGTCTCATTCAGTAACTGCCGCAACCCTTTACCGCTGACCGCCATCGCTTCCAGCAACAATAACCCCAGCAGTATACCGTCCCGCTCCGGGATATGCCCCTTCACGCCAAGCCCGCCTGATTCTTCACCACCCATAAGAATATCACGCTTCAACATCAACTCACAGATATGCTTAAAACCGATAGGGGTCTCAAAAAGCTCCAGGCCGAATTTATCCGCCAGCAGATCAATCATGCGGGTTGTTGATACTGTTTTGACAACAGCACCGGTCATCTTTTTATATTCAATCAGGTGCCGCAGAATAACGGTAAATATGCAGTGGGAAGAAAAAAAATCGCCATTCTCGTCAACAGCGCCGATCCGGTCGGCATCGCCATCCAGCGCCAGCCCAACCTGATATGTTCCCTTTTTCAGCAGGGCGGATAATTCCTGGAGATGTTGACCGATCGGTTCGGGAGGTTGCCCGCCGAATGAGGGGTTTTCACTGCCATGGATTTCGGCAACTGCGGGAAGAAGGCGCGGTATAAAGCCGCAGCCGGCACCGTACATCGGATCGACAACCGCTTTGATGCCGGCCTTTGCAATCAGACCAAGATCGACATAGCGGCTGATCTGGTGGAAATACGCTTCACCGGGGTCAAAAAGCACTATAGTACCTTTTTTTACAGCCTCCTCATAAGGAACCGAAACAACGCGACGCCCATTCTCACTGTTGTAGGCAACGATTTCTTCAAGAATTTTAGTCGTTGCTGGAAGAGCTGAACCGCCAAAAGCCTCTTTGATCTTGAAGCCGTTGTACTCGGGCGGATTATGGCTGGCAGTAATCATCACGCCGGCACCGGCACCGCTCTCATGCACCGCCCATGAAACGGCCGGAGTCGGAGCAAAATCTTCAGTCAAGCGGACGTTGATAGCATTGCCAACCGCAATTTCAGCAACACGCCGGGCAAAATCCCGCGACAGAAAACGCCGGTCATAGCCGATTATGAGCCCCTTATTCCCCAGGCCCTCACGGTTCAGGTAATCCATCGTGGCCTGTGCAACCAGTGAGAGATTTTCAAACGTAAAATCCCGGGCAATGATACCCCGCCAGCCATCCGTACCAAATTTGATCTGCATCATATCCCTCCTCACAGTGTAGGTTTTTGCTGATTTTCCAGATATTGGAGCCAGACAAGTACTTCCGCAACCGCCCGGTACAACTCCGGCGGAATAAATTGATCATTATCAACCTGCAGCAGCAACCTGACCAGATCCGGTGACTCGTGGACATACACTCCTGCCTCACGGGCGCAGGCGATAATCGCCTCGGCGATAACACCTTTCCCCCGGGCAACAACTACCGGTGCATAGTACCCCTGTTTGTAGGACAGAGCAGCGGCCCGGCGTTCATCATCACTACGCTGCGGCATGACCGATACTCATCGCTGCCGGCGTCAGCCCCGCACTTTCCAGTTGCTCAATCAGGCGACTCCGTCCGCTTTCCAGAATCGGAACCGTCCCGCCGTTTTCAGCGGTGATTGTAACAGCAACCCCGGTACCATCGAGCGTGAGCAGCGCGGTGACCGATCCCAGGGCGGGCAGAGTGACCGTTACGCCGGTTGCCCAACTCCGCTCACGCCCCCCGGACTTGTTGCGCCCCTCATCCTTTTCTGCAACTGTCCACTCAAGATGCCGGCCGGGAAAAAGATCTCCCCGAAACAACAGCTGACCATTTTGCAGCGCTGTCAACTGTTCGTTAACAACCGGCAGAGAACGAACATCTGCGATGCCATCGTGCCCCATGGTATGACCGGCTTTCTTGATAGCCGCCATCATTTCTGCTGAGCCGGCACGGAAGCCGGATTGAACAATATCCTCCGCAGCGGTGTCCTGCAACGCTCCTGCTTGATCCAGACGGGGAGACAGGCGCCCCTGCGGCTCCTTGAGGATGTCTCCAAGCGAGTAGCTGCCGCCGAACCAGCGGGCAAGGTGAGACTCATAAAAAAGACCGCTTTCGCGAAGGCCCTGTTGAAGCATCCGGCCAAGCAGTTGCGCATCGGTCGTCGGCCCGGACAACAGGGTCCGCAAAATCCCCACTGTTTCCTGAGCAGGTACCTGACCAGCCGCTTCCCCCAGAAAGCCGCTGAGCCAGCGGCTGACATCACTGACCTTTGAATCTCCCTGTCGGCCGAAACGGGCCATCAGAAATGTCTGTTGGGGTTCATCGGTTATGAAGAACAGATTAATCAGATCGCCGCGCCTCACCCCTTTCGGCATGATGAACTCCAGGACCTGCTCTGCCACCTGCACGGTAAAACGGCCACCACCCAGGGCGGCTAAAACTTCGCCTTTGAGCTGCTGACCCGGCATAAACGAACCGGCAGGACCCTGTTGGTTTAATGATTCCAGCAGTGCCAGACGATTTCCTTTGATCACCGCCTGTAGAAGTTTCGCCATATCATCGCTTAACACAACTCCGTTTCCTGAAAGCGCGGGGGATGGCGCGGCGGCCGATAATGCAGCAGCGGTTGAGAGGTCAGACGCTGTCCGTCCCGTCATCTGATACGTCTGCGCTTCATCAGAAATAATGCTGAGCACAGGCGAATTCGGGGGGAGACTCTTCAGTACCGCATTCAATCGTTCCAGCACATATCCCTGCTGGCTGGACACCCCACCCTCGCTATGCTCCAGGACACTCAACCAGCGCCCGGCCTCACTCAGCAAAGGCGGGGCGCTGTCCGGCACTGTCCGCCCCAGGGCAAAAGCCGGTTTCGGTTCGGCGGACAGATACGTCAGACGCAGAATTTCTCCCGGCACGACTTTTTGCGGAAGCACCAGTTCCAGTGTCGTCCCGGCTATCTGAACCATCGATCGACCGCCCGACAGCGTCCCGACAACGGTTGCATTGACCTCTTCACCAGGAAGAAGCGGCAATGAAGTCAGCGGATGAGTGGTCGCCTCTATGACGGTAAAACGTGAATTATGGGCGATGTTTTTGAGTATCTGGGCTGCATTTGTTTCAAAGGTTGCCAGACGCGCCTGGTCCGGAGTCAGGCTCCCGACCACTGTGGCTGCACCTGCTCCTTTCGCAACGGTTCCGCCCCTTCCTGAACCATACGTCAGGGCTTCATCCAGCAGATTGGCCAGCACGGCGGTTTCCCCCGATGAACGTCGCAGCAGATCACCGACACTTTGCAAAGAGGTGCGAAGCTGGGGGTCAATGATCTGCTCACTGGTAACCAGTATACTCAGCAGCCGGGAGGCATCAGAAAGTGCCACCGGCGGGGCAACCCCTGCCTGACGGGCAATGGCGAATGTCGAGCGGGGGTCGCTGGCGACATACGTCATCTCCAGAGTCTGCCCGGTCCGCACCGCCATCGGCAGTTCCAGATTGAAACGCTCATTCCCGACGCCAACCTGAACCCGATTATTGGGGAGTTGAGACAACACCACGGCATTTACCCGCTGACCGGGTGTCAGAAAACTGACATCGCCTGAACGCTGATCTGCCGTAACAAAGGAGATATTTGACGCGCGTGACAGCAGGCTAAAAACCTGCTGCTGGATGTCCGGCGTTACGGCCATACTGACCCCTAGTTTATCACTTAATCAGCTGATTCAACTCAAAAATCGGCAGCAGCACCGCCAGCACCACGATGCCAACCGCGAGCCCCATTGTCAGGACCAGCAACGGCTCCATCAAACCCATCAGGCGGGTCAGGCGGGTACTGAACTCCCGCTCATAAGCGACGCCAGCTTTTACCAGCATCTCTTCCAGATTGCCTCCTTTCTCACCGACGCCCGCCAGATGCACGAGGAGAGGCGGGAAAAGCGGGCTTTTTTTCAGGCTGCCGGAGAGACTCCCCCCCTGGGCGACCTCTTCCATCACGCCACGCAGGTAGGTGCGGTATACCCTGTTGACCACGACCTCGCCGGTAATCTCCAGGGCCTTCATAATCGGAACACCACTGGAGAGGAGCAGCCCGAGGACCCGGGCAAAACGGGAGAGAATAAGCCGCTGCAGCATTCCTCCGGCCATCGGCAGCCGCAGCAGCAGGTCATCACGTTTCAGGCGCAGATCATCACGCTTCATGGCATTGCGATAAAGGGGAACCGAGGCAAGTATCAAGGCTGTGGGGATCCACCAGTACCCCTGCAGGAAATGACTGACTTTGATCAGGATGATCGTGATGAGCGGCAGGGCGGCTTTGCTGTCTTCAAAAATTGTCACGATGCGGGGGATAACGACCGTCAGCAGGAAGAGCATTACCCCCCCCCCCACTAAGATCATCAGGATAGGATATGCCAGGGCGGAGGTGACTTTGCTCCGGACCTGTTCCTGCTCTTCGAGGAAATCGGCCAGGCGCTCCAGCACCGCATCAAGAGCGCCGCCCGCTTCGCCGGCCGCCACCATGCTGACATAGCTCTCGCCAAAAATATCAGGTTCAGCCGCCAGAGCCCGGGAAAGCGAAGCCCCTTCGGCAATGCGTTCCTTTACCCGGACGATAGCCTGACGGAGCGGTCCGTTTTCCTCCTGCTCGCAGAGTGATCCCATCGCCTCGAAGAGCGGAATAGATGAGGCCACCAGAGTGGCAAGACGCCGGGTAAAAAGGGAAAGATCTTCAGCGGAGACGCCACGGCGGAAGGAGAATAATCCGGCACGACCTTGAGCGCCCCCTTCTTCAACGACTTCACGCGGTAGCAGTCCTTTACCTTTCAGCTGCTGCATCGCCTGCCGTTCCGAGTCCGCCTCAAGCATGCCCGAGACGGAAGAACCGGTGGCACTGTAGGCTTTATAGCGGAACGTCGGCATAATCGTCCTGAGTAACGCGCAGAACCTCTTCGATAGTGGTAATCCCGGCAGCCGCACGGGTAATGCCGTCGTCACGCAGGGTCTTCATGCCGTGAGCAACCGCATATTCCTTGATCTCCCCGGCGTGAGAGCGACGGATGATCATCGAGCAGAGCTCCTGATCAATCGGCATTATTTCGTAAATAGCGGTCCGTCCGAGCGTACCGAGACCGAAGCAGGCATCACACCCCCGGCCGCGATACAGCTTATCGGGAAGAGTGACGCCGACGTACTGCTCCATCGGTCGATACTCTTCCCGGCAGTGCGGGCAGATCACCCGCACCAGACGCTGTGCGACAACGGCGGAAAGTGATGAGGCGATCATGAACGGTTCGATGCCCATATCGACGAGGCGGGTTACGGCAGTGGCGGCATCGTTGGTATGCAGAGTTGAAAGGACCAGATGGCCGGTCAAACTGGCCTGAATGGCGATTTCGGCAGTTTCTGCATCACGGATTTCACCGACCATGATGATGTCAGGATCTTGACGCAGGATGGAACGGAGGCCACTGGCGAAGGTAAGATCGATTTTGGGGTTGACCTGAATCTGGCCAATTCCTCTGATCTGGTATTCTATCGGGTCTTCGATGGTGATGATATTTTTTTCGCTGGAATTTACTTTATTCAGCGCTGCGTAAAGCGTCGTCGATTTACCGCTGCCGGTCGGGCCGGTCACGAGGATGATACCACTCGTCCTGTTCAACATCCGCTCCAGCGTCCGTACCCCCGGTTCACCGAGACCGATATCAGCCAGCGAGAGGATGCCCTTTTTCTTGTCCAGCAGTCGCAGCACGCCCCGCTCCCCATAGTAGGTCGGGATGATGGAGACGCGGATATCGACATCGCGCCCCGCAACCCGCACCCGGATACGGCCATCCTGCGGCAGGCGTTTCTCGGCAATGTTGAGGCCGGCCATGATCTTGATACGGGAAAGAAGGGCATCCTGGATAATTTTGGGGGGAGAGAGCTTTTCGTAGAGGATGCCGTCGATACGAAAGCGGACCAGAAGATCGCGTTCGTACGGTTCGATATGGATGTCGCTCACCCGTTCTTTGACCGCTTCGGAGAGAATTGAGTTCAGCAGCCGGATAACCGGAGCTTCATCAGAGAGATCAAGCAGGTCAGTCGGGTTGTTCAGTTCGGTGGCAACCGTCGAAAGATCTTCTCCCTGCAGCTCCTGCAGCACTTCGCGGGCGGTACCGGATACACTTGAGTAGACGTGGTTGATGGTATCCGCCAGAAGGGAGGCCGGCACCAGCACCGCTTCAACCGGGCTGCCAAACAGCAGGCGCAGCTCGTCAAGCTGTAACATTCCGGCGGCACTGGAGACGGCAACCCTGACAACTCCGTCAACTTCGTGCAGCGGCAAAATGGAGTTAGCGCGGGCAAACGTCAGGGGGAGCTGGTTGAGAAGTTCAGAATCGACCTCTTCATTCCTGATTTCAAGCTGACAGGCTATTCCCAACTTTTCAGCGGTAGCCATTAACTCATCAGGGCTGCATGCAGTTTCGGCACTCATTTGCCGGAAACCTCTTTTGGAATATCAACCGTGCCGGTTTTTTTCGCCGTATCCTCAAACGTCTGGCGCTGCATCTGCGTCATTTCGGCAAGATCAGCAGCATCTTTTATTATATGCGGCGTCAGCAGGAGTACCAGATTGGTCTTTTTGCGCACTTTAGACGTGGTTTTAAACATCCAGCCAAGCAGCGGAAGGTCACCCAGAAACGGCACCTTGTTGGTAACGTTCTCTTCAGTGTCCTGAATCAGCCCCCCTATTACCACCGTCTCCTTGTTCTTTACGACAACGTTGGTCTTGGCGGAGCGCTTGGTTGTGATCAGATCGATCGCCTGGCCTTTGAAGTCCTTTACCTGTGAAATCTCCTGATTTATCTCCAGACGGATGTAGTCCCCTTCACTGATCTGCGGCTTTATTTTGAGAATGATGCCGACATCCTTGCGCTCAACCGATGTCGTTGAGAACGTGGCGCTCTGAGTTGACGCGCCCTGAAACGGTACATTCTCGCCGACATTGATTTCCGCCTCTTTGTTATCGGAGGTCAGTATGTTCGGAGTCGAAAGAATGTTAAGCAGGCCGCTTTTATCAAGGGCCTTGAGCACTGCGGTAACATTGAGCGCACCGGCGTTGACGACCGGCGTTAACGTCCCTCCTCCGGCGAGAAGAGTCCCGATTGTCGTCAGCGATCCAAGAGGATCGTACATACCTGCAACAGTAAGGTTATTACTTGGCTGCCCCCCGCCGATCGCCCCGAGCTGCACCCCTAATTCATTCGATTTATCGAGTGATATCTCCGCGATCATCGCCTGCACGAACACCTGTTTACTACGCCGGTCGAGTTTTTTGATGACCTGGATAAGGTTACTATAGTCATTTGGAGAGGCCATGATCACCAGAGAATTCGACGCCTTGTCCGGAGTGATCGTGACTTTTCCGCTGTCAAATGCCGAAGCCTGGGGTGCAGCGGCACCCGGCTGAGGGGTTGCCTGGGTAGAAATCCCTTTGACGATGCTGTCCAGGACTTTTGCCATTTCGGTCGCGTCAGCGTTTTCCAGATAATAGACATTAACTTTGCTGCTCGCTTCAGGCGGGGCGACGTCCAGTTTGGCGACCAGCTCGCGAATCGACTTTTTGGTCGTGTCATTGCCAAAAATCAGCAGGGCATTCAGCCGCTGATCTGCGATGACACTTGTGGAACTGATCCCCGGCGCAGCCGGCTGGCCGGCTGATTTACCATCGGAGCCGCTCAGCCATTGCCGAATGGTTGTCGCGGAGCTTTCAGCCGAGGCATTTTTGAGATAGATGATTTCAAGGCCTTCACGGGTACGCTCCGTGTCAATCGTCTGCAAAAGGCCGTACAGCTTACGGATATTGATGGATGAGTCAACCATCAGAATGAGATTGCCGGGTCCAAAGGCCGAGAGATGGCCATCCTTTGATATCATCGGCTGCAGAAAAGTCACCGCTTCCTGTGGGGTGATATATTCAAGCTTGGTCACCTGGGCAATATAGTTCTCGTTTATCGGCGCCTGCTCTCCCTGAGGCAACACCTTGAACCCGGACTGCCGCGCAGATGATGAGGGAACTATCTTGGCAACTCTACCGCTCTCAACAACGGTAAACCCCTTCAACTCCAGAACTGAGGTAAAAACATTGTACGCCTCTTCGATGGAGAGCCTGGAGGGTGAGTACACCGAGATTTTCCCTTTAACGCGGTCATCAAGGATGAAATTTTTTCCGGTCAGATCACTGATGAACTTCACCATGGTGGAGATATCCACTTCATTGAAATTCAGCACTACTCCTTTGACTCCGGCAGCCTGGGCCAACGGTAAAAAAAGAGCCAGATATAGCACCAGTATACAAATTGTGCGTAGCAGATATCGTGTCAAGCGCACCCCCAGATTTATCGTATATCGTAATTGAACGTTTGCGGCTGGCCATCCCGAATGATATCGAGTTTCAGCCGGTTCTGCCCTTTGAGAGCTATGAACGATTGCAGCGCTTTATCCGGTGAATCCATCGGAAAATCATTCAGCCTCAGCAACACATCACCGTTTTTAATACCGATCATTGCAAATACGCCACTCGACTTAACCTCTGAAGCCCGGAAACCCTCTACCCTGCCATCCTTCTGGCTCGGGAGCAGGCGGGCATCACTCATTGCCTGAGCGGGGTTATCCAGAGCCGCATTGAGCGCCCGCTGATCAATGACGTAGCTGCCGGCACCCGTGCTGGTTACCCCTGTAGCCGCTGTATGTGCAGCTCCCGGTGCGGCCGGACTGGCCGGGACTGCTGACGGAGGCGTCATGGGAGTCAATAGTTCTACTCTCTTGCTATTGATGACAATGAAGGCCCTTTCCAGGGATACTTCAGCGAGTCGCCCGGCATCAAAAACCATATCTCCCAGACGGAACACCCGTTCTTCCTGTTTTGTCGTATGTCGAACCAGAGCGAAGGTTTCACGGAATGAACCGACCACCGTCCCAAGCAGCATCAGTTCAGCCGGTGCGGTAACTGGAACTGCAGCCAATGCCGATGCCGCTGCCGGAGCGTTTGTTATGGGAGTGAGCGCTCCTGCCGTTGCCGATCCGAATAAGCCGGTCGTAAGAATCGGGGCATAGAATGAGAGGTCTTCAGTCCGTACAGGGACTGATGGGGCGGCAGACGAAGCGCCCCCTCCTTTGGTGAGAAACGCCTTCCCGAGCTTGGCCGACAACAGCTCCGTTGTCATTCCTGCCAGCAAGGCGATAATGGCGATGCCAAGAAGGCAATTTATGAATGTTACGGTACGTGGCATTACAGCACGATCTCTCCGCTGAAAACTTCTACCGCCGGACCGGTCATGTAAATGTTGCCATCTTCGGCCCATTCCATTTCAAGGTCACCGCCGGAGAGATGGTTAAGGATCTTCTTCTCGGTCAGGCCGTTCAGAACACACGCTGCAGTGACGGCACTGGAGCCGGTGCCGCACGCCAGGGTTTCCCCGGCACCCCGTTCCCAGGTACGCTGCCGGATTTCCGTACGTGAGATGATCTGGATAAATTCAACGTTGGTTCTACGCGGGAACAGGGGGTTGTTTTCAATCAGCGGCCCATAGGTCGTCACCGGGAAATTGGCCACATCATCGACAAAGATGACGCAGTGCGGATTACCCATTGATGCGCAGGTTATTTTGAAGGTTTTGTCCAGAACCGTCAGTTCTTCAGCAACCACGCGCGCTCCGGGATCGCCGGTCATAGGAATTTCAGCCCGGGTCAGACGCGGCGGCCCCATGTTGACCCGTACCTTCTCGATCTTGCCACTGATCCCGGGGACGAGCTGGAGAGTCAGGATACCGGCTCCGGTTTCAGCAGTTATCTCTGTCTTTACGACTATGCCGTGATCGTGAGCGTATTTGGCGACGCAGCGGATACCGTTGCCGCACATCTCGGATTCAGAGCCATCAGAATTGAACATCCGCATTCGTACATCGGCCACCTCAGACGGCATGATCAGAATTAGTCCGTCTGAACCGATGCCGAAATTACGGTTCGATACCTGTATTGCCGTCTGACGTGGATCGCTGACCGTCTCTTCAAAGCAGTTTATATAGACATAGTCATTACCAGCGCCCTGCATTTTGGTGAATTTCATCGTGCAGAATCCCCTTGTCAGTTAAAATTTTATCGTCCAACATAGCAAAAATGGGGCGTGGCAACAAGCTATTTTCCGGTAAATACAGGTCGGAAGGGAGGACCGGTACACAAAAACAGTTCCCGCAGTCGGCATATTCTGCTAAATATACCGCTGAATGAAAAAACTTGCCCTCTACATATTTTTGGCAATCAGCTGCTATCTGACCTACGTCGCTGTTTCGCTGACGCTGCTGCCGCCGGTTGCCGCCCTGGCGGACAAAAAGTACAGTACCACCATACAGGTCAAGGATTGGCAGGGTGATTACCACCCTTTTGTAGTCGGGCCGAAGAACCGTTACTGGACGCCTTCCGGAAACATTCCGGTCGAGATGAAGTGGGCGGTGGTTCTGGCCGAGGACTCCAACTTCTATAAGCACGAAGGCTTCGACGTCAAAGCCATAAAGAATGCCATCAAGTATGATCTGGAAAAGAAAAGCCTGAAACGCGGCGCCTCCACGATTACCCAGCAGACCGCCAAAAACCTTTTTCTCTCACGCGAGAAGACGATTACCCGCAAGCTGAAAGAGATCTATCTGGCGTATCGGATGGAGCAGGAGTTGACCAAGGGACGCATCATCGAATTTTATCTGAACGTGGCAGAACTGGGGCCGATGGTGTACGGTATCGGCCACGGCGCCCGCTATTATTTCGGTAAGCCTGTCTCAGCCCTGTCTCCACGGGAATGCGCTTTTCTGGCCGCCATGCTTCCCGGTCCGCGACTGGCCTACAATCCCTATAAAAACCTCGGTAAAGTACTGAAACGATCCGACATGATCCTGCGCCTGCTACGCCAGAAGGGTGTGCTTAGCGAAGGTGAGTATCAGGCAGCCCTCGCGCAGTCGCCAAATATTGCCGGAATGCAGCGCAAGGTTGACGAGCTTATCAGCACTCCACCACTTTTTTCCTCACCCTCATCGGCGCGGAGAGAAGCGCTACAGCAACCGGATGAAGCGGAAGCAGAAAAGAACGTCGTGTCTCCGACTGCAACTACACCCGGAGATACGACTCCGGCCAACAAAAATGAAAGTTTGACTGAAAAAAATGACCACTAAAGTAGATTTAAAAAACCTGACTCTGGCCGCTCTCGAACAATTTCTCCAGGGGCAGGGTAAAGAGCGCTTCCGCGCCCTCCAGGTGTTCAAGTGGATCTATCAGCAGGATGCCGTGGGTTTTGAGGAGATGACCAATATCTCCAAAGCTCTCCGTACAGAGTTGGCCGAAACTGCGTTCATCAGCAATCTGATACCGGAAGCGGTGGAGGAGGGGAGTGATGGTACGCGCAAATATCTCTTTACCCTTGGCGACGGTCACTCAGTCGAATCGGTCCTGATTCCGATCGAAGGGCGTAATACGCTCTGTATTTCGTCTCAGGTCGGCTGCGCCATGGCGTGTGAGTTCTGCCTGACCGGAACCTTCAAGCTCACCCGCAGCCTGACTACGGCTGAGATCATCAATCAGATTATGTCGGTCAGGCGGGATCTTGCCCTGAATCCACCCACTGTACAAGCAGCTGCGAGTGACTTTGATGATGGTGATGAGAGTGACGACGGACAGCCGGCATCACCTGCCGCAATTAGAAATATCGTACTGATGGGGATGGGTGAACCTCTCCACAATCTGGACAATGTCATCCCCGCAATCCAGATAATGATTGACGGCAACGGTCTGCAGCTATCCAACCGCAGAGTGACCGTTTCAACCTGCGGTCTGGTACCGGAGATGGCCCGCCTGGGACGTGAAATACCAAATGTCAATCTGGCAGTATCACTGAATGCCACGACTGATGAGTTGCGGGACAGGATCATGCCGGTAAACCGGAGTTACCCGCTCAAGACCCTGCTGCAGGCCTGCCGCGAGTTTCCACTGCCAGGCCGCCGCAAGGTCACCTTCGAATATGTCATGATGGGAGGAGTGAATGATTCTCTGGATGATGCAAAGCGGTTGCTGCGACTGATCAGCGATATTCCGAACAAGGTCAATCTGATTCCCTTCAACGAGCATGAGGGGTGTGAATTTAGAGCGCCGACCCGAAAGGCGGTTGATGCCTTTCACAAGTATCTGATTGACCGCCATGTGACCGTCATTACCCGCGACAGCCGGGGTGGGGATATCTCGGCGGCCTGCGGGCAGTTGAAGGGGAAGCTGGAGAAGCAGAACGTTTCTCACCACAGAGTCACAGAGGACGCAGAGAAGGTCTGAAGTCATATCAAGCCGGGCTGAAACGACAAGACCTCCGAGGTTTAAAACTTCGGAGGTCTTTCTTTGGAATCATTTGATCAATTTACGCCTGTGGACGTCGTGATCGGTATTCAATCACCGGCTCATGACGGGCGACCGGTGCTGTACGCGGAGCACTTCCCGCCGGTTTGGCCGATTTGCTCCACGGTTTTGCCTGACCGTCACGCCCGCCGACAGGTTTGCCGAAGCGCCCTGCAGGACCACCGGGGCCACTTTTCCGTGGTCCGCCGCTACGGCCGGCCGGTTTTCTGATTGAGGTTGAAGGCTCGTGTCCGGCAATCTGAAGCTCCGGCAGCTTTTTGCCAATGAAACGCTCAATGCGCTCCAGATAGTTGCGTTCGCCGGCAGATGCGAAGGAGATAGCGATTCCGGCAGCTCCGGCACGACCGGTACGGCCGATACGGTGAACATAATCTTCCGCAAAGCGCGGCAGGTCAAAGTTGATAACGTGGCTGATACCGTTTACGTCGAGGCCGCGAGCAGCAACGTCAGTGGCGACCAGCAGGCGGATGCCGCCGCGACGCATACGATCGATGGTCTTGTTGCGGGCCATCTGGGTCATATCACCGTGAAGTGCGGCGGCAGGGTAGCCGTTGCGGGAAAGCTCACGGGATAATTCGTCGGCATCACGCTTGGTTGCCGAGAAGATAATAGCACGGGTCAGTTCAGAGTCACTGACAAGATGATTGAGGAGCTCTTTTTTATGGTTCAGGTTATCGGTAACATGCAGGCGCTGCTCAATCAGAGGGATAGAGGAGGTGCTGACAGCCAACTGCACCCGCTTGGGCTGACGCATCATGTTCTCGGCCAGTCGGGCGATGTCACCTTCCATGGTGGCGGTAAACATCAGCGTCTGACGATCGGCAGGTGCGCGTGAAACAATTTTGTTGATATCTTCACTGAAACCCATATCCAGCATACGGTCGGCTTCATCAAGAACCAGCAGTTCCAGACGGTCGAGGCGGATACTGCCACGCTCGATATGATCGACAAGGCGTCCCGGGGTGGCAACGATGATATCAACCGGTGCGGAAAGCAGGCGCAGCTGCTCGCGATAGGGCATGCCACCGAGCAGAGTGCCACAGCGGGGACGGATGCCGCGGCCGTAGTTGCGGGCTGATTCCATAACCTGGCCGGCCAGTTCGCGGGTCGGTGCAAGCACAAGAATGCGTGGTCCTTTGCCCGGCAGCGTTGATTTTTTGGTCAGGAGTTCCAGGGCCGGCAGCACGAAGGCGGCTGTTTTGCCGGTACCGGTTTGAGCAGTGGCAATGACATCGTTTCCGGCTAATACCAGCGGGATGGATTGTTCCTGAATGGGGGTTGGAATTGTGTAACCACAGGCGGTAATCGCCGAGAGGATGGCCGGATTAAGGCCCAGTTCTGCAAACGTCATGTTGATTCCTTTTCTGGGAGCGGTGTAAAGATAAAAGCGCACACGAACCGGGGAATCAAACAGATGATTCCAGGAAAGGTAAAGACAGATACGTGCGGGCAGACAATAAATCTTCGCCTGCCGTACGGTCTGCTTGGTTCAATCGGGATTGAAGCTACAGGGGGGGCAGAATGCGATGATCAAAAGAAAAATAACGGACACCATACCGTTACTTCGTGTGGTTCAGTAATCCGGCACTATAAATGTTTTAATTTATAATAGCAAGCTTTTATTTTGGCAGCACCCGTTCCAACTGCGAACATGACTGAATCATCCCTTGTGCATTGATCCTTCATCGTGATAACTTCAGCATCACTTTATTATCAACGCATCAATAGAGGAGCATCGCGTGGCCAAACAGTTTGTCGGAGAGATAAAAGATCGTGACCCGGTCAATGCCGTTTTTCTGGTGAAAGATAAGATTCTGGCCATGGCCAAGAACGGCAAACCATATATGAACCTGCGTCTGATGGATAAAAGCGGCGATATTGAAGCCAAGGTGTGGGACAACACCGAAGTTCTCGACAAACAGTTTGACAAGGATGATTTTGTCACTGTGCGCGGTAAGGCTTCGGTCTATATGAACAAAATGCAGGTCGTCATCGCGGAGATCGCCAAGGTGCCGGAGGAACTGGTTGCGTTGGCTGATTTCCTCCCGGAGTCGCCTCGTGATGCCGCCGGGATGCGCCGGGAGCTTTCCGGCATTATCGCCGCGCTGACCAACCGGCATCTGAAAGGGTTGATGGAATCTTTTCTCGCAGATGAGCCGTTTATGGCCCTGTACTGTCAGGCTCCGGCCGCCAAAGGGATGCATCACGTCTATCTCGGTGGGTTATTGGAACATTCATTGTCTTTGGTCAAGCTGGTGAAGAATGTTGTGCCGCTCTATGACGGAATCAATGAAGATTTGTTGGTCGTCGGGGCTCTGCTCCATGATGTCGGTAAGATTTACGAAATGAGCTTTGCCCGGGCCATCGATTATACTGACGCAGGTAAACTCCTGGGACATATTACGATCGGGGTGGAACTGGTGAGTGAGAAAATCCATGAGGTAGCGGGCTTTCCGCGCGAACTGTCTCTGCTGCTCAAGCACATGCTGCTGTCCCACCATGGCCAGTACGAATACGGTTCACCCAAACGTCCCAAGACGATTGAAGCAACGATCCTCAATTACCTGGACGACATGGACTCAAAAATTAATGGTATCCAGACTCATATCGCCAAAGAGACCGCTTCAACATCCCGTTGGACCGCGCATCACCGGCTGTATGATCGCTATTTTTTCAAGAGTAACGGGATGGGCGATGACCAGGAGATCGAATCTGTGCGGGATGAAGCCTGCCAGGCAATACCGGTTCCGGCGGAGAGAACGGTTGAACGGGAGGAACGTCCGTCGTTCAATAACCAGCTCAAGGGGCTGGAAAATTTGAAACTGTTTTAGAATCTGCTTCTCCAGATTTACCCGTTACCGAGAGGGGTTATGCCCAGACCAAAATTCAAGAAAGATCACGTAGTCACTTCCGTTGTGGCGGTGATCATCAACCTGGCCGGTGAAGTCCTGTTGACGCAACGGAATATCCCCCCTTTTCTGGGGCAGTGGGTTATGCCTGGCGGAAAAATTGATCTGGGAGAATCGATTATCCGGGCTGTGCAGAGGGAAGTGCTTGAGGAAGTCGGTCTCGAAGTGGAAGTTAATAATCTGCTTGATGTTTTTGAGCATGTGACGCCAGGAGAAGATCATTATCATTTCGTTATTCTCTACTACCGCTGCCATCCGCTCAGTAACGATTTCAACCACAACCATGCCGAGGTCGCCGAGGCCCGCTGGGTACCGCCGGATGAGCTGTGGCAGTACAACATGCCCGACGGGACAAAATTTATCCTGGAAAAACTGTTTCCCGATCCACACTACTGCGAAATTGAGTAAGGTCTATGGTCGCAATCATCGATAAAGAAGTTAATCTTGAATTTTCCATCGGCGAACATCTGCACTGCATGGTGGCCCAGATTCCCAATCATCTGCGCAAAGAAGAGCACAGCTTTGTCCTGGCCGACCCCGATGAAAAGTGGGCTCAGATCCATGGAATCCTCGAAAAAATCATCGAAGGAGAGGGGTACCTGCAGAAGCTTCACTTCCTGATGCTCCCCGAAGCCGCAGTTCCATTCAGCCGCTTCGATGAAATGCTGGAAATCATTCGGCAGCAGTTCCAGCCTAATACAGTGACTGTTTTCGGAGTAGAGCCGGTTCAGCTTCACCGGTACCGGGATCTGCTGGAACGCTTCCGGGAGGACAACGCTGATGCTATAGAGGCGGTTGACATGGATATCGCTGGAGGGAATGTTCGGGAAATGCCGGTCAACTGGTGTTGTATTGCCATCAAGGAGGCAACCGGCATTCTGAGACTGTTTCTGGAGGCCAAAAGTCATCCGTTTCATGCGGAGGAGCTGGTGGAAAAGTATCATGACCTGTACCGGGGACGCCACTTCTACTTCTTTCACAGCCGCCCCGGCTGCTTCAACTTCATGGCCCTCATCTGTCTTGATTATCTGTACCGTAATCTCTACTCATCGAACATCAAGCGAATCATCGACCACGCCAACCAGCTCTTTTTTACGACTCGACAGGGTCTCGACGCCATGTTTGTCATCCAGTGCAACCCAAAACCGGAGCATCATTCCTACCGGGATGTAATCAGCGGTTTCTATGGCGAGTATCTGGAAGACACTCCAGGGGTACGGGAAACGGTAACCGTTTTCGGCAACAGTTCCAACGAAACGACTATTGAAGGGGTCGCACCGACCTTCAGTTACGGTCACTCCAGTGTGGTAACAAACCGGCACCACCGGATACAAAAGCTTACTCAGAAGGAATTCAAAACCGATGATTTCGGCGGCGCGCCGGTCTGCCGACTTCGATTCGGCGCCGACACCCGGCTCTTTTTTTTCAATCTTCCCCCCCATCACGAACGTGATCCCCGCACATCACGGGTGCCGCTCAAACTGCACAGCATCATGCGCTGGACCAAAAAAGGCGAATGGGAGAAGTTACCGGGAGAAGAGTTGAATTATTTCCGGAATGATTCCAGGCCCGTGGTCACCGAATTTGTTGAGTAAACTGAGAAAGCGACAACAAGGCCCATTGTTGTCGCTCCATAATTTAGATCCGCATTCTATGGAACCTGATTTTATTTGGAATCAGATGTGGCGGGAGGCAAACGGTCAGGCCGCAGCGCCGCCATTAAGAGCCCTCAGATTGACATCAACACCCTTATCCTTTGAGACCGCCCTGACAACCCCCTCAACGACCTCGGCATTAATCGGCAGTTTTTTCATGACGGCCCCAACCATAACCATATTGACCGCCTTGGCATTACCGGCCTCCTTGGCAATCGCTAGAGCATTGATACCGAGCGCATCAGGACACGCCTTGGCAATCTGCTCCTCCACATCAGTCGGATAGACCGCCAGACCGGTGGCAACGGTACTCGGATTTATGGTGACCTTGTTGTAGACCAGCATGCCGCCCGGCTTGAGATAGTGAATGTATCTGAGGGCTTCAAGCGGTTCGAAGGAGATCAGGATGTCGGCGGTTCCCGGGATGACGACCGGTGAGAAGACCTCTGCGCCGATACGGACAAAGGAGATAACGCTCCCCCCCCGCTGGGCCATACCGTGAACCTCATTCTGTTTGACATCCATGCCGCTGGCAAGGGCGCTTTCGGCAAGAACCTTGGATGCGAGCAGAACTCCCTGCCCGCCAACGCCGGCAATAACTATATTGAATATATCCATTATGTCCCTCCTCCTTATCGTGCTACGGCGATTGCATCAAATTTACAGAGCTGCGCACAGACACCACAGCCGTCACAGATGTTGGGGTCAATCTGAACCTTCTGCTTTTTACCGTCGGTCGGCGGCAGCAGCCCGAGCGACACGCACGCGGCCTTCAGGCAGGCACGGCAGCCGGTGCATTTTTCCTGATCAACAGTAAGCACCGGGCTTTTTATCCGGTAACGGAGGATGCAGGGATTTTTGTCGATCAGTACGTACGGACCGGGGGTTTCAAGACCTTTTTTGATGGCGGCCTCGGTCTCTTCGAGGTTGTAAGCGTTCAATTCGGCGACGTTTTCAATGCCGAGTGCTTTGACCAGAGTTACCATGTCGACCTGCTGCGCCGGCTCCCCCTGGAGGTCGAGGCCGGAGCCGGGGTTTTCCTGACCTCCGGTCATGCCGGTGGTGCGGTTGTCCATGATGACGACGAGCGCATTACCCTTGTTATAGGCGAGGCTGAGCAGACCGGTCATCCCGGAGTGGAAGAACGTTGAGTCACCAATTACCGCTACCGGTTTTTCCGTTCTTCCCGCAATTTCGTTGACTTTGGCCATACCGTGCGCGGCACTGATGCTGGCACCCATACAGATAGTGCTGTGCATGGCGCTCATCGGCGGGAGGGCTCCCAGAGTATAGCAGCCGATGTCACCGGAGACGAACACCTTGAGTTTGCTCAAAATAGTGAAGAGTCCGCGATGAGCGCAGCCGGGGCAGAAAATGGGGGGACGCTGCGGCAGAGCTGCAATAGGAGCGGTGCCCGGAACGGGAGGATCGCCGGCGGCAGCCCTGATAATATCAGCATTGACTTCACCGCAGAGCGGTATTTTGTCTTTGCCGATATCAACCCTGATCCCCATGGCACGGATCTGCTCTTCGAAGATGGCGTCCAGTTCTTCTACGATCATCAAACGGTCAAACTGGGCGGCAAATTCACGAATTTTCTTCTCCGGAAGCGGATGAACGAGACCGAGTTTGAGAATCGACGCGTTCGGGTATGCCTCTTTGACATGCTGATAGGCGACGCCGGAGGTTATGATGCCGAGTCCTTTGTCCCCCATTTCTATCCGGTTCAGGGGAGTGGTTTCGGCAAACTCCTGCAGTTTGAGGAGCCGTGCCTCGATTTCGACATGCTTGATCTTGCCGTAATTGGGCAGCATGACATACTTCGGTACATCCTTGACCCACGGACCAATTTTCTGGGCAATCTTCTCCTTCTGAACGACAACCCCCTTGGCGTGGGAGATGCGGGTCGTCGTACGAAGCATGACCGGCGTATCAAACTGTTCGGAGATGTCAAAGCCGTCCCTGACGAAGTCATAGGCTTCCTGGGAATTTGACGGGTCCAGCATCGGAATTTTGGCAAACTTGGCGTAATTGCGGCTATCCTGCTCGTTCTGCGAGGAGTGCATGCCCGGATCGTCGGCAACCATCAGGATCAGGCCGGCATTAACGCCGGTGTGGTTGAGGGTCAGCAGTGCATCTGCGGCCACGTTGACACCGACATGCTTCATCGTGGCGAGGGTTCTGCCGCCGGCGATCGAGGCGCCGATGGCAGATTCAAGGGCGACCTTTTCGTTGGGAGCCCACTCACAGTAGACCACGCCGAGACGGGCTACTTCTTCCAATGTTTCTGTGCTTGGAGTTCCGGGGTATCCGGAGGCAAAGACCCCGCCGGAATCACCGAAGCTCAAGGCGATCGCCTCATTTCCGGATATTATCTTTTTCATGTACACCACCCTTTCGATTATTCTTTTATTCACATCTACTTCATTTTTTCACAATAATTATTTCCAACCCGGATCACTTGGGGCGATTGTCGATGTACCGCTTGGCCTTACCTTCACTGCGAGGGATTGAACCAGGCGGAACAAGCGTGACCGTAACCGTAATGCCGACCACATTTTTAATATCCCGCTCAAGCCCCTTTTTAATATCGCGGGTATCGACATCATCGGTAACAAAGAGGTGCGTGCTTACTTCAAAAACCTCAATTGTCGGTTTATATGCATACTGGGCTTCTACCTCGATTTTGACTTCAACTTCGTCCAGTGCGCCGTTACGATTGACCACGACCAGGTAATTAGGCGTGACACCACGGTGTTTGAGGATGATCGATTCAATCTGTGAGGGGAAGAAGTTTACCCCCCGGATGATCAGCAGATCATCGGTGCGTCCGGTCAGCTTCTTCATCTTGATCAGGGTACGACCGCAGACACAGGGCTCAAGGCTGAGGCTCGTAATATCACGAGTGCGATAGCGCAGTAAGGGCTGACCCTCCTTTCCGATGGTTGTAAAGACCAGTTCGCCCTCATCGCCGACCGGAAGTGTCTCACCCGTATCCGGATTGATAATCTCCGGGAAGAAAAAATCTTCATTGACGTGCAGGCCATTTCGGGCCTCATGGCACTCACAGGCAACACCCGGGCCGGTAATTTCAGTGAGACCATAGATATCGCAGGCTTTAAGCCCGAAACACTCCTGAATTTTGTCACGCATTGACTCAGTCCAAAATTCGGCCCCCAGCACGGCCGTGCGAAGATTGAGTTTTTTAAAATCAACCCCCATTTCGATCCCCACCTCATGAATATGCATCAAAAATGAGGGTGTGACCGTCAGAGCCGTCGTGCCGAAATCCTGCATCAGCATGATCTGTTTCTGGGTATTGCCGCCGGAAATGGGAATAACTCCGGCTCCGATTTTCAGTCCGCCATAATGCGCACCGATACCGCCGGTAAAAAGGCCGTAGCCGTAGATATTCTGCAGAACGTCTGCTTTCGTTACGCCTGACGCGGTCAGGCAGCGGGCCATGACCTCCGACCAGGTTTCGATATCAGTTCTGGTGTAGCCGACAACAATCGGCTTTCCGGTGGTTCCGGAAGTGGCATGATACTCGATAATATCCTCCGGTGCAGCACTGAAAAGCTTGAACGGATAATTATCCCGGAGGTTGTCCTTAACCGTAAAGGGGAGCCTTCTGATATCATCGAGCGACTTGATGTCGGAAGGCTTAACCCCGGCTTCTTGAAGCTTCTTTTTATAGACCTGATTATGCTCGTACACATAACTGACCGTCTTTTGCAGTCTGTCAAGCTGAATGTTCTGCATCTCGCTGCGGCTGCACGTCTCAACCTTGTTCCAGATCATGGTCGCACCCCCATTTTATATATAATGCAGCTCTCTGGCTTGCGCCGTGATTTCCTCCCGAAAACGGGGATCGGCAATGTTAATAAGCGCCTGCGTCCGCTGGCGGACTGATTTGCCGTACAACTCGGCGACACCGAACTCCGTGACCACGTAATGAACATGGTTACGGCTGGTAACCACCCCAGCACCCTGTTTCAGCATCGGCACGATTTTGCTGATAACGCTTCCGTCCCGCAACGTTGATGTACTGGGCAGTGCAATAATCGGCACACCCCCCTTGGAGCGGGAGGCACCATAAATGAAGTCGAGCTGTCCACCTACGGCCGAATACATCCTCGGGCCGATACTGTCGGCGCAGACCTGGCCGGTGAGATCCACCTCGAGAGCGGAGTTGATTGCCACCATCCGGTCGTTCTGTGCCACCACAAACGGGTCATTCACATACTCCGTGCGATACAGTTCAACCATCGGATTGTTATCCACCCACTCATACAGACGTTTGGTACCCAACAGGAATCCGCAGACAATCTTTCCGGTGTGGATACTTTTGCGCGAGTTATTGAGAACACCGGCTTCCACCAGATCAATCACGCCGTCAGAGATCAATTCGGAATGAACACCGAGGTCCTTTTTATTATAGAGATATTTGAGCACGGCATCAGGGATGGCACCAATACCGAGCTGCATCGTGGCACCATCCGGGATCAATTCGGATATATGTCCGGCAATCTTTTTCACCTCTTCATCGTTGCCCTCTGATCCCATGGCATGTTCACTGATCGGACAATCCAGCGGGATGATATGATGCATCTGATCGACGTGCATCAATGTATCGCCAAGCGTGCGCGGCATCTGCACATTTACCTGGGCAATGACAATTTTAGCTACTTCAGCTGCCGATATGGTCAGGCCCGATTCGGCGCCCATTGAACAGTAGCCATGCTGGTCTGGCGGAGACACATGAATAAGAGCCACATCGAGAGGCAGATGGCCGTTTTTGAACAGGAGCGGAAATTCTGAAAGCATGACCGGTGTAAAATCAGCACGCCCTTCATTTACCGCCTTGCGGACGTTGGCGCTGATGAACATCGTGTTGACGCGGAGATGCCCTGCCATTTCGGGAGCAACATAGTCCGACGGACAGATTGCCAATGGATGGCAGATCTCGACGTTTTCCAGTTCCGGTGCACGCTTCACCAACGCCGCCAATAGTTGCAGCGGCACCGAGGCGTTGCCGGTCAAAAACACGCGATCACCCGATTTTATTGCCGTAACGGCTTCATCCGCCGTCGTTATGCGGGATTGATAATTCGCTTGCCAGTTTGTCATGAGCGCACCTATTTATCCGTATAGTCGTAGAACCCTTTACCGGTCTTGCGCCCCAGATAGCCGGCCTTGATCATTTTGCGCAGCAGACCGGGAGGGGCAAAGCGTGCTTCTTTCATGTACTCGTAGAAGATGTTGCCGACGTGATAGCCGATATCCGCTCCGGCGAAATCCTGGAATTCAAGCGGGCCCATCGGCATGCCGCAGCCCAGCTTCATGGCGGTATCGATGTCTTCGGCTGAGGCGACCCCTTCTTCCAGGAGACGGACAGCATCGAGGATGTAGGGGACAAACAGGCGGTTGACCACAAAGCCGGGGGTATCCTTGCAGGTGATGGTGGTCTTGCCGATCTTCTGGGCAAAGGCCAGGGCCAGTTCGGTGGTTGCTGCTACGGTCTGCAGCGCCGGAATAATTTCAACCAGCTTCATCATCGGAACCGGGTTAAAGAAATGCATACCGACGAAGTTGGCCGGATTTTTTACTAATGCCGCCATTTCGGTTATGGCTATTGAAGAGGTGTTGGTGGCGTAGACCGTGGCCTCACCGCAGACGGCATCCAGTTTATTGAACAGCTCCTTTTTAACCGCGATATCTTCGAAGACCGCTTCGATGATCAAAGGGGCGTCAGCCAGAGTGGCAACATCGGTGGAAAAACTGATCCTTCCCTGAATCTCCTTCATCTCTGCTTCAGTGAAAATTTCTTTCTTTACCATCCGTTGAAGACTGGTGGCGATGGTCTTCTCTGCCCGGGGCCAGGCCGCATCACTGACATCAACCACCTTGACCTGAAATCCGGCCTGAGCAGCAACCTGGGCGATGCCAACCCCCATACTACCTGCGCCACACACCCCTACGGTTGTAATTTCTTCGATGGTCATCTGCATTCTCCTTTTTATGGTTTATTAGTCGCTACTTGTTCAAAAAAACCGGTTTACGCAATTGAGCCGGACTACCCGACTTTGATGACAATGGAAGCGGCGGTATCGCCGGCGGCACATCCGGAGAAAAGCAGGTAGCCCCCCCCCTTCAGGGCGACCTCTTCGATGCCTTCGATCATCAGGCGGGCACCGGTCGGGGCCTGTGGATGTCCGTAGATCAGTGAGGAGCCGTAGTTGTTCATACTGTTGACGTCAAACCCGAGCGTCTTCGCCATGGCGATGTCATTGGCGGCAAAGGGGTTGTGGGTCTTGATGGCGGTCAGGTCAGCGGCTTTGATGCCGGCTTTGTCAAGAGCCATCTGGGCTGACGGGGCA
>JBMOEI010000059.1:0-30089 GCA_049318985.1 Desulfuromonadaceae bacterium
AGATAGAGAACGGGAACGTTTTTTACATAGAAGATGACATTTCGTCCCGTGGCATATCCGTCCAGTTCGGCATTCATGGTAGTGGTGCTGAATTTCCAGAATGGGTCAGGCAGATCGCAGGAGGTTATCTCAGCGGATATGCCACTATACCCGGTCTCATTTACCCGTATAAGCTTTTCCGCCATGATGGTTATGCCTGAATTGGGCTTTTCCGGCAGGATGGTTATCCCTGAAAGTGGAGTCCTCAAGAGCCCCGGATCAATTTCCGCCCGACCGGTATCTATGTTCATAACCAGGGCTTCGCCAGTCAGGACCGTACCTGCCTTTGAGAGTACAACCGAGCCGTTTGCGTACAGCATGCGTGTCGCTGCTTCATACCTGACCCTGTCGGCAACAAGGGTCTGACCCTGCCAGCGAGCGACCACATGACCTTCAGCAGTATACACTTCCGTTGTCTGATCCTGGCTCATACTGTCGGCATTGATATGCACGTTGCCATCAGTAACGGGAGGCTCAACAGCAGGACAGACCGATGCCCAGCAGCCGATAACAGTCAGTATAAGGAGATAATGGAATAGCTTCATTACGGCGTTCATCCCCTGATTCCGGTATAATTCACCTGCTCAAGCCAGGCTTTAACTTCACCAACGACAAACAGCGAACCGCATACCAGAATGAGATCGGACTCTGATGCCCGGCTACGGGCCCTGCCGATACCCGCTACAACAGAGCCGCACGGCTCGGATTCAATTCCCTGTGTACGGAAAAACTGCGTGAGGACTTCATCCTTCATGGCTCGCTCAATAGCCGGAGTGACTGTATACATGCCATCGACGAGCGGCAGCAGTGGCGCATAAATCTGCTCGACATCCTTGTCATCGCAGACGCCGGTTACCATCAGCAGCCGTGAATAGGAATAATCCTGAAGAGCTTCTGCCAGTGCCGCTGCACCAGCCGGGTTATGAGCGCCATCCAGCAGCAGTCGTGGAGTGCCCGGTATCAGTTCCATCCGGCCCGGCCACTCTGCTCCGGCAATTCCTTCAATGAAAGCTGCGGGAGTGATCTTCGTGCCATCCGCTTCAAGGGTTTCTGCTGCGGCAAGCGCAAGGGCGGCATTTACCGCCTGATAGCGGCCGGAAATGCCGGGGGTGATATGCAGCATGGTCTGAATCATGCCGTGATAGGTGAGAGTGTGATCGGGGCCCCAGGCAACGGAAAAATCAGTACCGAGCGTTGTAAGGGGGCATTGTGCAGCGCGGCACCGCTCTGCAATTGCCGGGCGGACAGCTTCCGGCTGCTCTGCAGAGATAACAGGAGTGTGTGGTTTTATGATCCCGGACTTTTCCCTGGCAATCTCTTCGAGAGTGGCGCCGAGGTACTCTGCATGATCAACGGCAATCGGGGTGAGTATGGTCATCTCACCATTAAAAGCGGCTGTCGCATCGGAACCGCCGCCCATCCCCGCTTCCATGATTGCAAACTCGACCTGCTCTTCGCTGAAAATATATGCAGCCAGTGCTGTTGTTATCTCAAAAAAAGTTGCTTCGTCCGGGGCGGCTTCCAGCACGATATTCAGTCTTTGTGCAAGCTTTACGCTAGAATATTCCCTGCCGCGTATACGGAACCGTTCGGTGAAACGAACCAGATGAGGAGAGCTGAACTGGGCAACCGAATGCCCCGCATGGAGGAGAATGCTGGAGAGAAAGGCCGATGTTGAACCCTTGCCGTTGGTGCCGGCAACATGAATAGTGCGGAATTGCTTCTCGGGATGACCCAGATGTTCGAGCAGCCTGCCGACCCTGTCGACGCCTGGTCGTATACCAAAACGCCGACGGGCGTACAGCCTTTCCAGCGCGACTGTCAAAGGCATGTCAGGCGGCAGGTCGATGCAGCATTTTTAACAGGGAGGCAAGTTTACTGCGCATTTCCAGACGAGGAATGATGGCATCGATCATGCCGTGATCCAGTAAATATTCCGCACGCTGAAAACCTTCCGGCAGTTTCTGCCGGATCGTCTGTTCAATGACACGCGGACCGGCAAAGCCGATCAATGCTTTCGGTTCGGAAATATTGATATCTCCCAGCATGGCGAAGCTGGCTGTGACGCCACCTGTCGTAGGATCGGTCAGCAGTGAGACAAAGGGGATACCTGCATTTTTGAGCTTTGCCAGGGCGGCAGAAGTCTTGGCCATCTGCATCAGAGAGAGGATGCTCTCCTGCATACGAGCCCCGCCTGAAGCTGAAATAATAATCACCGGCTGGCGTTTCTGCAGGCCACGTTCGATAGAGCGGGTAATTTTTTCACCGACGACGCTGCCCATGCTGCCGCCCATAAAGGAAAAATCAAAGCAGGAAACCTGTACCGGCAGCTCTTCGATAGAGCCTTCGACACAGATGACCGCATCTTTTGAGCCACCTTTGGCAAGGGCGGCGTCAATACGGTCCTGGTAGCTTTTGGCGTCTTTGAAGTGAAGAAAATCGACCGATGTCACATCGGCGTCATACTCCTTCCAGACGCCGTCATCAAGCAGTGCTTCGAGGCGTTTGCGTGCGGAAATACGGTAATGATGGCCACACTTCGGGCAGACCTGCAGGTTGGCCTCGATATCCTTGCTGAGAAGGGTTTCCGAGCAACCGGGGCATTTAACCCACATCCCGTCGGGAAAGGTAACTTTGTTGCCGCCCGATCTTTCTATACTTACTCTTTCCTTGGTAAACCAGCTCATATATGACCTCGCTTTTTTCGTAAATCTATACTTCTCATGTTATCGCAGTGCCTCTTTCAGGCTCGTTACATAATTCCCGAGCTGTTGTTTCAGCTCTTCTCCGGAATACTGTTCAAACAGTTTGACTATGGCACTGCCGACGACAATACCGTCAGCAAGTTTTCCGACTTCAGAGGCCTGCTCAGGAGTGGATATACCGAATCCGGCCATGACCGGGAGCGATATGACCTGTTGTACTCTGTCCAGTTCCTGCGCCAGAGAGGCCGAAACAGATGTCCTGGCTCCGGTCACTCCGGTTACCGTAACATAATAGACAAAACCGCTGCCAAGCATTTCAACCGCAGCGATACGTTCCGCATCCGAGGTCGGCGTCAGCAGGAAAATCACATCGAGGCCATGAAGACGGGCCGGAACCGTCAATTCACTTGACTCCTCCGGTGGCATGTCAACCAGCAGAACTCCGTCAACCCCGGCATCGGAGGCATCCTGACAGAACCGGTCGTATCCGTATGCATGCACCGGATTAAGGTATCCCATCAGGATAACGGGTATTTCAGAGCGACTGCGAACCCTTTTTACCAGCTCAAGGATGCTGTGAAGAGTCGTTCCTGAGTTGAGTGCCCTCTCAGATGAACGTTGGATCGTCGGGCCGTCAGCCATCGGGTCTGAAAAAGGGACTCCAAGCTCAATAACGTCGGCTCCGGAATGCTCGAGCAGCAGAACAATCTCTTCCGTTGTGGCAAGATCGGGATCTCCTGCGGTAACAAATGCTATCAATGCCTTTGCATGGTCTGCTCTCAGTGCATTGAATCGTGCGGCTAGTCTACTCATAGTATGGCCACGTAACCGGTTATATTTTGAAACCGGTCATCTCCTTCTCAAGCAGATAAATTTGTTGTGTCAGGTTGGTCACTGCGGAATTCATGACCGTTGTTGCCTGGCTGTTTGCGTTTGTGGCTCCTTCAATATTGAGAACAGATTTTGCAATCAGGGCACTGCTGTCTACCTGTATGCGACAGGCTTCGCGAATCTGGCCGACCATCGAGGTTACATTTTCATTTGAACGGGCGATCATGCTGCTGGCACGACTCTGTTCCCGGGTAGAGGTGCGCAGGTGGACGGTAAGATTTTTTATCCGCTCAACCGCCGCTGATATCATCTCTGTTTCCCGGGAGTGTTCCCGTGATGAAGCGGCAATACTGCTCACCATATCTTCAACACTTTCCATCGCTTCACGAATACTTTGGCTGCCGCGCGCCTGTTCCAGAGTTGTCCTGGCAATCTCGCCTACCCGGATGCCGGCGCGCTCCGCTCCGGAAACAATCTTTTCAAGAGCTGCACCGGATCGTTGCGATAATTTTTCACCTGCGGCGATGCTAACCTCAGCCTTGGTGATTGCATCAACGGCGCGGCGCGTCTCTTCCTGTACACCCCGTATGACCGTTGCTATTTCCCGGGTAGAGCTGCTGGTGCGTTCAGACAGTTCACGAATCTCCTCGGCAACCACGGCAAAGCCTTTGCCCTGCTCTCCTGCCTGAGCTGCAATGATAGCGGCATTGAGTGCCAGAAGATGTGTCTGCTCGGCAACTTCATCAATAACCAGCAGAATAGCCCCTATGTCGTGTACGCGCAACGAAAGTGTTTCGACAGCTTCTGAAGTAGTCTGCGAAGAGGCTCTGATCGCCTGCATTCCGGCAATCGCCTCAAGTACTGCGTGCTTGCCCAACTCCGCGTCGCTCCGCACGTCTTCTGAAATGGCGGCGGAATCCATGGCATTTTTTTCTACCTGCTTGATGGTTGCGTCCATTTCGGCAATTGAAGAGGCTGTTGATGATGACGCATCAAGCAAATTAATGATACTTCTTCCGATCTCCTTGATTGATAAGGTAATCTGGGTAATGGAAGAGCTGACTTCTTCGACATTTTCTGCAACTCTTTCGGCGCCGAGTGCTATCTCTTCAATGGTTGTAGCCATCTCAATCGAAGAGGCGGAGGTTTCTGTCGTTGAATCGGAGAGTTTGTCCATGCTGTCATAAATTTCATGTACAGATGTATTAATTTGTACCACAGCACGTGAGGTTTCCTGCACGAACTTTTCTTGCATCTGTGCCGAATTTACCGCCTGACGGGCGGTATTTTCCAGATTACGGTCAATGGAGGTGAGTACCTCAGAGGAGGAACCGATACGTGAAACCATGCTGTGGAGATTTTCGGCCATGGTATTCATGGCAGCAGCAAGATCTGCAGCCTCTCCACCGCCGCGTACTTCGAGACGGGCATCCAGTTTGCCGTCAGCCATAGCCTTGGCAAACCGGACACAGCTCCTCAGCGGTCTGGTTATCGAGATGGTAATGAAATAAGAAAAAAGAGCGATCAGGCCGACAGCAGCGGCCGTAATCGCTGCAGAAATAGCGGTTTTTTTTCTGATACTTGCTGCGGTCATCTTCTCAGTAGTGGTAACGTCCCGGCGAATGAGTTCAACCATCTGAACAATAGCATTGCTGAACATGTTGAACCGGTCGGTCTGGATCCCGGTCATAAGATAACTTGCTTTAAGTACGTCACCTTTTGTTGCAGCAGGCAGAACCTCATCCAGAAGTGTTTTTCGATATTCGCTCCAGATGGCGTTTGCCTTGTTAATGGTTGCCTGTTTTCCCGGTGATGCAACGGACTCCAGAACAATGCCAAAATTGAGTTCGATATCGTTTGTGAGATTTCTTATTGCGGCACTGTTTTTCTCGGCGGCAACGGGGTCGGCTTCCAGCATGAAGGTGTGTATCTCACTGTTTATATGAAAAAGATCGGCTTTCAACAGGGCAATACTTTCCAATGCATCCTTGTCTTTTTGGATGGATCGATAGACGGTACCGCCTATTCTCACTTCATGTATTATAAACAGGCTGATGCCGGCAACCAGCAGAATACCGGCAACCGCCGCAGCAGAAAGGAGTACCATTTTGGTGCGAAGGGTGAGGCCGACTGAACTATAGGAGTATGTTTTTCTCTCCACAAACAACTCCTCTCCGCTTTGATTTCAACTTTAATTTGAAGATAGATAGTAAACAGGATAACGTATGAATATGTATCTGTTGATAGAGGCTTACATTAAAAAAAAGCCGCCCGACTATAGCAGAGCGGCGGCTTTCTTATCAAGAAAAAACACCTGTAACCGTTATCAGGAGACAGGCTGCTGATCAACGAATCCGTGTCGCAGATTCATTGAGAGCAAGCCTGGTACCCTGACGGTTAAGGCGCTCAACCATCTTTTCCCGGATGTCCCGGATTTTTTTCATATAGGCATCCGCTTGCGGTCCCTGGCCACAATAATATGTTTTCGCAAGCTCCAGATCTCCCTGAGCCATAACAAGCTTGGAGTACAGTTCGCAGACAGCAGCTTCAGCGCATTTGGCATCGTCAAGCATATCCCTGGTTGAATACCCATGGCTTTTGGCCCGGTCCGGCATCAACTGCCAGACTCCGCGGGCTCCCTTCCCAGAAACAGCGCGGGAGGAAAGATAGTGGCCGCCGGTTTCAGCCAAAGCTATTTCAGCGAGGTCAAAGGGCATAAAGACGGTAGCGGCTGTTTTCTCAAAGCAGATTGCCGCCAGTTTGCGGGCCCGTTTACGCGATGTTTTGCGGGAGAATGCCGACTCGATGACAGCCTGCTGTTTTTTTCGCTGAATAATGGAGATGGTGGTGCTGTCAAGGACGTACGGTCGGGGGTCCAGCGAAGTGGAAGAGTTGAAATTCGCCAGGTTAAACGGAGCATTTTCGCACGCTGTCAATAGTGTCAATATGAACAGGCACATAAGATAGATAAGTTTTTTTCGCATAATTAATGAGTAGGGAAGTGGTTTCGGCTTTGCCGGAGCGGCGTCGTTGCCCACAAAATGCGAGGGCGTATCTCCGGCGGGTTACTCCTTTCGTAGTTATTTTGTCCCGGAAATGCTAAAGTCCCTGCTATCGGGACTTTGTCTTTCTGTACAATTCGTGCGGACAGTATAGTATCTGCCCGTGCGAGTCAATGATTATTTATTTTAAGGCTATTATATCAGCTATTTACGCCAGTTGTTACTTGATTACCAACTCTTTGAGGGTCACCTCTGCCAATACGCCCCGAACCTCCCCCTGAACCCGTTTCCATACCGGATGAACATTGCAGTAACCGGAACGCTCACAGTCGGCAGGAGCTATAACACACCGGTTCGGAATGATCGGTCCTTCGACCGCCTCAACAACTTCGAGCAGAGTAATGTCCTCCGCTGCACGACCGAGCATAAACCCTCCGCCGGTACCCCGAAACGACTTTACCAACCCTATTTTGCTGAACTGCTGGAATATTTTGGCAAGGAACGTGGGGGGGACGTCAACGGCGGCAGCGATATCACTCAACAGGCAGACTTTGTCAAGCGGTTTTCCTGCCAGATAAACGATACCCCTGATTGCATATTCACCTTTACGTGTAAGCTCCATCATGTAAAAACCCCCAAAAAGACTGTTTATATCTTTTTAGGGGTTTCGCTGGAACTTGTCAACAGATTTATCTGTTTGCGGGTATTCCGCAGTGGATACCTGTTGGCGTTGATATTCCGGATGCTGATGTACTGGTGCTGACCTTTATTCCTGGCGAGGATGTGTATCCCGGTTTTTGGGATGGCGAGGTATGGGTGGGATTGGCAAATGTCGCGCTGTTCGGTGTAACTCAGTGGCAACATCTGCCGGGTGGTCCGTCAGTTTAACGGGCATGAAGTTGACCCGCCGGTCTTTGGGCGGGTCTAACTTTCTGGTTTGATATTTGTTTTTTTAGCCTTACCTCGCGTTAAGGTCTGCCCCACTATGGCTCTCCGTTTTCTCTATGAACAAACAAGAGCCGTGAATCAACTTTTGAATTTCCCCAAGTTGAGCCACGACCCTGTCTCTGCCGTTTGAAAATTCGTTGAATCACGAAGCCAAAAACGGATCGAGAATTTTTATTGCGGTTCCCTTAAAATCCTTTATATTCCTTGTCACAAGAATCAAATCATGATGGACGGCTGAAGCGGCGATGATGGCATCAGGTAGTTTCATCTTTTTCTTTCTGCGGATTTCTACAGACAACTCCATCACAGGAGAAGAAATTTCTATCAGCCTGAATTCCTGTAGAAATGTACGGACTACCTGCTCTTCATCTGCGGTAAAAGGGTATGAGAGTGTTTCCATCCATGTAATAGACGAAATTGCCAGTCTCCCCCGGTGTGTGCGCAAAAACGAGATAGCAGCTTGCTCGCCTTCGAGGTAGTAAATGATTATATTTGTGTCGATCAGGTACACTATCTCCCGTCCCATTCTTTCCGAAGTTTTTTCTGAAAAGTAACTCCGTCTATTGTGGCTTTCTTAAGCATACCGGCTGCTTGCACAAAAACATCATCCGACAAAGTTCCTGTGGTAACAGGGGTTATGTCGAGGAGAATATGTTTTTGCTTGCCAATTTCAACGTCTGGGTGGGGTATAAACCAGCCGCCTTTTTTTACTATCGCTTCAACTCGCATGTCATTGCTCCCTTTCTTCTTCACCAAGTCCGACGTATCAGTATCATAATTATGGTTTGAGAATATAATGCTTTTAATTCAAAGACAACGATAAAGTAGAAAATGGGAAGCCGTATTTGCGGCTACCCATAATTGATTATGTGCTTTCTACTCAAGGTGACAATTCTTTTTGCAATAACTTACCACCCCCCCTCACCACTTACAGAAAATAAATCCGTCCTCTTTTCTCCCCTTTTCCCGTTATCGAGTCAGGGATCTACTTTTGGATTACTTCAATAGATGTGTTGGGGGTAAATTTCATGTCTGGTCTTTGTAGTTCTGGATCACTTTCAAGTAAGCAGCGAAAAGTCAATTCGGCACTGGCAGGTCTGCTGATTGCCCAATCAATTGACGGTGAATTAACAGGAGTCAATACTTTATTCTGGGCCCGACGGTGGGGTCTGGTTTGACTTTCTGCTATTTGACGAAGTTCCTGTTGTCACAAAATCTCGATTTTCGCTTTGCATCCAGCGTCTTCCCGAAGACACCGACCGGCCCTTCCCAGCAGGGCTATATCACGGTTCACAATCTTGCCGAAGTCGGTTAGATGCAATCCCAGATTTTACGACATTATCTTGTGTCAAGGGCTGCCACCTCATGCTCTTTCTGATCTCTCGTCTGACCCTCGAAGGTTCTCCTAGAGCCGATATGACCTACCCGATTTCAGCGCTTGAGCAGCGTCAGCGTACGGTGCTTGTAATCCCATACGGAAATGTAGTTTTTAAGAAAATGGTAACCCAGTCCTAATCGATTTTGTTTTCCGATTTTGAAGGTAAGGTTGCTGGCATCGTGCAGGTCTTGAGATCCGTGACGAATCCCCTTCAAGATGCTGCTCACATGGGTTTCATAGGTTCCGTAAGTGTGTTCTTTTGAGGTAAGGGTCAGGCTGCCCTGGTCCTCAAGGGTCTTTTTCATGGACTCCGTCAATTCAAGGCTGCCAATATTACCTGTGTCAAAAAATGCGGTGATGGTTGAATCACCAATCCGCAGTTCAATTTCGGGCATTTTCCCGTCGACACCCGTAGGGGTGAACGCGAGTGTAGCCATAACTCGCGATGGATCGACGACGCTGGCGAGAACGTGCTTATCCTGGTTAAGGGCGTGGAACGTGATCGTTTGCGCATCGTAATCCATCACAAAAAGATAATTGCTATTGAAACCATGGCCGATCATGCCGAGAAAATTCGGGGTGTATGCCTGCTCCAGGAAAGTCCAGTCACTATGCGGCAGGTCGGATACGTTCTTAAATCGGATCTGGTCGGCAATTTCAATGTTTGCGATACTGAGGGTTTGAGAGTAAATCACTATTTTCTGACCGGAAGCCGCGTGCCCCTGCCCAATAAACTTATCCTTGGACAGGGACAAGTAGTGATTGTTGAGAAAAAACGGGAATTCGGTTCCGGTATCGAACATGAACTTTCCGCGTCTGCCATTGACAGCACCATCGATCATGATATGGCCGTTGAACAAGTAAAAAGGGAGCGTGAAATGGGGCATGGTGGCTAAATATTCGTTGAAGGTAAAGGTCAACGGTGTAGTTTCCTCGACTTTGGGGGTGTTTTTTTCCGCCCCTGACGATGTCGTAGCGGCGAATAGCGTGATGATAGCCAAAATCCATAGGCAGGATTTTTTCCAAGTAGAAAATATCATAGTTTTTTCAGGTTCCCGTCGAAAAAGATGGTTAGGCTACTGTCAAATTTTGAGACTGTTTTATCTCAGAGAGGAACGGCGGCTCGGCATGACCTGTGCGGCAGGGTTTTATTCTGCCGCGTTAGCGTCTATAGCCGGTGGGCTTATTCTGTATTCGGAATTGCTCCAGAACAAATAGCTCCTATTTTTCCTTTCAGAAAAACGGAGCAAATAAACCCTGTGAAAGCCGATAAGATAATAATGAAGCCTGACAACGCTGAAGAAGCCAGGATTTAAATCAAAACAGTTTGCTCTCGGAAGTCTATGAATGCCCATTATACGACTATCTACGCTCTGTTTCGGTGGCTGCAGTTTGTTTTATGCCGTCTCTCCCGGAAGTTCCTCTTCGACTCTGCTTCTCTTTTTCCCAAAAACCAAGGCAACCCAGACGCTTATCTCGTACATGAGGTACATCGGAATCATTATGACAAACATGGTTATCAGATCGGCATGAAAAGCCGCTACTACTGCACTGGCGAGCAGCGCGTATTTCCGTTTTGGTGCCAGAAACTGGTAACTGACAATCCCGAAGCGGGACAGGACCAGTGTCAGTACCGGAAGCTCGAAAATCAATCCGAACATCAGAATCAACCGCAGACAAAAATTAACATAGGAGCTGATATTGAACCAGCTTTGCAGCCCTTCTGCCTCATACGACAGGGAAAAGTTGATAATGACCGGCCAGATAATGATCAAAAAAAACATGGCTCCGATACAGAAAGTCACCGTTGCCGCCGTAACAAAAGGAACCACCATTCTCCGCTCGCGTCTGGTCAGGGCGGGTGCGATAAAGAGCCAGACCTGATAGAAGACGATTGGCAGAACCAGAACAAAACCGGCCATCATTGAGATCTTGCATTGAATGAAAAACGGTTCCAGAGGGGCGCTGTAGTTGAGAGGGCGTTGTTTTTGCGGCGTGTTGATTTCCTGATCAAGCTTGTAGCGGGTGTACATCGAAGGGGCGAGCTCTTTGACTTTGAGATACACGTCCTTCTTGATCTCCGTCAGATACGTTTTGCCGGTCAGCGGCTTTTCGATGAACTTGAGGAGATTACTGGAATAGTTCCACGCAACTCCCATGCCGACAATCACCGCAATAACAATAATGATCAGACGTGTGCGCAGTTCAACAAGATGTTCAATAAACGGGACGGTTTTTTCTTCGCTCATGCACTCTTCCTGTTTCTATGGTTTTCTTACAATGAGGGTGATCTGGTAATCAGAGATGACATTATTCAGCTCGCGGGCCTTTTGGAGTATTTCGTCCTCTGAGAGTATGCCCTTCTCGTATTTTTCATAATAGATCGGGTCAAGTATTGTGGTTATCCCGGCGATGAAAAAATCAACGCCGATATAGAGAGCCAGCGGTGTCGCCGCAGAAATGCCGCCGGCAAGCCACTCGTTGTTTTTTACCCGGTCGAAAAGAGTCAGGGACTGGGGGGTAATGGGACGCACATGTGTCGGATCGCCGAGATAATTGTCGTGTCTCGGATGGGGAACATGGATAACAACCGGGGCCTGATTCGAGCAGACGCGGTAGGTTTCTCTGATGATATTCAGGTAGGTGTCGGTATCCTGTCCCATATGTTCAAGGGAGTGAATGAACCGGACCTCTTCAACTGAATCTGACAGCCAGGGCCAGGGTGTTTTTTCCAGATCAAAGACGACGTCAGTAATTGCAGTGGCAAACCTGTCTACATTGAGGAAACCCTTTATCGCTTTGCTGCCGCAGCCAAGATTCAGTTTCATACTGCTGCAGACCTGAAAAACCAGCCGTTTTTAAAAACGGGGGTGCCTCGCGTGTGTGAACGGAGGAACAGGTACTTGTGGGAACAGAGGTTCAACTGCTCTGCCAGATTGGCAAAGCAGCTGTCTACGCAAAGGAGCATACCGGCCCGTTCGATGACGCCAAGCCAGTCGAAGGGATTGTCGGTCAGAGTGCTGATCCTGACTATCTGGTAGTCACGCAGTAGATCCTCCGGGAGCTGAATGTCCAGTTTGAAACCCTCCCCCTGATCATGCACGAGAACATAGCTGCGATGAATAGCAAGACGCTCGAAAAGAGCCTGCTCTCTTTCCGGGTTACGGGTGAGCGACAGCTGCCATTTTTGATCGAACGGGACGCCGGCGACCGCATATTTGTATTCGTCGAATTTGAGCGACCAGGCCAACTGCTTGTCGATGATATCCAGATCAAGGAGGTGAGAATAAAGGCAGAAAATGGAAACGCAGCCAATACGTTCCAGTTCGGCTTTTGGCTGGTTGTAAAAATAGTCAACAGTTGCGTAGCCGGTCTTTTCCTCGTACACAGGGATAAAATGGATATCAGGGAACGCTGCCTGTACAGATGAGTGAAAACTACTTTCAACCGGCCAGAAAACATCATGCCCCTGACCGATGAAATAGTGAGCGATCGGCGCTGCGATAATGATGTCCCCTATGCCACGGGTCTGAATTAAACCTATTTTCACAGAATTATCCACTATACCGGTTTGGTGCCTTTCGGAGCATGCGGTCCGGCACTCTTCTCAGGCAGTCCCACAAAAAGCCTGCTGCGATAGCCGACATCCCCGGCACGTTCCGCGCCTGAACAGATAGCGCGTTCTGTTTCCCCCATTTTTATCGTTATGGTTCTGGCAGAAGCAGAAGCAGCACACTCCTCCAGCAGGAGAAGCAGCGACAGCCACTCAAAAAGCTCCTCAAAGCGCTCTTTGTTAAACCACTCGACGCCATCGCTCTCATGATGCAGCAAAAATGCCTGACACGCTTCAAGCTCGAAAAGACCCTGCATCTGTTGCAGGCTGTCTGTTGCCGGGACCCGTGTGCCGGAACGCCACCATTCGAGCAGTGCGGAGAGCAGCATGGTAGCGCGACTGCCAAAGTCAGGATCGCCATTCCGCTGCAGAAATTTCTTCAGTGTATAATCAAGTCCCGTACTGACCGGCTCAACTGTGGTCTCGCGGAGTATCAGCCAGGCCAGCAGCAGGGATCTGGCCGCCTGATCCGAAAATCCGGCGGTGAGGCGGAGCTGAAACGAGCGGGCATCACGTGCAGCTGTCTTGTGCCCGCTTAATCCGGAGAAGCAGATGTACCGCTCCAGAGCGGAGCTCTTCTTTCGGGAAGCAGTCCGTTTGGCCTTGCCGGCAGTGGCAGTCGCTTTGCTCCCGGCAGCAGCCAGTATAAACAGATCAACTCTCTGATGCAGCTCTGCAGCGGTTACGTCAATATCTTCATCTGGTATCTGCAGTTCAAAAACCGCCCGGAATGCAGCATTCAGCTCACGGTACTGCAACTGTTTCCGCGCCTCATCAAGCGAATCAACTCCCGAGCCGTTCAGAAGGGTATACAGCTGTTGCCATGAGCCATCAGCATCATCACGTATTTCTCTGAAATCGAGGAACACATGGAATTGATATTCCTTCAGTTCAACATATAACCCCTGAGTGCGCAGCTCGCTGGTTGAGCGAAGATATTCAAGCCCCTCGGTCTGATCAGAGAAGGCGAGATAGCAATTGTCTTCATCAGGGACAATCAGTGCATCGGCCAGTGATATGCGGTCGAGCCGCCCCCCTTCTCCTTCACCTGCGCCGAGAAAAGCAACCGATTCCCTGATCCAGCCGGAAGTTACCGAATGGCTGTTATGATAGAGCACCAGTGCCCGATGTGCGTCAACCCGGTTGGAGTAGGCAAAGACATTTTCATCAACATGGTCGCCGGCATAAAAATCGTACAGCACAAAGTTTTCCGACCCGGAAAAGAGCCAGCGGCGGCGCAGCAGCGGGAAAATCCACATTTCATGGCCACGCACCAGGCCTTCATCGATATGCTCGTCCCAATAGGCGCGTTTATATTCCATACCGTATTTTTCGTGGAATCCCTCGATCTGGCCATGTCCGAACATCGGCAAGCCGGGCATGGTGGACAACAACACACAGGCGCCGAAATATTTACCCTGAGAACCAAACTGGGCAACGGCGGTCTTTTCATCCGGATTGTTCATGAAATTGACAAAACGCTTGAGAATTTCGTGGTTGAATTCGAGAACATTTTTGACGGTCGTTCGATATTTGGCGTTTTCCTCTGTCATGAGCATGTTCATAAAGGCGCTGTTGTAGACGCGGTGCATGCCGAGCGTTCTGACGAAATACCCCTCCATCATCCAGAACGCCTCGGCCAGCAGCAATGTTCCGGGTGCCTCTGCCGCCACACGGTCCACGACCTCCCGCCAGAATTCGACCGGGAATACGGCATCAAACTCTTCCTTGCTCATGCCATGTTCGGCGCGTGACGGGACGCCGCCACCAAGGCCGCGCAGCGGAAACCAGAGGCGCTGATAATGCTTCTTTGCCAGGGTCATGGCGGCATCGAAGCGAATTATCGGAAAATTACGGGCAACATGGAGAATTGTCTGAATGACCGCTTCCCGCAGTTCAGGGATCAGATAGTTGAGCTGTGCGGTATCGTTCCAGGGGATGCTGGTGCCGTCGTTGCCGTGGTAGATGTAGCGCGTCCGTCCGCTGTTCCGGTCATAATGCTTGAACACTACTGCGGCGTCGCTTTTGTTCCAGTAGCCATCTTCAACCTGCAGACAGACGTTGCTGTCGGAAGAAAGATCTGCTCCGCTGAAGTGATAGGTGGGGAAGGGGGGGTAGCCGGTTTGCACGAACCAGTCGGGGTGCTGGATCACCCAGCGGGAATAGATGCCGGTATGATTCGGCACCATATCGCTGGCCAGGCGGACACCACGGCGACCGGCCCGCTCACGCAGGTTTGCCAGCGCTTCCCACCCGCCAAGATCTGCGGCCACTTCGTAGTCGTACAGCGAATAGGCTGAAGCGATCGCATCCGGGTTGCCGCAGAGCTGTTTTATCTGCTGCGACGCCGGAGAGCGTTCCCAGAGTCCGATCAGCCAGAGTCCTGAAAAACCACGAGCTGCCAGCCGGTCAAGTTCGGCGTCAGGCACCTGGTCGAGCCTCGTAATCGGATATCCGTACGAACGGCTGAGCTGGTCGAGCCAGACATAGACCATCTTGGCCATCAGGACGACGTGAGACATCCAGTCGGCATCATACGAAAAGGCCTCATACGCGGGATAATCGAAACCGTGAAACACTGCATTTGTTCCGGGTTGGTGAACAGGGTCGCCAAAAGCGCCCCCCCCACGGCTGAATTCCAGTATCGGAGCCTCTCCCGGATCGCCTCCTCCGCCGCCACGCTCTCGCTGTTCCTCCTGCTGAATATCAAGTGCCATTTCGACATCCTGAAGCAGGTCCGGCGGCAAAATATCGTGCCACTGTTCGCGGAGGTAGGAAACCTGTCCGGCCAACGAGTTGGGGGAGGCGATGATCGCCGCCATGAGTGCTTCAATCAGGGTACACCCTTTTTCAGCAAGAATCGGCCCCTCTTTCAGGGTCTGGTCAAAGATCCGGATGATGGTCGAGTAATGAGAAGACGCTGCCAGAGCCCGGTCATCAACCAGTTCCCGAAAGCTGTCGATAGCCGGATTGGCAGCTGCCAGGCGCAGCAGCAGCATTTCCCGCAACAGCTGATGAGTACGCACGGGACTGCTCAGACTGTCAGTCAGCCAGTCGGCAGGCTTCGCTTTTCGCAGAAGAACCGGGGCAGGTGGAAACAGCTCCACAAAACGCCCGGCCGTTGCCTGTAAACCCTCAAAGCCGCCCTCCTTCAACGCGTTGACCAGGAGAGATGATTCCGGAGCGTGGGCAACTCCATCTATAAGATAGCGTAATGCCTTCTGGAGTGATGCGTAGAGGTTTAATTCAGCGGCATGCACAACCGGGGATCCGGGTGACCGGCTGCGGTTAAGTTTAAGAGCCAGTTGCCGGAAAAACTGTATCCGGGGGATGCCGCGCTCGCGGATGGCGTCTGAAAGCGAGCCGAGGTCAAGAGACCGCCAGTGAAAAGAGGAAATCTGGATATCGTAGGGGAAGTAGGACTCTGTGCCGTTCGGAGTTGTCATAAGTATTTCCAGTTACGGAATGCCGGGATGTCAAACAAAATTTACTGATTACGGTTTTGCCTTGTTCGCAGGTGCGGTCTTGCTCTTGTTCGCGGGCACTGCCTTTGCGGGTACGGATTTTGTCTTTGTGCCTTTTTTGCCTTTGGTAATTTTCTTCGCTTTTCCTTTTTTGCCTTTTGTTATTTTGCGCGGTTCCGGATTGAACTCGTCGCGAATATTATTAAGCAGTACGGTGGTCTCTTCCATCGTGGGATCAGCTTTTTTTGCCGCTTCGAGGGTCTCTTTTGCCTCCGGCAAACGTCCGGTTTTCATGTACAACCGTCCAAGAGCATTAAGCGATCGGGCATTGTCGGGCTTTAGTTCAATCGATTTTTTATAGGAATTTTCCGCACTCTCATACTCCTTTTTAAAATCATAGATCAGGCCAAGCTTGTAGTGGTTGATCGGGTCATCGGGATTCAGTTCGACCATTTCTTTGAGAAGAATCATGATTTCGTCATACTGCTTGTTTTTTACATACATCGAAATAAGCGCGGTCCGCGCTTCACTGTCATTTTTTTGAATATCAAGCGCTTTTTTGTAGTGCAGAAGGGCTTTTTCGCTGTCACCTTTCTGAACGTACAGAGCTGCAATTTCCCGATTGGCATCACCGTCGTTCGGGCTATGGGTCAGTACGGAATTATACGAAGAAACAGCCAGATCGACTTCTTTGCTTTTCGCAAATATCCTCCCTAACTTAAGGTGAATGTCCGGACTTTCAGGACGCAACTTGAGAAATGCGGAATACTGCTCCACCGCGTCCTGAAGCAGGCCGCGGGAGAAGCGGATATCACCCAGGCGTAAATGGGCTTCGGCGTTTTCCGGATTTACTTTGAGTGCCTGTTTGTACGCGACAACCGCTTCGTCGTTCTGTTTCTTTTTCTCATACAGGTTCCCCAGATTGAGATACAGATCACTGTTGGTGCTGTTGCGGTGCGCCGCCTCCCGATAGGCATCGATCGCCTCTGCATCTTTACCGGCAGCACGGTAGAGGTGGCCGAGTTTCTCGTATGAGAGCGTATCTTCCGGGTGCTCCTTGATAGCAGCCGTAAGATTTTCAATCTCTTTGTCAGCTCCGCGTGCAGCCGGTTTTTCAACCGGTTTTTGAGCAACCGGAGCAACCTTGCTTTTGCCGCCAAGCAGCGCATGGTAATCCGCCAGTTTGGCATCACCCCTGTTTTTATAGATATCGGCCAGCATCAGGTGAATTTCCCGATTCTGCGGTGCTGCGACTTCTCCGCGTTTCAGCTGTTCAAGAGCCTTGTCCATCTCTCCGCGTTGTAGATACACAGTTGCGATACCGATGTGAGCAGGTGCCGAACCGGGATCGGCAGCAAGCGCCCTCCGGTATTCTTCCTGTGCCTTGTCAGGTTGATTTGAGGCGGTGTAGACCTCTGCCAGGCTCACAAAAACAGAGGCATCACTCTTCAGTTCCCTGCCCGCCTCGTTATAATGGTAGGCGGCCAGCGGATACACTTTCTGGCCGGCAAAGATCCTGGCCAGCGCCTTGTGATAGTAAGGGTTTTGAATGGATGAGAGGCCGCGGGCCAGTTCGACCGAGGCCTCATCATTCATCCCTTTCTGCGCGTAGAGCAGCCCGAGATTGCCGCTGGCACGTGCGAATGAGGGGGATTGCTGCAGTGTACGGCGATACTCTTCAATTGCGCCATCGAAGTTACTGATCCGCTCCTGCTGCAATGCGTTGACAAAATGGGCAGCAGCGCCATCAGGGCATTGACTGGTGATTTTTGCTTCTGACTGGCGCAACAGAGTTTCATCGCGAAGGGTGTGCAGCGTACCCGCTATTTCAAGAGCCTCTTTGCACGGATCGGGGCTCAATCCCCAGCTGAAACCGGTCAAAAGAAGTGTGGAACATGCGAGCAACAGGTATGTTTTCAGGATCTTCATAGTGGGTGTTCCTTAAATTCTCTCTGTAGTGCGGCGGGATTATACACACCATCTGACAATATTTCAATTATTTAGACTCAGTACCGTCTAAGCGCTTGATTATTGGAGTCGTTTGTGGATAAATAGCGTTTTGCGAGTAACCGTTATCAGCGGCACCTGGAAAGTTGTCGGAATCTAAAGGAAGCAATGAACAGAGATCTGGAAGTAATGATCATGACCGCCAGTGACCTGCCGACTATTCCGGTGGTTGCGACCAAGGTCATGCAGCTTATTGAGAGTGAAAATGCTACTGCGGAAGAGCTGGCAAAAGTTGTTGCATCTGACCCGGCTGTTGCCGCCCGTGTACTGAAAATATCCAACTCCTCCTATTACGGATGTCAGCGTCAGATACAAACCCTTTCCCATGCAATTGTTGTCCTCGGCTTCGGAACATTAAAGAGCCTGATCGTGGCAGCATCTGTCAAACAGGTTTATCAGCCCTACGGTCTCACTGAAAAAATGCTCTGGGAGCATTCATTCGGAGCCGGTCTGGCGGCTCGCATTATCGCAAAAGAGACCCGTTTTGCCAGCGAAGAAGAGGCTTTCCTGGGCGGTCTTTTCCATGACATCGGCAAAATAATCATGAACAGTATGAACAACAGACAGTTTCAGGATGTCATGCAGAGATGCTACAACGACGGGCTTTCCTTCGAGGATGCTGAACGACAGGTGTATCCATATACGCATGCCGAAGTCGGTGGGCTGGTTATCAAAAAATGGAACTTTCCGGACATGTTGATGAATGCGGTATTGAATCATCATACCTTTGATTTTGGAGAAAATCCGGATGCCTTCCAGGCCAATCTGACCTGTGTTGTAGGCCTTGCCGATATGTTCTGCCATAAAACAGGCATAGGCATTCGTGAACCGGATGATGCGTTGGATCTGCAGCAAACGGTACCGGCAGAGAAACTCGGCCTTACCGGACAGCGCCTGGAAATTCTTTTGGAGCTGTTCACAGCTGCTTACGAAAAGGATAAGAGCTTTTTCAATTGATGATTGACCACTCTGAAATAGTATCATCGCCGCCTCAAAATTATCATTAAGGATACTCTACCCCATGATCCGCACCATTCTCACCTACCCAAACCCCGAGCTCAAGAAGAAATCAGCCCCGGTAACAGTTATTACGGATTCGATCCGGGAACTTGTTCAGGATATGGCCGAATCCATGTACGCCGCTCCTGGAGTCGGGCTTGCCGCTCCGCAAATAGGCATCCATCAACGTGTTATTATTATCGATATCTCCGGCAAAAACGAGCCGCCCGATCTGATTGTCGCCATCAACCCAAAGATTGTTCATGCTGAGGGTGATGCCTATGAAGAGGAGGGATGTCTCTCGGTGCCGGACTATGCAGCCAATGTCAAACGTCACGCCAGGGTAATCGTCAAGGCGCTTGATCCGGAGGGGAATGAACGCACCTGGAAAGCCGAAGATCTCCTGGCAATTGCCTTTCAACACGAGATTGATCACCTTGACGGTATCCTGTTTGTCGACCATCTCTCGACACTCAAGCGTGAACTGTTTCAGCGCAAAGCCCGCAAAGCGGCAGAGGAGCGGCGATGACCGGCTGGCGTACTGTTTTTATGGGAACACCTGATTTCGCCTGTCCGACTCTGCAGAAGCTGATTGATCGTGGTGAACAGATCGTGGCGGTCGTTACCCAGCCGGATCGTCCTAAGGGGCGGGGACAGAAATTGATGCCCCCTCCGGTCAGGGAGCTCGCTGAAAAGAACGGTATCCCGGTGTATCAGCCGCTCAAAGTTCGTAATCCGGAGTTCGTTGACGTCATCCGCGAACTGAAACCGGATGTTATCGTTGTCGTTGCCTTTGGCCAGATACTGCCCAAAGCACTGCTGGAAATCCCGTGCCGGGGCTGTATTAATGTTCATGCCTCACTGCTCCCCCGCTACCGGGGCGCCGCACCGCTCAACTGGAGCATCATCAATGGCGAAGCCGAAACCGGCGTCACTACCATGCTGATGGATGTCGGTCTTGACACCGGCGATATGCTGCTGACCCAAAAAACCGCACTGGATGAAAACGAAGATATCGTCTCTCTGCACGATCGCATGGCGACAATGGGTTCTGATCTGCTGGCCGAAACGCTTGACCGGCTCGCGGCAGGAGATCTTGTCCCGCAGCCGCAGAATAACGATGAGAGCTGCTATGCAGCGATGCTCAAAAAAGAGGATGGCCGTATCAACTGGCATGCCGACGCCCGTTCGATTCACAATCAGGTGCGCGGCCTGGCGGTCTGGCCGGTTGCGTATACCACAATAGGTGATCAGGTGCTGAAAATATTCCGCACCAGGGTCGGCACCGGTTCCGGAGAGCCGGGAATTGTTCTGCAGGCGGCCAAAGGTCTTCTCGAAGTTGCCTGCCAATCGGGGAGTCTTTTTTTGCAGGAGTTGCAACTGTCCGGAAAAAAACGCCTCGACTGCAGCAGCTTTCTCTCCGGCTGCCCCATATCCGTTGGTATGCTGTTAGGTAACGGCCCGCCTGAGGGCCCGCAGCAGTGACAGAAATTCCCGATACAGCTGCTACGCCACCACGGAAGCGGCTCTTTGTCACCCTGATGGGGATTACCTGCCTGATTGTCGTTGCTGCTATTTTCCTCTCCTGGTGGATCCCGAACCGTGGCCTTGCCAACATTCACCCTAATCTGCCGCATATCGTCGGCATAATCATGGTGGTGCTTTCCGGTACGGCGATTCTTGGCACCGGCCTGCTCGTTTTGACAACAGCGCTGGGGAAGGATATTTTCCTCACCCGCTTCATGCGCCTTGTGGTGATAAAATTTTTGCTGCCGGTTATAGAATTTGTGGGGAGGGTGATCGGACTCGACAAGGACAGTATCCGCCAGTCGTTTATCGCCATGAACAACAGCCTGGTAACATCTCAGCGGATGAAGGTCCGACCGGACCGGATTCTGGTGCTGCTGCCGCACTGTATTCAGTTATCGGACTGTGAAATAAAAGTTACCGGCGATATTCATAAATGCGTGCAATGCGGGCGCTGCAGCATCAAAGGGCTGGTCGATATCGGGTATAAACACAACATTGACATCTCGGTGGCCACCGGCGGCACGCTGGCCCGGAAAGTTATTGTTGAAAAACAACCAAAGCTCGTGATAGCGGTCGCCTGCGAGCGTGATCTGACATCCGGGATCAAGGACTGCTATCCCCTGCCGGTTCTCGGCATCCTCAATGAACGCCCCTTTGGCCCCTGTTTCAATACCGTTGTCGATGTGGCGAAGATTGACGCGGCATTAAGTCTTGTGCTGGAGAAAGATTGATTCGAAAATTTCCCGCCCGAACTTCTGAAAGTGCATCGGTAAATGGAGACACTTACTCCTCAGCCACGAACAACCGGTCAAACACTTCCCGTATCTTCCCGGTTATCTCTTCGTAATCACAAATCAGGGAAGTGCCCGGATTCTTCAGTTTTTGATCATACCCCATGCGGCGTGCCAGTTTGTTCAGATAGGTCCTCGAACCGGAGAGGTCATTGGCCGAATAGTCATGGATGATGCGCAGGCGGTTCTCCAGCTTGCGGAGAAATTTGTATCCGGCCAGCAGTGTCCCGGCGTTCCCCTCCGGGAGCAGACCCAATGTGCTGATTTCCTTGAGAGCGACGACCGTGCTGGCGGTACGCAACCCCGGATAGTGGCACCCCTCTTTCAGTTGCAGATATTGAACGGCAAATTCTACATCAACCATGCCGCCGCGACCGGTTTTTATGTTGTAGTTGCCATCGGATTCCTTTGCCAGTTCGTTTTCCATCCGCATTCTGAGACGCCGGATCTCCCGTCCTCCCTCATCGTCAATGGTTGTACCGTAAATAGTCTGGCGGATAATATCGTGAAGCTGGCCGGCCAACACCTCATCACCATGCACCACGCGCGCTTTGGTAAGCGCCTGCCGCTCCCAGATCTGTGCTTCCTTGCGGTGATATTCGAGAAAGGAGTCGAGCGAGGTCACGAGCGGGCCGGAGTTCCCTGATGGCCGCAGGCGGGTATCGATCTTGTAGACGAATCCTTCGCGGGTCTGCATGGTGAGAATCGAGATTATCTTCTGGGCCAGCTTGGCAAAATATTCGTGATTAGAGATCTGTTTCCCGCCATCGGTGACTCCCTGGTGATCGTAGACGAAGATTATGTCGAGGTCCGAGTGGTAGTTAAGTTCGCCGCCGCCCAGCTTACCCATGGCTACAATCGCCAGATGTGCTTCAGCACTGTCCCCGCCCTGTTGCCAGGTCGGGCGGCCAAAGCGACCCAGTTCCTCACCAGCAAGCCGGGATGCTGCCGCCAGGCAGACCTCACCGAGCAGACTGAGCTGCGACGTCACTTCACCCTGCATTAAACGGCCATGAATATCGTTCAGACCGATGCGCAGAAATTCTTCATTGCGATACCGCCGCAGAATGTTCAGGTGGTCCTCAAAGTAGTCGCTCTGCTCAAGCAGCGTCGCCAGCTCTTCCTGCATAGTTTCTTTCTCTTTGCTAATGGATGACCCGCTGCGGGAAACCAGGCTGTCAAGCAGTTCCGGATGGCTGATTAATATTTTTGAGAGGAATTCCGACATGCCGAAGAGTGATACCAGCAGTTTGATCGTGGCACTGTTTTCCGCCAGCAGGGCATAATAGGAAGAGCGGGTGGCGATGACCGACATGAAACGTTCCAGATTGGTCAGCGCCAGATCCGGATCGTATGAGTCGAAAAGTTCCTGGATCAGCAGCGGGGCGATTTTTTCCAGAATGCGGCGGCTCCGTTCAGCAAGATTTCCGCGTACCGGACCTCTCCTCAGGGATAGCAGGTTTTCATAGGCCCGGTCGACATCTTCAAAGTGTCGTTCGGCAAGCATATCCTTGACAAGATCCGCATCCGCCTTGGGGTCGAGAAGAAAGAGAACCTGCGGGTGAATATCCTGCTCAAGCTTTGCGTCGCGGGAATGGAAGAGGGTGCCGTAAATGAACGATACATAGTCGCGGTGCTCTTCCAGCACTTCGCGAAAGCGTCCCAGGCCGTTGCTGCGCAGATAGCCGCTCCGCCGGGACAGCGCGAGCATCTCCTCCTCCTTGAGCGGCAGATTGTGCGTCTGGCGTTCCTGCACCACCTGAATCCGGTGTTCGACCGAACGGAGGAAGCGATAGGCTTCACGCAGTTTCAGGTGGTCATCCTCACCAAGCAGATTGGCAGCCAGAAGAGTGTCGAGGGCGCGGAGAGAATTACGTTCCCGCAATTTCGGGTTTTTGCCGGCATAGACCAACTGCAGGGCCTGGATGAAGAATTCGATCTCGCGAATCCCTCCTCGCCCGAGTTTGAGATTTATCTCCCCTTCCCGGGAACGGGCCAGCGAAGCATCAATTTTCTGCTTCATCTGCTTCATATCCTCGATCAGGTTATAATCGAGATATTTGCGATAGATAAACGGCTGCAGTGTTTTAAGAAGCTGCTCACCAAGTGCCAGCGAACCGGCAACCGGCCGGGCCTTCAGCATGGCGGTACGCTCCCATGACTGCCCCCACGATTCATAATAGATCTCCGCCGAGCGGAGAGACACCGCCATATCGCCCGATTTTCCTTCGGGGCGGAGTCCGACATCAACGCGAAAGACAAAACCGTCCTCCGTGACCTGCGACAACGCCTTGCTGATCATCTCTCCCAGTTTGTTGAAAAAGGCATGAAGCGAGATGATCCCTTTTTTACTGCCGGAACTGCTTTCTATGCCGGATGTTTCCCCTTTATCTGACTCATAGAAGTAAATTATGTCGATATCAGAAGAAAAATTGAGCTCCCGGCCTCCCAGTTTCCCCATGCCGATTACGGTCATCTCCGCTTCAAAGAGCGATGCGTTCTCACCCGCCAGCACCGGAGCGCCATGATCGCGGATCAGGCAGCGGCGGCAGACCTGATACGCGACCTGTAACGTTGATGATGCCAGGTCGGACAGTTCCCTCATGACCTCTTCAAGCGGTGCCAGTCCGCTCAAGTCCCGCGCGGCGATGCGCACAATATCCTGACGTTTGAAACAGCGCAGTGCTTTCTGCAGTGCGGCAAAACCGGTGGACTCGTCCACTGTTGCCGCTACTGCTGCGTACATATCTTCAGCCGTGCGGCCATGGTCTATGCCGTTTTCCAGAAACAGCCAGCGCACGATATCGGGAGATTTGAACATCAGATTGACCAGAAACGGTGAAGAGCCGCAGAGCAGAATGCATTGCGCAAGGCGTTTTTTACGCTCCGCCAGTTTGTGCAGGTCTTCGGGCGAGATAACGCCGGTCAAGCGCTCAAAAGAGTTGAGCGCCTGGTCAGGAGAGGGGCTTTTTAACCCATAGATAACGATGCGGTGGAGTGTTTCCACCGTGAACAGGTTCCGGAGCAGCAGAATGTTATCAGCTGCCCTGGCACCGTACTGATAGCCATGTAACGTGAGAAACAAAGTCAATTCAGGGAGCCGGTGATCCGCATCAGGGAGGGCAATAATCCGACTGAAATCCTGGGAAAAACGTTCTATATGCATGTCAGATTCCTGATACCTTACGGAGGCCACAGCAGTAGTCACCCCTGACAATGCCGTTTTCGGTAATAATGGCCGAGATATACCGGGCGGGAGTGACATCGAACGCCGGGTTGCGGACCCGTACCCCTTCCGGCGCAATGGCGGTCCCCTTTATATGGGTCACTTCGCTGAAGGGGCGCTCCTCGATCGGGATCATGCTGCCGTCGGCAAGAGTGAGATCGAGAGTCGATACCGGAGCGGCGACGTAAAAGGGGATATTGTTTTCTTTCGCCAGCACCGCAACGGAATAGGTGCCGATCTTGTTCGCGGTATCGCCATTGGCGGCGATCCGGTCGGCGCCGACAACGCAGCAGGTAATCTCGCCACGGCTCATGAAGAATCCGGCCATGTTGTCAGAAATAAGCGTCGTCGGAATCCCGGACTTCATAAGCTCCCAGGCGGTCAGGCGCGCCCCCTGCAACCAGGGTCGGGTCTCGTCGGCAAAAACCTGGATCTTTTTGCCTGCGTCATGAGCGGCACGGATAACACCGAGAGCAGTGCCGTAACCGGCTGTCGCCAGCCCTCCGGCATTGCAGTGGGTCAGAACCGTGGCACCTTCCGGAATCAGCGTGGCGCCCCATTTGCCGATATTTTTACAAATAGTCAGATCCTCCTGCTCAATCCGGATCGCCTCTTTTTTCAGTGCTTCGCGGATTTTATCGAGCTTTTTATCGCGATTCTCTTCCGCGACCCGCTTCATCCGTTCCAGCCCCCAGAAAAGGTTGACCGCCGTTGGACGGGTTCGCCCCAGAACGTCACAGACATTATCCAGTTGGCGAAAAAAGGATTCATGGGTATCGGCGATGATCGATCGCGCCCCGAGCGCAACCCCCATGGCGGCAGCCACACCGATGGCAGGCGCCCCCCGGATGATCATGCCTTTGATCGCTTCGGCAACCGATTGAAAATCGGTGTAGGTGTTGTAGATCTCTTCGCCCGGCAGACGGGTCTGGTCGATCATGACGACGGCATCATCAAGCCATTCAATGGTGCGGAAGGACATAGCGGGGCTCCTTTATATGTTCAGTTATAACAAAAGGGTCGGTTGGTGAGAGGAGTTAAAAACGGAGGAAATACTATCTTGTTTACTGTTTCAGGTAAACAGTAAACATTTTGATATCGTGCTAAACCGCCGCCAAACAAACAGGAGGGGAGATAAAAGCCGGTTCCGTACGGCTTCGAAGCTGAATTGTAAAATAAACCGACACCCCTGCGTTCCCCTGACTGCCCTTGCAAACGGAGTGATTTAAAGAGAGATGGGCCAAAATGCCCATTTAAAGGGGTCTGAAGGAGAATTGGCTTATTCCACTGATGGTATTTCGGCTCTTTTTTCGGTAATTCCATGAAAAATAGGCTCAAAACAATTGTCGATATTTTTTACATTCATTGGAACGCTGTCTATAAAACGTTAATAATTTGATATATTTAAGTAACTTATAATTTAGGCACACTCATTGCTTATATAATAGTTATTAATTATTATGACAATGTGTGGGGCTTAATGAGCAAAAGGAGGTACAGAAAATGAAAAAGCAAATTATAGCATTACTGGCAGGGGCGATGTTGATGATGGCTGTAAATGCATCGGCTTATACTATTGGCTCAACTGATATTGGCTTAGCTGATACTATTGTTGGCCGAACGGACCTCCCAAATTCAGGTTCGCAGAATGAAGTTGACTGGGTAAATGGTTTATTAAGTCCGGCAGGTACTTTCGTGATAGCTGACTTGACTAAATATACCGATACACATGCTCTTGAAATCGGCGGAGTAAATCAATCTCCCACTCCAGGCAATTGGAACTGGATACTTGTAACGGGAAGTATCTACGCAATGGAACTTTATGGGGCACCAGAATATTTTTATATAAAAACGGGGAATCTTAAGCTGGGCAATCCAAATCCGGAACATTTTCTGTTCCACAATACCAGCGGGACCGATTGGGCTGTTGTTGACCTGTCGGAAATGAATTCTAATGCTGCTGATATTAATATTGGAAAATTCAGCCATCTGGGCGAATTAGGTGGCAACACCCCTCCAGTCGTCCCCGAACCGGGCACCATGGTGCTGCTCGGTTTTGGTATGCTCGGTCTGGCAGTATATGGCAAGCGCCGGATGAACAGGGAAGCGTAATCACACAATCAGTCGTTAATTCTACTTTGTCACACTAGACTCACTGTAACTTCCTACTGCCATCCCCCCTCCCAACCTCCCCCCGCTGGTGGGAGGAGCTTAAGTCCCCTCACCCAGCGGGGGAGGGTTAGGGAGGGGGCGAATGGATTGTAACAAAGTAGCATTTACCACACAAACAATACAAAAGGGCGGTGCCATTCAGAGGTGCCGCCCTTTTTGCGTATTCTCGTTACCCGATTTGCGCTCTATCCCCCCCATTCCATCCAGACGAAACCTCCGAGGTTTTCCTTCACGGCTTCCAGCTGAAGGTTTCATTCACCTGCATCCGCTTGAAAACGGTCTTGAGGTTGCGTTTCTTCAACGCCTGTTCAAATGCCTCCGGTGTGCCGGTCAGCGCGGCAAATGTGCCGAAATGCATCGGAATAACCATCTTTGGATTGACCAGTTCAACTGCCGCTGCGGCACGATCCGGACCCATGGTGAACTTGTCGCCGATACAGGCCATCATCACATCCACTGATGTCAGATCGCCAATAAATTTCATCTCACCAAAGAGATCGGTGTCGCCGGTGTGATAGATCGTTGGTCCATTGGTGATGGCGATAAGAAAGCCACCTGGATTACCGGCGTATGCCAGTCCCTTCGGCAGCCCCATCTTGTCATCATATTCAAGCCCGGAACTGTGCAGGGCGTGAACAAAGGTGATTTTCACCTCTCCCCCCAGTAAAGTCACGGTGCCGCCTGTGTTGCCGGTGCCGGTAAAATCTGCCTGTTTCGCCGGGAAATCGGCATATTTTACCATTGCCTTCATCAGGTCATTGCTGGCAACCAGTTTGGCGCCGGTTTTTTTGGCGATCTCAACGGTATTGCCGATATGGTCGCCGTGGGCATGGGTCAACAGGATCTGATCGGCCTTATCTAGACCTGCCAGCAGCTCTTTTCCTTTGGGATTTGCCGGATTTGCCAGCCAGGGATCGATCAGCAGGACCTTACCGGTCGGAGTGGTGACTTTAAAGGCTGAATGCCCGTACCAGGTGATGTCGGTTGTGGTGGCTGCAAATGCAGTCAATGGTGAAAGTGCCAGAGCAGTAAGAGCTAACAGTGCAAGAGCGATCCGTTTCATGGTGAATACCTCCTCGAATGCGTTTAAAATAGCAACTGGATCCATTTTATCCTGTTTAGCGATTCAGGTAAACAGGAATTTCACCAGTTCACCGCCGCTATACGGAAAGATAAAGGGTTGTATAAAGGAGTGGGTCGCAAAAGAGCAATTACTGATGAACAGATTGAGGAGATCAGCAAGAGAGTTGCCACAGATGAGATGAAAACCATTATTGCTAAATCTATGCGAGTCAGTCGAGAGTCAATTTACAAACTGCTGAAAAAATCAGTTGCATAAGCGAGGTTGTCAGTTTAGAACAATAAAAATATATGTTCCATCAGTTGATATCTCAATATTAACGTTCTTCTATATGAGAGGTAATAAAAGATGAAAATTGTAATTTTAACGGTTATGAATTTTCTATTAGCAACATCTGTATTTGCAGCGGGAAACATAAAAATAAATGCAAACTTAGAGTTCCCTGATGGAACTATCCAATCGACTGCAACGGTTCAAGGCCCAGTTGGGTTACAAGGTGCTAAAGGAGATACTGGGCCACAGGGCCCTAAAGGAGATACCGGTCAAGTTTCACTGGCTACAATTTGTAGTGCTATAACATCAGGTGGAATGCCTTTACCTGTTTTTTGCTCAAACACTGCACCAACAGCAAACGCTGGCGTTTCTCAAGATGTCGCAATAGGATCTGTTAAAACTTTAGATGGAAGTGGTAGTAGTGATGCGAATAATGACCCTTTAACTTTTGTTTGGTCTATTACTTCTAAGCCCACTGGAAGTAATGCTTCTTTATCAAGTACAACAATTGCAAAACCCACTTTTAAAGCTGATGTGGGTGGTTCCTATATTTTTCAACTTGTTGTTAGAGATGGGTATGCAACAAATACTGCATCAGTGACTGTGACTGCTCATTATCCAAGGATTGGTGACACACTTACGTTTTCAGACGGCACTACAATGACGGTTGAAAAGCTATTTTACATGCGAAATTCAAGTGGTACAATCTACAACACATATTATAGTCCACCTCAACCAGTTATAGTTGCTAAAATTACAGTAACAAACAGAGGGTTAAGTAGCCTCACCGTAGGCCCAGGCAACTATTTTATAATTGATGGCACACAGCAGATTGATAATATCGACAAATATTCATACCCTAGTGGTTCCAACGACGAATTAGGGCAAGCGATTACTGATAATGCAAGTAAAAGTTTACTTACGGGTATTACCTTTACAACATATGTGACATTCGAGAATACAACCCAAATAAGTGACGGACAATGTTATTTTGTTCATTCCCCAAGATATTATGGCGTGGGAATTGATTTTTCATACAAATTAGAATTTACAAAAAGTGACATAAAATAAGCGATTTAAGCATTACTTCGCAACATAAATTGATCTAAATATTGATATGAATTTTCTAACATTTCTGAAGAATGAGGGACACTCCCCGAAGAAATGAGAAGAAATGAGGGACACTGCCCCGGTTTTATGAAACTTTCAGAAAAATGTCATCCCCAATAAGCTGTATCGTGGGGACCAAGGGCGATAAACTTGATGGTGTCGTCAAGGCAGTCAGGACAGTCTGCACAGAGGACAATGGCATCGTCTCCCTTCTTTCGGCAGGTTGAGCAGTAAAGGAAAATAATCAGGAAATTGCGTTTGACGGGGCAACTGTAGAATCCACGAAAGTTTCCTTTGAGCGGTTCACCCAGAGCCACTGGACTTTCGCAGATCATAGTCACTTTTTTTCGGACAGCTTCTTTTATTGAACTGTGTTTTTTGAGAGAAGCGGCAAAATCATCGCTAAAAACAAGATTCATTTAAAAACCTCATCATAACTGAGCCAACTGACGGTACCTGCTTTAATTCGTTCAATTGTGCTTAAAATCGAATCAGAAAAATCAGGGTCTGCCAGTATCGTTTCAGTAGGGTCATTTTCCTTAACCCGCTTCAGCTTTAAAGCGAATTGTGTAAAGACCTCGGAAACCGTTGTTCGCTGGGTTTCAGCATATTCTTTGATAAAGTCAATTAAGTCGGCGTCAAGAGTAAGATTGATTCGAGATTTTTGCATAGCGCACCTCCGGGATGTCATGTTATGCGCATGACATGCGTCTTGTCAAGTTAGATACTCAACGCGCGAGAAGTGAAATGTTCAACAAGCGTACCGCTTCCATAGCTGGGTTTAGCGGACGCTTTTTCATTCCGGGGGGAGTTCCGGGGACAGCAGGGAGTTCCGGTGCGTAATCCGGAGTACACTGGACACTTCATCCGGAAATTATTGGACACCCAATCCGGTTTTCATTGGACACTCAATCCGGAAA
>JBMOEI010000060.1:0-29358 GCA_049318985.1 Desulfuromonadaceae bacterium
TGCGTCTCGCAAGTGGGACACCATCATTATGACAGAAAACATAACCACCAAGGTCCTTGGTAACTTCAAACTGAAGTGTCATGGCATCAAAAACCGGCTGAGACATGCTGATATCCCTCACTGATTCAGGGGTTTTTGTTGTCTCTACGAGACCGTCAACCAAGGTTTCCCTTATACATATTACGCGCTTACTAAAGTCCACATACTCCCATTTTAAGCCATCGATTTCAGAAGTACGCATTCCAGTCAGAAAACGGACGGTAAAGTAATTTGCAAAATCTTTTCGGACGTTGGCAATAATTGACTTCACTTCTTCCAGCGAGAACGGATATACATCGGATTTAGGAACCCTCAGTTGTTTAATTCCGATGTAAGGTGTGTTAAAGTTGTACCTATCAGCCGCTTCATCCAGAATCATACGCAATGGCGTCATGATATGATTTATACGGTCAGTGGAGATACTATCATTAGCCCCGTTCTGGACTTTGGCGAGTGAGGAACGGAATTTGAGAATATCTCCCTTGGTGATGCGGCTGATCTCTTTTTCACCAAAATGCGGCAGCAAATATTTATTTATTGTAGTGCGCTGTGTTTTTTTATAGGACCTTTTCCAGCGTATTTCGTTTTCCAAAAACCACTCTTCAGCGAAATTACTAAAAAATGGTGTTGTTTGCTGCGAAGCAGTTGTCAGTATAGTCATTGGTCCTGTTTCAGCTATGATTGATGCTCCTTCTTGTAATCCTTTGAACTTTGCCGCTAACGGCGAATTCGGGAAGAAGCGGTCATAGTCAAAAGTTCCCAGCTTGATTTCCGACTCTATACGAGCAAGGACTTTTTCCATGTTCCTTCGGTTTGTAGCCGTGTCAGACTGCATTGATTGTTCTCTACATCTGTTACTCTGATACCTGAAGTCAAAAAACAATAAGCCGCTATCTTTTCTCACTCTGATGCTACCCATGGCAAATACCTCCGCGAGCAAGTGGAATTATAGGCATATCAATTTTGGGCTTTTTGAACATATCCCTCTCGATCGCTTCCCAGATAAACAAGATTTTCCTGCGTCCGAACGGGCGGAAATAATGGATTCCCTCAATAAGTACTGAGTCAACCAGATAATTGCAGATGTACCGCGCATTGTAGTGAATCTTTTGTGCCAATTCAGATGTTGTTAGAAATGTACCGTCCATTTGTGGCCTCCAGTAGAATATGTAGTGTATACCCATCATATATTGCTGTGAACGCATTGTCAAGCACATATTTGCATTTTATTATTGTTTTGTTGCCCATAGTCACAATTTGAGTTATAAACATCAGAGGAGTAAAGGAGTGGGGGTGCTATAAATGATCAGATTTAAAATGAAAGAAGTTATATCTGAAAAGGAATTCAAGCTGGGAAGAAGGATTACTCAAGACGAAATTTCGAAAGAAACGGGCATTCACAGAACCACATTATCAAAAATATCAGGCCATCGTGGCTATAACACCACTACTGATAATATTGATAAATTATGCCGCTTCTTAGAGTGTCAAGTTGAAGACTTAATGCAATACATTCCGGATGAAGATGTGTTGGGCACAGCAGGGTAGTAGTCGGATTTGCAGAAGTAAATTTTTGGCGGGCACAATTTGGGCACAGGATGGGCACAGTGCCCAAAAATATAAACACAAGCACTAACAGAAATCAAATTGTATAAACATCTTATATCTTCTAACCCATTAAAAAAGAAGGGCCAGATTAATAATCTGGCCCTTCTTTTTTGTGGTGGATGACGGCAGGATGATCCGTAGGCACTACCCGGATCAGGTGCAAAGGGTTCCCGCTGTGCAAACGCTGCAGCAGACGGATCTCAGTTCAAAGGAACTCCCCCAGGGCCTTGTTTGAATGGTACTGTACTGCAATGGCTGTGGAATGTCAATCTTCGGCTAGCTTTTTCCCCAGAGCGGATCAGTCATGAATTGTTGCCGAATGCGCTCTTCCGGATTCTGTTCGTAAAACTCCTCTTCCGTGAAAGAAAGACGATATTCCTCAATATAATCAAGCAGCACCCGGTATGCAGCGTTTATAACACGGATAGTCTCCTGTTCATCCGCATTCCCGGTATCCGGATGATAGCGTTTTACCAGTTCCCGGTGTCGGAATTTAATTTCGCTGATGGTGGAGCGTTCGCGAATACCAAGAGTCCGCAGCGCTTCCTGTAGCTCGACATAGGTCATAAAAGTTGTACCTGTTTATTGTCCTGATGGCGTACTATTCAGGATGGTATCGCCCTGGCCGATTGTCCCGCCCTGCAGCACCTTGACAAATATGCCTTCTTTCGGCATGACGCAGTCACCGGCCTGGTAAAAAATGGCACAGCGGGTATGACACTCCTTGCCGATCTGGGTCACTTCCAACAGAGTTTTTCCTATCTGCAGGTGTGCACCTATCGGCAGACTCACCAGATCAATACCGCTGGTGGTGATATTTTCCGCAAAGTCGCCCGCGCTTACATCCAATCCAAGAGCCCGCATCTTGTCGATGCTTTCCTGAGCCAGCAGGCTCACCTGGCGGTGCCAGTCACCGGCATGGGCATCGCCGACGATGCCGTGGTTCTCGCGCAGTTCCACCGCTTCGACCGGTTTCTTGCGTTCACCTTTATTCTCGCTGATACAGACCGCCAACACATGAGCCATTATATTATCCCCCTACCTGCGACATCGTAAAATTTGTGTGGGTGTAACCATCCTGCGAGATATCGTGTCGCTCCGGTTTTGTTGAAACGATACCCCTCAGTACTTTAGCCAGCCCTTCTCGATCCGGTGGTCGCAGCCAGGGGATCAGGTCTGTTTTTGCATCAGCAAAGAGACACCCTTTGGCCTGACCGGTGGAGGTAACCCGGATGCGGTTGCATTCGCTGCAGAAATGCCCGGAAACGGCGGTAATTATGCCGATGCTGCCACGCGCGCCGGGAATGCTGAAATCGCGTGACGGTCCGCAATACGCCCCCCTGTCTATTGATATCAGGGGATACCGGGCGGCAATCCGGTCCAGGATTTCCTCTCCGGATATACAGTAGCGCTGCCAGTCGTCTTCCTTCACCGCAGGCATATACTCTATGAAGCGGATCGAGTTGCCGCGCGACAGGGTCATTTCGGCAAAGTCGAGTATTTCAGCATCGTTGACGCCACGCATGATAACGCAATTGATCTTGGGAGGCGGAAAGCCGGCCTGCTCAGCGGCATCCAGTCCGGCCAGCACTTTCTTCAGATCACCACCACGGGTGATGCTGCTGAAAGTCTCTGCATTGAGTGAGTCAAGACTGATGTTCAACCGCTGCACACCGGCCTTGTACAGGTCAGCGGCCATCTCCGGCAGCAGCAGGCCGTTGGTTGTGAGGGCCAGGTGTTGCAGTCCGGGGACGACGGATACTCTGCTCAAAAAATTAATAATATCGGCCCGCACCAGCGGTTCTCCCCCGGTGATGCGGATCTTTTCAATCCCCAACTTCACCGCAGTTTCAGCAATGAGCAGCAGTTCTTCGTACGTCAGAACCGCGTCATGCCCCTTGCTGACGATGCCCTCCTTGGGCATGCAGTAGAAACAGCGCATGTTACAGCGGTCGGTGACCGACAGGCGCAGATAATTGATGGTTCTTCCGTGAGAGTCGATAAGTTTCATCCGTTGATAGTGTCAGAAGTTACGACTAACTTCAACAAACTTTTGGTAAAATGTTTTTTTCAACTCTTGACAAGGGGAAGGTACGAAGTACAATTTCATTACGTTCAAAGGGATGCCCGGGTAAAAACAGATGCCTTATCCATATTTAGTCAAGTTGGTCGTACTTGCCGGAATTGCCTATGCGGGGTATTGTCTACTCGTTTTTGCCTTGCAGCGCCGGATTATCTACCCGGGTCGCACGATACGGGTGGCCGGTCCGCCACCGGTCGGCATAGTGCCCATCACGATTGTAACCGCTACCGGGCGCGGTGCGGCGTGGTTCATGCCACCCGTAAAGCGAAGTATGGGCGAACGCAGACCAGTGGTGATCTGCTTTCACGGCAACGGCGAAGTCATTGATTTTCTGCCGGAGCAGTTCGAGGGCTTCGTAAGGTTGGGAGTGGGGGTGCTGCTGGTGGAGTACCCCGGCTTTGGTCGCTCAACGGGAAATCCGACCGAGGAGAGCATTACCGAGACCGCTGTCGCCGCGTATGATGCCGTGCTGCAGCGCGATGAGGTCGACCCGGAGCGGGTTGTTATCTTCGGGCGTTCGCTGGGGGGTGGAGCTGCCTGTGCACTTGCTGTCAGGCGACCGAGCAGGGCGCTGATTCTGCAGTCAACGTTCACCTCCACCAGGCCGTTTGCACGTGGGTTCCTTGCTCCCGGATTCCTCATCCGGGATGTATTTGATAATGCCGCAGTTGTCGCCGCATACCGGCAGCCGGTTCTGCTTTTCCACGGCAGCAGCGATACCATCGTTCCGGTGGAGCATAGTCGTCTGCTGCAGCGACTGGCACCCAACGCCCGTCTGGTTGAATTTTCCTGTGGTCATAACGATTTTCCGCCGGACTGGCGGGAATTTTATCAGGTCATCGCCGCTTTTTTGCAGGAAACCGGTGTTCAGCCGCTTGAAAACCGTTATGGTACGCCCCCTAACGGGCACAGGCCGAGATGAGCTGCTAAGTGTAAAGAATGTTCTGTCGTGCCACTCGTAGAACATGGAATTACAACCGCTTCGGAATCATCCGGAGGCTCGAAAACTGATTTTTGCCGGTCAAGCAATTCTTCTCTTCCATCGGAGACGGAAGTGCTTCGTAACAGGCGTTCACGGAGCCGTTCCCGCTGTTGTTCCTGATCGCACTGAACGAACAGAATGAGAAGCTGTGCGTGATAAGAGGCGGCCAGTCTGGCGAAAGTGATTTGTTCGGCACGCGATCCAAACCCCGCATCAATCATCACAGAACGTCCGGAAGCCAGTTCTTTGCAGGCCAACTGCCCCAGTCGGCGGTAGATCTTTCCGCTCATCTCCTTTGAATAGATTCCCTCTCCGTATGATGGTGAAACGGCAAGCCGCAATCAGATTCAAACCAAATACATGCGGTTCTGCCGTTCAGTAAGCCGGTGTCTTACGTTTACTGCCCGAATTCAAGGGCTCCACTATAGCGATAGTCCGGCAGTTGCTGAGTTTCAGCGGGGTGTATAGCAGCGGGGGCTGTTTTCAGCGCCTGTGCGGCGGCATTTTCTTCGCAGAAGGAACGTGGCTCGTAGGAATGCCCTGCCGCCAGACGCACTTCCTCTCTCTTCAGTCGACCATAGACATACCGGCCGATGAGCGGAGCCATGAGGCGCGTACCCGGGCCGAATTCGGCATAAATATCCGTGAGAAGATTACCGGCCAATTTCCGAAGCTGCGGATTATCACGATAATACTTATTCATGGCCCACACGGCGCCGGCGTAGGTGGAACGAAGCGGCGCGGCCTCCCATGCGAGACGTTCCCGAATGGCTTTGGAATGAGACTTGTGCTTTTGCAGACCGTTCAGGAGAACCCGGAACAGGCGCAGCAGACTGGGCCCGTTGACTTCAAAATCACGACGGAAGGCATCGATCAGATAACTCTCCTCCTCACCGTTTTCAAAATGCGGGTGGCGATAGTTAAAGCGATACTGGCCATGGGCATCGGCGAACGGGAATTCGGATTCAGGGAGCAGATTCCCCTCACTCTTGTGCTTTTCGTAGAGAGGGGTTCCGGGAATCGGAGTGTAAAGCATGAACTGGTGAAAGACCGTATCATGACGGACGGCATAGTCGATGATCGCTCCGAGCTCTTGTGGACGGTGCTCTTCAAGGCCAAGAATGGATGAACCGAGAACACGGATGCCGTTAGCCTGTAACTGCTGCACGAGGTCGAGGGTGTCGACACCTTTGAGTTTGTCGTAGGAACTCTCCTCTCCTTCAAGCCCCATCCAGACAAAACCGATGCCAAGCCCCAGCAGTTGGTCCATCGTGTAGGATTTCAGTACCCGCGCCGAGCTGAAAACGGAGATCGACCAGTTTTTGCCGTTAGCCTCCATAAGTTCCAGGAGCCGCAGCGCCCGTTTCCGGTGCAGCAGAAAATTTTCGTCGAGAACAAAGAAGGAGCGCACTTTCAGCTGCCGCTCAATGCCGCACATGACGTCATAGAGTTCGTCACCGGTCTCATAAAAATTGATGAATTTCCCTTTCCCGCCGAACTGGGCAGAGGTGGAGCAGAAGTTACACCCCATGGGACAGCCGACCGAGGGAATGAGGATCGCCGCCGTTCGCTCCGGGTTGTCGTCAAGCTCGAGCCCCATAGCTTTTGAACCGAAGCCGGAAAAGACCGCCGGGTGCTTGATGGGCTGCTGATCGTCCTGACCGAGGTAGCGCTGGAACCAACGGATGCCTTCACCGCGGACGATCAGGTCCGCGTCGATCATCTGATCAAGCCCCTCCTTGTTGGCGATATGCCCTCCGATGACAATCGTCGCTCCCGGTTGAATGCGGCGGATCAGCTCACACATTTTGGCCACTTTGCCGACATTGGCAATAATACCGCTGATGCCGATGACATCGTAGCTCTGCTGACTGATCTGTCCGGTGAAGCTCTCCAGAGTCGGAAAATCAATGAGGGTGCAGGGAGCGTCGAGATTGGCCTGAATCATCATCAGCCCGAAAGAACGGTGAAACATGCGGAGAGAGAAGCCACCCTGAAGTCGGGTGACCTGATTCTGGTACAGCTCCATCGGGTTGGCTTTACGACTTCCGAACTGATCGTCCTGGCCGTACGGGCCGAAGACACTTGAGAGTAGTACGCGGGCTCCGGTTGCCAGAGGATGGAGGGGCTGATGTGCGGGGAGGTGATGCGGCATGAAATTCTCCTTTTGTGGGGGGTACAGCGTTTCTATTGTCATTATATAGAAGCGCGCCACAAAAAAAGAGACTTAACTTGCCGTTTTACAATACTTTTACAAACCGTTTTTGAACATCACACTTTGCCGACCGGCGCAATATACACGGTAAACTCATCATTCCCATCAACACCCAGAAGGACATCTGACAGGGTTTGATCATACGCAGCAATGGCACAGGTACCGGCTGTAATGGCCTGACATGCGAGATAGAGGTTCTGGCAGACATGGCCGGCATCAAGAGCGATTACCTTGTAGGAAGCCTCGACATAGCGCCATTCGGTGCGATCCGGTATGGCCGTCCAGATGAACGTGACGGCCGCCTGTCCGGTAAAACTCTGACCACGGGTTGCTGCTGTCAGATGGGCAGGTAAGTTGTCAATCTGCCGTTCATAGACAAGCGCGTGGGTAACAGGCAGGTACCGGTAGATCCCGCACTCAAGTCCATCCACCTTTAAAACAGCGAGATACGTTTCAAACGGATGCCGGTTTCCTGCCGAAGGAACCGTGCGCAGCACCGCATCTTCGTGAATAAAGTGCCGAACTCCCTGGGTCGCCCAGAGGAGGAAGGCCAGTTCATCGAGAGAAAGTGACTCGGCCTTGAAACGCCGCTGACTCTGTCGATTGGCGATGGCACTCTGCAGGTCGCACTGCGGGATTGTCCATGTTTCATGATTCGGCAGCTTGATTACTCTGCTGCCGGATGGTGCCGGTTTCTGTACCGGTGGCGGATGTACGCCTTTTGACTGCTCCGTTATCCAGAAATTAACCTCATCCCTGATTCGGTCGGTCAGAAAATATCTGCCGGTTTCCTTAGAAATGGTCGGGTATTTTTTCATTAAATGGCTTCCTGTTCTACGTCTCCGACGTTGCGCCTGACTCCCATCAGATAGGCCACCACAAACTCTTCCAGGTTGCCATCAAGGACGGAATCAGGATTGCCGGATTCTACGCCGGTGCGCAGATCTTTTACCATCTTGTACGGATGCAGCACATAGGAACGAATCTGGCTTCCCCAACCGATCTCTTTCTTTTCGGCGGCAATTTCAGACGCCTTGTCCTTGCGCTCTTCGACTTCGCGTTCGTACAGTTTCGCCCGCAGCACTTTCATGGCGGTGCCCCGGTTGGAAATCTGACTCCGCTCGGACTGACAGGCAACGATGATACCTGATGGAATGTGGGTAATGCGGACTGCTGAGTCAGTCGTGTTAACATGCTGACCACCGGCACCGCCGGAGCGGAAGGTGTCCACCTTCAGATCGCTGTCGCTGATTTTTATTTCGATGTCGTCCTCTTCAATTTCAGGAAAGGCGTACATCGAGGCGAACGAGGTGTGGCGTCGGGCATTGCTGTCAAAGGGCGAGATGCGCACCAGACGATGAATGCCGGCTTCCGCCCTCAGACAGCCGTAGGCATATTCGCCGCTGACGTTAAAAGTCGCGGATTTCAGCCCGGCCTCGTCACCTGGCAGATATTCGGTAATAACGGTCTTCCATCCCTTCTTCTCGCAGTAGCGGAGGTACATGCGCAGGATCATTTCGGCCCAGTCCTGGGACTCGGTCCCGCCTGCTCCCGGATTTATGGTGATAAAACAGGAGTTGCGGTCGTGGGGGCCGGAGAGCATCCGCTGGAATTCGGCGGCCTCGACCTCCCGTGTCAGCCGATCGGCCATGCCGCCGACTTCTACCAGTGTATCGGCGTCCTGCGCCTCTTCTCCCAATTCAATCATGACACGAACGTCCTCTGTCTGCCGTACCAGCCCATCCCACATCTGCACAATTTTTTCCAGTGTGGTGCGCTTTTTTATGATTTCCTGAGATTTTTTGGTGTTATCCCAGAATCCGGGTACCGCCATGATCGATTCGATCTCCATGATCGATTCACGTTTGGCATCAACGTCAAAGCGCCCCCCGAAGCTTGGCGATCCGCTCTTCACAATCCGTCAGTTTAGCTGTTTCTTCTCGATACATGGTCTACTCCTTGGTTTTTTGTTTGATCCAAACGAACAGTGCTATCCCGGCGGTCAACAGTACGCAGAGCCAGGCCGGTGTGTCCCCTATCGCAAGGTAGAGTGACTTACCGCTTCCCGGTTGTATTTCGCCGGTGCGATACGCTTCTACAAACAGACCGGTCATGGTGCTGATATGACCGTTGTGGTCAACAATCGCGGTTACACCGGTGTTTGCCGCGCGGATAAGTGGTGTGCGGGTCTCGATTGCGCGGAAGGTCGAGATCGCCAGGTGCTGATAGGGAGCCGAAGAGCGACCGAACCAGGCGTCGTTGGTAATAGCTACCAGGACGCGGGCACCAGCCTGGACGTATTGGCGGGCCAGTTCCGGAAAAATGACTTCGTAACAGACCTGAATGCCGAGTTTTGTGCTCCCCGTATCGAGGGGAACCGCTTTCTCGCCGGGGGAGAAATCACCAATCCCGACAACGAGTTTATTAATGAAGGTCAGGAACCGCCCGAGTGGTATATATTCGCCCAGCGGCACCAGATGGAGTTTATCGGCACGCCCGAGCGTCTCACCCTGAGGAGATATCAAAAAGGCACTGTTAAGAAAGGTACTTTTGCCGTTGCGGAGTTCGTGGGCCGGGCTGCCGAACAGCAGACAGGCGTTTAACTCCCGTGCCAGTCCCCTGAGCCGTTCCGCCTGAAGAGGCTCATCCTGAAAGAAAAACGGCACGGCGCTTTCAGGCCAGACAATCAGATCGACACCGCCTTTAGCTGCTTCCCGGGTGAGGCGTTCGTAGCTGTTCATCGTCTGCTCGCGAAATGCGGGACTCCATTTGACATCCTGCGGGATGTTCCCCTGAATCAGGGCGATACGCAACGGCTTGCCACGGTCAGGCTCCGCTTCGTTTAAGCGGCTGAAGCCATAAAAAAGCGTTGCACAGAGAAGAATCAGGAGAATAACGGCGCTTTTTACCGGGTAGGGGACGCTGGCACCGGAAAGCGCCCGCAGGGCACGATACAGGACGGTATTTGCCAGCACAATCAACAGGGTGATGCCGTAAACGCCCGCGAGGTCGGCAATCTGGATCAGTGGCAGGGTCCGGAATTGGGAATGTCCGAGCATAGCCCAGGCAAAGCCTGAAAACAGAAATGAACGGATGAAATCGAAGGCGACCCAGGCAACCGGGAGGGTAAAGGCGGCTTTGATGCCAAAACGCTCTCCAAATCGGGTAACCCAGGTGCTCAGCCCGTAGAACAGCGCCAGCCAGAGTACCAGCAACAGGTAGACCGGTATGCTGACCGACCAGGGGAGGTGCCCATAGCGGACAAAGACGATATTGAGCCAGTAGAGAATGAAGGCATAGCCGGTAATGCCGCAGGTCATGCCGATGCGGAAGGCCACTTGCGGCGGGCTCTCTTCCAAGGCGATCAGCAGGGGGATCAGGGCAACCCAGGCGAGAAAAGAGAGTCCGGGATTCGGGAAGGAGAGGGCGATCAGGACGCCGCTGGCGATCGCCAGGCAGCCCCGGCGGTCGAACAGCTGCGTAATCGCTGAAAAAGACGCCGGAACGTTCACTCACGCCCCGGGTTTTCTACAGGAGCACTGTTGATACGGTTGATGGCGACTTTTTTTACCCGGCGAAGATCAGCATCAACAATTTTCAGATGCAGTCCAGCGCCTTCGAAAGAGTCACCGACCGCCGGAATTTTTCCGGTCAGGTGGAAGGCAAGTCCCCCGACGGAGTCAAAGTTATCGCGTTCTATCTCAATGTCAAAATGTTCCTCAAGCTCTTCGACAGGCAGACGACCGTCGGCGGTTACACTGCCGTCCGGGTTAACAGTCATCAGTGACTCTTCTCGATCATGTTCATCCTGAATGTCCCCGACAATTTCCTCCAGCAGGTCTTCGATCGTAATCAGTCCCGACGTACCGCCATATTCATCAATAACAATGGCCAGATGCACACGTTTACTTTTAAATTCCTGCAGCAGTTGCTCCAGATTCTTTGATTCCGGAATAAAGTAGGGGGGGCGCATGATGGCGCGTACAGAGAGGCTGTTTTCATCGGCACCCCACTGTTTAAGGAGATCTTTGGCGTAGAGCAGACCGATTATATTATCAATGGAATCTTCATACACCGGAATCCGGGAGTGGCCGCAGGCGATGATGGTGTCGAGTAGTTCCCTTACAGTTGCGTCAACGGTAACGCAGGCCATTTCAGTCCGGGTTACCATGACCTCCCGGACAATTGTCGTACCGAGAGAAAAAATGGAGCGGATCATCTCGCTCTCTTCTTCGTTAACCAGACCTCCTTCTTCTGATGCTTCGATAAAAGCATCAATATCCTGTTCAGTCGTCCTTTTGCGTCCGGTCATAAAACGGCTGACCCTTTCTATAAATCCGGACCTTCTACTACTTCCTTCTTCCACTTACTTTTCCTCCTGATTGTTTTAGAGCGGTTCTTTTTTTGAACTGTTCAGATTTGTCTGACCGGTCTGTCTTGTCTGACTTGTCGGGATAACCGGCCAACCGGCGCACTTCAGTTTCAGTCAGATAGCGAAAGTGACCTGATCTGATTGTGCCGAGGTCGAGGCTGCCGTAGCGGATCCTTTTGAGGCGCACCACGGACAGGCTGACCGCTTCACACATTCTGCGTACCTGACGATTTCGACCTTCATGTATTGCCACTGATATCCAGTCATTCTGCTCACCGCTCTTCACCAGATTCACGGTTGCCGGCGCAGTCATGCCGTCCTCCAGTTCGACACCTTCCGCCATTCGTTTAAGCTGCTGATCAATGACCTTGCCGCGCACCCGGACATGGTACTCTTTCTCAATTTCATGACGGGGATGCATCAGGCGATTGGCCCACTCTCCATCATTTGTCAGAAGCAGCAGTCCCTCGGTGTTGTAATCGAGTCGACCTACCGGATAGACGCGGTCAGGAACATCCTTCAGCAGGTTGGTAACCAGGGGACGACCCTGTCCATCCTTCAGAGCAGTAATGTAGCCAGGTGGTTTGTTAAGGAGAATATAGAGTCGCTGTGCGCTTATTTTCAGTGCTTTACCATCCACCGTGATGGTGTCTGTCGACGGATCAGCCTTGCTCCCCAGTTCTGTGACAACGATGCCATTGACGGCAACCTGCCCGTTCGTAATCAGCGCTTCAGAGGCCCTGCGTGAGGTGATTCCGGCAGCGGATATTATTTTTTGCAGACGTTCGAACATTGCGATTCCTTAACCCCGTAAGCAGGATACTAAAACAAACAGGGGCGGTTAAACCGCCCACAGAGATGTGTTACCTATTCAGCAATCCGTGTCATAGCCCTGAATTTATTGTAGCGCCCCTCTACAAGTTCATCACCTGAGAGCTTATTCAGTTCTGCCAGATTGCGGGCTATTGCCCCTTTCAAATTCCTCGCCGCAGCTTCATGATCCCGGTGGGCGCCGCCAACCGGCTCTTTGACGATTTCGTCGATGACACCTAATTCAATGATATCCTTCGCTGTCGGCTTGAGCGCTTCTGCGGCTTGTGCACCTTTTGTACCGTCAGACCAGAGAATTGCGGCACACCCTTCAGGGGAGATGACGGCATACACGGAATGTTCCAGCATCAGGATCCGGTCACCGACCGCTATCGCGAGCGCTCCGCCGGAGCCCCCTTCGCCGGTGATGCAGACGATGATCGGGGTACGCAGACTCGCCATCTCGCGCAGGTTACGGGCGATGGCCTCGGCCTGACCGCGCTCTTCAGCGCCGATGCCGGGATAGGCACCGGGGGTATCAACAAAGGTGATGATCGGCAGCTTGAATTGTTCCGCCATCTGCATCAGGCGAAGCGCCTTGCGGTACCCTTCCGGATTGGGCATGCCGAAATTACGGAAGACCTTCTCTTTGGTGTCGCGCCCCTTCTGGTGGCCGATAACCATGACCGGCTGACCTTCAAAGCGTGCGAGGCCGCCAACTATGGCGTGATCATCGCCAAAGTTCCGGTCGCCGTGCAGTTCGACAAACTCGGTGAGCATGAGATTGATATAGTCCTGAGTAAAGGGACGGTTGATGTGACGGGCGACCTGTGCGGTCTGCCAGCGGGAGAGGTTGGCAAAGATATGTGCCCGCATCTCCTCTACACGCCCCTCAAGAGCTGCCACATCGGTGCCGATGTTCAAACCGCCTCCAGCCAGCGCAGTAAGCTCCTCAACTTTCTTTTCCAGCTCGACGATAGGCTTTTCAAATTCAAGATAAAACGGGGTAGCCATGTCAATACCTCATTCATTTTTTACCACGGAGACACGAAGACACGGAGGAAAAATAAGCAGAGACAAATAGAAACACAGAAAAAAACCAGGCATAAAAAAACTGGAATTCTGTTTTTTCAATTATCTCTGAAAAAAGATGTTCTCCGTGCCTCCGTGTCTCCGTGGTGGATTTTTTTGTAAATCTACTCAAAAGAGGCGGCATTATACCCTAACAGACGCTCCACTTCCAGCCTTAAATCATCACTGGCTGCTACATTCATTGCCGCCGTCAACGGCATGGTTGAACGGCTTCTCCCCGGCAGCTGAAACTGGAGGCAGGTCGGCACAGTCCCGGGATGGCGCTCGATTACCTCTTTCAGGAGGGTGATCTGCGTCGGGGGAATATCATTCATGCGCAGAATAAACGACACTTTTTTGGTCGTCCGGGCCCGCGCCTCGGCAAGCAGCTTGATATCGCCTGCCGGTCCACGGTCCCGTTGGAATTTTCTCCCGTTGTTCTCTTCACCCCCCTTCATGATCAGAACTTTGCACCCTTTTTCCCCCTTTTCCAGCTTGCCGATGACCAGCAGCGGATCATCGGATTTCAAGAGCGACGAAGTGGTAGCATAAATGTCGGAAAACACCGTGATCTCCACCGAACCTGTCAGGTCTTCGATAGTCACAAAACCCATCCGGTCACCTTTTTTTGTGGTAATTTCCTTGAAGGCGGCAACGGTACCGCAGATCCTTACCTCACTCCCTTCAGCCATTTCCACCATAGTGGCGATATCAGTGTTGGTCAGGCGTTTGATATCATCAATATAGCGATCAAGCGGGTGGCCGGTAATCAGAAAACCGAGCGCCTCTTTTTCATACGCCAGTTTTTCCTTGTCATGCCACTCGGGAGTGCCTGGCAGTTTCATGCCGCCGGTAGCGTTCCCTCGCGATACCTCTTCGGCTCCGAACAGCGAAACCTGGGCACTGGCTTTTTCCTCCTGAATCTTCAGACCATAATTTGAGGCGGCTTCCAAACCCTCCATCTGGGCGGACCGGAACGCACCGGTCGAGTCAAAGGCGCCGCACTTGATCAACGATTCAATCACCCGTTTGTTTACTTTCCGGAGATCAACCCGTTCGCAGAAATCGTACAGTCCCTTGAAGGGGCCTTCCCTGCGTGCTTCCAGGATCGCCTCGATGGCACCTGCGCCGACGTTTTTGACCGCACCCAGCCCGAAGCGCATCGATGTGCCCACCACAGTGAAGGAAAGACCGGAGGTGTTAATATCGGGAGGGAGTACCTCGATCCCCTGCTCGCGACAATCGCTGATGTTCTTGACAACCTTGTCGGTACTGTCCATGTCGCAGGTGAGCAGGGCGGCCATGAATTCAACCGGAAAATGGGCTTTCAGGTAGGCGGTCTGATAGGCGATCAGGGCATAGGCAGCCGAATGTGATTTGTTGAAACCGTACTCGGCAAATTTATGCATCAGGTCGAAAATCGCTTCCGCTTTTTTCGGATCAAGTTTGTTTTCTTTGGCCCCATCCAGAAAGAGGCTCTTCTGACGGGACATCTCCTTATCATCTTTCTTGCCCATGGCCCGACGCAGTAGATCGGCCTGGCCGAGTGAGTACCCGGCGAGCGAGCGGGAAATCTGCATGACCTGTTCCTGGTAGACGATAACCCCATAGGTATCTTTAAGGATCGGTTCCAGTTGCGGCAGGTCGTATACCACCTCTTTGCGGCCATGTTTACGATCGATAAAATCATCCACCATGCCGGAACCGAGCGGGCCTGGACGATACAAGGCGCAGGCGGCGATCACATCTTCAAAACAGGAGGGTTTCAGTTTAACGAGCATCTCTTTCATACCGCTCGACTCAAGCTGGAAAACCCCGGTGGTGTTGCCGGCAGTAATCAGATCATAACTCGCCTGGTCGTCGTCCCGCAGAGTGGTAATGTCAAATTCCGGGACATTCACCCGCACCAACTTCACCGCGTTTTCGATGACAGTCAGGTTTTTGAGCCCGAGAAAGTCAAACTTGACCAGGCCGACCAGTTCAACATATTTCATGGAGTACTGCGTGTTGATCGAGCCGGTTTTCTGGTCCTTGTAGAGCGGCAGGAACTCTTCCAGCGGCTCAGGTGCCACCACGACAGCGGCAGCGTGGGTCGATGCGTGGCGGGTAAGTCCCTCAAGACAGAGAGCCGTGTCCAGCAGATCTTTAACCTGCGGGTCGGCTGTGCACATCTCTTTCAGCTGCGGCTCCTGCTGCAGGGCTTTACTCAGTGTCATCTTCAGGTCATCCGGAATCAGCTTGGCAATCCGGTCAACATCACCGTAGGTCATGTTGAGAGCCCGGCCAACATCGCGGATCGCCGCCTTGGCACCCATGGTTCCAAAGGTGATAATCTGGCAGACGCGGTCGCGACCGTACTTTTCAACCATGTACTGAATGACCTCGCCCCGGCGGTCCTGACAGAAATCAACGTCTATATCAGGCATGGAGATACGTTCCGGATTGAGGAAGCGTTCGAACAGCAGGTTGTAGGGGAGTGGATCAAGATCGGTGATTTTGATGGAGTATGCCACGAGGGACCCGGCGGCAGAACCCCTGCCCGGGCCGACCGGAATCCCCTTGTCTTTTGCCCAGCGGATAAAGTCGGAAACGATCAGGAAATAGGCCGGAAATTTCATGTCGCTGATACAGGCCAGTTCAGTTTCAAGGCGGTCAAAATACGCCTGCTGCTGTTCCAGCGTCATGTCGGGATATTTTGCCAGAATGGTTACCATCCGCTCTTTAAGCCCTGCGGTCGCCAGGTCCCGGAGCATGTCGTCATGATTCTGCCCGGCGGGCGGATCAAAGTGCGGGAAGTAATAAGTCTTGCCGTCCACGGCGAGATCAAGATTGCAGCGCCCGGCAATAGCCAGAGTGTTGCTGATCGCTTCGGGAGCATAGGAGAAGGCACGGGCCATCTCCTCCGGTGACTTGACGTAGAATTCATCAACCGAAAATTTCATATGGGTCGGGTCTTCCATGGTCTTGCCGGTCTGAATGCAGAGCAATACCTCATGGGCCCGGGCATCTTCACGGTTCATATAGTGGCAGTCATTGGTAGCCACCAGCGGCAGTTTAAGCTCAGCTGCCACTTCCATCAGGCGCTTGTTGACGACATCCTGTTCCGGGATGGTATTTTCCTGCAGTTCGATATAATAACGGTCGGGGAACAGTTCACTGTACCAGCGGGCTGTGGCTACGGCATCTTCCATCCGGCCACGACTGCACTGCATGGCAACCTCCCCTTTCAGGCAGGCGGACATGGCGATCAAGCCTTCGGAGCGCCCCGAAAGCAGTTCGCGGTCAATACGGGGACGGTAGTAGAAACCTTCCTTGTAACCGGCAGAGGTCAGGTAGGAAAGATTTTTGTACCCCTCCATATTCTCACAGAGCAGAATCAGGTGGTAGGCCGCTTCGGAGATCCCTTTGGCGTCACGTGAAAAGCGTGATTCTGGGGCGAGGTAGAGTTCGCAACCGATGAGCGGTTTGACCCCCCCCTTTTTACACGCAAGGTAGAATTCAGCGGCTCCAAACATGTTGCCATGGTCGGTAATCGCCACAGCCGGCATATTAAACTCTTTGGCCTTGGCGATCAGGTCTTTAAAGCGGATGGCACCGTCCAGAAGCGAATATTGGCTATGAAGATGCAAGTGAACGAACGGGGAAGAAGGGCTGTTTTCAATGCTGTCGGATGTTTCCATGGGGTGCTGCCTCCAGGCGGGTCAATGAGATTCGGATTATGCCTTATAACAAGATGTAGTGTCAATAGGAGGGATGGGGGACGATATTTTGTGTCTGCTCACGGTACGATAGTCCTCTCAAGTTCGGGCAGCCACGCACCCATCTTGTGGTTATACGTCTTGACAACGACCTTGTCGGGATGGAGAAACAGTGAATTTGTCCAGATGGTCTCGCGGTTCATGTCACTGTTATGAATGTTGGTGACGTTCTTTTCATAGAGGTTGATAGCCGATGCAAAACTTTCGTCCCCGGGGGTTGTGTGCGTATGCCCGGAGACCCAGAGAAATACCTGCTGATTGCTCTTGAGAATATCATGAATTGTGACGGAGGGCTGCGCTAGAAAATTTGCATTATCATTGCGTACAGTGCCTTCCAGAGGGGCATGGAAGAAGATGATGGTCGCCTGCTTTTTGTTCTTATCCAACTCGGAACGCAGCCATTCCAGCTGCTTCTGCGATATTCTCGCAAGGTTTTCAGGAACATCCGGTGAGAGAAATACAAGAAAATAGGTACCTGCCGTTTTGCTGTAAAAAATTTCTTTTAGCCCGAATATTTCCCGAAATGTGCGGAGTTTAGCCTCCCTGGTTTCAGCGACAGCTTTATACCGTTTACCTTTTGCAATCAAACTGTCCGCATAAAGATAGTCATGATTGCCGGCGACAGGAAAGAGCGGCCACTTAAGTGTGGCAAAAAACTCTTTTACGGCACCATACTCATTGCTGGTTCCACGATCTTCGCAGAGGTCACCGACGGCGACGACCATATCGACATCTATCCATGTATTGATCGTCTGTATTACCTGTTTTTTAATCTCGACGTTTTTACCCGGAAGATGCGGGTCGCCAAGGATAACAAGGTGATGGTACGTCTTTTCAGGAGCATTAGCGGCTATAACGTCTTGCAGAAAGGGAATGGAGAAAATAAAAATAAACAGGAAGAGCGACTTCAGAAATGTCCTGGTAATTTTTTGCTGCATAAATTTGGTGCCTCCATTATGTGTGTAATTGGTAACTTAAGGGGCAATACAGGAAGAATGGGCAGTGAACATGTTCCTGGTACTCAACGGACAGGGCGCAACTTTCTAAGCTGAGTGTGCGGCAGTGAACCGTAGCATGAAGTACGTTGCCAATAACATAAATTTTTGAGCTGACTGTCCTGTATATTACCGCAACACTGGAGGCGTATGATGCGGGCGATACCTTGTGTTCGCCCGTATTTGACGTTTGTAGAAGGCCTCTTTCGGGTGGCCTTTTCTGTTGAACATTCTCCGGCACTTTCGGCTGAAAGTTCCTCTGATCGAAACTTATTTCATAAAGTAAAACTTTTTGCCATTCCCAGTTTGACGTCTGAGGTATGACTGTGTATACTCATATAACTTTTTGATTTTTAATGAAAATTTTAAATTTTATGGGGGGCGTATGGGCGATCAGCTTTACCTGGAGAGGTTTGTCTGGTTTGACAATGAAGTTCGCCGTGAACGCTACCCCAATGCCACCAAACTGGCAGAACATTGCGAATTATCGGTAAAAAGTGCCCAACGATCAATCGAACACTTCCGGGATCGCCTTCTGGCCCCGCTTGAATATCATCAATCCCATAAAGGATACTACTACACCGATCCTACTTTTCAACTTCCTGTCATACGCATTTCTGAAGAAGAGCTTCTTGCTTTGCTTATATCCCGTAAACTGATCACCGAGGCGTCAGCGGGATCACTGGCGGATGAGCTCGGGAGTGTGTCAAAGCGGCTTAACTCGCTGCTTGCTGCCAATCTGCCAGGCAGGGCCCGGCCTGAAGATGCTTTTTCTTTTCGTTGGAAAAACATCAGCCCCACCGATCCACTGACCTTCAAAGTTGTCACCTCGGCTCTGCTTCAGGGCAAACTGCTCACCTTCTGCTACTACTCCCCCGCAGACAGCAACTGCACCATGCGCACGGTTGAACCGCACCATATGGTAAATTACATGGGCAACTGGCACCTGATCTCTTTCTGCCACCTGCGTAATGATTGGCGGGATTTTGTTCTGGGGAGGATAACACTTTGCAGTGTCGAGAATACTGCCTTCAAAATCCGTGAGAAAGATGAGTGGGAGCCTTTCCTTCAGAACACCTTTGGTATTTTCCGGAATCCGGAAAAGTTTAATGTAGTGCTACGTTTTTCACCGGAGCGGTCGCGGTGGATCAAGGGGGAAATGTGGCATGAGGCCCAGACGGAGATAATTCAGGATGATGGCTCGCTGGTTCGAACAATCCCGGCCTCTCACCAGGCGGAGATCATGATGGAAATACTGAAGCATGGTTCACATGTTGAAGTATTGGAGCCGGAATGGTTGCGGGAGAAAGTAATTTATGAATTGAAGGATGCGGTAAATAAATATTGTGTGTAGGTCGCTGGATGGGGGAGGTAGGAGGAGTATTACTTACCCTAACATTTTAGTTTATTTTCTTGAAGGATCGATAAAATCTATATGAAATACATTTCTAATCCGCCTGATGCATCATCGTTAATGATGTCGGCAAGAAGTTTCGGCAATTATGATCTGGCCGGAGCTCTTGCCGATCTTATCGACAACAGCATAAACGCAAAAGCAAAACAGATAAGCCTGAGGTGCCTTTTCAACAACGGCGATCCTGTCATTCATATTATCGATGACGGTCACGGGATGACCCGCGATGAGCTGCATGCGGCAATGCGGCCGGCAAGCAAAAACCCGCTGGAGGAAAGATCACCGGACGATTTAGGGCGTTTCGGCTGGGGATTGAAATCAGCTTCATTTTCCCAGTGCCTGTGCCTGACTGTTTATACCCGCAGGGAAGGTTCGTTGTCCGGAGCTGTCTGGGACCTGAACCACCTCAAAGACTGGAAAATGGCGACCCTTTCGGTGAAAGAAGTTGAAGCATGCTGTTCTGATGAACTGAAGACCATCGACGGGACAGAGGTCGTGTGGTCGCAGTGTGACAGACTCTCTGAAAACAGTTGTATTAATCAGGCACAGTTTAACGAGATGATTGTTCATGCCAGAAACAGACTGGCACTGATATATCACCGCTATATCTGCGGGGAGGTTCCGAAAAGAAAGCTGAAAATCATCATTAACGGAGAACCTGTCCCTGAGTATGATCCGTTTCAGCGCAAACACAATGCAACACAGCCATCGGAACCCGAAACAATCAGAATCAAAAGGCAGGTCATCAAAATCACGTCTTATATTCTCCCTCACTATTCCAAGCTGAAACAATCAGAGTTCGAAAATCTGTCTGGTGATGAAGGGCTTTTGAAAAATCAGGGGTTTTACGTTTACCGGAATAACCGTCTGATTATCTACGGTACATGGTTCAGGCTGATCAAACACGGTGAGCTGTCTCAGATCGCCAGGGTCAGTATCGACATCCCCAACAGCCTGGATAATATCTGGAAAATCACTATTGATAAGTCTGATGCTCAGCTACCGTCCGCCCTGAGAGCAAGGCTCAGGCAGATTGTCACCGTTTTAAAAAGTAAAGCTGTAAAGGTTCACCGGTCGAAGGGCGGGAAAATACATGACCATGGAAAGACTGCTGTATGGAAGCGGTATGCGAAACACGGTGAGATAAACTATGAAATTAACCGAGACCATCCTTTGATAAGAGCGTTGTCTGACAAGGACCCTGAATGCACGGAATGCGTTTTACGTACAATTGAGCAGGGATTCCCGGTAACAACACTCAGTCAGGATGTTGTTTCCGATCAATCCAGCGTCTACCTTACGGAAACAGACGCCGGACGTTTCAGGGATTATCTCGACGCATCACTGCCGTTTCTGCTTGCGGATTGTGACGGGGACAAAAAAGTGATGGTCAAACGAATGGAAACTACAGAACCGTTTTGCAGCAACTGGCCGGCCGTAAGTGACTTTTTAAACAGCAAGGGGTGGATACATGGCTGAGTATGAAAGTGAAATTGCATATTTCCGGATTACAATTTCGAAGGCTCCTCAGGTAACACTGGATCTTATAAGGTCTGTCGTTGATAAGAACCCGTTTATGCTTCCTGACGAAGCGCGTGAGGAAATTATCCGGTATCTGGAACATACCTTTGACATTACCCAGAAAATAGGCTCCTCGCTCAAAAGCTGTGATTACAAACCGTGGCTTGCTGAGCGACGCGGTGATATCGACTTCTACTACTGGAACCGGTTGAAGCGTTATTACATTGAGCAGGGAGTCCTCCCGCCGAACGTCCTTGCGACGCTGGATCTTGTCACGGATGAAATTCTAGATTATTCGGGAAATCCGGATGTTTCGGGAGACTGGGACCGGCGGGGAATGGTCCTGGGGCATGTTCAATCCGGTAAAACTACCAACTACTCTGCACTGATCTGTAAAGCGGCCGATGCCGGGTACAAGATCATAATCCTCCTGGCAGGTATTACCAACTCGTTACGACGTCAGACCCAGGAGCGTCTTGATGAAACCTTCATCGGGAGAAAATCTTTATTTCAGGCCTCCGTCATAGAACCGATGTCGATTGTCAATTACGCCGAGAAAAAGAGGTTCCCCGCATACGGGACATCCAGGGACAGGGACTTTAAAAAAGAGGCTGCCAGAACTTACGGGGTCACTCTGGCGGCGCTGAAAGAGCCGATAATTTTTGTGACAAAGAAGAATAAAACATCGCTGGAGAATCTGAGAGACTGGCTGAAGGAGCAGAACTCGTTAACAAATATTGAGGATACGCTGATTCTGATCGACGACGAGGCTGATAATGCGTCAATCAATACCCTGTCCGACTCGAACCGGGTTACGGCCATCAACGGAATAATCCGCGAAATCCTTGCGCTGTTCGATCGATCCACCTATGTCGGATATACAGCCACACCTTTTGCCAATATATTCATCGATCCGGATACCGAAGATGAAATGCTGAAGGATGATCTGTATCCACGGCATTTTATCAAGGCCCTCGAACCGCCGACTAATTATGTCGGGGCAACAAGGGTCTTTCGTGAAGGCGGCGATCTGCGTGATGCCATGGTCCGGACGGTTGCCGATTACGAAGACATCCTGCCGTTGAAACACAAAAACGGTCATCCGGTTGTCTGTCTTCCCCCGTCACTCGAAAAGGCCTTGAAAGTTTTTATTCTGACAAGGGCCATCAGGGTACTCCGGGGAGACGGTGACAGGCACTGTTCGATGATGATTAACGTCAGCCGTTTCAACAGTGTTCAGGACAGAATTCACGGACTGATCTATCTCTGTCTCGACCGGTTGAAAAATGCGATCACTGTAAATGCCGGTCTCGGTGCAGATGCGGTCAAGGATCGGGATATCGCCGAATTAAGGGATGTATTTCTGGAGGAGTACGCTGAATGCGGTTTCACCTTTGACGAAATTCTGAACGTGCTTTCAAAAGCAGCCGGTAACATAGCCGTAAGAACGGTCAATATGCGGGGGAGTGCACTTGATTATGCCGGTAACACTTCTACCGGACTTCATATTATTGCAATCGGTGGGCTTGCGCTCTCTCGCGGTCTTACTCTTGAGGGGCTGACCGTATCCTATATTCTGCGGAATGCGTCTGCATCGGATACGCTGATGCAGATGGCCCGCTGGTTCGGCTACCGCAACGGGTACGAGGATATCTGCCGGCTCTATCTGCCGGAGTCCTCCTGCGATCATTATGAATTCATTACCGAGGCAATCGAAGAGTTGCGCTCCGAAATCGTCCGGATGGAACGGCTTGGGATGACACCGGAGGATTTCGGCCTGCGGGTGCGTCACAACCCGGCGGCTATCAGGATTACCGCCGCCAACAAGATGCGGTCTGCCACGAAACTGTATCTTGCACAGGATTATTCGGGCCGGCACGTGGAAGGGTATGTTCTGTATAACGATGACCTGATCAACCGCGAGAATCTGCAACTCGTCAGGGATCTGATAGCTGATCTGGGACAGGTGAGTGAGCTGGAGGAGAAAACCAGAATCTGGCGGGGTGTTAACGGCGGGAAGATCTACAGTCTACTGTCCGCGTTCAGGTTTCCGGAAGTCCATAATGATCTGGGGCTTATTGAAAATACGTCGCTGTTTCAGGATTATGTCGCCGACCGGTTGAACGCCGACCTTAAAGAATGGGATGTTGCCCTGCTGTTACCTGCTAAAAAAGGCACCCTGTCAACGGAGGTACTACCGGGGGAGGAGCTCTCTATCCGCACCCACGGTTCGGGAGTGATTTATAAAGGTCATTACAAGGTGACGCCAAAAAACAGCCTGGCGAATCCCGGAGATGAGCTGACGGGCCTTAGTGAATCTGAAATCGATGCTGCAAAAGCGGAAATTGAAGCAGGCAACAGGACCCGTGGCCGCTGTGTCTACAGCCTGCAGCGTAAAAGTCCGATGTTGCTTATCCATGTATTCTATGGCGGCATGAAAAACCCTGAAGAGAATGGATTACGACAGATCTTAGATCCAGTCGTATCGCTGAGTTTCTGCATGCCCGGAACTACGGTCAGGCCGCAGGAGCGCTGTTATCAGGTTACCAAGGTGTTTATGAGCCAGTTTGCCGATATGAATGAGGACGGCGGTGATGATGAAAGCGTGCTGGATGGAGGAATTGATGACTGATCAATGGGAGGAGATAGGTCCGGCCGACCGGCCGGATGAGTTACGCATCCGCCGAGTTGATACGAAACATCCGCTTGATTTCTACTACGGTAAAGACTCTACCGGCCGGTATGTTTTTCTCTATAAAGGAAGGAGTACCGGCAGTGAGATCCCGGTGCTCCCGAAGCTGTCCGGGATTGAAATCACTCTGACATCAACAGAGCCTGGTTGCATCAATCTGCAGCTTCAACTGCCGGATTCCGGGCAGGCCGATATTTTCAAGGCGCTGTGTACCAATCTGATGTCGGCGACAAGGTCACTAGATGCCAAAAACGGATCAGAAGGTATCGGGATTATCCTGGCCAGACTTTACCGCTGGCATGAGCTGCTCAAAACCGGACGTGAGAAACTGCTTTCTCAGAGTCAGATCACAGGGCTTTGCGGCGAGCTGCTGGTTCTGCGTGATCTGTTTCTACCCCGCATTGCCCCGTTTGAGGCCATCGCTGCATGGCGGGGCCCCTACGGTGACGAGCAGGATTTCCTCTACAGAAGTAAAATGGTCGAGGTAAAAACACAGCTCAGCAGCTCCGATAGAAAGCTGCAGATCTCCTCTGTTGACCAGCTGGATACAGTCTCCGGAGAAATTTTTATCTGTCATCAGACGCTGGGTGGTGGTGAAGAGGGGGGGCAGGGGTGTTTTTCTCTTAATACACTGGTTGATGAGCTTCTGGAAATACTCAAGAAAACGGCACCGGCGGCAGCTGACGTGCTGTACGCCGCGCTGATTGAATACGGATACGCACGGCGCAGTGAATACGACGAACGGTACTACATACTTTCCACCCGGAATTACTTCAAGGTGACGGAGGAGTTTCCGGCGCTACGGGCTTCATCAGTGCCTGCCGGTGTAACCGATGTCAGATACAGCATTCTGCTGGATGCATGCCGGCCGTTTGAGGTTGAGGAAAATATCGTCGTTCAATCTTTGTTTGCATAAACCGGGTTAAAAGGAGGATGTCTTGGCCGATCTGGAAACAGCATATATCGAATTTATGGAGGACCTGCGCAACGAGGCGTATGCCACCGGCGAACCTTTCTCGTCGGTGTTTTTTGACAGATATTCAAAAGCGGCTACAGAAAACGGGGACTGCCTGGATCTATTTTATACCCCTGCCCGTAAGGAAGGCGCAAAGGGGTATCAGATTGACGGTTATGCCATTGATATTACCAACGGTGAACTTTATCTGGCCATTTGCGATTTTCACGACGAAGAGGAAACGGAATCTCTGAACCGTCAGCAGATAACCTCACTATGTGGTCGCGTAGAAAGGTTCCTGACTGTAGCGACCAATCCGGCATTCATCAATTCGCTTGAGGAAGCCAGCCCTGACTTTGAAGCTGCCTATCCGATATATGAAAGATTTGCCGCAATCCGCAGAATCCGGATTATTATTTTTTCAAATGCCCGTCTGGTTGCACAGAAAAAAGTTCTGGAATCTAAGGAGTCTGCCGGGAAGACGCTGGTCTATAATGTACTCGACTTTTCCCGCTATACCGAACTTCAGAAACCGGAGCAGGAGCCGGTTGAAATCGATTTCACAGAATACTGCGGCAGTCCTCTCCCCTGCCTGCCGGCGCATACCGGCAGCAGCGGTTATGAATCCTATCTTATCGCCATCTCCGGAGCGTCACTGGCAAAGATTTACGGTTTGTACGGCCCCCGTCTGATGGAACAGAATGTCCGGACTTTTCTTCAGGCCAGAACTAAAGTAAACCAGGGCATCATCACAACAATTGAGAAGAATCCGGATATGTTCTTTGCCTATAATAACGGTATAACGGCCACAGCTTCTGCCGTCGAACATGAGGTTCTGCCTGGAGGGGTCCTGGCTATCCGTAAAATTTCAAATCTGCAGATTGTCAACGGCGGTCAGACCACCGCCTCCATCCTCTATGCAAAAGATATCAAGGGACTGAGCCTTGAAAACGTGTTTGTTCAGCTAAAGCTCTCTGTGCTTGCTCCGGAAGGGATCGATGAGATTGTAAGTAAAATTGCGCGGTTCGCCAACACCCAGAACAAGGTCAGTGAGGCCGACTTTTTCTCTACTCATCCGTTCCATGTCGAGCTGGAAAGGATATCCCGCAGGCTGGCAGCCCCGGCGCGGGATGGTTCACTTGTTTCAACAAAGTGGTTTTATGAGCGGGCCCGCGGACAGTATAAAACCTACCTTTCCAGGCTTAAAGGGGCAGAGCGTGCAAAAGCGGAGGCAATGTTCCCTGCCTCTCAGTTGATCGACAAGACCGATCTGGCAAAATATATGCTGTCCTATGACTGTCTGCCGCATATTGTAAGCCAGGGTGCCCAGAAGTGCTTTATGAACTTTGCTGCGAAGGTAGGGGAGGTCTGGAAGGATAAGCCGGAAGCTTTTAACGACGGGTATTTCAAAGCGTCGGTTGCCAAAGCTATTCTGTTCCGCTGGACTGATCATATGGTGGCCGGTTCCGGCTGGTATAAGGAGGATCGCGGTTATAAGTCGCAGATCGTGACCTATACGGTTGCCTGGCTGGTGAATCATCTGAAAAATAAACAGGCGCACATAGATCTGGAAAAAGTCTGGAACCGTCAGGAACTGCCGGATGAAATAAAATGTTCATTGGAAACAGCCGCCCCGTACATTGCCGCCCGTCTTAAAGATACTCCTGCAAACCTTAGAAATGTTGCAGAATTCTGTAAGAACCAGGCCTGCTGGAGTGCCGTGTCGGAACTGAGAATAAACCTGACTTCCGGCGTAACAGCTTCATGCATTGACAGCAGAGAAGTCCGCCAGCGGGAGCGGGAGAATCTAGCGGTCGGAACTCTTGATATTGAGCTTAATTTCGAAACTATGTTGTTTACCCTGATTCCTGTAATTGCAGAGATCAGGGAGTTTGCCGAAGGGCACAACCTCATGTCACCTGTCGGCTCTGCGGCTCTGTTGAAAATATCGAGGGGGAATGTAAATCTGGTGGCTGCGGAGAAACAAACCTTGAAACAGATTTTTAAACGAATGCAGGAAATCGGTTTCGATTTTCCGCAAAAACCCCGTGTGTGACAATCCTCCGTTACAATGGTTGATCATCTCGATATGGCAAAACGCTCATGGAATATGAGCCGGATTCGTGGTAAGGATACAAAACCGGAAATCACGGTCAGGAAGATGCTGCATGCCGCAGGTTTCCGGTTCCGGCTCCATGTGAAGGATCTTCCTGGAAAGCCGGATATTGTCCTGCCAAAGTGGAAAGCTGTAATTTTTGTTCACGGCTGTTTCTGGCATCGGCATGAGGGTTGTAGAGACACGACGACTCCAAAGACAAGGACCGAGTGGTGGCTTGAGAAATTTGCACGGAATGTTGCGAATGATATTGAAAAACGTGCCGCTCTTGTGGCTGCCGGTTGGAAAGTCATTGTTGTCTGGGAATGTGAATTGACAAAAATTGAAATTATTAAATCAGATTTGATAGGGCGGGTAGTTAATGACTGACTTTGTTGTAAAAATAGAAGATTCTCTCAAGAATATTGCAATTGAATATGAACCGGTTGGTTCTGACTATAGAGCTTTAGTTCACCAATGGTTACATGCAATAACAACAAATACCCCTTTATTTGCCGGGTCCAGAGGTGTTTCCAAGCAGGAACTGATAAAAATGCTTAGTGATACAGGCTTGTACAAAAATAAATCAGATTTTATGGAAAAACTTGGAAATACAATCCGGATCAAACCTCCCGTTAAACCCAAATTTTCGTTTATTGACCTGTTTGCCGGTATAGGAGGAATGCGTTTGGGGTTTCAAGAAGCTGGAGGAGTGTGCGTGTTCTCTTCTGAATTTGAGAAAAATGCTCAGGCAACCTATCTCAATAACTATGGGGAGTTGCCTTTTGGTGATATTACCAAAATTCCAGAAGATCTAATCCCTGACCATGATGTTCTTGTTGCAGGATTTCCGTGCCAGCCATTCTCTCATGCCGGTTTAAAACTGGGAGTTGATGACACAAGGGGTACACTTTTTTATGATATTGCCAGAATACTGGAAAAGAAAAGACCAAAGGCTGCTCTTCTGGAAAATGTCAAAGGACTCATAAGTCACGACAAAGGTCACACTCTACAGGTCATACTTAAAACCCTAAATTCAATTGGATACAGATGTAATATTGATAAAGACATTATCGAACAAGGCTCACCGAAGGATATACAGACTGCAGCTAAAAATATGGTTCTTAAGTCATATGATTTCGGGGTTCCGCAAAACAGACAGAGAATTTATCTGGTGTTATGGCGAGAAGAACTTGTAACTCAATTTGTATACCCTGAGCCGCTTGGTATAAAAACAAGACTTGGCGATGTTCTTGAAAAAAATCCAGACAGTAAGTACACCATATCTGATCGACTCTGGGATGGCCATAAACGGCGTAAGATAGAGAATGCTGCTAACGGGAAGGGTTTCGGTTTCGGACTCGTGAATGCGGAGTCACAATATACGAATACTATCTCCGCGCGCTATTACAAGGATGGCAGTGAGATTCTGATTGACCAATTCTCTAAAAACCCTCGGAAGGTGACACCAAGAGAGGCTGCGAGAATCCAAGGTTTTCCTGAAGAATTTCTTACTAATAAGTCTGATATGCAGGCCTACAAACAGCTAGGTAACAGCGTGACCGTTCCGGTAGTTAGATGTGTGGCCAGTAATATGCTGAAACAGTTAATTGAAATATAAAGTTATTACATTGACCTTCTAATTCTTACCTCTCAAGTCGGTGCGATTACTGACAACACATCCCGGCATCAGCAGGGACAAAGCCAGCAGCCAGTTCTGGCGGATAAACTTGCATTTCAACCGGCACTGTCAACTAATATGCTACTCAATTTCAATGATGCAATTCATGTAAAATTTGCTGAGCTGTACGCATCTAAGCTCGTCACTTATGACCGAGGTTTCAGGAAGTTTTGCAACCACGTTTCTATTCCGATTGAAGTTCTACCCTAAGATAATCACTTGTACTCTCCTTTAGTAGGACACGTTTAAAATATCACCTGTTTTTCCAACACATTCTCCTGAAATTTGAAACTGTTTTGGATATTTTACCGGATCTTCCCTTTTAAAATTTGCGAAGTTCGCCTGTATTAGCCTTTGATATCAGTATATTAGCGGCTATCAGTCAGTTTTTTCTTAGTGGATACAATTATCCCCTTACTCGATAGGACGTCAGGTAAACGTACTTTTGCAGCCTTTAACAACTTTTTAATCGACGCCCGTGGTTCCGGTATCTGATTTACTTTTCCACTTCCATTCATTTCCACTTCAATCGCGCAAAGCGTTGATAGTTCTTTTATTCCCTTCCACGGTAAGGCCTATTGAACGCCACCTTATTGCAAGTTCCTGGACTATTTTGTACGCCAGCATAACCACAAATACATGACCTCGCGTGCGGGATTCAAGACGCACATTTACTGGACGCATTTCCAGTTCTACCGTTTTGCTGGTGCGAAAGGCCATCTCAACTTGCGTGAGATCTTTGTATCGTGTGTGGACCGTTTCTTTAGATGCCATCTCCTTTGAAAGGTCTGTCTTTATTGCGTAACAACCGTCAAGCTTTGATTCTGCCGCCAAGGCTTCTACGTCTGTGACTATTGTGATGACCCGGTTCTCGATTGTTGCCGACAACCACTCCGTAGCCTGAAAACGCGCTATTTTCGCCGTGATTTTCTTTAACGCTACTTCATCCTTTGCTTTGTTATGCTCCTGCAGATAGGTATTCTGTTTCGTTACGGAGTTATTGATTGTTCCGAGTTTTTCCTGTCTGGATTTCTCTATTTCCAGCGCCCGCTGCGGATTCCTTCTCA
>JBMOEI010000061.1:0-29333 GCA_049318985.1 Desulfuromonadaceae bacterium
GTGTAACATGCCGATATTAAACAGCTAACAAAAATGTGCTGTAGAAGATGAGCTTGGATAATTTTCAGTCATGATGTAAGTTTGACCAAGTTGACCAAGCAAAGGGAGGATAGACGATGCATACAGTAAAGCTGTATGAAGCGAAAACACATTTATCGCGGCTTGTTGAGGAAGTTCAGAATGGCGAAGAAGTTATCATTTTGAAGGGAACCAGAGCTGTAGCAATGCTTGTGCCGTATATTCCCAAAAAACAGGTACGCAAACCGGGGTATCTGAAGGGAAAAATCCGCATTGCCGAAGATTTCGACGCTCCGCTACCTGAAGAAATGCTGAATACTTTTGGATATCCCCTTATTATCTCTGGAAAATCACCACAAAGACCCCTTTGACCGAATGCTCATTGCCCAGGCGCTTTCTGAGCCGCTTCATTTACTGATAGCAGATACCCGCTATTCCACGCTTGTTATTTCCGTTTAGCCGTTCTGGTTTGATGAAACTCCAGGCCTTCCTGATGACGTGGTTTCTGGTTGGACAGTTTTCTGTTGAACAATGAGCAGTTTATCCGTTATTATGTAGTGACATCACTACAGGAGGTGGCGGATGGAAACCGTCGGAATGCGTGAGGCAAATATGCACTTTGCTGATTATATCAGGAAGGTTAGAAGCGGAACCGAGATTATCCTTACTGACCGGGGCGTTCCGGTGGCGGTGATAAAACCGCTGGCTTCTGCTTCTTTGGCTATTGAGAAGAAACTTGCAGAACTTGGTGATTCCGGCCTTATCTCACTTGCAAAGAAGGCTTTTTCACTGCCGAAACCGCTTGCCTGCAAAGGCGGCATGATATCGGACACAATAGCCGATCTGCGCCGGGATCGAGTGTTATGATGCCATATATCTACTTCGATACCAGTGCCTGGCTCAAACTTTATATTTCTGAAGCCGGTTCAGCTCAAGCGGCGGAACTGGCTTCAGCGTTTCAGATAGTCTCATCTTCGATTGTTCTTGCCGAGTCGCTGTCGGCTCTCAAGCGCCGGTATACCAACCGCGAGCTTTCTAAGGCGCAATTTACCCGCCTTGTTAAACAGATAACTGCCGATATCGCAACTATCAACACCATGCCGCTGAACAGCCAAAACCTTTCCAAATCAGAGAAGATAGTTCTTGAAACCCCTTCGGGGGCGCTTGATGCCCTGCATATTGCCGCAGCGCTGTTATTTCAGGATATGACCAAAAGTGCGCTAAAGTTTGTTACTGCGGACAAAAGGCAGGCACAGAGCGCCGAACAGGTTGGCCTGAAAGTATTGCTGATCGGTTAGCATCAAATGCCGACCTTGATTTATTATTTCCAAGGGTATGTCCCATAGATTCTTTGAATTCCAGTCGTGTATGTAGCGACAACCTGCAAAATCGCCTCCACAGACGGCCTGTCAGCCGGTCCCTCGCCGATATGATGTAACCGCACTATCCCATCAGGGCCGATGAGCACATCGCCCCCTCTTTGATAGATATCTCCCTCAGACTTCTGTAGCTTATTGCCCTTCAGCATCTCTTTGAAATAAACCTGCCATGTTTTGAAACCCCAGATATCCCAGAAAGACGCGGCAAACATGCCATAGCCTTTATAGATTTCACGAGTGGTATCAATAAGAATCGGCCAGGTAAGCGCCGTATCTTCAACATAACAGCGGGCAAGAAAGTCGTTTTCAAACGTGACTACTGCTACTTTTACGTTCAGTCTGTTGAGTTCATCCTCTTTATCACGCAACTGCGTGATGTGCGCCCGGCAGGGGAGTCAACCAAGGTGGCGATGAAAGACCAGCAAGAGCCAGCTTCCCCTGAACTCTTCCTGAGTATGCAGTGTGCCGTTACTGTCCAGAACAGAAAAAAGAAGCGCCGGTTTACCTGTCAGATTGCTCATAACCTCACCTCGGTTTCTTTCCTTTTTTTGAATTTATGATACAGCACCGGCAGCAGTGCAAACAGTCCGAGCAGTGTAAACGAACCGAGCACTCGCGGTGAAGAAACACCGGAGAGTGAATCAATGGTTGCCAGACTTGCTCCGGCATTGACGTAGACAAAACCGCCCGGGATAATGCCGAGCATCGTACCGAAGAAGAACGTCCGCAGCGGCAGGCGGGTCAGGCCGGCGGCCAGATTGATCAGAAAGAACGGGAACAGTGGCACCAGGCGCAGGAAGAGCAGATAGCCGAAACCGCGCTCCTCCAGTTCCCTGTTCATAGTTTCCAGCCTGTTGCCGAATTTGTTCAGGACGACATCACGCAGCAGATAGCGGGTCACCAGAAAAGCAAGTGTTGCGCCAATTGTTGCGGCGATGTTGGCGTAGACCGTGCCCATTATCGAACCGAATATCGCCCCGGCCGCCAGTGACAGTATAGCTGCGCCAGGAAGCGACAGGGCGGTCTGGATGATATATACGAGCATAAAACCTGCGACCATGACCAGTTTATGAGCTGTGTAAAAATCAAGCAGCGTCTGCCGGTTCGCTTTGAGAGCAACCAGCGTCATATACTTCTGCAGGTCGAAGTATAAAAAGAGTGTAATGAGTGCAAATCCGACGAGTATCAGTATTTTTTTTTGTAGTTTCATCAAAAGTCGCTTCCAAAGTAATTACATTTAAATACAATAGAACGCGGAAAAAACGGATTTAACGGATAAAAGCGGATTTTTAGAACTTAAAAAAATTATGTAAATCTAAAGAGCTGAAACATATTCGCTTTACATCCGTCTTTATCCGAATTTCCCGCTTTTTCCGCGTTATATTGCCTTTGTGTTTTGATTTAGCCCCTCTGCCACTTCAGCCACCCGTTCAGCAGCCGCTTCACAAGCGGTGTCAGTCGAGTCCGGTTATACGTATCAGCAAGTCGCTTAATGACTTCGGCCTGTGTCGGATAGGGGTGAATGGTCCTGCCTATGGCAGATAGTCCAAGGCCATTGGTAATGGCGAGCGAAAACTCGCTGATCATCTCTCCGGCGTGGCGGGCTACGATGGTAGCGCCAAGAATTCTGTCTGTTCCCGCCCGGAGATGTACTCTGGCAAACCCCTCTGTTTCACCGTCAAGAACGGCCCGGTCGATATCTGCCAGCGAAACGGTGAGTGTCGTCAATGCAATTCCTTTGCTTTTAGCATCTCCTTCGTACATCCCGACATGGGCAATTTCCGGATCGGTATAGGTGCACCAGGGGATGGTGAGGGCAGAGGCCTTCTTTCGTCCCATGAAGAGGGCATTGGCAATCAGGATGCGTGCCAGGGCGTCAGCGGTGTGGGTGAACTTGAAGGGAAAACAGATGTCGCCTGCGGCATAGACGTTCGGATTTGAAGTTTGCAGATGGTCACTGACCAGGACTCCAGACCGATCAAATATGATACCGGCTTTTTCCAAACCGAGTCCATCCAGATTGGGTGCCCGTCCAACCGCTACCACTATGGCGTCCAGGGTCACACTTTTTTGAATACCATCACGCTCAAAACGGAGAATCCTGTCGCTGCCACTCTTTTCGACTCCGACGATATTCGCAGCAAGCTGCAGGTCGATACCTTCACGGACGAACAGACTATGGAGAGTCGCAGCGGCGTCACCATCTTCACGGCCAAGGAGACTGGGGTCCCGTTCAAGCAGGGTTACGCGGCTGCCGAAACGGGAAAAAACTTGAGCCATCTCGCAGCCGATGGGACCTCCGCCGATAACCGCCACGCGTGGTGGAAGATCGGTAAGGGAGAAGATGGATTCGTTAGTAAGATACCCGGCTTCTTCCAGACCCGGTATGAGTGGGGCGGTGGCACGGGCACCGGTGCATACGGCAGCTTTTTTGAAGCGCAGTGTCTTGCCGGTGACTTCAACCGTGTCAGGTCCGTTGAAACTCCCCTGTCCGATAAACACATCAATCCCCAGGTCGTCCCGGAAGCGGCGGGCTGAGTCGTGATGGCTGATATCCGCCCGGAGACGGCGCATACGTTCCATGGCCGTGCTGAAGTCAAATCCGAGGTTGGAACCACCGGTAACGCCAAATTCAGCGCTATTCCGCGCATCATGAAGTGCCCGGGACGCCCGGATAACACCCTTGGAGGGGACGCAGCCGACATTGAGGCAGTCACCTCCCATCAGATGCCGTTCGATGAGGGCGACCTTTGCCCCCAATCCGGCGGCTCCGGCTGCCGCTATCAATCCAGCCGTACCGCCACCGATGACAACCAGGTTGTAGCACGCTGCAGGTTCAGGGTTGACCCAGTCAGGGGGGTGAACACACGCTGCCAGCTCCCGGTTCTCCGGGGTATCCGGCAGGATTCGGTGGAGCAATGTCACGGGGCCTTCACAAATTTCATAGCCGCCGAATTCATGCAGTAGCGCAAGCCGGTTGGTTTGGGACCGTCATCAAAGACATGTCCCAGATGGGCGTCGCAACGGCTGCAGATAACCTCTGTCCGTCTTGAAAAAAGGCTGTTGTCGGAACGGGTGGTGATATTTTCCGGGGCGACCGGCTGCCAGAAACTGGGCCACCCGGTACCGGATTCATACTTCTGTTCGGAACGGTACAGATCATTGCCGCAGCAGACGCACCGGTACGTACCGACTTCATGATTGTTCCAGGTCTCTCCTGTGAAGGCACGCTCTGTCCCCTGCTCCCTCGCAACATGGTACTGTTCCGGTGTCAACTGTGTGCGCCACTCTTCCGGGCTTTTTACGATCTTGTCGCTCATGATGTATCCTTTCGTGGTTGCGGAATAAAGTTTGACTTTACTGCTCTGTGCGGTTCCTGATGCAGCGGCAGTCGATGATTTGTTCGTTCCGCCGCTGCAGGCAATTACCGATGCGAACAGGAGCAGGCATAAAAAGGCAGTAAAAAATCTCATATTGTTCTCCATTTTTTCGTTTAATGCCCGGCCGCGCTTCCCCATAACTCCTTGAGTCGTTTGTCGCGGCCGCAGCCATTTCGATAATAGGTGTATCTGATCGGATTTTTCTTGTAGTAGTGCTGGTGATATTCTTCGGCCGGATAGAATTCACCGGCATGGGTAATTTCAGTCACAATCGGAGCCTTAAAAGGTTTGTTCTTTTCCAGTGCTGTTTTTGATTGCAGGGCAACGCGGCGCTGCTCCTCAGTGGTGTAGAATATGGCGCTCCGGTATTGATCTCCCGTATCGCAGAACTGACGATCCTCTGCGGTCGGATCGATAGTATGCCAGAAGACGGCCAAAAGCCTGTCATAACTGATTTTTGCCGGATCATAGACAATCTGCACCGCCTCGGCATGGCCGGTTCCACCTGCCGAAACCTCATTATACGTCGGATTCTTCTTTTTTCCACCGGTATAGCCGGCGGTAACGGAGACCACCCCGGGGAGATGGTCAAAGGGCGCTTCCATGCACCAGAAACAGCCCCCGGCAAGTACAGCCTTTTCCAGCGTACTCGACGGAGTTGTCACCGGTTTTTTTGTTTCCGCAGAAGCGTTCCCTAAAACGGAAAATGGTATGAACAAAGCAAAAATAAAATATAAGGTGCGAAAGAACTTTTTCATTTGCCTCCTCCTTGAGTTAGTAATCTCAATTTGTCATATATTTAAGATTTCAGTCAAGCATAGTTCGCCACAGGTTAGACGTCAAAAAAACAGGGCTAAGTAACTGTTATTTCGTGACTGGAAAAGTATCCACATTTTTTGTGGATAACCCTGTTGAAGCTGTGGATATGTTTCATAAACGTCACATAAAATCAAGCTCTTCATCGGTTTGCACAGAGAATATGCATGGTGTGTAACTACCTGTAATTACGTGTCAATAGTTATTTTTATGAGTGTGCAAAAAGGTCTGAAAGAGTCTGATTCACCAATGGCTAAAAAATAGGCACTATAACGGCTCGTAACGAAAATGCCGGTCGGAGGAGCAGGGTTTTTGTACGCAAATCAGAAAAGAGCAGCCAGCCGCACATACATACGTTCAATACCCCGTAGCAACCAGAAAAACAGCTCTGCAACAGGCAGATATTGAAATGAAATGAAAGGGCGGCGGATATAGCAGGGGTGGGCACCGGCAACAAGTGCAGCCAGACAACCGGTCAGCAGGCGGTCATCGACCATCAGAATTGAAGAGAGGGGAACGCCGGCAAGTTCACCGGATTTGCGGATACCGTCCGGGTACGGTTTCTTGCGTACTCCTGAGATGAAGCGCATGGCGGGAAAATGTTCGGCAAACCATTGCCTCCGCTCGTCAGTAGGTTTGTTGGAAAGGATGAAAATCCTGTCACCACCAAAGATGTTTTCACACTGCTTCATCCATACGACTGACTCGGGGAGTGGTGCCGGGCTCCCATGTGCCGCAAGGACACCGTCAAAATCGAGTGCCAGGGCTGCAACTCCCGTTAATTGAAGCTCCCTTGGATCAAGTTCCAGAATGGTTGAATTAAAAGGAGTACTGTCAAGCAGTTGCCGCAATGCGCGGCGGTGGTAAAAACCGAGTGAAAAGCCGGCGAGAATATGAGCAGGAAAAGGCATGTAGTTATCTGCCGTACTTGTAGGCTGCCGCGCAGGTACCTTCACTGGAAACCATACAGGCACCGACCGGCGCTTCAGGGGTACAGACGGTGGCAAAGAGCGGACAAGCAAATGGCGTCAGCTTCCCTTTAAGGACATCTCCGCAGAGGCAGGCCGTGTTTTCGACCGCTTCAGGGACGTTGAGTTGCAGAACCCGCTCCGCATCAAACCCGGCAAACTCAGCTCTGATGGCCAAACCGCTGCCGGGCAGTACGCCCAATCCGCGCCAGACCGCATCGCACGGTGCAAAGAGCTGTCGGAGAATTGCCTGTGCCTTTGGGTTTCCTTCCCATGACACGGCACGGCTGTACTGAATCTCGACCGTGCTTTCACCGCGTAGTGTCTGGGCAATCAGCATCTCTATTCCCTGCATCACGTCAGCAGGCTCAAAGCCGGTAACGACGCAGGGGATATGGTACTTTTCCGCCAGCGCTCTGTAGGCGTTGCCGCCGATAACGGTGCTGACATGCGCGGGGCAGAGGTACCCCCTGATGTTCAGTTCCGGATCGCCGCTCAGAATATCCATCGGTACCGGCATTGTTTTGTGTGCTGCCAGTACGCAGTAGTTTTTCAGGCCGAGGCGGGCGGCTTCAAGAATACTGACGGCAATCGTCGGGGCGGTGGTTTCAAAGCCGACCCCCAGAAAAACCACGCGACGGTCCGGATTGTTTTTTGCCAGGACAACGGCGTCAAGCGGCGAGTAGATAATGCGGATGTCTGCGCCGTCGGCACGGTGCTCCATCAATGATGAGTGACTGCCCGGTACACGCAGCATATCGCCAAAGGTGGCGACGATATTGTGCGGGTCGGCTGCGCACGCCAGAGCCTTGTCGACATAGCCGACCGGCGTGACACAGACCGGGCAGCCGGGACCTGATACCAGTCGGACATTTTCGGGAAGCAGAGTCCGGATACCGTACTGATAGATGGACATCGTATGAGTTCCGCAGACCTCCATGAAGTTGACCGGTCCGGTCAGCCGTTCAGCCATGCGGCGGATAGTGGCCGCCATGTTCTGCACCAGTGATTTGTCCCGGAATTCATCCTGGAATTTCATACTGCTCTTCATACTGCCGGTCATGCCATATCCTCTTCTGAAAAAACTTCCCGCATCAGGCGGATGGTCTCTTCAGCATATTCCTCATCCAGCCTGGAGATGGCAAACCCGGCATGGATTATGACGTAATCACCAAGCGCTATTTCTTCACCAAGCAGTGAGATATTGGCTTCTTTCTGTACGCCATCAACTTCGGCGACCACGGTATCACCATCTCTGCTTAAAATCTTCATAGGTACGCCAAGACACATATCAGTTTTTTCTCCTTCCTGCGATTGCAGCCTGACCGAGGGCGATGCCGCCATCGTTCGGCGGTACCAGTCGATGGCTGAACACCTGTAGGCCCGGATCTGTCAGGGCAGTATATATCATTTCGCTTAAAAGGCGATTCTGAAAAACGCCGCCCGAGAGGATTATTCGGTCAAGACCTGTTGACCCGGCTATACGCAGGCAGATGTCGGTTGCGGTAGAGGCAACGGTGCGGTGAAATCGGTGGGCGATAGCTGATGTTTCGACGTTACTGTCGATATCATGCAGAAGTTCAATGAACATTGGAGAAAAGTCGAGCTGGAGCGGCTGCGGATAATCTTGTACTATTTCATAAGAATAGCTCCCCCCTTTAGGCCCCGGAGGGTCCTTTATCAAGGGGGACTTTATTTCACAATCGGCAAGCTCTGCCAACGCCTCAAGTTCTATCGCCCCCTGACCGTCATACGACACAACATGCCGTATATTCAGCAGTGCGGCAACGGCATCGAACAAGCGGCCACAGCTCGATGTGAGGGGCGAGTTGATGCCGCGTCGGAGCATCTGGGCAAAAAGAGATTGCTCACTCTCCGGCAGGATACTGGCAACCGGGTGGTTGATCGAGAAAACATCTTCACCGAGCGCCTGATACAGGTAAGCCATCGCCATCCGCCATGGTTCTCGTACGGCAGTATCTCCTCCCGGCATCGGTACCGGACGGAAATGGCCTGCGCGGTGATAGCCGTCATAGCCTCCTACCAGAAATTCACCCCCCCAGATCGTGCCGTCCGGACCATAGCCGGTGCCGTCAAAGATGATGCCGATGACGTCACCATCGAGGTTGTTCTCAGCCATACAGGAGGCCAGATGAGCATGATGGTGCTGCACCTGAAAGCACGGCAGGCCTGAATCAGCAGCAAAACGGGAAGAAAGATAGTCGGGATGGAGATCGCAGGCGATCAACTCCGGCTTAATTTCAAGTGTGTCGGACAGATGTGTGACCGTATGGACGAATGAATCGAAGGTGGAGATGTTCTTAAGGTCGCCGATATGCTGGCTGAGAACAGCGCGATCTCCTGCAGCAAGACAGATAACATTCTTCAGTTCGGCTCCTGTCGCCAAAATTGGCGGGACCGTAAAAGGCAGTTTTACCGTTCGCGGAGCATAGCCGCGAGCGCGACGGTAAAAAAGCGGTTTCCCCTGAAAAACGCGCATGACAGAATCATCGCAGCGGATATGAATCGGCCGGTCATGGAGCAGGAAATAGTCAGCAATTTCTGCCAGACTCGTCAGGGCGTCATGATCTTCGAAAGCCACCGGTTCGTCAGAAATATTGCCACTGGTCATGACGAGAGCGAAGAGTGAAGGGTGAAGGGTGAAGGGTGAAGGGTGAGAGGCAAAAAGTAGATGATGCAGCGGCGCATACGGCAGCAACAGGCCGAGCCAGCCGTTGTTCGGAGCAATCAACGGCGAAAGCGGGGCGGGGAGCCGTTTTCTCACAATGACGATCGGAGCCTCCTGAGAGCTGAGCAGGCGCTCTTCCATGTCACTCATAATCGCGAGTTCGCGGGCCACCGCAAGAGAAGCAGCCATGACGGCAAACGGCTTTTCATCTCTCTTTTTCCTCTCCCGCAATCGCTCTACCGCAGCGTGGTTGCAGGCATCAACGGCAAGATGGTAACCACCGATTCCCTTGATCGCGAGGATGGCACCGCTTTTAAGTAACTCAACAGCTCTGGTGACCGCTTCATCGCGTGCGGCGATTATTTCACCGGCAGACGTGAGCAGCGACATCTGCGGCCCGCAGACGTGGCAGGCGATCGGTTGGGCGTGAAAGCGCCGGTCGAGCGGATTCTCATATTCACTTCGACAGTCGGGGCAGAGTGGAAAGCCGACCATGGTTGTCTTGGGACGGTCATACGGGGTGCCGGTGATGATGCTGTAGCGGGGACCGCAGTTGGTGCAGGTTATGAACGGGTAGCGATAGCGGCGGTCGGCCGGGCCATTCATTTCAATCAGGCAGTCAGAGCAGATTGCCGTATCAGGGGCTATCTGGATATCGGCCCTGCCGCTGCCGCTTGCGAGAATGGTAAAGGAATGTTCCCCGTCAATGACGACGATGTCTGAGCTGGTTTGGGATGTCACGACCGCCAGGGGTGGGAGTTTGTTTTGAAGTGTGTCCTCAAAATCTGCAAGCCGGTCAGCACCGCCCTGAATTTCAAGCTCAACGCCTGCCGGAGTGTTGCGCACCCAACCGGTCAGTTTCAGATCGTGCGCAATCCGGTACACAAACGGACGGAAACCGACCCCCTGGACGATGCCGGTGATTTCATAGTGTGTGCGGATCAACACCACTGATTCTCATGGGTGCTCATGCTTAAAGCCCTCTCTCGGAAAAATTGTAACCCACCTGCTGCTGTCGGTCGGGTGATAGATGTAAAGCGCCTCGTCGTCAAATTTGGTCCATTTTGTTCAGAATGGGAGAAAGGGCACCTGCGAAACTACTTGGCTCACCGGTATCTTGTCAAGGTGATTCAGAATTGCCAAATGGAGATTGATTTACGTCGCAAGGAAGAACTGTTACGTGAATATGCTGAAGTGGAGCGACCCGTTTGGCTACAGGGTTTCGAAGCCATGATAATGTCATCTTTTTACAGAGGGTCAGGCATTCGGCGCACTTCTTTTTCAACAATCGACACGGTAAAGGAAAATATGGTCTATCCTGAACTGAAGCGCAGGTGCAGTGAACTGCACTATTACAAGACAGCCAATGGTTACGAAGTTGACTTTGCCTGCAGCCATAAGGGGAAGATCACAAACCTGATTCAAGTAGTCCTTGATCCCGGTGATGATAAAACCCGCAACCGCGAAATACGCGCACTGGTGAAAGCGCTTGATGAAACAGGTTTGAAGAGTGGTGCGACTGTTACGTATGAAGAAGAAGGTGAACTGAGCGTTGACGGCAAGCAGATCAGGCTCATTCCGGCCTTTCAATATCTCCTCAACAGGGGAACCGCATGAGCAACCGCTCCATTTGCTTGGCATCCTAAGACCCGTCAGCACGTTGAATAACGCAACTGAGAGAATATAAATCTATAAAATATTCTCATATAACTGCACGCCGCTCCCCTGAAGAGCAGGCAAATTATGAAGCTACGTTAAAATAAATCTTTGAGCATGGTTTTGGTTTTAATGAAGTTATCGGGCTTAAGGTTGAGTCTTTTGCCCCTGAATCGCCTCGTTTTAAATTCGATATGCGTCCGGAACTGCTCGGCAGTTATGTACATAAACGTCTTCATGGTGGTGTCATTGCAACGGCACTGGATACTGTAGGTGGTTTTGCGGTTGCTGTGGCGGTAGCCGAAAAATACGCGAGTGAGACGGTGGAGCAGATTGTCGCACGTTTCAGTCGCTTTGGAACCATTGATTTTTTGAAAATGAATCTGGCGCTGATGAATCAGTGCGTCTTGCTTCTGACTATGTGAAGAAGCATTTGGCTGCGATTATGGGAACGCCTGAAGATATTAAAGGAGAAGTGCGAGGACATTCATAGTGGAGAGTCAGGTAACGTTTTAGTCTGCCTTTGGCCAACAACTTGTGGGTCACCGGTTAACTCGCGTGAGTCGGTGATCCACTAAAATGGGATATTTTCCAGTCCCTATGTCAAGATGTCTAGGGAGAAACTCGTTGAAGCAATGGTTTTTTTAACTGTCCTTTTCGCTTTGAAGTAGTCATGGCGATCATCCAGGTCAAGCAGGTCCAGAATATGTCCGAGGAAGAGGTTCTGAATTTCTGCAAGAAGGTCAGTCTTGCCAGGTACAAGTGGCCGCGCAAGATCATTTTCGACATTGTGATGCGCAGTCTCGCGGGTAAGCTGATGAAGCCTCAGATGCGGAAGAAGTTTACGGGCCGCAAAGAGGCTTTTAAGAAGCTTGCCTAGATGACTTGCCTCACTAACTTGGTGACCCACAGGAAAGAATGATGAAGAAAGCGCTGGAAATTCTTGAAAAAGATGCGTTCAAAATGTAGTGTGGCGTTATCTTGATTACGTGGGGGGATAATGACCAAAGCCGACATTTTTGAAAAAGTACAGGAACGACTCGATTCCACCAGGAAAGAATCTGCTGAGATTGTTGAAGCCGTGTTCGTGTAGTGTGCCGCTAAAAATGTATTGCCGGCATCCAGAATTTTGTGAGGTTTCTTTTTGAGCGGCCTTGGTCGATCACTGATACTCATTGGATTGTTGCTGGTCGCAGTGGGGCTGATCGTCTCCTTCACGCCGCGCCTCCCCTGGTTGGGTAAGTTACCGGGCGATATTTTCGTCAGGAAAGAGAACTACAGCTTTTATTTTCCCCTTGGCTCATGCATCCTTATCTCGTTGCTCCTGTCGTTAATTATGTGGTTGTTTCGGCGATAAAAACTGGAGTGTCCATAGTTGCAGAAATGATCAACGAGGCTGCTGCCCAACTTCCACACGGCACAAACTACACCGTAGGTATCGGCATGCCGGGATCTCTTGACGTCACCACCAACCTGGTACGCAACGCCAACTCAACCTGTCTGATCGGACGGCCCCTCAAAACTGATATTGAACGACTTATCGAACGAAAGTGTTGCCGGTGGAGACTGCACGGCAAATAATGAGGCTTGTATGTTTGAGAAGCGCGGCACAGATGGGTATCGTCAGACGTTAGAAGGAATCCGGCAGAAAACTCTGGTTCACGGTGACAAGACCCTGATGGTAGAGTTCAGGCTACAAAAGGGCGCAAGGCTGCAAGTGATGCTCCAGGCTGTTTCGGAATTGACTTTCTGATATTGAATACGAGTCGGATATGAACCCATCTCTTACGCTCTCAGCCATGCGTCGGCTATTACAACTCACTCTGCTGCTTCTGAGTCTGGTTGGTTGCGCCACAAAAGACTATCGCACGGCAAGTCGGGAATCAGCGGGCATCGCCCCGAACCCTGCAACAAACAGGGAGGCAGTACTTCAGATATACTGTGCTCCAACATGGGGGTGGCGTGGCTGGTTTGCCATTCATACCTGGGTTGCCACAAAACCGCAAAATGCCGACTCTTACACGGTCTACGAAGTCATCGGCTGGCGGCAGCGACGAGGATTACCAGCCGTACGTATCGAAGAAGATCTCCCTGACCGCTACTGGTTTGGTGAACGCCCTCGACTCCTCAAAGACTTTCGGGGTGAACCAGCGGGTAAATTGATCGAAGCGGTAGATCGCGCTGCTAAAAGTTATCCCTGGCCCGACACCTATAAAGCATTCCCCGGTCCCAACAGCAACACCTTTACAGCCTGGATAGTAAAACAGGTGCCTGAGCTCGGACTGAATCTTCCGTTTTCAGCCATTGGAAGTGGCTATACAGAAACAAAAGTTCAATGAAACTCGTAATGATTCAGACTTTCGAGTTGGGGGCAGGAAATTTGTGATTACTGAGAGCCTTTTGACCGGATCAGCAGTAAAATCCCGCCTTGAGGAACGTGCTTCGCTCCGCTTGAACATCTTTCACGAGTATCCATACCTTGGAAACTACCGGTATTTGGCCTGTGTTTCTGTGGGTCGGCCCGAAAATCATGAACAACTGTCCAGAAAACTATGTCCCGATTGACAGATTTTTCAACCGCACCGGTTTTATTAAACACCCAGACATTACCACTGGTTTCGCCCGGTAAGAAATTGATGGTAGTAACCGCGAACATCGTAGGCTCCGTCCCACGATTCGCTACACATATATATTGAACTGAAACTGCGTGCCGTTATCCCTGGATCTCAGCAATAAGCCGAAAAACGAAAACATTGCCATAAATGAAGGTTGCGGCATTTGCGGTAGTAGGTGCGGTAGCGGAAGCTAAAAGACATTATGGTAATGTAAAAACAACAAAGCCATTGTTTATTGTAGGTGTCTTTTTCAGTGGAACAAAATTACCGGGTATAAAACGACATTGACGTTTCAACTGATTGGATGATATCTATAGCGCCTGTTCTTCCGAGGCTTGTTCAGCAGGCAATCCGGGTGGAAAAATTTTATTCAGGAGGTTTCACGTGAGAAAGTTTTTGAAAGTTGTCGGTTTGCTCAGTCTGATTGCCCTCGTGCCGGTTTCATTGGGATTTGCCGCCGAGTCGTCCCAAAAGATCGTCATCGGGATATCTAAAATTGTTGCCCACCCGGCTCTTGATGCAGTTGAAAAAGGGATCCAGGATGAACTGGCAGCTGCTAAAATAATTGCTGCGTTTGATCTACAGAATGCTAATGGCGATATCGGCACGGCAGCTTCAATTGCCAACAAGTTTCAGTCGGAAAAGGTGACTCTGGCAGTAGGCATTGCCACGCCAACCTCGCAGTCACTGGTTAATACGCTCAAAGACATTCCGATTGTGTTCTCGGCTGTAACCGATCCGGTTAAAGCAGGTCTGGTGCCATCACTGAAAGGTGCAAAAAAACCGGTAACCGGCGTATCTGACATGACCCCGGTCAAACAGCAGATTGAGTTGCTGCTCAAAATCAAGAAGATCAAGCGTCTTGGCCATATCTATACCAGTTCCGAGGAGAACGCGGTCGTCCTGGCCGGCGTTGTCAAACAGGCCTGCAAGGAACTGGGACTTGAATACGTTGAGACAACCGTTTCCAAATCGGCAGAAGTAAAGCAGGCGGTTCAGGCGATTATCAAACGTGTCGATGCGCTCTACATCAGCACTGATAACACAGTTGTTTCGGCCTTAAGTTCCATTGCCGAAGTTGCCGCCAAGAATAAAGTACCGATCATGTCGGCTGATCCGAGCTCCGCCGAAAAATACCCGGTTCTGGCCGCCTGGGGTTTTGATTATTATAAAATGGGCCGGGCTACGGGGAAAATTATCGTTGAAATCCTGAACGGCAAGAAGGCGGAAGAGATCCCGACCCGTTTTATGACCAAGACATCGGATGTCGATCTGCTGATCAATCTGGATGTTGCCAAAAAACTTGGTGTATCATTCCCGAAAGATGTGGTGAAAAGTGCCAACAAGGTTATAGAAAACGGCAAACTGAGCAGCAAATAAACGCCATAGCCCGGCAGCCACTCCAGGTGCCGGGCATTTTTGCGCCCACCATAAAGGATGATACGGTTGAGCTATGATAGAAAGTATTCTCGTTGAAGGTTTGATATACGGAATTATGGTGCTGGGGGTATTCATCACCTTCAGGGTACTTGATTTCCCTGATCTGACGGTTGACGGCTCTTTCCCGCTCGGGGCGGCGCTGATGGTCCAGGGTCTTCTTCTTGGCATGAACGGCTGGCTGGCGCTGCTGATTGCTTTTGTCGGGGGGATGCTGGCAGGTATTGTCACCGCTCTGATTCATAACCACCTCAAGGTTCCCAACCTGCTCGCCGGCATCCTGACCATGACGATGCTCTACTCGATCAATATCCGCATTCTCGGTAACCGGGCCAATGTGCCGGTTATTGAGCAGAAAACTCTTCTTACTGATATTTCAAGCCGGATGTCAGGTGTTATCCCTGACGAGTACATTCTGCTGGCATTTTTTGTGGTAGTGGTTCTTGGTATCAAACTGCTGGTCGACCTTTTTTTTCACACCGACCTCGGCATGACCATTGGCGCAATGGGGAATAATGAACAGATGGTGGTCTCGCAGGGGATAAACCCGAAAACCCTTAAAACCATCGGTCTCGCCCTGTCCAATGGACTGGTTGCGGTTTCGGGAGCTTTTGCCGCCCAATATCTCGGCTTTGCCGATGTGGGTCTCGGGCAGGGGATAATCATCTCGGGTCTGGCGTCGGTCATGATCGGCGAATTTCTGGTCAGGAAAAGCAATCGCATCGGCGTACTGACGCTCTGTGCAGTGTCCGGTTCAATTCTTTTCCACGCGGTGATGTACGTAGGGCGCTACTACGGCTATGTCATTCAGATGACCCCGAATGACCTGAATCTGATCAAGGGTCTCCTGATCATAATTCTGTTGGTCCTGACCCAGTCGAGAAAGCTCAATATGGCGGCCATCAAGGCAATGGTGCAAAAATGATAGCGATCAAAAACGTTTCCGTTATTTTCAACCAGGGTACCGTGAATGAGAACCAGGCATTGCGCGACATCAATCTCACCATCAAAGAAGGCGATTTCATAACCATCATCGGTAGTAACGGCGCCGGAAAATCGACGCTCTTCAATCTGATTGCAGGAACGATTACCCCGACTGTCGGTTCCATCCACGCCGGTGGCCGCACCATAACCCGCGAACCTGAATACAAACGGGCCCGATACATCGGCAGAATCTTTCAGAATCCTCTCCTTGGCACCGCCTCGAATATGAGCCTGGAAGACAATATGATGATCACTTACCGCAAGGGCTTTAAGTGGCTCAAGCGGAGCCTGAACAGCAGGATGCGGGAGTACTTCCGTTCGGAACTGGTTCAGCTGAAAATGGGGCTGGAACATCGTATGAAAGAGAATCTGGTCATGTTCTCAGGGGGGCAGCGCCAGGCTCTAACCCTGCTGATGATGGTGCTTTCAAAGCCGTCACTGATCCTGCTCGACGAGCATACCGCTGCGCTTGACCCCAAAAATGCCGGGATTGTTCTCGGATTGACGGATAAGTTTATAAGAGAATTCAAGCTCACCTCAATGATGATCACCCACAATATGAGTCACGCCATTGAATACGGCAACCGCCTGCTGATGATGGATCAGGGTGAGATTATTTTTGATGTCTCCGGAGATGCAAAGAAGGAGCTGACCGTTGAAAAGCTGATCGAAAAGTTTCATGAACTGCGCCATCGCGGTTTCGAAAATGACCGGGCACTGCTTTCAGAGTAATCATGGCTTGACTGGTCCGACCTTTTCTGGAATACTCCGCCCGCTTTACCAACTACTTTTTGAGGAGATGAACTACATGAAGAAACTGATGTTACTCGTATCGTGCCTTTTGCTGTCGTTACTTGCCGTAACTGCTTTTGCCGGAGATGGTTCCTGGGACAGGGTCAAGAAAGAGGGCAAGCTTGTTATCGGCCTTGATGACTCTTTTCCTCCGATGGGCTACCGTCAGGCGGACGGTAAACTGGCCGGTTTTGACATTGATGCCGCTGAAGAGGTCGGTAAACGGCTCGGCATCAAAATCGAGTGGCAACCAACAGCCTGGGATGGTGTTATCCACTCCCTGGATGCTAAAAAATTTGACTGCATCTGGAACGGCATGACCATCACCGAGGAGCGTGCCAGGCAGGTCGCTTTCAGCAAACCGTATATTATGGATGGCCAGATCGCTATCGTCAATTTCAAGGAGAAGCGTTTCAAGGCTCTCAAGGATCTGAAAGATTTTAAAGCCGGCACCCAGAAGGGGTCCTCAGGCATTCAGGCTGTCAAGAAGCTGGCAAACGCACCGACAGAACTGAAAGAGTATGAAGATTATCCGAAAGCCCTGCTTGACCTTGAAGCCGCTCGTATCGATGTTGTGGTAGTGGACAATGTAACCGGTCGGGACATGATCGCCAAACGCCCCGGTAAGTTCAAAATCATCCCCGGTATGATCAGCAAAGAGCCGTTCGGTGTGGCCTTCCGTACCGGTGACACTGACCTGCGAGAAAAAGTGCAGCAGACTCTGGACAAGATGGTAAAAGATGGCGCCATGACCAAAATATCCCGCAAGTGGTTTGCCGAAGAGCTGACCAATCCAAAGAAATTTTAGCCGGTGAAGCTTTCAATGAAATATACCTCCAGCAGGGTCTTCGTGACCCTGCTTTTTTTGTGGGCTCTGGCCGGAAATTGCCTCGGAGCGGTTGACTATGATCAGCTGTTCCGCCAGTCGAGCGATTTGATGGTACAGGGGGATCTCGACGGTGCCCTGGCACTGCTCAAACAGGTTCCCGCACCCTCAGTCGGGGAAGATGCGAGCGCCTTTGTCTCAAGCCGAATGCAGGCCGGGCGTATCTATGCCTCTCAAAACGCTACAGACAAAGCTATTGCCGCCTGTCAGGACGTTCTGAAACTCTTCCCCGACAACAGCGAAGCCCGCAACTTCCTCGCAGCATTAAACGATCAACTCAAACCCCGCTGGCACACCATTCTGTCTGATATCCTCCGCTTTCTCCCGGTCCTCGCCAAAGGTGCACTCATGACACTGCTGCTGGTGTTCTGCACCATGCTGGTGTCACCGCTCGGTGGATTGTTGATCGCACTGGGGCGTCTCAGCAGAGTGCCGCCTGTTTCAGGTTTCTGCTGGTTCATCATCTGGTTCTTTCGTGGCACCCCGCTGCTGCTGCAGCTGTTTTTCATCTATTACGGTCTCCCGTCACTCGGTATTACGCTGTCACCGTTTGTATCCGCGGTTATCGGTCTTGGCCTGAACTATTCGGCCTATCTCGGTGAAATTATCCGTGGCGCAATCCAGAGTATTGAGCATGGTCAGATGGAAGCGGCCAAAGCGATCGGCATGAGTTATGGCCAGGCCATGCGGCGGATCATCATTCCCCAGACCTACAAGCGACTGATGCCGCCGGTCGGTAATGAGTTTATCGCCCTGATCAAGGATACCGCCCTGGTCTCGACCATCGCCATGGTCGAACTGATGCGCGCGGCAGACCAGATGTTCAACACCTATTTCAACATCACGGCACTGGTACTGGCGGCAGCCATCTACCTGGTGTTGACTACCATTTTCACTTTCATCTTTGAAAAGATTGAATATCGGGCGGGAATCTATGAACAGCGTTAAGCAACCGCTCCTGAAACTGGAGAAGATCACCAAACGGTTCAAAAACCTGACGGCGGTGAACGGCATCAACCTTGAAGTTGCCTCCGGCGAAAAGCTGGTCATTATCGGTCCATCCGGTTCGGGCAAATCGACACTGCTCCGCTCGATCAACCTGCTGGAGGAAATAGATGAAGGGACTATTCGCTTTGAAGGGCGTGAGGTTGGTTATGTCCTGCACAACGGCAGACGTCAGCAGGATCGTCCCCAGGCTATAAGCGCACTTCGGGCGGAAATCGGCATGGTGTTCCAGCATTTTCACCTCTTTCCCCATATGACTGTACTGGGGAACGTGATGGAAGGGCCTTTGACCGTACAGCGCAAACAGGCTGATGATGCCCGCAGCATTGCAACGGATATGCTGGTTAAGGTGGGGCTGTCCGATAAGCGGGATGTGTTTCCGGCCACGTTGTCAGGCGGGCAGAAACAACGGGTGGCAATCGCCCGCGCCCTGGCCATGCGCCCGAAAATGATGCTGTTCGATGAGCCGACCTCAGCCCTCGACCCTGAACTGGTCGGGGAGGTATTCGATACTATTCACACCCTGGCTGATGAAGGTATGACGATGATTATCGTCACCCATCATATGGGCTTTGCCCGGGAACTGGCGGATCGGGTGATCTTCATGGAGTCGGGGAATTTTCTGGCAGAGGGAGCGCCGGAGGACCTTTTCGGCGCTGCGCAGGATAACGAGCGGATCAGGGGCTTTCTTAACCGGTTGTTGTAAAGAGACAATAACCGGATGATGACTGGAGTTTATAATGATATGGACAACAGAACTGTTATCGCGATACCTGAAGGATAAACCTCTCGAAATCGTACTTGAACACAGTCGTCATGTCGCCGATCTGGCATTGGCAATTGCCGACCGTCTGACACTGCCGGAAGAAGACCTTCATTTTATCGAAGAAGCGGCATTGCTTCACGATATCGGCGTCTGCCGGGTACATGCTCCGGGTCTTGAGTTGTATGGCCCACACCCGTACATTACCCACGGAGTTCACGGACGTGAAATTCTGGACCGGGAAGGGCTCCCTCTTCATGCGCTGGTCTGTGAACGCCATACCGGTGTCGGCCTGACTGTTGAAGATATTGTCCGACAGGATCTGCCGCTGCCACGGAGAGATATGTGCCCTCAGTCGCTCTCTGAACAGATTATCTGTTTTGCCGATCTGTTTTATTCAAAAAAACCGGGTAGATTGGCCGAACGCAAAACGGTTGAAAAAGTTCGGAAAAAACTCCTTCCGTTTGGCGAAGAAAAAGTGGCAATATTCGACTCCTGGCTCGCCCGCTTTAACGTCAGCGGAATCAATCTATGAAGTACTTTTCTGCGGCAGAGCCTTGAAATACAGTTGCTTTTTATCTCCCCTTGTTTTACATTAGCCCCCCTTTTGCCACATATTACTCATGTATTTCCTCAGGTGGTTCCCTTTGCAGAAAAATACCGTAAGCATTCAAGACCTTCGAACGCGTATAGATAGTATTGACGATACCATACTCGATCTGCTGAATGAACGATCCCAGGTCGTTCTTGATGTCGGCCGTCTTAAGTCCGGCAATAATCTTGATTTTCATGTTCCGGGTCGGGAACGACAAATTTTTGAACGGTTACTGAGTCAAAACAAAGGTCCGTTTCCAAATGATGCCTTGAAAAGTATTTACCGTGAAATAATCTCGGCCTGCCTGGCCCTGGAATCACCAATGAAAGTTGCTTTTCTGGGACCCAAGGCGACTTTCAGCCATCTGGCTACAATGCAGCAGTTCGGTCTTTCGGCTGAGTTTGTACCGATGAAGTCAATACCGTCCGTCTTTGAAGAGGTCGAAAAGGGTAAAGCGCTGTACGGCGTGGTGCCGGTTGAAAATTCAACTGAAGGGGTCATATCCCATACCCTAGATATGTTTGTGGAAAGCAAACTGCAGGTAACTGCTGAAATACTACTGGAAGTTCATCACGACCTGCTCTCCCGAACCGGTCGGTTGGAGGATATCAAGAAGGTTTATTCACATGCACAGCCGATTGCTCAGTGCCGTCAGTGGCTCGACGACAATCTGCCCGGTATTCCGGTGGTTGATGTAGCCTCTACCGCCGTAGCGGCCCAGATTGTCAGCGAAGATTACACCGCTGCTGCTATAGCCAGTGAATTGGCCGCCTCACTCTACGACATCAAGGTTGTCAGAAGCAGAATTGAGGATCAGGTTAACAATTTTACCCGCTTTCTCGTGGTTTCCCGTAAGGGATGCGACCGTTCCGGTTGCGACAAAACCTCCGTGCTTTTCGCGGTTAAAGACGAGCCTGGAATTCTCTGCCGTATGCTGGAACCGTTTGCCAGGCGGGAGATCAACCTCACTAAAATTGAATCACGCCCGTACAAAAGCAAAGCGTGGGAATATATCTTCTTCCTTGACCTGTTCGGTCATGTTTCCGATTCTGACGTATCTGAAGCGCTTGAGGAACTCAAAAGGTGCTGCCAGTTTCTTAAAATACTCGGATCGTATCCGCGTTCGATGTAGGGGGAAGGCCAGATGACAATGATGATAAACCGGTTGGCAATAATCGGTGTTGGGTTGATCGGGGGATCGCTGGCACGTGCCCTGCGTGAAGCGGGAGCGGTAGGGACTGTTGTCGGTATCGGCCGATCTCGCGCCAATCTCGATGAAGCGCTCTCTCTGGGAATTTGCGATGAGGTTACCCAGGACGTTCTCAAAGGGGTGGAGGGGGCGGATATGGTCTTCATCTCCGTACCGGTCTGCGCCATCCCCGCCGTCGTTGCCGGGATCGCTCCGGCGTTGGCTCCCGGCTGCATCGTCACTGACGGCGGCAGCGTCAAGGCGGCCATCGTCCTGGAGTGCGAGGCGCTCATGCCGGCCGGCTGCCACTTTGTGGGGGGGCACCCCATCGCCGGAACCGAGCATTCGGGGGCGGCTGCCTCGTTTGCCACGCTTTACCGGGGCAAACGCTGTATTCTGACCCCCACTGAACGAACCGACCATGCCGCTCTGGCAACCGTTGACCGGATTTGGCGGCTTACCGGTGCCGAAGTCTGTGCCATGGAACCGGGGCATCATGACCGTATTTTTGCCGAGATCTCGCATCTGCCTCATATGGCGGCCTATGCCCTGGTGCATGCTGTCGGTACGGCGGACGTGGAGGGAGAAAATGTGCTCTCCTATACGGCAGGCGGGTTTCGCGACTTTACCCGGATTGCATCTTCAGATCCGGTCATGTGGCGCGATATTGCCCTGATGAATCGTGAGGCATTGCTCGCAAGCATCGATGGATTTTCCAGCAGTCTTGCCGAATTGCGGAGGAGAATTGACTGTGGCGATCAGGCAGGATTAACCGATTTTTTCACTATTGCAAAACAGTTTCGCGACGGAATCATATAAAAATATACGTTGTAACCGGAGTATCCGTGAATTCAATAACCATCCAACCGGCAGCATCCGTCAAGGGGAGCATTACCGTTCCGGGCGACAAGTCCATTTCCCATCGTTCCATCATGCTCGGTGCGATAGCCAACGGAGTGACCACAGTCCGCGGTTTTTTGCGCGGTGAAGACAATATGTCAACCATGCACGCATTTCGCGCCATGGGAGTATCAATAGCTGACGATGGTGAAACTATTGAAATTACCGGCCGGGGACTGCATGGTCTGAAAGAGCCTGGCGACGTTCTCGACTGTGGTAATTCCGGAACAACTATCAGACTGATCACCGGCCTCCTTTCCGGACAGTCATTTTTTTCGGTTGTTACCGGTGACCAATACCTGCGCAAACGCCCCATGAAACGGGTTGTTGAGCCGCTCACCCGTATGGGGGCACGTATTGCCGGCCGTAATGGCGGCACGTTGGCTCCGTTGGCGATAAACGGCGGCGGTCTTAAGGGAATAAGCTACCAATCACCGGTGTCAAGTGCCCAGATTAAATCATCGATCATGCTGGCCGGTCTGTATGCCGAAGGTGAAACAACCGTTACGGAACCAAGTCTGTCGCGGGACCATTCCGAGCGGATGTTTCGTTACTTCGGCGCATCGCTTGACGTTCTGAGTAATGGCGTCACGGTTCGTGGCGGTGTGGAGCTGACTGCCCGGGAAGTGTCCGTGCCGGGAGACATCTCGTCGGCCGCATTTTTTATTGTAGCGGCGTTAATAACGCCACACTCGGAGCTCCTGATCAGGAATGTCGGGGTTAATCCCTCCCGAACCGGCGTTATCGATATCCTCCAGGCAATGGGAGGCGATATTCAGCTTGTTGACCCGCGTGAACTGTCCGGCGAGCCTGTTGCTGACATACTGGTTCGCACCTCCCGACTGAAAGGCATAGATATTTCCGGCAGCGTCGTTCCCCGTGCCATTGACGAATTTCCGGTTATCTGTGTTGCCGCTGCACGCGCAGAAGGGATAACAACTATCAGGGATGCCAAAGAATTGCGGGTAAAAGAGACTGACCGGATCACCGCTATGGCAGTGAATCTCAGGCTGCTGGGCATTACGGTCACTGAAACTGAAGACGGCATGGATATTTCCGGTTCCGGCCGACTTCTCGGCGGATCTGTCGATAGTTGCGGTGATCATCGTATCGCCATGTCGATGTCCGTTGCTGCTCTGGTTGCTGCGGGTGCAATTACGGTTTCTGATATCGGATGTGTCGCAACCTCTTTTCCGACTTTTTTTCCCCTTTTGGAAGAAGTGGCGGTTAAATAACCTATGCCTTCACGACCTGACGGTATAATCATCGCTATTGACGGCCCTTCCGGTGCCGGAAAAAGTACTATTGCGCGTCTCCTGGCTGAACGGCTCGGGTATATCCAGATTGACACCGGAGCCATGTATCGGGCTGCTGCTCTGCTGCTTTCGCTCGCATCAGTCGATCTTGGAGATCTTGCAGCGGTCGAGATGCTTTGTCAAAACATTGACATAAAACTTGAACCGAATTCGGGGAGACAGGTAGTCCGTGCCAACGGAACTGATGTTACGGACCAGATCCGTTCACCGGAAATGTCACTGCTGACATCCCAGACCGCATCTCTCAAACCGGTACGGGCAGCATTGCTGAAAGCGCAGCAAAAGATGGGAAGCAGGGGCGGTGTTGTTCTTGAGGGGCGTGATATCGGCACCGTTGTCTTCCCGGATGCGGAAGTGAAATTCTATCTCAGCGCCTCTGTGGAAGAACGGGCCAGAAGGCGCTGTGAAGAGATGCTCAGTAAAGGGGAATCGGTATCATTTGCTGAAACGGTTGTCGATGTTGAAAAACGTGACCTGCAGGACACAGAGAGAGATCTCGCTCCGCTCAGGCAGGCTGAAGATGCACTGCTGATTGATTCCTCGCGGCTTTCCATTGATGAGGTTTTGAACCGTATGGAAGCCATCTGTCGTCATAAAATAGAGAATGCGGGCGTTTCACTATGAAAGTTATTCTTGCAAAACAGGCCGGATTTTGTTTCGGCGTAAAGCGGGCAACGCAGATCGCCTTTGAGGCTGCCGGTAAAAATAAAAACACCTACACGCTTGGACCGATTATCCACTCTCCACAGGTTGTCGGTAAGCTTGCAGAGTTGGGCATCCGTGCCCTTGACTCTCTTGATGACCTTGAACAGGGCACCATAATTATCCGCTCACATGGCGTGGAACAGAAAGAGATTCTGGAGGCAGAGCAGAAGAAGCTGGACATTATCGATGCGACCTGCCCGTTTGTAACAAAAGCTCAGGAGCATGTAAAAAGCCTTTCAGAGGCCGGCTATAGCGTTGTCGTTGTCGGAGATGCAGACCATCCGGAAGTTCAGGGCATCGTTTCCTACGGGGGCGAGAAGGTGTATGTTGTTGCATCAAGTGATGATGTAACAAAGCTTCCTAAAATGAACAAAATCGGAGTGGTTGCCCAGACAACTCAGTCGTTTGAAAATCTGAAAAATGTGGTGTCAGGCTGTTTGCTGCGTGGCGGTGAGATACGCGTGTACAACACAATTTGCGATGCCACTGCCGTTCGTCAGGAAGAAGCAAAAGAGCTGGCGGGCCAGGTTGGATGCATGCTGGTAGTAGGCGGTTTTAACAGCGCAAATACCCGTCGCCTGCTTGAAGTCTGTGCTGAAATTCAACCGCATACCTACCATATCGAAACGGCTTCCGAAATTGACCCGGCCTGGTTTGCAGGCGTTGATCAGGTTGGAATTACTGCCGGTGCTTCGACGCCAAAATGGATAATTGATGAAGTTTTGAATAAAATTGAGCAATTGAATAAAAGCGATTGAAATATTGCGAGCATATTGATACATTGCCAAGCTTAATAAAAAAGAAGAACGATAAATGTTCAGGGGGTATGGTGTAATGGTGAATTTTAAAAAGCTTGACGCTGCCGGAGAAGAAAATGAGGAACTCGACGGCGATCAGCAAAGCAGTGAATTTGCAGCGCTTTTCACTGAGAGTTTAAAAGATCGTCCCGAACGGGATAAAATCATAGAGGGAACTGTAGTGCGCGTGGATGTAGATACGGTCCTCGTTGATATCGGGCTGAAGTCGGAAGGTCATGTTCCACTCGGGGAATTCCGGAATGCTGATGGTGAGGTGACGGTTCAGGCCGGCGACAAGATTCGCGTTCTGATGACTCGTCAGGATGGAAAAAAAGGCTATGTCCTTTCCAAAAAGAAAGCTGATTATCTCTCTGCGTGGGATAAAATCGGTGATGCCTGTCAGGAAGGCGGTATCATCGAAGGAACCGTAACCGGTAAAGTAAATGGTGGTTTTACCGTTGACATCGGTGGAGTACAGGCATTTCTTCCCTCATCGCAGGTTGATATCCGCCCTTCGTCTGATTCGGACAGCTATATCGGGCTGAATGCGCGCTTCAAGGTTATAAAAATCAATCAGCGCCGTGATAATATCGTGCTGTCCCGTCGTGTTGTACTTGAGGAAGAGCGTGCAACAGTTCGTGATGTAACACTGGAAAAGCTTGTAGAAGGGCAGATCGTTGAAGGAACAATTAAAAATGTTACCGATTATGGCGCTTTTGTAGACCTGGGTGGCGTTGATGGATTGCTTCACGTTTCGGATCTTTCCTGGGGCAGAGTCGGCAAACCGGCTGATGTTCTTAAACCGGGGCAGCAGATCACTGCAAAAATCCTCAAATTCGACCGTACTAAAGGGAAAATATCACTCGGTGTAAAGCAGACTCTTGTTGATCCATGGCTTGATGTTCCTGCCAAGTTCCCGATTGGCAGCCGTGTACGTGGCCGGGTTGTCAGCCTTATGGAATACGGTGCGTTTATCGAACTGGAAGCCGGTATTGAAGGCCTGATTCACGTATCAGAGATGTCCTGGACGAAGCGGGTTCGTCGTGCTGCAGACATTCTTGCAATTGGTGAAGAAGTTGAAACAATCGTACTTGGCATTGATATGGGGAATCGTAAAATATCTCTGGGACTTAAGCAGGTATCGGATAACCCCTGGACGACTATAGCCGACAAGTATCCGGCTGGTACCAGAATTGAAGGATTGATTAAGAACATGACCGATTTCGGGATGTTTATCGGTATAGAAGATGGCATCGACGGTCTGGTGCATGTATCGGATATGTCATGGACAAAGCGCATCAAGCATCCGGGTGATGTCTATGAAAAAGGGAGCCTTGTACAGGCAGTTGTCCTGAAAGTTGATGTTGAAAATGAGCGGCTTTCCCTTGGTATCAAACAGCTTGAGCCCGATCCATGGAGCCTTGCTCCGGATAAGTATCGCGCCGGCGTCCTGGTGACCGGAAAAGTTACCTCCTTAACGGATTTTGGTGTTTTTGTAGAACTCGAAGAGGGCATTGAAGGTTTGATTCATGTATCTGAACTTTCTCGTGAAAAAATTGCTTCAGCTAAAGAGTTTGCAAAAGTCGGCGATAATCTTGAGGCGGTCGTCTTAAGCTGTGATTCCAAAGATCGCCGGATATCTTTGTCCATAAAGACGATGCATGTTGCCGTTGAAAAAGCCGAATTTGAGCAGTATATGGGTTCGCAGGGCGAGTCAACATCAACATTTGGCGATTTACTGAAACAGGGTTTAAACAATAGATCCAATTAATTTATATCACGCGACAGAGGTATGTATGACCAAGAGCGAACTCATAGAAAAAGTTGTCCAGTCACACTGCATGTTAAACATCAAGGTTTCTGAAATTGTCGTAAATACGGTTTTCGATTCAATTGAAGAGGCACTTAAGTCCGGTGATAAAGTTGAAATCCGTGGATTTGGCAGCTTTACCATTCGTGAGCGTCTCGGCCGGGAAGCGAGAAACCCGAAAAGCGGCGAAGTGGTACGCATCCCTTCCAAAAAGACTCCGTTTTTCAAAACGGGCAAAGAGCTTAAGGAACGTGTTAACTGCTGATAATAAGTCTGCTGGAAGTTATGCCCGAATGGTGGAACTGGTAGACACAAGGGACTTAAAACGCCAGCTACAGACACAAAAACAGCTTATAAACTAAATAGTTATAAGCTGTTTTTCTTCCACTAATTGTCAGGTATTGGCAGAGTTTTTCAGCACCCTTTACCGCCTTTTTTCCCGCCTGCCGGTTTTGCTGGTGGGCACGGTTTTCCTTTTCCGCCACATGCCATGTTAATCACCTCCTCTTTATTTTGGTTTGCACTGATTACAACCGATACAATCCTGATTGTCACAAACGTAGCTGTTCAAAAACACGCAAAATTTACATGACTTCGCCATATAAGCTCCAGGTAAACAAATTTACTTAGTTACCCCTTTTATTTTCTCAACAGTACGACTCAACGACAACCCAAGCATACCCCCCAGCAAAATCATCAGATCCCCCATAGGTACGTCCGGCAGGGGGGGGATGGTAGATACCTTGCCTACAATGATTGCCCCTACCTGAACCGCCCAAGGGAACAATGGTTTAAACAGGAAGGTGTAGACCAGTCCCATTACGCATACCCAAGCCGCTCCCGGCCTCCAGCCCGAAACGAATAAACTCGGATTAGCAGCTTCAATCTTGTTTATCTCTGTCTGAGCTAGAGTAGCCTGGTTCTCCAGTTCAAGCAGTTTCATCTCAATCTCTGCTCTCTTCTCCGCTGGAAGCTCCCCTGTGACTGCTTGCCGGATATCCTTTACAAGGCTACCTATGCCCGTCATTACAGAACCAACTCCCGCTGCTGTCACCTCTGCAAAGATGCTCATTTATCCCCCCTGGCTTCAATTTCAAAATTCAAAGGTCTTTTCAATCCATTAGAGATGATGTAGTTATCATATGCTTTGGCCGCTAATTCTGGAGTTTTGTGATGCCCTAAATGAATTTTCTTATAATCCACTGTTAATCGTGACAACCATACATCACGATCGGGTTTGTGACTAACACCCCTGTAACCGGACTTGTTTGATGCCACAAGCAATCTAACATTTTCTTTTTGTTGCTTGTTCGTTGCCCAACGACAATTTTCTGGGGAGTAGTCGCCATTTACATCTATTCTGTCTATTGATAAATCTGCTGCCCATCCATTATTAATAGCCCAATCAATGAAAGTCGCACCATCTCTCCATTCGTTGCAGACTTTAATGCCTCTCTTTCCATAACTATTAAATGCTGTAGAGTTAGGACTGTCACATCTCGCCATCATCATTTTCCATGTGTTATAAATAGGGGAACCACATAATCCATGCGTGGTACGGTTTTTTGTGAGTCTCGCAGCACAGGCTTGACATTGTGTTGCTTTGCCAGTACGCAACGAGTTACCACGCACAGCTTTCTTTGTTCCACAATCACACTCACACAAATAATATTTGTCACGGCAAGTGCCAATATGAGAAAATTTGAGTACTGTCCAATGACCATATTTTTTATTTATCATTGTATCCATCAGTCTCTCCACGAGCCATTTGCTCAAAAGGGTTCATGCGATACCCCCGAGTAATATTGTAGAAAAAATACCGATACATAAACCGCCACCACCCAAGCTCTTTCAGCTGCCGTTGATGGACCAGCTCATGCCTGCGCCAGTCAGCATGTACCTTGTCTTCCGATACACTGTAGAGAGTGCATGACTTTCCGATCGTGACTGCAAAACCTTCGTGCGCTTCATAGTTATTCAACCATCCGACGAACCGTGCAAACTTGCTGTTGTATTTATCCGCCATCACGCCACCCCCTCACCAGGTTGCCACTCTGCACGTTTTGTCCACCCTGCCATAAATACCGCTGATTCCGGTCTGCGCTTGATGATCGCCTGATAATACTTTTTCTGCTCTTCACTGATATTATCAAGCACCGTCTGCTCATCCATACCATTGGTTAATTCAAGTGTGCGGGGTCCGACAATTCCGTCATCAACCGCACCAACAGCGCGTTGTAATATTTTGTGGGCAGGCGTATATCCCATATTTACCGCAATATCAAATATCTTGGCAGCAATGCGATACGGCATCTTATCGTATGCGTATCGCCAGTAGTCAGTGCGATAAATCTCAATTGCCTCTTCTTTGGTCAGCGCCTTGATATCCAACTTTGGGTATGACCGTTTGCAGATTCCAAAGTTCGTTTCTCCACCAGGATCAGATGGATGGTTGACATAACCTCCTTCATGTCTCAACACTGAAAGGATTGCTTTGTCGAAATGGCTCATCTTAATAACCTCTGCCTACATACACGATATTTGATGGTGCTGATTCAAGCGTTGCATTTCTTGCTGTTACGTGCCACCACCAGTAATGTGTTGACCCGTTTTTCTGAATTCAGGTTTACCCA
>JBMOEI010000062.1:0-28968 GCA_049318985.1 Desulfuromonadaceae bacterium
GCAAAACCCTGTAGCTTTAAAAAGTTTATAGATTTGCAAAGATCTCATAGTTTTAATTCTTATCTCCAAGTATTATATCTAATGAAGAGAAATTTATTACGAAACATCTATTGTGTATTCTAATCGGAGAAACTAAAAGTAATATGGTTAAAACTGCAACAAGTGCTGGTTTTATAACTCAAATCATTGGTCCTGTAGTAGATGCAGAATTTCCTAACGGCAAGCTACCAAGAATTTACAATGCAATCATTGTAGGTGAAGGTGAATCTGCAGTAACATGTGAAGTTCAACAATTACTAGGTAACAATCGAGTTCGAGCTGTGTCTATGACATCAACAGATGGTCTAAAACGCGGCATAGGAGTTGTTGATACAGAAAACCCAATTAGCGTTCCTGTAGGTAAAGTTACCTTAGGTCGTATTTTTAATGTCTTAGGCCAAGCTGTAGATAACATGGGTGATCTTAAAATAGAAAAGACACTACCGATTCACAGATCCTCCCCTGCTTTCACTGAATTAGAAACAAAACCATCTATATTTGAAACAGGTATCAAAGTTGTAGACCTACTTGCTCCATACAGACGAGGAGGTAAGATTGGTCTATTCGGAGGAGCCGGAGTAGGTAAAACAGTTTTGATTATGGAACTTATTAATAATATCGCCAAAGCTCACGGTGGAGTATCTGTATTTGGAGGAGTAGGTGAAAGAACTCGTGAAGGTAATGACCTTTACATGGAAATGAAAGAATCAAAAGTTATCAACGAAGAAAACTTAGGTGAATCAAAAGTAGCCTTAGTTTACGGACAAATGAACGAGCCACCTGGAGCACGTATGCGAGTTGGTCTGACAGCATTAACAATGGCTGAATACTTCCGAGACGTAAATAAACAAGACGTACTACTATTTATAGACAACATTTTTAGATTCGTGCAAGCTGGATCTGAAGTATCTGCTCTATTAGGACGTATGCCATCTGCTGTAGGATATCAACCAACTCTGGCAACTGAAATGGGAGCATTACAAGAACGTATCACCTCCACTACTGAAGGATCTATAACTTCAATTCAAGCTGTGTATGTTCCAGCAGATGATTTAACAGATCCAGCACCGGCAACAACATTCTCTCATCTTGACGCTACTACAGTTCTATCTAGAAACCTTGCTGCGAAAGGCATCTACCCAGCTGTAGATCCTCTAGACTCTACGTCCACAATGCTTCAAATAGAAATTGTTGGAAAACTACACTACTCTACGGCTCAAACAGTTAAACAAACTCTACAACGTTACAAAGAACTACAAGATATTATCGCTATTTTAGGTCTGGATGAATTATCTGAAGAAGATAGACAAACTGTTGCACGAGCTAGAAAGATAGAACGATTCTTATCACAACCATTCTTCGTAGCTGAAGTTTTCACAGGATCTCCTGGTAAATATGTTTCCTTAGCTGACAGTATCAAAGGGTTCAACATGATTTTAAATGGGGAACTGGATGAGTTACCTGAACAAGCATTCTATCTTGTAGGTAACATAGACGAAGCTATTAACAAAGCAAAAAGCTTAAAAGGATAGGTAAAAATGTCTCTACATGTTAGTATAATAGCTCCTGACAGAAACGTTTGGGATGCAAATGCAGAAGAAGTAATCTTACCAAGTAGTACTGGACAGCTTGGTATTTTAAAAGGTCATGCCCCTCTTTTAACAGCTTTAGATATAGGAGTTATGAGAGTTAGAGTAGACAAAGACTGGATCCCAGTAGTTTTAATGGGTGGCTTTGCTGAAGTTGAAAATGATGAATTAACAATCCTAGTTAACGGGGCAGAAGAAGGATCAAAAATAAATAAAGATGAAGCCCAAAAAAACTTAGAAGAAATGACTGTACGCTTTAACGAAGCTACAACTAGTAAAGAAAAAATAGAGGCTACTCAAAATCTGCGCAAAGCACGAGCAAGAGTACAAGCTTCTACGTTATAAATCAAATACAGGTATATAAATAAAATTTTTTTTTATATACCTGTATTTAATTTATAAAAAAAAATAACGACGTAAACAAATACAGTCCCTAGACTAAATTCCACAATGGATATTATCAAGAAACAAAACTTACTGATTCCCTACAGTCTGGATATTAGACAGAACGATGCCGAAATGTCACTTTCTGATCATCTAGAAGAACTACGTCAGAGAGCGTTTTGGTCCATAGCAACTTTATTAAGTTCCATTATTGTATGCGTCTTCAGTGTAAAAAATATAGTAAAGACGTTGCAAGAACCAGCACTAGGAATAAAATTCTTACAATTTGCCCCTGGAGAATACTTTTTTGCGTCAATAAAAGTAGCCGCATACACAGGATTATTAATTAGTAGCCCTTTCCTGATATATCAAATCATTCTATTTGTCCTTCCGGGGATGACAAAAAATGAACGTAAAACTCTTTTGCCAATAATATTAGGAGCAATAGGATTATTCTTATCTGGGATACTATTTGGATATTACATACTAGTACCCGCGGCTCTGAACTTCTTCATAAATTACGGATCAGAAGTCGTAGAACCTTTTTGGTCCTTCGAGCAATACTTCGAATTCATCCTTATACTACTTTTTAGTACAGGTTTAGCCTTTCAACTCCCAGTAATTCAAGTAATGTTAGGATTATTTCGTATTATCTCTGGGGAAACTATGCTTTCTATATGGAGATATGTCATCTTAGGATCAACAATCATAGGAGCTATACTAACCCCTTCTGTAGACCCTCTAACACAAATTTTAATGTCGTCAATAGTTATAATTTTATACTTTTTAGGAGCTGGAGTTGTATTAATCATAGAAAAAAGTAGAAGAAATATTGATTACAAGACCAAGTTTTAAGTTAAAATATTATAGCTAACGTTCTTGTACAAGATTTCAAGATCACATACATACCCAGGGGTTTCCTAATCCTTGATGTTAGCATGGGATTTGTTCTCTTATGCTACAAACATTTTAATAAAGTTTGTATTGAAGTATTATCTATAACCTATAATAATCCTCTTTGCAACTCCATTGAGAGATACCCAAATCTCTCGCCTCAGTATTATTTATTATAAGAAACAGTTCGGAGACTAATGAAAAATAATTATTTCGTAAATTTGACTAAAAGCGTAACACAATACATACTAGCCGTATGTACACTATTGGCAATAGCAGTTCCAACTTTCTCAAACGCTTTTCCAATATTTGCACAACAAGCATACGAAAATCCTAGAGAAGCTACAGGAAGAATTGTATGCGCAAACTGCCACTTAGCTCAAAAACCCGTCGAAATCGAAGTTCCACAAGGAGTTCTACCGGATACAGTATTCGGAGCAGAAGTACAAATTCCTTACGACTTATCCACAAAACAAGTTACAGGTGATGGAAGCAAAGGACCACTTAACGTAGGTGCTGTATTAATACTTCCAGAAGGTTTCACTTTAGCTCCAAAAGAACGATTATCTGAAGAACTAAAAGAAGAAAGCAAAGGACTAACAATCTCCACGTACAGTGCATCAAAACCAAATATCTTGGTTATAGGACCTATACCAGGTGACAAACATCAAAAGATTGTTTTCCCAATACTATCTCCTAATCCTGCGGAGAACAAAAATGTTCACTTTATTAAATATCCTATCTATGTAGGAGCTAACAGAGGGCGAGGTCAAGTAAACCCAACAGGTACTAAAACTAATAATACAATCTATACATCACCTTCAGAAGGACAAGTGTTAAAAATAGAAAAACTAAGTCAAGGTGGGTATAATATTTCCATAAAATCTAAACGAGGAGATATTGTTTCAGTTGCTATACCAGCTGGACCTGATCTAACTATTAAAGAAGGACAAACTCTATTTGCTGATCAACCTTTAACTATAGATCCGAATGTTGGAGGAGTTGGCCAAACTGAGACAGAAATAGTATTACAAAGCCCTGCGAGAGTAAAAGGAATGATCGCATTCTTCTTTACAATAATCTTAGCTCAAATTCTGCTTGTGCTTAAGAAAAAACAATTCGAGAAAGTTCAACTAGCGGAAATGAACTTCTAAAAACTTGGCATGTGTAAATACTAAAATTACACATGCTAAAAACTTTTTTTAAAACCATTTATGAATTAGCTAGTTTTACTACTACATTAAAAGAAGAAAAATCCAAAACAGCTAATTGAGCTAACATTTTTCTATTTAACCCTATGTTGGATCGCTTTAAAAAACTCATAAATGAACTATAATTCGTACCGCTTTGACGAACTGCTGCATTAATTCTAACAATCCATAAACTACGAAACTGACGTTTTCTGCACTTTCTACCAACATATGAGTATCTTAAAGCTTTCATGACTTGTTGGTTAGCCATTCTGAATAGCTTAGAATGTGTACCCCGAAAACCTTTCGCCAACTTTAAAATCTTATTTCTTCTTTTTCTAGCTACATTACCCCTTTTTACTCTTACCATTTTATTCTTACTTATTTATTTGTAATTTTATATCATGCTCATATCAACTATAGATAAGGAAGCATACTACGTAACGCAAGAGAGTCTCCAAATGAAACTATTAAATGACGGGAAAGATTTCTTTTCCGTTTTGCAGATTTTTTTTCTAATAGATGACCTTTAAACGCTCTTCTTCTAAGAAAATTTCCATTGGCAGTTTTACGAAATCTTTTCTTAGCTGAACGACGAGTTTTTAATTTACCCATAAATTTTAATTAATATTCGCTAACTTATATATGATAATAATAAGATTACAGAAAAAAGATGTAAATAATTAAGTAAGAGATTTTTTACATCCTTTTTTGCAGACTAATCCCTAAGTCGTCAATCCTGGCTGTACAAGTGAAGATACTAAATTTGTTATCAATTTCACTAAGATACGGACAAAACTTGTTTCTAGTTCTTGGAACATCTTCATGTTCATAGTGAATGAGACATTGGCTTCTGCTACTATTTGATCTGCTACACTAGAATCTAAAGGCAAAGAATCTAAAGCCTTTTTATAATTTTGCTTAAATTCTTGTTCATCAGCCACTCGATCAAATTCATAAAACGCCAAACCTCTTCCATCAGACAAATTTAATGCTCTTTGGGCAATCTTTTTCAAAAGCTGTCCTCCAGATAAATCACCTAAATACCGAGTATAAGCATGTGCTACCAATAATTCAGGTCTTTGAACAGAAACTAACTGAATTCTTTCCACATATAACTTAGTTGCTTCAGAAAGTATAATTGCAGATCGCCATTCAGAACCATAATAATACTCTAAATCTTTCTCCAAATTTTCACGCCGATTAAGTTCTGGAAAGTATATAGGCTTAATAAAAACATTATTCCTATTTTTTTCCATGGCTTCTTCCATGGCTGAATACACAAAGTAAAGGTTCGAAACCAATTTACGATAAGATTCTTTATCAACAACTCCGCCTAAAAACGATTTTACGAAACTTACGTTTTCTGCCATACTATGAGACTTACTCGTACCTTCTCGCAACTGAGTTGCTAAATTACTTGTCATATAAATAGATTATATAGGTTATCTTATATCTAAAATCTTCACTTACAGAATAATACTTTAAAGAGAATTTACTACTAAAATGAAATGAATGTTGATATTTTAGACTAAATTAAGTCACCTGGATTCAACATCTTAATTTAAATCGACTTATCTTAAAAAGGGTACGATACCAATATAATCTTCATAATTTTTCTAGATACAAAACGAAAATTAAATCTCTCTCATAAGATAAAATTGCTTTTTTCTAAGGCGACGACATTTATTTTATATAGTATAATGTAAACTCAGCTCTCTGAAAATTTATTTCTTTCCTAAGACACGGAAACTTTCAAGAGTTAACAGTAAAATAGTGATAACACAAAATAATTATCTACAATATCATTTATGGATATAATAAGCTTAGGATGGTCATCTTTGATGGTAATGTTTACATTCTCATTAGCATTAGTAGTATGGGGTAGAAACGGTTTCTAAAATATAAAGTATAGATATACTACGGAGTAAAATATGGGAAATGAAATCATTACAGCAGGTGCTATCAGTTTTGTAATTACATTGGTTGGATTAGCCCTAGGGTTTGCACTACTAAAATTGCAAGGAGAGTAAAGACCTAGTAATACTCGCCCTATAAAAGGAAGGAATTAACCTCAACAATTCCTTCTACAAACTTAAACAAACGCTTAACTTTCCTATGCTGCATAATATATGGATTATATGCTCTATAGCATTAATTTTTTTCATAATTCTTCATAACCCAAAATCACAAAACTTAGGAAGTCAAACTCAAGTATTCGGTAGCACCCGCACTGCGGAAGAAAGTATAAATAAAATTACATGGGGTTTAATAGGAATCTTTTTTCTACTAACCATCATCATTTCTGCATCAAGTAGCTCAGAATAATTATAACCATGGGCCAAAACATTAAATGTCCTGTACCGCAAAGCCAAAGACCATTAAATGAATATAGTAATTTAAAACAATCATTTGGTTTTATGTGGACTACTAAAGACACACTAAGTTTTTTTAAAACCTCTGTTTTCCTAATCTTATCATTCGCATCCATATCGACAGTAGTAGTCTCAAGCACGCCTAACTGGGAAAATAACATCTTAAGTTCTATACTACAAGTTGGAATGAGTTCTATGATACTTTTTATATTACTGCTTTTACGAGTTTATCTAGCCTGGAAATACGTATATAGAAGGTTAATAAAATCTACTTTAAGTTATGAAGAGTCTGGATGGTATGATGGACAGACTTGGATAAAGCATCCTGAAATCCTAATTCAAGATAGACTTGCAGGAATATACGAAGTTTTACCCATTTTAAAAAAACTAGAATTATCTCTGGCAATATCTTCTGTAGTACTATCCATTAGTATAGTCATATACATCATTAAATAAAAGTTACCTAATCTAATAATTCATGTTATAATAAAGCTTATGTTAACGCGGGGTAGAGCAGTCTGGTAGCTCGTCGGGCTCATAACCCGAAGGTCAATGGTTCAAATCCATTCCCCGCTATAAAAAATGTTATTATTATCTTAAATTGATAGATTAATGCTATAATTATTTATATAATAATAATCCATCATTAGTATGAGCGAAACATTAAATTTACAAATACCATCCCCTACATTCGAAGGAAGTACGGGTGGATGGCTAAGAGCTGCAGAAGTTGAAGAAAAATATGCTATCACATGGACAAGCCCAAAAGAACAAGTCTTTGAAATGCCCACTGGTGGCGCTGCTATAATGAGAAAAGGTGAAAATCTCCTTTATTTAGCAAGAAAAGAACAATGCTTAGCCCTTGCTACTCAGGTCAAAACAAGCTTCAAAATCACAGACTATAAAATTTACAGAATATTTCCAAGTGGAGAAGTACAATACCTACATCCAAAAGATGGAGTTCTCCCTGAAAAAGTTAACGCTGGTCGAGTGGGAGTTGGTAATGTATCTCATTCCATTGGAAAAAACCTTAACCCAGCTCAAGTTAAATTTACAAATAAATCTATTAACTAATAGATAAAAATCTGCTACCATTAGGTAGTAGATGACTCGGAGAGGTGGCAGAGTTGGTCGAATGCGTCTGATTTGAAATCAGAAGAGACTTTGCGGTTTCCGTGGGTTCGAATCCCACTCTCTCCTGTAATCTAAAAACCCAATACGTATGTGACATAATCTTATCTAAATGCGAAGCGGGTGACGCGATTCGAACGCGCGACATCAACCTTGGCAAGGTTGCGCTCTACCACTGAGCTACACCCGCATTATTACTATGATATATATGTATACAGAAATTATTATTTTGTCAATTATTCTTAAGATTAACAATAAGATTTAACTAGACCGGATCGACAACGAAATACGTTTCATATCTGGTCTAGCCAAACTTAACGCCTAAATTATGAAAGAATTGAAAGCAGCAGTAACAATAACAAGACCAAACCAAAGACCTGCACCAGTATAAACTAAGCCTTTAGATTTTTCCCACTCACCAGGAGATACTAAAATAACAGGAACCCCAACGACTAAAGCAAAAGACAAAAGTATTAAAATACTAACAAGCAACTGCAGAATAGCTATCATATTCTTTTTTCCTCAGAAATAAAGTTCACATTTCAAAGAAATCTTTGTTGTCTAGAAGTATCTGAAGATACCAGAGAATTCTATGAAAAAGATTATTCTAATACATGTTATACTATTCGCTTGTATTTGTGACGATTATTTCATAAATAAAATAGAACTAAAACGAAAAATCTTAATTATTAAATTTCATCTTTTTTGTAAATTAAGTAAATTTTAAGAATTATTCTATAGAGTTAATTACCCTTAAATTAATCTATGTTGTAGACTATATGTAGATGGATAAAAAACTAATGGGCCTTTCTTGGTTTTTTATTCAGCCTTTACAAATTCTACTTTCTAGTAAAGAGGTCACTTAAAATATGGAAGAAATTTTATTATTAGCCAAACTACCTGAAGCCTATGCAATCTTTAAACCAATTATAGATGTAGCTCCAGTTATCCCAGTATTTTTCCTTTTATTAGCTTTCGTTTGGCAGGCTGCAGTCGGATTCAGATAACTGAAAAAGTTGGGATATTTAAAAATATCTCAACTTTTTCAGTTATTTTATCTGGTCTGAAATAAATATATAGATGTAGAGTATAATAAAAATTATTGTAGGTAAATCTAACCATTACGGCGATTTGCAGATAACGTTATTGTAGGAACGACAAAAATGATAGAACCCTTATTATTTGGAATAGTACTTGGATTAATTCCTGTGACCTTAGTTGGCTTATTTGTTGCTGCATATCTTCAATACCGCAGAGGAAATCAATTTGGCCTGTAAGTAAGCATAAAAATAGTAGTAATCACTAAATCACAAACTTTGTAACTACTACTATTTTCGAACTAAAGAAATATTCTACCAACTAGATTTAGTAACCCCAGGTAAAAGACAACTATGTGCCATTTCTCTTAAAACATGTCGAGAAATTCCAAAACTTCTATAGTAGCCTCTACTACGACCTGTCATCCAGCATCTATTCCTTAATCGAGAAGGAAAAGAATTTCTTGGCAAAGACTGAAACTTTCCAAATAAAGCAAGCTTTTCCTGAAAAGAAGTAGCATTTCTTATAGAATCTTTAATTTGTATTCTTTTTTTACTATATTTAGTTACTAAGCGTTGACGTTTTCTTTCACGCTCTATCATATTCTTTTTTGCCATAAACTTTTAACAAATAAATTTTTTACTACAAAATAGTCTATCAGATAAAACCTAAAGATGCATTCATAGTTTTATTCTAACTTTAGTAGACACTCAAAAATATTTATTTCTAATAAATATTTTTGATGTGCCTAAATTAATTCTATTTAGCCTTTAGAGTTAACCAAATTTACCAGTTGTTGATGCAATTACGAATGCTGCATATGTAAAGATATACCCAACCGTAAAATGAACTAACCCAACAAGTCTAGCTTGAACAATAGATAAAGCCACTGGTTTATCTTTCCAGCGTACTAAATTCGCCAAAGGAGTTCTTTCGTGTGCCCAAGCAAGCGTTTCGATAAGCTCTTGCCAGTAACCTCTCCAAGAAATAAGGAACATAAACCCAGTTGCCCAAATTAAATGTCCAAATAAGAACATCCAAGACCACACAGATAAACTATTCATTCCATAAGGGTTATACCCATTAATCAATGGGGAAGAGTTTAACCATAAATAATCTCTTAACCAACCCATGATATATGTGGAAGACTCGTTAAATTGACCAGGGTTGCCTTGCCAAATTGTAACATGTTTCCAATGCCAATAGAAAGTTACCCACCCAATGGTATTTAACATCCAGAACATAGATAAGTAGAAAGCGTCCCATGCAGAGATATCGCACGTACCACCTCTTCCTGGACCATCACAAGGGAAACTGTATCCAAAGTCTTTTTTATCTGGCATCAGTTTAGATCCACGTGCATCTAAAGCACCTTTAACTAAAATTAATGTTGTAGTATGCAATGCCAAAGCAATCGCGTGATGTACTAGGAAATCACCAGGACCTATAGGTAAGAAAAGAGAATTTTTACCGTCATTAATTGCACTTAACCAACCAGGTAACCAAATATTACTACCTGCATTGGAAGCTAAACTTCCACTAGAAGATAATAAAACGTCAAAACCGTATAAAGCTTTCCCAGAAGAAGCTTGTATCCATTGTGCAAATACAGGTTCAACCAAAATTTGCTTTTCAGGCTGACCAAAAGCTACAACTACATCGTTATGAACATAAAGACCTAAAGTATGGAACCCTAAGAATAAAGAAACCCAACTTAAATGAGATATAATAGCTTCTTTATGTTCTAAAATTCTAGCAAGAACATTATTTTTATTTTGCTCAGGATCATAATCACGCACAAAGAAGATAGCCCCGTGTGCAAAAGCCCCAACCATTAAAAATCCTGCTATGTACTGATGATGAGTATATAATGCAGCCTGAGTTGTATAATCCTTAGCAATAAAAGCATATGAAGGCATAGCATACATATGCTGAGCAACTAAAGATGTAATCACACCTAAAGAAGCTAAAGCTAGACCTAACTGGAAGTGTAATGAATTTGTTAAAGTCTCAAACAAACCTTTATGACCTGCGCCTAAGCGACCTCCTGGGGGACGGTGAGCATCTAAAATTTCTTTCAGACTATGTCCAATTCCCCAATTTGTTCGGTACATATGACCTGCAAATATAAACACAACTCCAATAGCTAAATGATGATGAGCTATATCAGAAAGCCATAGTGCTTGTGTTTGAGGATGGAAACCACCCAAGAATGTCAAAATAGCAGTACCTGCCCCATCACTTGTACCAAAAATATGATTAGTAGTATCAGGAGAAGAAGCATACAGATTCCAATTTCCCGTAAAGAATGGAGTTAAACCAGCTGGATGCGGTGCTACTTTAGTAAAGTTATCCCAACCAACATGTTGTCCTCTAGCTTCTGGTATAGCTACATGAATTAAATGACCAGACCACGCTAGAGAGCTAAAACCAAACAAACCAGATAGGTGATGGTTTAAACGAGACTCATTATTTTTAAACCAAGATAGACCTGGTCTAAATTTTGGTTGTAAGTGAAGCCAACCAGCAAATAATAAAACTGCTGCTAAAACTAATAGGAATAATGAACCTGCATATAAGTCATTATTATTTCTTAAACCAATAGTATACCACCAGTGATACACACCAGAGGTAGAAATATTAACTGGATAAGATACGCCACCTTTAGTAAAAGCTTTTACAGCTGGCTGACCAAAGTGTGGATCCCAGATTGCATGAGCAATAGGCTTAACCTTCAATGGATTTAGAACCCATTGTTCAAAGTTACCTTGCCAAGCTACATGAAAAAGATTACCTGATGTCCATAAAAATATAATCGCTAAATGACCAAAATGAGATGCAAAAATCTTTTGGTAAAGATTTTCTTCAGTCATCCCATCATGACTTTCAAAGTCGTGTGCTGTTGCTAAGCCGTACCAAATCCTTCTTGTTGCTGGATCCTGAGCAAGGGCTTGACTAAACTTAGGAAATTTTGTTACCATAATTCTCCCTTAAATACTAATTACTCTTATCCTACAGAAATAATTCGAGCTAGGAAAAATGCCCAAGTTGTCCCAATACCTCCTACAAGGTAATGCGCAAGACCTACAGCACGTCCCTGTGTAATACTTAGCGCTCTAGGTTGAATAGCTGGAGCCAAATGTAATTTGTTATGAGCCCAAACAATAGACTCAATAAGCTCTTGCCAATAACCACGTCCACTAAATAAGAACATCAAACTAAACGCCCAAATAAAATGAGCTCCCAAGAAAATTAAACCATAGGCAGACAATGCAGAGCCATAAGATTGGATAACTTGAGACGCTTGAGCCCAAAGGAAATCTCGTAACCAACCATTAATAGTGATAGCACTTTGTGCAAAGTTACCACCTGTAATATGAGTTACTGTTCCGTCTGTTCCAACAGTTCCCCAAACATCGGATTGCATCTTCCAGCTAAAATGGAATATAACAACAGAAATGCAGTTATACATCCAGAATAAACCTAAAAAGACTGAGTCCCATGCAGAACTTTGACATGTACCACCCCTACCAGGACCATCACAAGGGAATCTAAATCCTAAATTCGCCTTATCAGGTATTAAACGAGAGTTTCTCGAGAAAAGTACACCTTTAAGTAGTATTAATACAGTTACGTGAATTGTAAAAGCATGGATATGGTGCACCATAAAATCAGCTGTACCAAGTGAAATTGGCATCATAGCAACTTTATTGCCAACAGCAATAACATCTCCGCCAAAAGCGTAACTCGCAGTGGAAAGTGCATTAGGTGTAGTATTGCCAGGTGCTAATGTGTGAATATTTTGCACCCACTGAGCAAACACAGGTTTTAGTTGAATAGCCGTATCCGAGAACATATCTTGAGTACGCCCAAGAGCTCGCATAGTATCGTTATGAATATACAAACCAAAACTATGGAATCCTAAGAAAATACAGATCCAGTTCAAGTGAGATATGATAGCATCACGATGTCTAATAACTCTATCTAATAAATTATTATAGTTTTGAGCTGGATTATAATCTCTAACCATAAAAATACCAGCATGAGCAGCCGCGCCAGCTATACAGAAACCTCCAATCCACATATGATGTGTGAAAATAGAAAGTTGCGTTGCATAATCGGTAGCTATATAAGGATATGCTGGCATTGCATACATATGATGAGCTACTATAATACTAAGTGACCCAAACAATGCCAAGTTTATAGAAAGCTGCGCATGCCAAGAAGTTGTTAAAATTTCATATAGGCCTTTGTGTCCTTCTCCAGTAAAAGGACCTTTATGCGCTTCCAAAAGCTCTTTAATGCTATGTCCAATTCCCCAATTTGTACGGTACATGTGACCCGCAACAATAAACAGAACAGCAATAGCCAAATGATGGTGAGCAGTATCGCTTAACCATAACCCACCTGTAACAGGATTTAATCCACCTTTAAAAGTTAGAAAATCAGAATATTCACTCCAATTTAACGTGAAAAATGGAACAAGACCTTTAGAGAAACTAGGGTATAACTGAGCCATTAAATCCCGATTCACAACAAACTCATGTGGTAATGGTATCTCTTGGGGAGCTACACCAGCATCCAGTAATTTATTAATCGGTAAAGAAACATGAATTTGATGCCCTGCCCAAGATAATGATCCTAATCCCAGAAGCCCTGATAAATGGTGATTTAGCATAGACTCTGCGTTCTGGAACCACTCTAATTTCGGAGCAGCTTTATGGTAATGGAACCATCCTGCAAAAAGCATAAGTCCAGACATAATAAGTCCAGCTAGTGCTGACCAATATAGTTCTACCTCACTAGTTATACCTGATGCTCTCCATAACTGGAAAAACCCAGACGTTACTTGAACGCCTTGGAATCCACCACCGACATCACCATTTAAGATTTCTTGTCCAACAATTGGCCATACAACTTGAGCACTTTGTTTAACTGCAGTTGGATTGCTTAGCCAAGCAGAATAGTTAGAAAATCTAGCTCCATGGAAGTACATTCCACTTAACCATAAAAAGATTATAGATAACTGTCCAAAATGAGCACTGAAAATTTTACGTGATATATCTTCTAATGAACTAGTATGACTATCAAAATCGTGGGCATCGGCATGTAGATTCCAAATCCAAGTAGTAGTTTTTGGACCTTTAGCTAACGTACGAGAAAAATGACCAGGCTGACCCCATTTTTCAAACGATGTACTAACAGGATTTCTATCTACTGTAATCGAAACTTTTTTTGCCTCTTGCTCTGTTGAGCTAATTGTCATTGAGGTTCTCCTCTTCTGAGACAAGAAACTAAAAACGCTTACTTATGCATTTGAATACCTGAAATCATAAGAAAAGTATTGGATATTACACCAAAATTTCTACCCAGGTTAAGCAAGTTTTTATTAATAATAACATTATATCCATTCAAAGCAATTCTTTTTAATCTGTTAACAATAGTTAAGATCTAATTGCATTAAACCAGTTTCTAAACACAAGAATTGTAGTAGTATTTAGGTATCTTGAATAATAAGAACGAATACACTATCCTAGCATAAACATAAAGCTTAGAAAATTTTAAGATTAAAATTATGAACGAACAAGAAATTTTTGACAAAGTACAAAGTATTATTTCTGAACAATTAGGAGTTGAAAAAAGCCAAGTAACTAAAGATGCAAATTTTGCAAATGATCTTGGAGCAGACTCTTTAGATACTGTAGAATTAGTAATGGCAATAGAAGAAGCATTTAATATAGAAATACCAGATGAAACAGCAGAACAAATAGCTAACCTTCAACAAGCAGTCGACTTTATTAGACAAAAAGTTGCGGTGTAAGGAATAAGAAATAGCAAGAGAGATTTACAGATGTAACTCTTGCTTTTAACTCAAAAATCACTTTAAATTTTTTTTAAAACCCACTAACCATTAGCAAAGAGATATGAATAAAGAAGACTTAATAAAAAACATTTCTGCTAAAACAAACATGACAAAAAAAGAAGTGAATTTAATCTTAACTATGACCTTAGAATTAATTATGAGCACTGTATCAGCAGGAGAACCCGTGAGACTTGTAGGTTTTGGTTCTTTCCAAATATATAAACGACTAGAGAGAAATACTAAAGGTGGGATCAACATAAATGCACCTATGTACAGAATACCAAAATTTTATGTTGGCAAATTCTTTAAACAAAAAGTTAATACTATAGAATAATTAACTTTCAATATACATTATAGTAATATAAAAACTGTTATCAACTTAGTCTAATCTTAACAACACATATATTAAGGAGAATCTGTGTATGAAACTTGCTTACTGGATGTATGCAGGACCTGCTCACATAGGGACACTACGAGTAGCTAGTTCATTTAAAAATGTACACGCAATAATGCACGCCCCTTTAGGTGACGATTACTTCAATGTCATGAAATCAATGCTTGAAAGGGAACGTGACTTCACCCCAGTAACTGCAAGTGTGGTAGATCGGCATGTGTTAGCACGCGGCTCACAAGAAAAAGTTGTATCTAATATTACAAGAAAAGATTACGAGGAAGAGCCCGATTTAATAGTTTTAACACCTACTTGTACGTCTAGTATTTTACAAGAAGATCTACAAAACTTTGTTAACCGTGCTTCTTTAGAATCAAAAGCGGATGTAATCTTAGCAGATGTTAATCACTATAGAGTTAATGAACTACAGGCTGCCGATAAAACACTTCAACAAATCATAGAATTTTACATTACCAAAGCATCCAAATATAAAACCTTACAAAGAGAAAAAACAACAAAACCTTCTGTCAATATAATAGGCTCGTTTTGTTTAGGATTTCATAATAATCATGATATATCTGAGCTAAAAAAAATTTTTCGAGATCTAAACATAGACGTAAACTTATGTATACCTGAAGGAGCATCTGTTAACCAACTTAAAGAACTGCCCAAAGCTTGGTTTAACGTTGTACCATACCGAGAAACAGGATTAATGTCTGCAGAATATCTTAAAAAAGAATTTAATATGCCTTATGTCTCTAAATCACCAATAGGTATTTTAGAAACTGCATCATTTATACGAGAAGTACAGTCTGTACTAGAGGGGCAAGGACATTCTGTATCCTATGAAGAATATATAACTCAGCAGACTAGATTTATGTCTCAATCTGCCTGGTTCTCAAGATCTATAGACTGTCAAAATTTAACTGGAAAGAGAGCTGTCGTTTTTGGAGATGCTACACACGCCGCAAGCATGACAAAAATTTTAAGTCGAGAAATGGGTATTCATGTTTCTTGGGCAGGAACATACTGCAAATATGATTCCGAATGGTTCAAAAATGAAGTAGAAGGCCTATGTGACAACGTTATCATAACAGAGGATCACTCTCTAATTGGAGATTTAATTGCAAAAACTGAACCGTCTGCTATTTTTGGTACTCAAATGGAACGCCATATAGGAAAAAGACTAAATATACCATGTGGAGTAATATCTTCCCCTGTACATATACAAAACTTCCCACTAGGTTATAAGCCATTCATGGGATACGAAGGCTCAAATCAAATTGCAGATCTTGTATATAATTCATTTACTCTTGGAATGGAAGATCATTTATTAGAATTATTTGGTGGCCACGACACAACTATAGCATTAGCAGAAACTTTATCTGTTAATTCTTCTATAAAATGGTCAGTGGAAGCACAAAATGAACTTAGTAAAATCCCCGGTTTTGTTAGAGGAAAAATAAAACGCAATACAGAAAAATTTGCAAGAGACAAGCAGTTAGAACAAATCACACTAGCCACAATGTACGAAGCCAAAGAAGCTACAGGAAGCTAAAAAATTCTTTAAGCAGATAACTATGCTTTGTATCTGCTTAAATTTTTACTCACCCCTCGAATACTATTTAGTCTCCGAGAAATCTGCATCTATAACTGTATCAGAAGAAACTTTTGTGTCAGAAGAGGAAGCTGAAGTAGAACTATAAAACTTTTTTCCAACTGCCATAAGAGACTCTTGTAAGGTTTTGCTAATATTTTTCATCGAATCAAAATCCTCTTTCTCAATGGAAGATCTTAACTTTTCTATTAAACCATTTAAATTTTCTCTATCCTCTGCAGTAATTTTATCCTTCATTTCTTGAATTTGCTTCTCAGACTGATAGCATAATGAATCTGCCTGATTTTTCACGTCTACCTTCTCACGTTTTTCTTTATCAGTAGCCGCACTTTGCTCAGATTCTCGAACCATACGATCAACTTCTTCGCTTGGAAGAGTTGACGCCCCTGTAATAGTGATTGACTGCTCTTTCCCACTACCCTTATCTTTAGCCGTTACAGATAAAATTCCGTTAGCATCTATATCAAATGTAACCTCAATCTGTGGTACCCCCCTAGGAGCTGGCATTATACCATCTAACCGGAACGTTCCTAAACTTTTATTATCACGAGCAAATTCTCTCTCTCCTTGCAAGACATGAATTTCCACATTAGGTTGGTTATCTACAGCAGTAGAGAAAACTTCAGATTTTTTCGTTGGAATTGTTGTATTACGTGCAATAATTCTCGTTGTCACACCACCTAAAGTTTCTACACCTAGCGATAAAGGAGTGACATCTAAAAGTAAAATATCCTTGACTTCGCCAGCCAATACTCCGGCTTGCACAGCAGCCCCTACTGCAACTACCTCATCTGGATTTACAGTTTGGTTAGGATCCTTACCTAAAAGTTTTTTCACTAATTCTTTAACGGCAGGAATTCTAGTAGATCCTCCAACTAATACAACTTCATCTATTTTACTAGAATCTAATTTTGCATCTTTTAAGGCATTCTCCACCGGAGTCCTAGCCCTATCTATTAAAGAGGAGCATAAATCCTCAAATTTACCTCTTGTAAGGACTCTTTCCAAATGTTTAGGACCCGTATTCGTGGCAGTTATAAAAGGTAAATTGATTTCTGTCTGAGTTAAACTGGATAACTCTACCTTAGCTTTCTCAGAAGCTTCCGTCAGTCTCTGTAACGCTTGTCGATCTGTTTTTAAATCTATTCCACTTTCTAATTTAAACTCTGATAATAACCATTTAACAACTTTATCATCAAAATCATCTCCGCCTAAGTGAGTATCGCCTGCTGTTGACAAAACTTCAAAGACTCCGTCACCGACTTCTAGTACGGAAACATCAAACGTACCCCCTCCCAAATCAAATACTAAAATAGTCTCATTATTTTTTTTATCCAACCCATAGGCCAAAGAAGCTGCAGTGGGCTCATTAATGATCCTTAATACCTCCAAACCTGCAATTTTTCCAGAATCTTTAGTAGCCTGTCTCTGAGAGTCATTGAAATATGCTGGAACAGTAATTACAGCTTGTTTAATTTGCTCTCCCAAATATTTACTAGCATCATCCACTAATTTTCTTAATACTTCCGCAGACATTTCTTCTGCAGCAAAATCTCTTTTTAAAGCGGGGCACTCTAATTTTATATTTCCTTGTCCATCAGTCTTTACTATGTATGAAACTTGTTTCAACTCTTCAGACACCTCTTCAGACTTTCTTCCAATAAATCTTTTTACAGAATAGAACGTATTATCAGGATTAATAACAGCCTGACGTTTAGCAATTTGTCCTACTAAGCGATCTCCATTCTTTGTATAAGCTATGACAGAAGGAGTTGTTCTAAATCCCTCTGCATTAGGTATAACCGTTGGCTTACCACCCTCCATTACAGCAACAACTGAATTCGTTGTTCCAAGATCTATGCCGACAACTTTTCCCATATTTTTATTAGTATATTAAAAATTTAGTAGATAAGTTAAAACTAAAATTTCTATCCTACTAATAATCACATGCCAAAGCAGTCCTTACAAGTCCCCTTATCCGAACCCTCCAAAATTTAGTTCAGAAATTATACTGAAAGAATTAAAAGTCAAAGATATTATGGTATTTTATTTTATAACTAGCAAAACACTAACTAGTCCCGTTACTTGTAGAAACTTTTCACTGTAATACTAATTATGAATATAGGTATTTTAGGTACAAAACTAGGAATGACACAAATATTTGACGAGTCTGGGGCAGCAATTCCTGTTACAATTATTAAAGCTGGCCCCTGTGTCATAACACAAATAAAGACAACTAAAACAGACGGGTATCAAGCTGTACAAATAGGATACTCAGAAATACGCCCAAAACTACTTAATAAAGCCAAATTAGGTCACTTAAAAAAAACAGATAGCCCTCCATTAAGATATTTAAAAGAATATAAAACTAACTCTATTGATAACCTAAATCTTGGTACAACTCTCTCTGTAGAAACATTCAACACAGGCGATACAGTTGCTATAACAGGTAAAACCATTGGAAAAGGCTTTGCTGGTACAGTAAAACGGCATAACTTTACCCGTGGTCCAATGACACATGGCTCAAAAAACCATCGAGAACCAGGATCCATTGGTATGGGAACAACACCAGGTAGAGTTTATCCAGGTAAACGTATGGCTGGAAGACTTGGTGGAAAGAAAACAACTATAAAAAACTTACAAGTTGTCTTAATTAACCCCGAAAATAATTTATTAGTCGTAAAAGGTGCAGTCCCAGGTAAAGTTGGAAATCTTCTAAGCATACAAAAAACTATTGTGTAATAGTATTTAAACTACTTAAAACAAGAGAAATTCATAATGACACTAACTAAACAAATTACATACGAAGTTCGAGACTTAAATGGCTCTATAAAACCTAATCAATCCGTATCAATTGAACTTAAAATCAGTGATTCTAAACCAAAATATTTAATTCACAGAATTCTAACTCTTCAAAATGCACAGAAAAGACAAGGTACAGCTTCTTGTAAAACAAGAAGTGAAGTACGAGGAGGAGGTAGAAAACCTTGGAAACAAAAAGGTACAGGTCAGGCCCGATCTGGTTCCAGTAACTCACCTCTATGGAATGGAGGAGGCGTTACCTTTGGCCCAAAACCTAGAATATACCAGAAAAAAGTAAATATAAAAGAACGCCAACTAGCTTTACAAACAGCCATATATAACAGTAAAAGCAAAACAATTGTAGTAGATAATGCGTTTAATCAAAACAATAAAATCAAAACTAAAGAATGCTTGATAAGTTTAAATAAATTTGTACAAATGCAGCCTACTAAAAAACTTCTAATTATAGTAGACGAACCGAACAACAACTTAAGTCTGTCCTTACGAAATATTCCTAATACTCAGCTCTTATACTCAAATACATTAAATCTTAGGGACGTACTATTAGCAAAAAACATAATAGTGACTGAATCAGCTCTAGTAAAACTTATAAGTAATCTTAACTAACACTACCCATGGACTTACGAAATTTAATCGATTTAATTAAATATCCTATTATCACTGATAAAGCAACTAAATTACTCGAGCTAAACCAGTACACTTTTGCCACAGATTTAAAGTCAAATAAAATTGAAATCAAGAAAGCAATAGAATACCTTTTCAAGGTCAAAGTTACGGCTGTTAATACATGCAATCCTCCTAACAAACAAAGAAAAATAGGTAGATTTATCGGTAATAAACCTGGTTATAAAAAAACTATTGTTACTTTAGCCCCTGGAAACTCTATAAATCTATTCTCCGAAAACTAACTAAACTATCTTTAAATAACATTTTATGTCCATACGCATATATAGACCCTATACCGCTGGAACACGCAATAGATCCGTCTCCGATTTTGAAGAAATTACATGTAATAAACCAGAAAAAAGTTTACTAGCAAAAAAAGTAGCTACAGGAGGAAGAAATAATCGAGGCATTATTACAACTCGTCATAAAGGTGGCGGACACAAGCAACGTTATCGAATCATAGACTTTAAACGAAATAAATATAATGTAGAAGCTCGAATTGCTACCATCGAATATGACCCCAATAGAAATGCTCGAATTGCACTAGCTCATTACTCTGACGGAGAAAAAAGATATATAATTCATCCAAAAGCTTTGCAAGTTGGTTCCATCATATCCTCTGGAGAAAACGTTCCTTTAGAGATAGGAAATGCACTTCCACTTAAATCTATCCCTTTAGGAACTGATGTTCATAATGTAGAGTTAATACCAGGTCGAGGTGGTCAAATAGTACGATCTGCTGGCTCGTCTGCACAAATCGTTGCAAAGGATGGTAGCTTTGTAACTTTAAAACTTCCCTCAAGTGAAGTTAGAATGATTCGCAAAGAATGCTATGCAACTATAGGTCAAGTAGGAAATATAGATTACAACAATATAACTTCTGGAAAAGCAGGTAGAAGCCGTTGGTTAGGTATTAGACCTACAGTCCGAGGTGTTGTTATGAACCCATGCGATCACCCTCACGGGGGAGGAGAAGGTCGCTCCCCAATTGGTAGAGCACGTCCAGTAACACCTTGGGGTAAACCTGCTTTAGGGGTAAAAACACGTTCAAAAAACAAATACAGCGACTTTTATATAATTCGCGGAAGAAAATAAAAATATTCTGATCAAACAGAGTATTTAATTTAACTCTACAAACCTATACTTTCAAGGTAATACACATGAGCCGTTCACTATCCAAAGGGCCTTTCATCAGTTCAAACTTATCAAAAAAAATAGAAACACTAAACTCTATTGGAAAAAAAGATATTATAAAAACTTGGTCAAGATCGTCTACTATATTGCCTTCTATGGTTGGGCATACAATTGCTGTGTACAATGGAAAACAACATGTGCCTGTATACATAAACGATCAAATGGTTGGACATAAACTAGGAGAATTTTCCCCGACACGAAACTTTAGATCACACGTAAAAAGTGATAAAAAGGCAAAACGATAAATCTCGATACATTTAAGGAGTAAATAAGATTATGGCAAAAGCAATTGCTAAATACATTAGAATGGCACCTAATAAAGTGCGTAGAGTCCTTAATCAAATCCGAGGACGATCCTATAAAGAAGCTTTAATGATCCTTGAATTTATGCCATACACAGCGTGTAAACCTATACTTCAAGTTCTACAATCCGCTGGTGCAAACGCAGAGAATAATGAGGGCCTAAAAAAAACAGACTTATCTGTAACTGAAGCTTGTGCCGATGCTGGTCCAATACTTAAACGTTTTAGACCAAGAGCTCAAGGTAGAGGGTACAAAATACAAAAACCAACTTGTCATATTCGCTTGAGTGTATCAAAAATATAATAAATTATAAAAAGGAGTTAATATAATGGGACAAAAGACACATCCTTTAGGTTTTCGACTAGGTATTACTCAAAAACACAGATCATCTTGGTTCGAGAGTAAAGAACTTTACCCTTCCACACTAGAAGAAGATTATAAAATTCGAAAACATATAGAATCCAACTTAGCATCATCTGGAATATCTAAAATTGAAATTAATAGAAAACCAGATCAGATCGAACTTGATATTCACACATCACGTCCCGGCACTATAGTAGGCCGATCTGGGGCAGGTATAGAAAAGTTAAAAGAAGACTTGTACCATCTTTTACACTCTAAAAAACAAATACGTATTAATGTTAGTGAATTAGCAAAACCTGACTCTGATGCATCCTTAATAGCAGAATTTATAGCTCAACAATTAGAAAAACGTGTAGCCTTTCGTAGAGCCACACGCCAAGCTATACAAAAAGCACAAAGAGTAAATATTCAAGGGATCAAAGTACAAGTATCAGGTAGATTAAATGGAGCCGAAATCGCTCGTAGCGAATGGGTTCGTGAAGGGAGAGTACCTTTACAAACTCTCCGAGCAGACATAGACTATGCCACAAAACGAGCTCAAACAACCTATGGGGTTTTGGGTGTAAAAGTATGGGTTTTCAATGGAGAATTAACACCTAAATTTAGAACAATTCCCACAAACCCATAAACATAAAAACTACTACTAACCTTAAACAATAAAAACAAAATGCTTAGTCCTAAGAGAACAAAATTTCGTAAACCACATCGCGGTAGACGGAGTGGTATTGCAAGTAAAGGAAACACTATTGTATTCGGAGAATACGGTCTACAAGCTTTAGAACCAGTATGGCTAACCTCTCGTCAAATAGAGGCTACCCGACGAACAATTACACGATATGTAAAACGAACTGGAAAATTATGGATTCGGGTCTTTCCAGATAAATCTATATCTTCAAAACCACCCGAAACTCGTATGGGATCTGGTAAAGGAGCGCCTGACTACTGGGTAGCCGTTATAAAACCTGGGCATGTATTATTTGAAATGAATGGTATTCCACAAGCATTGGCTTATCAAGCATTGAAAAACGCTTCATATAAATTGCCAATAAAAACTAAATTCGTATCTAAGGAGTAAAATTTATGGCCTTTGCATCTTATGGAGATCTAAAAAAACTTGAGTTAGAAAACGTATCTATAGAAATTTTATCTACGAAAAAAGAACTTTTTGAATTACGTTTGAAAAAAGCAACTCGACAATCCTTTAAACCTCATCTATTCAAGCATCACAAACGAAAAGTAGCACAACTATTAACAATCGAATCCGAAAGAAAACAAACTATAAAATAAATTAAACCCAGAAACAATTATGCCTATAAAAGAACGAAGTGGAGTAGTCGTGAGTGATAAAATGGAAAAAACTATAGTTGTATCCATAGAAAATAGAGTAACTCATAAAAAATATGGAAAAGTAATAGCCAAAACAAAAAAATATAAAGTACACGACGAGAATAATGAATGCCAAACTGGCGATGTTGTTACAATTATTGAAACTCGGCCATTAAGTAAAACAAAACGCTGGAACTTAAAATCAATAAAACAAAAATCATCCAGAATTAATATTTCTACCATCGGAGAATAAGAATCATGATACAAACTCAAACGTATTTAAATGTCGCAGATAACAGTGGCGCAAAAAAAATAATGTGCATTAAAGTACTGGGTAGCAATAGAAGATATGCAAGTATAGGGGATGTAATCATAGGTGTCGTTAAGGATGCGTCTCCTAATATGCCAGTTAAACGGTCCGATGTTGTACGAGCCGTTGTTATGAGAACAAAAAAAACAATTCGAAGACCTGATGGAATGTGTATAAGATTCGACGATAATGCGGCAGTCATTATAAATAAAGAAAACAACCCACGTGGTACAAGAGTATTTGGTCCTATAGCTAAAGAACTCCGGGACAAAGACTTTAGTAAAATCGTATCTTTAGCACCGGAGGTTTTATAAATGACTAAAAAAATTAATTTTCACATAAAAAAAGGAGATACCATCAAAGTCATCTCTGGAAAAGATAAAGGCAAAATTGGAGAAGTTACAGAAATTTTACGAAACACTCACCAAGTAATTGTAAAAGACGTCAACATTAAGAAAAAACACATAAAACCTAAAAAAGAAGGTGAAGTAGGACGTATATCACAGTTTGAAGCCCCAATAGACAGATCAAATATAATGCTATACAGCCTTGAGAAAAAAGTAGCTAGTAGAATTAGTATCCAAATAGACCCAACTGGTGCCAAAGTACGGGTGTTAAAAAAATTACTGTAAATTAATATTTTATGAGTCAAACTTTACGAATCTATTATAAGGAAAAAGTTATCCCAGCCCTACGTGATCAATTTAAGTATAACAATATACATGAAATTCCCAAAATTACTAAAATAACAATTAATCGTGGTTTGGGGGATGCTTCAAAAAATAATAAAGCTTTAGACACCAGTATTCAAGAACTTGCCTCTATAAGTGGGCAACAACCAATTGTGACAAAAGCTCGAAAATCAATTGCGGGATTTAAAATTCGAGATGGAATGCCTGTGGGAATTGCTGTTACTCTGCGAAAACAACTAATGTACGCTTTCTTAGAAAGACTTATACACCTATCTCTACCTAGAATTAGAGACTTCAAAGGCATTAGTGTGAAATCCTTTGATGGACGAGGAAATTACAATTTAGGTATTAAAGAACAACTGATCTTCCCGGAAATAGAATATGATAAAGTAGACCAAATCAGAGGAATGGATATAGCTATAACAACAACAGCTAAAACACAACAGGAAGGAATTGCATTGCTAAAAGCTCTAGGGATGCCTTTTAATGATAACTAACCAACAATATTAATAAGATAAGGAGGTTTTGTGGTTAACGATACAATATCGGATATGCTTACACGTTTGCGTAACGCAAATCTAGCTAAGCATCAAATAGTAGAGGTACCTGCGACTAGAATGACTCGTAATATCGCAAATATTCTACTTGAAGAAGGATTTATTCAAGGAATCGAAGAATTAGGAGAAAGTTTTAACACTCAGCTACTACTGTCACTAAAATACAAAGGAAAACAACGGCAACCCATAATAACAGCATTAAAACGGGTAAGCAAACCAGGTCTAAGGGTATATGCTAACAGAAAGGAACTTCCTAGAGTTCTAGGTGGCTTAGGTATAGCTGTTATCTCCACATCCCAAGGTGTAATGACAGATAATAAAGCTCGTCACCAAGGATTAGGTGGAGAAGTGTTATGTTATGTGTGGTAAATAAAATCATAGGTAAATTATGTCTCGAATAGGTAAACTCCCAATAAAAGTGCCTGATAAAGTAAGCATTGTAATTAACAAAGATAACATTACAATAAAAGGACCGAAAGGTGAATTATGTAAGTCCGTACCAAGTTCAATTAAGATAATCCAGAACGATAAACTAATAAAAGTAGTCCCCGAAAATGACTCCAATTTGTCCCAACAACTATATGGTACATATAGAAGTCTTATTGATAATATGATTAAAGGAGTAACAGAAGGATTTCAAAAAAAATTAGAATTACAAGGTGTAGGTTACCGATCCCAGATCGATGGTAAAAACCTAATATTAAACGTAGGCTACAGTCATCAAGTCAAAATTGCCTCTCCAGACGGAATTAAGCTGTCAGTAGATGGGAATACTAATATCACTGTTACAGGAGCCGACAAAGAATTAGTTGGCCAAATTGCAGCTAACATACGCATCGTTAGACCACCCGAACCATACAAAGGAAAAGGAATTAGATACCAAGGAGAATACGTTCGTAAAAAAGTAGGTAAAGCTGGTAAAAAGTAACTTAGAATACAATTATATGTCACAAAAATCTCTTGATAAAGTTAAACGTAGAATAAGACAAAAAGTAAAAGGTACAGCAGAAACACCTAGGCTATGTGTGTTTCGTTCAAATAGTCACATTTATGCCCAATTAATAGATGACGTACTTGGTAAAACAATTTTAGCCAGCTCTACACTTGATAAATCTATAGCTTCAGAAATTAAATCCAGCTCTACTTGCGAAGCATCAGCAGCTGTTGGGCAAGCCTTAGCAAAAAAATCCTTAGAAGCTAACATACAAACTGTCGTATTCGATAGAGGCGGAAGAATCTATCACGGCCGCATTAAAGCTTTAGCCGAAGCAGCTCGTGAAGAAGGACTTAAATTTTAAACCCAATACTTAACTATGTCTAGTCGTAAAAAAACAAACAAATTAAAAGAAAAGGAAACAGATTGGCAAGAAAGAATTGTACAAGTAAGAAGAGTTACAAAAGTAGTAAAAGGAGGAAAAAAACTAAGCTTTAGAGCCATACTTATCGTTGGAAACGAAAAAGGACAAGTTGGAGTCGGAGTCGGAAAAGCAAGTGATGTTATAGGGGCGGTAAAAAAAGCAGTTACAGATGGTAAAAAACATCTAATATCCGTTCCCATAACAAAAAATAACTCTATTCCTCATATCATAACAGGTAGATCTGGTGCGGCCAAAGTGATTATACGTCCTTCAGCACCCGGTTCAGGAGTAATTGCAGGTGGATCCGTACGTACAATACTAGAACTAGTAGGAATAAAAAATATTCTTGCCAAACAACTAGGCTCCAGTAATCCTTTAAATAACGCTAGAGCCGCAACAAATGCATTATCTAACTTAAAAACATTTAATCAAGTTTCTGAAAACAGAAGTATAGCCTAACAAAAATTTAGATTTAAACAAAAATAAATTCATTCTTTGTTTAAATCTAAAAAATCCATACCGATCTAATTCCAATCTGATGCAAAAAATAAAGCGAAACAAAAATAATCAAGGAATAAGAACTAGAGTCCTAATCACTCTCGGCCTCCTAGTACTCTCCAGGTTCGGAACTTTTATCCCCGTACCTGGTATAGACCACGATGCCTTTTACCAAAGTATTTCAAATAATCCAATCGTTAGTTTTCTTAACATATTCTCTGGAGGAGGATTTGCATCTATCGGAGTATTTGCACTTGGAATAGTTCCATATATAAATGCATCCATTCTTATTCAACTAGGTACAACTTCAATTCCCAGCTTAGAAAAACTGCAGAAAGAAGAAGGAGAATCTGGGAGACAAAGAATCTCACAATTAACTAGATATATAGCACTTGGATGGGCAATTATACAAAGTATAGGTGTCTCATTCTGGGTTAGACCTTATGTGTTTGATTGGAACACCCAATTTGTTATTGAAATGACACTAGCATTAACAACAGGATCTATGCTTGTCATGTGGATTTCAGAACAGATAACCGAAAAAGGGATAGGTAATGGAGCATCGATACTCATCTTCGTAAATATAATCTCAGGGCTACCTAAACTAATACAACAAACATCTCTACCATCAAGTCCAGTAAGTAGTAGCTCTGAGCTTGGTGTACTAGCATTTATCTTTCTGACTATGATAGTAGGGATAATATTTGTACAAGAAGGAATCAGACGAATACCTATTGTCTCTGCTAGACAATTAGGAAAAGGACAAAGTCAAAGTAAAACAAGTTATCTACCACTGAAATTAAACCAAGGTGGAGTTATGCCTATAATATTCGCATCTGCATTTTTAGTATTACCTAGCTATATAAGTCAAATAACAAGCAACACAATAATTTTAAATATTGTAAGTCTATTATCACCAAATGGAGGAAATAAAAGTGTTTATTTATTATTTTATTTTTTCTTGATACTATTTTTTAGTTACTTTTATGCTTCTCTAGTGATAAATCCAATCGACGTAGCAAAAAACTTAAAAAAAATGGAATCTAGTATACCGGGTATCAGACCTGGCAAAGCTACGAGTGATTATTTACAAAAAACGTTGAATAGACTAACATTTTTAGGAGCTTTATTTCTAGCATGTATTGCCGTAATTCCAAGTATCATTGAAAACTTAACAAATATATCTACATTTAAAGGTTTAGGTGCAACCTCATTGCTAATACTAGTAGGAGTTGCTATAGATACATCTAAACAAGTCCAAACCTATCTAATATCAAAAAATTATGAGAATATAATGAAGTAAAAATTCTTTATATTAAGCTTTCCTACGTAAAGTCTCTTTAAAATTCACTTGCCTTAATTTTAATTATATGCATCTTAACTAAAATCTAATCGGAATAGAAATGAAAGTAGTTAGCTCCATAGGTAGCCTTAAAAATAGAAGTAAAGACTGTCAGGTTGTTCGAAGACGGGGACGTCTTTACGTTATAAGTAAAACAGATCCGCGCCTAAAAGTTCGCCAAGGTGGGGCGAAAATGAAACGCAAATAAAAATTACATACTATTATTAGGAGAAAACAAGTGGCACGTATCGCTGGTGTAGACCTTCCCAGAAATAAACGAATTGAAATTGGATTAACCTATATTTATGGCATAGGGTTATCTAGTTCACAAAGTATACTAACAAAAGCTCAAGTAAGTGGTGATATACGATGTAAAGACCTAACTGATCAAGATATAAGTATTATAAGGGAAATAATTGATAAAGACTATCAAGTAGAAGGCGCAGCCCGACGAATAGAGTCTATAAATATAAAAAGATTAATGGAAATTAATTGCACTCGTGGTCGTAGACACCGATCTGGTTTGCCACTACGCGGCCAAAGAACTCGGACTAACGCAAGAACTCGACGAGGTAGTAAAAAAACAGTGGCTGGTAAAAAGAAAGTAACTAAATAATAAAAAGTCATAAACTCAATATTCATGTAAAACAAATGGCAATACAAACAAAAAAATCGACTGTAAAAAAAAATAAAAAGGCAGCCCCCAATGGTGTCGCTCATATTCAATCCACTTTTAATAACACAATTATCACTATAACTAATGTCGTAGGTGAAACAATTTCTTGGGCTTCCGCAGGGGCTATTGGGTTTAAAGGAGCAAAAAAAGGAACCCCTTTCGCAGCCCAAATCGCAGCAGAAAAAGCTAGCAAGGAGGCAATTATTCAAGGAGTAAAAAAAGCAGAAGTTCTCGTGTGCGGTCCAGGTGCAGGTAGAGAAACGGCTATACGAGCGCTTCAAGCAGCTGGATTAGAAATTACTTTGATACGAGATATTACACCAGTTCCTCACAACGGCTGTAGACCAC
>JBMOEI010000063.1:0-28824 GCA_049318985.1 Desulfuromonadaceae bacterium
TCTGGGAATACTTCCGGATCATCGGTCCTGAACCGGTGACGGCTGCCCGGCATGCACTGGCTCTGGCCGAAGCGCAGACCCTCTGCGTGACCGGCATCACCTTCACCCAGATATTCTACCTGCTCAACTGCCGCTCCCTGCGTAACTCGCTCTTTTCCCAAGGGGTATTCAGCAACCCGGCAATTTTTATCGGCATCGGCATCCTGCTGCTGCTTCAGGCATGCTTCCTCTACCTGCCGCCGCTGCAGACACTTTTTGCTTCATCATCGCTCGACGCCAGGGGCTGGTTGTATGCCATGGCAGCAGGCGCGATCGTATTGCCGGTTATATCTCTGGATAAATGGATCAGAAACCGTAGCCGTTCGATGGACGGACGATAATCCGTGAATGATCCAATTGAGTTAACATTACTTGCGGAGGTCAGAAGTGCTCAGCACCTCTAAAACATCACAAAAACTGAAGCCGGTTGTCGTTTCTGTCGCTATCACCCTTGCCATCTGGCTGGGGAGCAAATGGTATTTCAATGACTGGTTCGATAATCCCTACAAATACCCGGCAAAGGCGGCTTCGCTTGCTGCCACCGTATTACTCTTCTGGTGTGTGGTGCTGTCGACTCGAAATCAGATCATCGAAAAGTATTTTCACGGCCTGGACAAAGTTTACCAGATCCATAAACGACTCGGTAAAGCTGCGTTCTGGCTGATCATCCTGCATCCTCTCTTTCTGGCTCTGGACCGGATTCCGGACCTGGTTGCTTTCCTGCAGCGACTCTGGTTCATAGCTCCTCATGGAGACCGGTATTTGACTGGTCATAATCTCGGTCTTGCTGCATTACTGTTCATGATTGCCCTGTTGATACCGACCTTGTGGGTAAAAATCCCGTACCACCGCTGGAAGCGTACCCACGAATGGTCCGGAGCAGTGCTTCTTCTGGTGATTGTGCATATTTTCGTGGTAAACCGTGATGTTGCGGCGTATCCAGTGCTCAGATACTGGATGTACGGCCTGCTTTTGCTGGCCCTGGCGGGTTTTATCTATATTCGCTTCCTCTATCGTTTTATCGGGCCGCGATTTCGGTATCAGATTGCTGAAATCGAGAGATGCCGGGATGTCCTTGAGATTACTTTTACTCCGGTCGGGAAGAAGATGTCTTTCCGCCCCAGCCAGTTTGTGTATCTGGTCATCCACAAGGACGGGATAACACCCGAACCGCATCCCTACTCCATTGCCTGTGGCTATAATCTGGATTCGAGATTCAAACTGGGAATCAAGAAGGCTGGAGATCATACCCGCTCGCTGGATCTTCTCGAAGCGGGAGACGAGGTCACCGTGTATGGCCCCTACGGTCATTTCAGTGACCGTTTTCTGACAGCTGATCGCGACAGCGTGTTCATTGGCGGCGGTATAGGCATCACACCGTTTCTCGGCATGTGGCATGTAGCGCTGCATTCCGGCGAACGCCCGATGCCACCGGACACCGCGACGTCCGTGATCGCACTGCATCCGGAGATCAGCCGGGAGTGGAAGAGCCCGGTTGTCGCACTTTTTTATCCGGTACCGGCCCGGGATCAGGCCAGCTTTGACAACGACATCAGGAATGAAGTCATCCTCAGTCATTTCCATGGGTTCCCTGCTTTCGAGGAGCGGGGACACCATTATGAGCTGTATGAAGATGTTCGGCAGGGGTTCATCACGGCAGATTATATCGATAGTCGTGTACAAGGCGGAGTTCATGATAAGTATATATTCTTGTGCGGACCTTCACCGATGGTTACCGGTTTGATACGGCAGTTCAGAAAAATGGGGATACCTGAAGACCGGATTATTATCGAGGATTTCAATCTGATATAAAAGAAAGGGAATGTAATGAGAGAAACGGGCAATCACTTTTTGAAAAGATACTTCCTGACCGCACTTTTTGTCCTGCTGTCAGTCGTTTCAACCAGCAAAAACTCCCGCGCAGTGACCTGTACACCAACCCCGTGGGATGAAATCGGCCCGTTTTATCGTCCGAATGCTCCGGAACGCACCAGCATAGGAAAGGGTTATATTTTGGGCGGAACGGTTCGATCTGCCGGTGATTGCCGGCCGTTGCATAATGTCCGGATTGAAATCTGGCAGGTCGGACCTGACGGTACCTATGATGATGCCCACCGGGCGACGCTCTTTTCAGATCATGCCGGTCGTTATCGTTTGCAGACCAGCACGCCGCCACCCTATGGGCGCCGACCGTCTCACATTCACATATTGGTCGATGCGAAGGGGTTCGAAGGCTTGATAACCCAGCACTACCCGAAAAAAGGGAAAAAGCGAGCAACCTTTGACCTCGTGCTGGAACCGGAGAAGCTGGGTGAAGGTAAGGCGAGGGACGCGCTCGGACGCTGAATTTTTGATGGTTAAATCGTTACAGGGGAGGCAAAGCATGTTGCCGTTAATAAAGAGTTTTGAGAAAATAATTATCCGGGTTCTCGTTGCCCTTATGGCATTAGTTCTACTTCTCAGCACTGTTGAGCTCGCCTGGGTAATTATTAAGGACATCATAACTCCACCAATTTTATTGTTGGAAATCGACGAACTACTGGAAATTTTCGGCCTCTTTATGCTGGTGCTGATTGGCCTTGAGCTTTTGGATACCATTGCCAAAACCTACATGGGTGAATCAACTGATCATGCTCAGATAGTTATGGCCGTTGCAATTATTGCCATTGCCCGGAAAGTTATCATTCTTGATGTAAAGGATTTGTCAGGATTAGCTCTGGTGGGTATTGCCGCAATCATTCTGGCCCTCTCCATCGGGTATTATCTGATCAGGAAAAAGGATGCTGCGTTGAAAGAGAGTCCGCACGATGCCTTGTAATGCGGTGGCATTCTCGAATATGATGCCCAGTATGTAACTGATTTCCTCATGCGTGGCGACAATGAAAACGTACAGCAAGGCAACCATGCGTTCTGCCGGTTACACGGTCACGGGATCGAATCCATATTAAGTCGCACCTATCTAAAAACGTCGAACTACCGCCTGAAAAATGCCAAAATTCTTGGTTTATCCTGGAAAAAGCATTTGAAACACAGAGCAACAGAGCAACAGAGTAAAAACAAGGAATAATTCAGGTTGAAACCAGAAATAGTTACTCACCATTTTGGTTTTGCCTGTTCTTGATGTAACTGTTTGATTTCTCTGTTGCTCAGTTGCTCTGTGGTTTATGAACTGCCGTTTTTAGGTTTATTTATCCCCCCTGTTTTTTTCAAAGAAGCTGTTGCAAGCTACCTCAGTGCCAATACGACACCGCTTACGGGGTTGCCATCACCGTTAATCAGCCTGCTGCTACTTACCGTGAAAGCGCTGACCCCCGGGGCGATGGTGCCGGCTGCCAGGTCGGCGTTGATGGTAATGACATCACCGGATGAAAGAGTGCCGGTTGTGATGAGGCCTATCGTGAGCGTGGCCGGCGCCGTGACTGTTGCCGGTGTATATTTCCCATCCAGCAGGCCGCTTGTTGCGCTTCCCGTGGTTGCAAACACACCGGTCAGGGGTTTGCCGTTCGATTCGGTGCGGATCACGACTCCGGCAGGGAGCGTGATGGTCGCCTGCAATGCCTTGACGCTGGTGACTCCGACTCCCTGCAGGGCAATGGTCAACTTTATGGAGGCGGCACTGTTAATCGTACCCGCGGCAGCAAGTTGCTGGCGCAATACGGTTGTGTCCGGGGTGTTTACCAACACCCCGCTTCCGGCGACAACTCCGGCAACCCCATCCGCAGCAAGCACCCTGGCACCATTGCCGGTGGCGGTCTGCACCTGCAGCACCACCGACGACAGGTTCTGTATGATCTGCTGAACGCTCAGAGTGAGAACCTGCCGGGTGGTAACCGAGGTTTCATCAATGCCGACAGCTGTTTCAATTGCTTTCAAGTTGCCGGCAAGAGCGGTGGCGACAACCTTGGCGACTCCGGCGGCCAGCACCGCTTCGGTTCCGGCTCCGCTGACTCCCGGTTTATAATCGTCCAGCGGGCTCATCGTAGTAAGGCCAAGCTGGGTTTTAACCGTCGCCACGGCGTCGGCCAGCGAAAGTCCGCCGGTCTCGATACGGTATTGCACCAGGGTGGTCAATGGGCTGACAAATCCGGGTCTACCGGCCGGTGCAGTGAGAACATATCTGCTGGCAACGATGCCGCGTTCGGAATCAACAGCACCTGCCGGTACCTCGACCACGATCGGGTACTTTGCCAGATCAGCGATTGAAACACCGGCGATGGAATATGCGCCGCCGGTTCCGGTGGTCGAGGCTGGTTCGCCGCTGTCGCATTTTTTGTTAAGGTTAACGTCGAGGCAGGCCGTTGCCCCCTGCAGATAACCGTCGGCGACCACACCACTGACCGTCTGCGTCGTCGGAATTACTGCGACAGCCCCTCCTGTCCCGCCCCCACCGCCTCCGCAGGCGGCAAGGAGCATAAGTGATATGAACGCCGGTATCCGTTGTATTTTCATAAATTCCTCCGCTTATCGTTAAAGAAACAGTTCAATTTTTGTTACAACCCACACAACTCAACAGCCTACCAGCTCTTCAATCCAACCGCCTTGTTCAGAATAGCCAGGGCATCGGCAATGTCAATCACGCTATCCGGCGCCGGGCTCCCGTTGATGAACGGCGCCACGTCTGCTGTGGCATAGTGGCCCGCCATGGCGCTCTCCAGCCCTACGGCAATGCGCAGAACCTTCAGAGCATCGCTGATGTCAACGGTACCATCTTCGTTTATGTCGCCGGTAGCATGGTTGGCACGTTTGATGATGTTGCGTCGTACCGTGGCCGGTACGCCAGTCTGATCCCGGGCCGTTACGACAACGGTATGAACCCTGTTCTCTGTCAGGGTGACCACCTGGCTGAAGCTGCCGTCAGATGCAACTGCCGGCGTGTAACTCTGCCCGGCAGCAGCAACGCCGATGGTTGCGCCTGCTGCCGCATCCGTGAGCGTGCCGTTGATAGTAACGCTGTTCCGGACGGTTGACGTGTCCTGGGCGGGATCGCTGATTGACAGTGTCGGCCCGGCGGCGCTGAACGTTATGCTCCGCTTGGCGCTGCCGCTGTTTCTGCCCTGAGCGGCCGCAGTTATTTCAATGGTGTTCAGACCGGATGCCATGGCTAAGGTGACGGTGAAACTCGTCCCGTCCATGGTGGCCGCCACCGGTGAACCATTGTTGACCCTGGCGGTTACGGTGACACCCGGAGAATCAACTCTGCCGCTGACGGCTATCGGGGACCTGCCGGTACTGCTGTTGTCCGCCGGGGTGGTGACCGTGAATCCGGGGGCGGTATTATCCAGGTTGACGGTCCGGGTATCGGTGGTGCTGTTGCCCCCGTTGTCAGTAGCCACGGTAGAGATCGTGTTTGCCCCTTCAGCCAGGGTAGTGGGCACAGTAAACGTGCCGTCGTCAGCTATCGCTGCCGCCAGCCCGTTCACCGTCAGGCTTCTCATACCGCTTTCGCTGTCGCCGGCTGCTCCGGCCACATTCAGTATCGCGTGAGTGGTGACAGCAGTGCTGGATAACGTAGAGACCAGAAGAGCCGGGTTGATCACATCCTTCAGGAGGTTTATTGTCCTGATATCGGTATTCCTGTTGCCGACGATATCAGTGGCCACTGTGGTTATGATGCTGGCGCCGCCAAGCAGGGTTACGGCGGTGCTGAAGCTGCCGTTAGCGGCGAGCGGTACTGCGGCATCATTGATGGTGAGGCTTTGTACTCTCGTGTTGTCGGTAACCGTGCCGGAAACGGCAAACGTACTGTCATAGGTGGACGCATTGTCGGCCGGAGCAACGATCGTAAGCACCGGCGCCTGGGTGTCTATGGTATAGGCGACCGTGGTCACCAGGCTTGTGTTCCCCAGGGAATCCACCGCAAAATAGCGGAAGGTGGTGGTCTCTTTCACGAGCAGAGGGCCGGTGTACTTTCCAGAACCGAGGGTCGGGGCAGTACCGTCGAGGGTGTAGTAGATGTCCATACCCGTCGGGGCGTTGAACGTTATTGTCTTGGGTCCATTATAGATATTGCCCACGCTGACATCCACATTCTGAACAGCGCCGTTGCCGGCGGCATCTGTGCCGGTTACAGTAATCCGGTTATTTCCGATGGCAAAGCTGCTCAGCACCACGCTCCATGTGTCGGCAGCCGGGTAGGTAACCGTGCCGACGGTGGCGGTCGGGCATACTACGACGATGGTTGTCCCTGCCTCACGGGAACCGGTAATAATCTGACTCCCGTCGTTGGTGGGGGTCTGAACCGGGACGGTGAATGTCGGCACAGTTGAATCGTAAATGACGTTCCTCTGCACCGAGGTTTCATTATTGGCTTCATCCTTTGCCTTGACCAGGATGCTGTAGCTCTGCTGTCCGCTGAATTCGATCAGCCGTTCAAAGGAGCCGTCCGAAGCAATGGTGACCGGGACATCGTTGACGGTCACGGTTACGCCGGTCTGACTGTCGGTGACCCTTCCTTTCAGCAGTATGCCGGACCTGCTGGTCTGCATATCCTGGCCCGGTTCGGTAATGGCAAGGGTCGGATTCTGGTTGTCGTAGAACACGCTTCTTTTGAAGGTGGTGACCGTACCGGCCGGATTCGTGGCCGTAATTTCAATGGTGTTGAGGCCGACATTCAGCCTGGCCAAACCGGCAAAACCGGTACCGTTCATGGTGACGGGATCGCCGGTCTGGCCGTTGACCCTGATGGCTATGACGGCGTTTTCCCCGGTTGAACCGCTGATGGCGCTGGTGGCAACCGCGCTCTTGCTGTTGTCGGCGGGCGAGACGACCACCAGAGCCGTGGTGTGCTGGTCAAGGGAAATGGAGCGGATATCGCCGGTCTCGTTCCCGGCAAGGTCGATTGCCGTGGTAACGATCCTGTTGGCACCGGCCGTCAGGGTCAGAGCCGAACTAAAACTGCCGTCGCTGTTGACTGTGACACTGCTCCCATTGATGCGCAGCTCCCTGATACCGTTGTTGTCGCTGACCATGCCGGCGACGTTGAGCGTGGTGTTATTGGTAGCCTTGCCGTCTGCCAGGGCAGAGATTGTGAGCATCGGCGGCTCATTATCGATGACGTAGGCACGCGTGGCCGTATCTTCCCGGTTGCCGGCCACATCCATCGCAAAGTAGCGGAGCGTGGTGGTCTTGTCGATGGCAAGGGGGGTGGCGTACCGTTTCGAGGCGGTTGACGGGGCGGATCCGTCCAGGGTGTAGTAAATATCGGCATTATCGGTGGCCGTCATGGTCAGGGTAAGACCTTTATTGAAAGATCCGCCAGGCACTGAAACCGTGGTCTTCGGGAGGTTGGACACAATGACGATCGGCGGGTCATACTGCCTGACCAGTTGTGTGGCGCCAGTGCTGGCATTGCCTGCCGTGTCACGCACCGCTCCGGCGGCTATGTCCACAGTCACCTGAACATTGAGGCCGGCTGGTGTCACATTGAACGTGTACCCGCTGCCGGTGACGGTGTAGGAACTGACCGTGCCGTTCTTCACGACCAGGCTGGCGGCGTCGAGGGAGGTGACCGTTTCGCTGAAGGCAACCGTAACCGGGATCGGGGTAACATACGTTGCGCCCGGCAGGGAACTGCTCAGGATGATCCCCGGGGCAACGGTGTCGTACACCCGGTCAAGCTGTGTCGATGCCGGATTGCCGTTGCCGGCCGCGTCGAGGACGACATTGGCCGGAACAGAAACGGCTACGGTGCCGTTGCCGGTGGGGGTGACGGAAAAAGTGTAATCACCCTTGCTGCCGAGAAAAGATGCGGGAGTGACGCTGCCGTTCGCAACGACGATATCGGCGGCTGCGAAACCGGTCACATCCTTGTCGAAGGTTACCTGCACCGGAATCGGTGAGACATTGGTGGTGACCGGCGCCGCAGACGACAGGGTAACGGCCGGTGCAGCCGTATCAAGGGTGAAGAGATACCAGATCCGGATTTTAACGTTGTCGGCCTTGGTTACCTCAAAATCTACCCACGTACTTCCGGGCTCAAGAGCACGTTTGTACTCAAAAGAGTTGTCCGGATTCAGCGGAACAGGCTCAGATGTAGACCCGACCGATAGCGCTGTAACGGTGAAGGGGCTGGATATGTGCCCTTTAAACGTCAAATCGGCCTTGTTGGTACTATATTTATGCCCGTCCGCGCCGTCGGCAACAATGATCGTATGCCTGATAGGATCCAGCGGCCGCTGCGGGTTAAGATAATAGGCATCATCGGTTTCCGGGAGCTCGTATGCGCCAATATCAACGGCGCTGCCGATGAGGCGCTGCCTGCCGTCCGGATCGGTGGAAGGCAGGAGAGGCGAGGCGCTCCCGCTGTTGATCCCGGGTGAAGTGCGCCGAAGCCGGTAGTTGCCGTCCGTCGGAGAATAATAATTGGACAGCTTGAGCAGGTACAGCGGCTCAGCCGTCAGGTTGCCGGCATCAACGGTAAATCCGGGTATATCGGTTTCAAAGGCATGTGACTCGTGCATGATATTGTTATGCACTGTCAAGGGGAACGTTCCGCCATTCACTGTTTTGATGGAGGTATCGGACAGCCAGAGGTTATCGAACACCCCGCGAATAATGTTGTTGACCAGGGTAACGGGAGCAGAGGCGCTCTCCACGAGCAGGGAGTCGCCGCTTCCCTCATTTTCCGCCCAGTTGTCGGCCACGGTATTGTTGAGCAGGGTGACCGAACCGCTGCCGGTACTGGAAATTGCAGCGGCGCCATTCTGGAAACCGGCGTTATTGACAATGATGTTGTTAACCAGCAGCACCGAGCCGGCACCGGTACTGGTAATAGCCACCGCCCCGCCTTTGAAGGCGACGTTGTCACTGAATATATTGCCTGCCAGTTCCACATCCGCCCGGGCAGTCTGCACCTGCAGACCGCCGCCGTGCAGTCCGCTCGTGGCGTTCCAGTCGGTCGCGACGTCCCAGTTCATACCTCCGTACATGATCCTGAAACCTTCGATGCGCACCGTGGAGGATGTGGTGCCGGGGCCTGCGACGATATCCAGCACCCGGCCGTCCCTGCTTTCGTTGGCCTCCCTGTCACCCACCAGCACCGTCTTTTCCGGTTCAGTGGTCAGGCGCGCGCCGCTGCCGCCGGGATCATAACCGCCAATGATGCGGAGATCGAACTCCTCGCTGTCCGCAGCCGCATAGGTGAAGTTGCCGAAATAGGTTCCTGTTGCGATTTTAAGCAGATTGTGCCTGCCATCGGCCTGGGCCTCGGTCAGGCAGTTCTGAAAAACCCCGGCATGGTAGATGGTCGTTTCGGCACTGCTGTCATCAACGATCTTCCAGATACACGCCGCCGGATCGTTGCCGTTCAGAAACTCCTGCAGGTCGCTGATTCCGTTCCGGTTCATATCACCGCTGCCGTCGTCGCCCGGGTGGAGTTTGTCCCAATCGGCCCTGGTCAGCGCTGTGTCGGTCAGGGGCAGATTGACCATGCTCCCCCGCTCAGGGATGACCACCGACCGGATGGCCTTGTCCCCAAGGTAGATGGTTACCTTGTCACCGCTTCTGGCTGTGCCGGCAACGCGCGGATCAACCACATCCATCGGCACCCGGAGTACAAAGCCCGTATCGCTCCCCACGGCGGCCGTCGCCAGGGTCGTACTGTCGACATCAAGCTTCAGCTTGATAAAGCTTCCCGCTATACCGCCGGTAACTGTGCCGTAGTAGACAACATCAGGCTCGGTCAATTTGGCAGTCACGTCGCCGGGTGCGCCGGCAAGGCCCGCAAGAAGTATGAGCAGAGCCCACACAGTCCTGAAAAGATTCAATGGCCTGTTTCCCGGATTCCTGTTCTTTTCCATAGCATAAGTTTTCATGTCAGTTCCCCGAATACGAATAGGTTTGGAAGAAGAGCCTGATGTCCGTCACACTCTTGATGAAATTGTTCAGACCGGAAGTCGGATCATCCAGCAGATACCCTCCGGGAATAATCAGCAGCCACTGGGTGTTCCAGACCGAGCGGCCGACCAGGCTGCTGTCGGTATTCATCTGGGCAGACAGTTCGGCGCTGGTGCCGGTGATCCCTGAATCATTGTAGGCCCGGAAGCTGGAGAATTTCCGGATGCCGCCAAAATCACCGCTGAGCGAATCAAGTATGGGAATATAACTGGCGCTGGCTATCTCGTCGGTAGACAAGGGGAACGGCACAGGCAGTTTCTGATCCACTATCTGCCAGCTCCGCTCCTCAAAACTGTTGCCGTACGGTGAACGGAGCACGTCCGCCCCGACCGGGACCAGATAGGCGCGGGGTGTGTTCGTCAGGCCGGCAGCATCATAGCCCTTGAACCAGAGGCCGACGGAACGGATCCTGGTGGCAAAGCGGCTCGAATCAAAGGCGCTGTCGCCGCTCCCCAGCGGGAAACCGAAAAAGTTTTTACCAAAACGCACCTGTGTGGTGAACGGGATCACCAGACCAGGCTGGGCGATGGTCGTGTTGTCCGTGAAGGGGCGGCAGTAGCGTTTAAAGCTGTCGTACGTGTTGAGGTCAGAGACCCAATACCGTTTCAGCTCGTTCTGCCAGTTGGCGTTCGAACTGACGTCCGGCCGTATCCGGAACAGTTCGGAACGCAGGGAAAAGGGGTTCGTTTCGGTCTGGGGATTATTGAAACCCAGTTGGGTCTTGTACACGTCAAAATTCTGGTTGAGCCGGGCCAGCGGATCAGCCAGTCCGGCTTTCCCCACCATCGGCACACCATTGGTAATCACCCCGGGAGAGCGCTGTTTGGATAGCTCCGTCAGGAAACCTGACCCTGACGCCTTGTCGGAACGGAGCAGGTTGGTCTCGTAATCGTAGGCGGTGGCAGCCAGATAGGAGTAGCGGGCGGCCAGGTCAAAAGTGGCCCGGTACTTCTGGATGGCGTCGTTGCGGAAGGTTCTGAAGCCAATATCCTGATAGCGGTAATCCTGAATCTCTCCGGCTGTCCGTTTCCTGAAAGTCTCCCGCTCGTCAAGGAGCCTTTCTCCCTTGGCAAGAGCGGCCTTGTATCGCCCGACCGCCTGCTGCATTGAGCCGGACTGGTCGTACAGATCCAGTATGACAGAGTAGAGATTCCCCTCTGCCTGCCCGATCTGGTCCACATAACTCTGCACATCGTCTCGTGCGTCATCGACGTATAGTTTGAAATCGGTAGTGCGCTGCTCAATGGTTGAAGAGTATTCAAGGCCATTGATAACCCCGTCCAGTGCCGATATCGCCGAATCCAAGATTCCAACAGCCAAATCGGAGGAGACATCGACTGTCAGCCTGCCAGCGAATGATGGATCCGTAGCCAGCCCCACGACCGTCGGAAACCCCTCAATGATCGTCTTTCCAAAAGCTGCGGTCATGCTGGAGGCAACAGAAAGGACCGACTGCAGTTCCTTCATGGACAGCATGACTATGTCATTGGTGGTGATGTTGTTGTTAGTGCTGCTCACCAGCTTTATCTGCCCGCGCTTGACGTTGTACCGGGCCTCCAGTGCATTCACCGCTGATTCCACGTTTGCCAGTGCACCGGAATAGGTGCTGAGCCCTTTCTGGTACTGCGCGTTGCTGCGGATCAGATCCGTAAGGGCCATCTGGATTTCTCCGGGTGCTCTTCTTTCCCCCCAGTCGGACGGAACGTTAAACTTCCAGGGAAGATCCGGCGTCACCGGGTATGAAACATTCACCGCATGACGGTCGATAGTGAGGTTGAAATTGTCGTAAGCGGTTCCGGAAAGGTCAAACAAGGCGGAATATGCCACGCTGTCCGAAGAGAACTGGGCACCACTCAGACCGGCAAGCTGCGGCACATCCATGTAGTTATAGTGGAAGATATCAGGCCCGTCATAACTCGCCGGATAGCTCTTGCCAGTGCCGATATCGCCGCTGTAGGGATAGCCGAACACTTCAACAAGCTGGTTGATATAGCTTTGCTCCTGTGTTGCCATACTCTGCCTGAAGACATCCAGAGTGTCCTCATTCTGCCGCAGCAGAAGTGTGTACCGGGTGGCATAATCATACACGGTGCGGGCGTTTTCCAGCGCCTTCACCGCCCGGCCGTAGATCTGCTCGAAGTGGCTCTGGGCATTGGCACCGGAAAGGAGGTTCGGGTCGATATCAAACGGCACCACGCCCCGCGCCAGCCTCAGGGGGTTATAGCCGGCATCAGCCTGGTCGGCCTTGATCTGGATCGCCAGGAAATGGCTGGCAACCTCCTTCAATTCCGGCACGGTGGTCCGGTCAACCTTCTGGATACCGGTATTCACGGAGTCAACGGCCGACAGCATGGCATTGCCGGCAACCCAGTCGAAATAGGCGCCCTGACCGGCGCGCCGGGCCCAGTCGTCCACTCCCCAGGCCCGTCTGGAAGAAGCGCCGTTCTGTGTAACCAGGACGTTGTCCTTATATCCCTGCCACTGCCCGGCAGGGTTATCCACATACAGTTTGCGGTAGGTAAGATCAACAATTTCCTCCCCGGCGTGCGCCTTGTAGGCGGCTACCCGGGCAAATTTCCGCTCATCCAGGTAATCGACCGGAATGGGTGAGCTCCCCACCAGCACCGATTCGCTCTTGGGTATCCAGGTGAAAGTGCTGTTTCTGAGCAGGCCGTACCAGGTTGTCATGGCGGTCAGATAATGTCCCCAGGCATCGCCATGTCCCTGGGGGTACATGATCTTGGCATCAGCCTCGTCGATAAATCCGTCCTTGTTCCGGTCGCTGATATTATAGGTCTGAACGTATGCCACTTCCCCGTCGCCATTGGTAAAGTTCCAGATAAACCGGTTGTAGAACGGCGTCGCCTGAGTGCTGCTCGTGCTGTTATCCCGGCCTCTCAGCAGTACCAGTTCCTCCTCCAGGAGAGAATCAGCCTGATTCTGGAAAGCAAACAGGGATGAGGCCATGGTTCCGGATTGCCCGCTGCGACTGTCGAAGCCGATGGTCGGATCCTGGGCATCACTGTACGCCTCGTTCCCCAGCAGGGTGTAGAAGTCGGCAATCCGGGTGGCCGCATTCAGCAGCGAATTGTCGGAAGCCGGTGAGCTGACCGGTATGGCACTGCTGATGGAGAAACTTTTACCCCGGTCAAGCACCGTCTGATACGCGGATATCAGCCCGAGGTTGTTCAGATTTTCGGCTGAACCGTTGAGTGCAACCGGACCGCTGTAGCGCTCTCCCAGTTGGGAAACCATGCTGACTGCCGTGCTGGTCTCGTTGTTGCGGAAATCCGACACCCTGGCGTCCAGAGGATTCAGGTCATTAACAACCCTTTTGATCCATCCCTCGGCAAGCTGTGCGGTGTCCCCCCCCGGTGCGCCGACCCATTTGCTCCAGTTGTTGGTTATCAGGCTGACATCGGTCGTGCCTGCAGGAGTAATCGCCTGACTGTTCACCAGCGATGGGTACAGCGGGTCAACGATGGACGTGGCCGGGTCGTCGCCGTAGTAATAGCGAACCTTGAACCAGTTGTCTTCAAGGGTCCGAAGCCCTGCTCCCTCTATGGTAATGTCGTTCAAACCCTTGCCGGTTTGAAAAAGGGTCCAGCCTGTCGTATCGGCGGAATTGCCGGATAACAGCGGTGGTATTCCGCTGTTATCCGGCTGGTAATACCAGGAGAAATAGATGTTGTCCGTATTTCCGGCAAAATCCCCGGAGTGGCGCAGGGTCAGCTTTTCATCAAAGAGATTGTCCGACTTGATGACCTTGATCTCCCCCTGGTACGGTCCGCCGTCAACCTTGACGATATGGAGAGCCACCGGTGCAGAACCGAGAGAGGCGTCATCATTCTCAGCCAGCACCACGTATCCGGAGCTTTTGGCATTACCGGCGGAAAGCGCCAGCGGCGTACCGACCGTCATCGTTTCCAGGGGTGCGCTGGTGGCGGCGTACAGGCTCGCCACTTTGCTGGTCCAGTTGGAGTCTGTGGGGGAAAGGTCACGTATCCTCACCTGGTCATTGTTGCTCATGATGTTGGGGAGCAGGAGCGGTTCTCCGGTTCCCATATCAATGGAAAGGCCCTTGAAAATCAGCTTTTTTGCGGTCGGGTCATAGGCCAGCCGGGAACGGAGGCCATAGGGGAGATCGGTAAACCAGATTTTTCCACCACTGGATACGGTGTTCATACCGGTGGGAGCGATATCCATCGCGATGGTTCGTTCATAGTAGGGGGCGAATAATCTGGCGACCGAACGATCGATGCCGCCCGCGTCATAAATTTTCTTGACCGATGCCATTGCCGATACCGCCGGCAGCCCGTATCTGGCGGTGGTAAGGGTCTCGCCGATCGTCAGAACCGGGACGGTGGTCGGCCAGCTTACCGCATAGGTGACATCCCGGGGAGGATTCGTGTGATTCGTCCCGCCGTTCTGGAACGGTACCGGATCGCCAATCTTGACCAGGTTGCCGCCGGTATCGGTATAAGGATAATAGAATCCGGACTGCAGCGGATAATACCACTGCATAACCAGTTTTGACTGGCTCGCCCCGGTCTGGCCATTGCCCGCCCTGGCCCAGTGCCCGCCTTTATGATCCAGGTAGTACCAGGGATCTCCCGCCGAATCGGAAGCCTTATGGCGGGAACTGGTGGTTGGGGGGAGATAACTCATAGATGCCGGGGGCTGTATCAACTGCCCTGCGACAGCCGGGTAGTTAAAGGTATAGGTGGTGTCTTCAGCCAGGACCTGATACGGCGTCATAGCCCAGTTTCCCGTGCTGTCCTTATACTTGAGCAGCACGTAGGCAGACGAGGTGTCGCTTTTGTTCAGGTCCGTACGCAGGGCATAGACACGTCCCCCCTGGATAAAGGCATGTTCTTCATTCAGGTTATAACCTGCCAGTGTCCTGTCCGGTTGATTATAGATGCTGCCTGACTGCTGCCGGGCATCAAGTGCGGCGCCGCTTCCCTGGGCAATAACGATCCGGGACGGAGTTGTCGGCCAGGCGCATGCGTATCTGGCAATCTTTGACTGCAGCGGCCAGCCGATTTCCGCAGCCGTTCCTGCGCTGCCGGCACCGTACCAGGCAATGACCAGATCCTGACCGGCACTTGCCGAAATATTGGTGTTTACGGGGATAATGATGCCGCTGCGGGTGGCGCGGTCATAGGCGCGGCTATCGCCCGTGCCGTCATAATAGGCTTTTTCGTAGAAGACATAGCCGGTTTTGGCGCCGGTTGCCGCCACGTATTCCGGGTCGGTGTGCTGTCCCGCTGTCGGGACAATGGCGCTGCCGATGGTACAGGCCTGGGCTGCCGAGGGCACGCTCAGGGCAACGGCATTCATTGTGATGAAGATTGGAGCGGCTACCCCGGTTTTGGAGAAGCGGAGCAGCGAACGCCCCCCCTTCAACGGCAGGAATTGCGACGTTCCCACCAGATTCCACTCTTCATAGGGGAAGCTTTCCGAGTAATGGATAGTCTCCAGGATGCTGGTGCCGGTTGCCGGCTGCAGATTAACCGGTGCCCCGACGACAACAGCATCCTGATCAATGGCACCCCAATCGGAATAATAATTTTTCTTCTCATTGTTGTCACAGGTTACGGTAAAGAGATTTATCGGGCGCACCGGGTAAAAGCTTTCCGTGCCCCAGTAAAAAGCGCTTTCGCTGGTATCGGCGGGATTGCCCGGGGTGACGAGGGTCACAGAGTTTTTAAGGCTGGCTGTAGAGGCAAGGCATCCGGTCGGCAGAGTGACCGACTGCCCCATGGCAACCTTTACCGCCTCGGCGTAGGTGATACTCACGTCAAGGCTCCAGGCTGCGGTGCTGTTAGTGGTATTGTTCAGGGTCAGGACAAACTCTTTCCGGTCGCCGTTGTCTGATGTTGTGACCGGTGACCGGTAACTGGCCGAATTGATGCTGATGCCGGTGCAGTAATAGGTTTTGCCGTTTTTGGTCACCATGGCAGCGGCTGTCAGCCGGATGGGTGTGTTTTGCTCAAACACTCCTGACAGGGTTTTCGTGTCAAATGCCACCTGATCCCAGCCGCCGGGCGTGTTCGACTGCTGATACAGGCTGAACAGGGAGTCTGCGTTGGTAACAACCCCGGCAGCGGGAACTGAAAAAGAAAAGGTGACGCCATCGGCCGGCCGTTTTTTGTACTTCCAGACAATACCGGAGGCCTGGGTCAGGGTAAAGGCGACACTGGACAGCGAACCGGTTGGCGGGACATCCCCGGTGCCGGTCCAGCCGTAACATTCCCAGATCTCCGTATTCGGATTGGCCGGGTCAGCCCTGTTGATAAAGGTGACAACCTGCGGTGCGGACAGGGTAACCGCGCCGGTCGCTAGTTGGCTGCTTCCAACGGCAGGAAAAAACCCGGGGTCGGCCTGCACGGCACCCGGCACTCCGGCGATGAATCCTACCGTAACACCTGCCATGGCGGCCGGTTTCTGGTTGATCCAGGTCAGGCTTGTGTCTCTGGTCAGGGTGATGGGAAGCTGGAAGCTGGCGCCAGCAGGAGGAAAGACGTTTCCCGATGCGCCGGTGTAATTTGATAAAAAATACGGGTCGGATCCATTCGTCGGAATGACCTTTGCTTTAAGGACAAGTTCGGTATTATCCAGCAGAACGCGTGTTCCGAGATGGGGTGATGGCTCAACCCTGTTCGAAGCCCGTATAGCCATGACCCTTTCATTTTGTGAATCTTTGAAGTGATTGACGGCAACCTGCAGCCAGTTGTTGTCCGTGCCGTAGCGGGTTGGGACGTAGCTGGCTGTCTGGATGGTGGCTGATCCGCCAAAAGGGCCGAGACCCCATATCCAGAGGGAGCCGTCCGTCTTGATTGCCGCAGAACACGTGTGTCCGGCACCCACGGAACGCCAGTTTTTATCGTTGCCGATCTGCTTCGGAGTAAGAATATTGGTACCCGAACCGACGCCGTCCCCGAGTCTGCCCGCACCTTGATAGCCCCAGGCCCAGAGGGTGCCGTCATCCCTGATCGCCAGGGTATGCGCATAGCCGATGGCTACAGTTTTCCAGGTGGATCCGATCATGATCTGTTTGGGGAACCCTGCATCTGTTGTGGTGCCGTCACCCAACTGTCCCCAAAAATTATACCCCCAGAGCCAGAGCGAGCCATCCTCCTTTATGCCCGCCGAACGTGAATAACCGCCAACGGCAAGTTTCCACTTGTCGGTTGAGCTGCCGACCAGCTTCGGAATTGGCTGGTTAGTATTGCCGTTTATTGCATAGCCGAGCCGCCCATAGTCATTTTCACCCCAGGACCAGAGGCTGCCGTCATTTTTTATGGCCATTGCGAAATTCCAGCCGGCCGTAACGGAACGCCAGTCCAGGGCGGCTCCCGCCTGTGCAGGCACATGGCTTTCCGTCACGGTGCCATTCCCCAGTTCGCCGGAGACGTTAGCGCCCCAGCTCCAGAGAGAGCCGTCCGTTCTGATGGCATACGTACTGTGAGAGCCTGCAGCAACAGCGATAAATTTTTTGTCCCAAGCGATGCGGGTCGGCGTATTTTTGTTGGCTACGGTGTTATCACCCAGTTGACCATAACCGTTCCACCCCCAGGTCCAGAGCGATCCGTCGGCCCTGAGGGCTGCCGAATGGGCATAGATTCCGGAGATATCGGTAAAGTCATTGGGGGTTCCGGATGCAATATGAGCCAGATTATACAAATCCGTGGTGGTGCCATTGCCGAGTTGTCCAGCATCATTTTTGCCGGTTCCCCAGAGGCTGTTGTCAATCACTGCGACCAGCCCCATGCCTCTTTCTCTTCCGGCATCATTAGGAGCCGCTGAAATTTGCAGCCAGTTATTGTCCGTACCGATACGGGTTGGTATAGTGTAGGCCTGATTTGTGGTGCTGATCCCGAAAGTTCCTGTTCCCCACCCCCACAGGCTGCCATCATTCCTGATGGCCAGCGACGTCGCGTTGCCGGCGGCAACGCTGCGCCAATCGGTACCCGAATCAACCGGATGCGGGTTAAGCTGATTTCCCACGGAAGCGAAACCGAGTCGTTGGCTGTCTGCGGCCCCCCAGCTCCAGAGGGTACCGTCTTCCGTTATACCAAGTGTGTGGGCAAAACCGAGGGCGACCGTGCGGCATTTGAAGTTGGCTTCGCCAACATGTACCGGGACAAGCTCGTCGGTTGTACCGTTGTTGCCCACCTGGCCGTAGGAGTTCCATCCCCATACCCATAATGTGCCGTCATTCCTGATGGCGGCAGCATGGCCATGACCTGCAAAGACGGCTTTCCAGGTAGTGTCAGCGCCGATCCGGGTGGGTATGGTGATATTCTTCTGCTGCCGACTCCGACCTGACCGTTGGCATTTAACCCCCATCCCCAGAGCGTACCGTCATTTTTAAGCGCCAGGTTGAAATCAGTTCCGGCGGCAACGGAGCGCCAGTTACTGTCAGTTCCGACGACCCGCTTCGGCGAACTCCTGTTTGCGGTTGTGCCATCGCCGAGCTGACCGTTTGCGGCCCCCCCCCAGCTCCAGAGTGTTCCGTCAACTTGGACCCCCACGGTTGAGTTTGCCCCGGCGGCCACAGCAGCATAAGAACCAGGCAACCATTGCACAACATGGTTACTGGTAATGGTGCCATTGCCCAGTTGGCCGCTGGCGTTGTTGCCCCATGTTCCCAGGATGCCTTTAACAGTGATTGCGGCTGATGTTTTAGACGTGCCGGCCGTCAGGAAATTCCAGTCATAGAAACCAGGCCAGCTTGTGCTCTTCAGCGGGCCTGCTACCCCGGGCGTTATAGACCCGTCGCCAAGCTGCCCGGAATCGTTGCTCCCCCACACCCTCGTTTCACCACCCGGCGGCGCCACGCTGAGGGTCAAACGGTGGGCCGATTTATAGATCCAGGTTATAGCGACATCAGAATTGATAGAGAACGTGACGCTGTCGCCACTGCCGGTGTCGGGGGTGACTCCGAAGCCGTCCTTCCAGCCGACGCAGGTGTAGGTGGTGCCGTTATAGATGATATCGGTGGCGCCGAGCGAGAAAGTGGGGGGGGACACCGTAACATTGGGATTGGTTTCCCGGAAGTTGTATCCCTGGCCGCCTGGCGGGATATAATCGGCGGGGAGCCCTTCGAAATATTCGTAGACATTGTAGACCGTGGCGGCGCTGAGGGCGGGTGCGCACAGGGAGGCGAGTAACGCAAAGAGTGCTGCAATAAAAAGACCGGATGTGTGTCGTATCATAACCCTGCTCCTTTGTTCATCGGTTCCTGTTCAATCACTTCCTCAAATCGGCTGTTGTCGAGACCCGTTTCATGGTGAACCATCCGCCAACGGAAAGAGTATCCTTGTGGAGTCCGTTGATGGTTTCGCTGAAAGTGCCACCCAGCAGGGAGGTGCCCCATCCCACCGGTCTGCTTGCCGTGGAGCGTTCCGGTTCATCCGGGTTTGCCGGGTAGCGGCTGCTGAAGGTCAGCTTGAAATTCCGGTCGAGTTGGTACGCCTCTGCCGCTGCCCCTGTCAGCGCCGTGGTAAACCGTTCGTCCAGGTTGTCATGATCCGGGTTGAAACGGTGCAGGAAGGGGTTGGTGGCGGCGCCGGACTGAAGTGAGAAACTGCACTCGGCGCTGCCGCTGGTTCCCAGAGCACCGGTGCAGGCAATCGTCGCGCTGTTGAAATCATAGCCTATGGCGCTGGTACGCAGACCGACCGATGTGCCGCCGCGCAGAGCCGCGCCGGCATACCCGGAAGCCAGGGCAGAGTCTGCCACGACCACGGCATTGCCGGTACTGTCCTTCATAAAGATCGCTTCCTTGAGCAGGCTGACGCTGCCTGCCGCATCAACATGCAGCAGCAGGCGCAGCGGGAAACCCGCGCCGGTGGGTGTCAGCGCCCCCAGGGTGGTGGCAGCGGCAAGTTCAGACGGATGCTGATGTACCTCGACGGCAAAGATGTTGCTTCCTGCCACCAGATCTCCCGTTGCCAGCGGCACCGTGGCGGTCACGTACCGGCTTCCTTCAAGCGGGCCGATGTTCTGTTCCGGAGCTGTGGCGTAGGTGATCGTTCCGGTGGGCATGTTGGAACGGAAGATCTCCTTGCCGTTCAGGTAGACCACGGCGCCGTCATCACGCAGCAGCCGAAGGTTCAGGGCGCTGTAACGAGTCGGAGTGACTACGGAAATGGTCTGGCGGTAATGTGTGACAGAAGCACTGGCAATCGTTGTCGCTAGGGTGTAGCTGCCATAGCCGAACGGCGCGGTGCCGGTGCCCCAGGAATCGGTCGGGTTGGTTAGCCAGCCGCTCTGGTCGAGCGACTGGTATTTCCATCCCGTGGAATTGGTACTGATCAGATCCGGTGATGTTACGGGGATGCCGGTCAGTTCCAGATCGAAATAAAGGTCCGGACTGGTGGGACCGGCCAGGGTAACTTCGACGGCTATGTTGTTGCTGCCGTCAATAAGGTTGGTTACCGGCACGGATAATTCCCTGGAGCCGTCCGCAGGGTTAAGATTACCCATAGCGCTGGTATCCACCGCCACGCCGTTCAGATATACCGTGATGGTGTCGTAATACCAGCCCCTCAATCGGAGCGATGCCAACCCGGCCGTATCGCTGCTGGTGAAGGTCCTGCGGAAATAGGTGGTCAGGTTTTTACTGGCCGGATCACTGCCGTAGGAGAGTAATGTGCCGCCGGACGGGGCCACATAAACGGAACCGCTGCCCAGCAGATAGCCAAGTGGTGCCGTGCCGGTCGCCCAACCGGAAAACGCAGCCGTATTCTGCCAGTTTGCGGCAAGAGCGCCAGCGGTATAGTAACTCCAGGCGCTGCTTCCTTTGGTGATCAGCGCCCGCTCGGATTGTACCGCCGAAACCCCCAGATCGAAGAGGGAGTCCGCTGTTCTGGTATTGTTTTCGCCGACTCTGTTGACCGATACGGCGGCGAGCCAGAGGCCTGACGTAGCGGCAGCCCTGGCCGGAGCGGCGCAGCAGAGTGTCGTGATAACTGCAGCAAGGAAAACGGAGCTGAGGAACTTCATGGGTATGCCCTCCTTAGGCAGGGGAAAAACGTTGCTAAAGCATGATACATTCACACAATATCCGGAAATATCCCAGTAGTGTCCGGTTAGCTTTTTGCTTTTAGTCCCCCTCCTTCCTTTCAAGGAGGGGTTAGGGGTGGTTGCTTTTGATTTTCATCAATCTTAAGAATAAAATGCAGTCAAAAACTAAAAAATCACCACCCCCAGCCCCTCCTTAAATACAGGAGGGGGGCTAAAAACCTGCATCTGGTTGTATGCAAACAGCTAACTGACAACGCTGGAAATATCCCTTTGCGGGTGGCGTGTTAAACCATTATTTCCGTGGTATTGATCTGCCGGTTTCAGGGTTATTCCGTCGCTTTTTCCACTTTCAACGGGATCAGAAAGCGGGAACCCACATCGTCGGTTATCTCCAGGTTCCCCTGGGATATGCCGCCGGGAAGTAGATCGCGGCGTACAGCCAGCCAGAGATTGGTCTGCCGTCCCGCAAAAAGCTGCATGGTCCAGCTATCCAGCCTGGGATATTCATTGTAACCGGTGGTCCTGTTGAACAACTGGTAGGTGAGCCAGTCGGACGACGGCTGGAACCTGATAGTTGCCATCCTGGTGGCTGCCGAATCATTGACAAGAACCACGGAATGCATATCTGAAGTGGTGCCGTAATTAAGTTCGCTCCCCATGATCTGCACGCTTGTCGGCCCCTGGAACGTCGAGGTGCCTTCGCAATACACCCAGTAGGCGATGCCGGATCTGATCGTTGCGGCAGTCGGGTTCGTTACCGGTTCCCATACCCCCGGGGCGGAAAGGGCGTAGATCTGCTTGCCGGCATGGGCAGTGGCTGAGGAGAGGTATTCGGTAAAGGTGGGAGGACTGGTCGGGCTGACGTGAAATCCGACCAGATTAAAGGAATCTGCTGTCCAGACTGTTTTGTCGGTGGATGGTGTGCCGGTTACGGTCCAGGTGACGTTCTGTCGGCCGCTCAGTTTTATCAGGTAGGCGCGGTTGGCGAAAATGGCATAGAGGTTGGTTGTGACAGTCTTGTCCGGAGACTTGGCGTAGACGCTCCAGCCAGGTTGGGCCCAGAGCCCTTCAGCAGGGTCGCGGATGAACTCGACGCTGGACGCCCGGTCAAACCAGGTCCAGACGCTCTCCACCGGCAGATCCTTGAAAATTGTCGCAGGCGCCCTCACATCGGGCTGAACCTCCAGGAACACGGCGTTCCACCCGGGGCGAAGGGTGATTGTCTGGGTGGTGGCGGCCACCGCGCCGGTAGCAGCAACCATGGACAGCAAAACCGCCGCCGTTGCCGAAAACAGTCTGATCAGTGCGGGATGGGACCTCATTGTAAAGCCTCCTTGACAGTTCGGGTACACTTAAACAAACGAAAGAATTGTTGCGTAGAATATCGTGCAAATATGACTCTTCTGTAAAATTATGTTTTACTATTCTGTCATGATTGATAAATCTTCTCGTACGGCTTTTTTATGCTGAATTTATTTGGCTTCCGGAGGAAACCCGAATAAAAAGTGTGACAATAATATGCGCTGTTTGAAATATATATCTTTGATCTAAGTCAAAAATTGTTCTAAAAAAATCACCGGGGTCAGGTTCGGACATTTAAGCATTTCCCCTTAAATTCAGTGGCCAATTCTAAAATTTTAACCGCCGGTAAAGGCGGATACACGCCGGGAAGTCAAAGCCTTTAATAAGTAGACCTGGGTATACGCACAGTCAGATTGCAGCTATTCTGAGTAACAAGGGAATGAGAACCGTCGACGGCGGACATCTTAATCGAGTGAATATTCGAAATATCCAGGTGGCCTATGGTCTCCTCCCACGCTATGATCGGCTACGAAATCGTGGTATGTTTACAATAACGGAGATTGCTGAACAAATTGACCTTACTTCTGCTGCTGTAAAGAGTTGGAAACAGGCGGGGATTCTACAATTCCATGCATACAACGACAAAAATGAGTGCCTCTTTGAGCCATTAGGGGATGATAAACCAGTTAAAGGAAAGCATAGAGGCCTCATCGCAACCCTGCTCCAAGCACGGCATACAAGAAAAATTACTCCGCAACATCATGACGAGGTGCAGTGTGAAGCTTGATCCTTATCGCGAGGTTTTCCGCCGCAGGCCGGGATTACCGCCACTCCGTAGTGTACCGCCAGCACAGCGTATGCCGGATCGGTTTCAGGATCGTAACGGCATGCCGTTTTAATCCCTGACTTCAAATCGTCCGGCTCTACGCAAGAGGCTTTGTCAAACAATAAAAACGCAGGGAGCAGTGGTTATACAGTTCAAGGAGAAGTAGCAATGGCACAAACAGACAAAAGACAATGTTCAAGCTGCGGAACCTCCGGCATGGTCTATGGCCGTCGGGATGTTACTCGTGATTTTGAAGGAGCCGCCTTAACCATACCTGATGTTGCAGGTTGGTTTTGTGCGGCGTGCGCTGAACTTGAATTTGATTCGCCGGAATCAGCGAGGAGTTATCTTGAGCAGGTGACAGTACTCCAGAAGCAGAAGCTGTCAATGCAGGCTGCCGAACTGCTTGCAATTCGCAAACGGCTGAAACTGACCCAGCGCCAGGCTGCCGGGCTGTTTGGTGGTGGAGCCAACGCTTTTTCAGAATATGAGCGAGGCACAACCAGACCTGCCCGCTCAACCGTTATGCTGCTACATCTGCTGGATCATCACCCTGAACTGCTTCAGGAGTTGCGCAGCCTGCAGCAGTGATAAGTAGAGGAAATGTTCCTACAGGTTCTCAATTGAAGAGCAGGGGGATCTTTTACAACTCCCTGCTCATCCATAAACAGCTTGATCTTATCCTGATTCTTCTAGAATGGATGATGTTGCAACACTCCCGAGAACTACAGCCGGAGCGCTACAAAGGGACAAAAATCCGCTGCAACGCTCAGAGGACACCGACTAAATCAAAAAATACTACGAGCTGGACGCCTCCTGGAACCGCATGCTGGAACTGGCAACCGCCCGTCTCTGCTTCTCCGCCCGTACCTATACCTAAAAACCGCCAGACCATTTATATGGAACTGGCGGTTCATTAATTGCTCTTTTTAAAGTACCAGGCTACATCTAAAACTACTGGAAAGAAATGCCACCTAAGTTTATGCCATTTGCATAAAGAGGAGCGGTACCAGTTGTAAACTGCATATCCGCCTGAAGCATCTGAGCGTGCACCTCTTTAAGCGGCAGGGATAGGAAGTTTGCCATGGTATTGGTAGTGCAACCTGCTACAGTCCATTCGGCATCAGTCAATGCCTTGGTATAAGTAGTGGCCGTAGTTGTACTCGTTACCTTTCCGCTATTAATTCCCAGCCCTGTATTTACTCCTTGAGCCTGAATGGTCATACCGCTTTTTGCGGTCGCTTTGCAGGCGGGCGTGGATGAGACCAAAACGAGAGTTGCTTTACATACGCCGACACACTCTGCATTTGTCCCCAAACCAACGACGACGGACGAAGCACCATTTATATCCCAGGCACTGCTACCGGCGGCGCTCTTCACGAAGACTCCCAGACTTGCACCGGTGACGGTGGAATTAACACCATATCCGACATCAACCGAATCCAGGTGGACACCACCCCACCACCATGTTAGTGAGGGACTCCCGAATTGGTATGCACCCAGGTCGTCATTTCGCGGCAATGCTTTATTGCTGGATGTATTGTAAGAACTCTGTGATGCGGTCTGATTCTGGACAACCGTGACCGGTTTAAATGGAGTTGCTGCGTTTGAGGGAGCAGATGCGCCACTTGTGCCGACGGAGTTCGTGGCAGTTACCGTAAAGGTATACGAGGTACGGTTGATCAGGCCGGTAACGGTGAGCGGACTGGCAGGGCCGGAAATGGTATTGCCTCCGGGACTTGAAGTCACGGTATAACCGGTAATTGCACTTCCGCCATTGTTAGCGGGAGGAGTGAAGGTGACTGTTGCCTGGGCGTCACTGCCTGTCGCCGTTCCGATTGTGGGCGCACCTGGTACTGTTAAAGCAGCGACCGGAATAACGGCATTTGAGGCAGCAGATGCGGTGCTCGTGCCGGCTGAGTTCGAGGCAGTTACCGTAAATGTGTAACTGGTACCGTTGGTTAAGCCGGTGATGGTATGTGACAGGGCGGTTGTACCCGCATTGCTGTCTAAACCACCTGACGGCATTGATGTCACGGTGTAGCCGGTGATTGTGCTTCCGCCATCGCTGACAGGAGCGGTGAAGGTCACTGTTGCTTGAGCGATCCCCCCTGTTGCCGTCACGATAGCGGGAGCGCCGGGGACCGTTGCAGCAACGGCAGGGATTACTGCATTTGAGGCAGCAGATTCGATACCGTTACCGAGCGCATTGGTCGCATGAACCGTGAACGTGTATGTGGTTCCGTTGGTCAGTGACCGAATCGTGTGCGTCAAACCGGTATTTCCGGCATTGCTGTCTACGCCCCCTGGTGGTGTCGATGTCACGGTGTACCCGGTGATTGCAAGGCCCCCATTGCTCGCAGGAGCGGTGAAGGTAACGGTTGCCTCACTGTTACCCGCTGTAGCCGTTATGGTAGCAGGCACACCGGGCAATGTTACTTGATTGTATTCCCCGCAACCGACCAACGTAATGGTTGATAAGACAAGCGCCAATAACAGCAGTGTAAACTTCGCCTGTTTTTTATTCATTGGTTTTACCCTCCTGTTATTTGTGTGGCGCAGTCCGCGCTAGCCACGTTCCAAATAATACTGATCTGCGACCTACCTTAATATACACTGAGTGTAGGCCCGGTCAGTAGCGCGCCGTTTAAATCTTTAAACTCTGTTTTCAGCGTTACGGCTGAAGCAGCGGGTGCTGTTGACCCTGGTGCCACGTCACAGATTACGAAAAGAATATCCCCCGCTTCGGTCAGGCCACTCTCAGGCGCAAGCAGTGAAATAGTTATTATCGCCGGATTTGTACCTGTGGCGGCAACATATTTTGCTGCGTAATTTATATTCTTCGCAGCAGTTGAACTGCCAGCCAATGAAAGTGCATACCGGGTGGGAACTCCAGCGGCATCAGCCGAAACTAACAATCCGGCAGGCAGGGTAATGACTGTTGTAATTGCCTGGACCGAGGAAGCTTTCGGTGTATTTAGTGAGAGGGTAAGTTTTTTCGTAACGGTACCAATATTTTGCAACGCGGGAGGAACAGCTGTTACTCCGGTTTGAGCACTGTTCGCAGCAACGTATGTCGTCAAAGCTCCTGACAGAGCAGTGGCCGTTGGCTCGGACATACCCGAAGAAGACGACAGGCCGTTGTTCAAAGAAGCGAGCGTTGCGTCCATTGTACTCCCTGTCGTCAGCATGAGTTGTGACACTGCCGCCAGCAGCAGCGAGTAGTCGCGCTGCGCCTGGGTTACAGCCGCAAAATCTGCTGACGTCGGGGAGACCGGAGCAGTAGACAGAATATCAACCTTCATGACCTTACTTACCAGAGTGTTGGCGTCTCTTATGGCGGTCGGAGTCATGGCGGGGCCAACACGAACAGCCGCCAGTTCTGTCAGTGCAGTGACCTGAAGTGTGGTGGTGCCGTACGCAACATCCGGATACAGGGCACGAAGCGGTAATGTCGGTGAATTTTGTACCGTCTTGTGAGTCGCCTCATCTTCATACGAACCACCGGTCACCTCAACCAGTACCGCTCCGACGTAGCTGCCGATAGCAACCTTATAATGACCTTTTGCGTCAGTTACGGTCTCAGCCAGTAGCGAACGTTTCACTCCGGCATCAGAGACTGCGTAAATTTTAACCGCTCCGCCGGCAATCAACCCTTTGGAGGCAACACCCTCAACCGAACTGACAGGAGCAGGGGCAGGGACAGGAGCAAAAGGCAAAGCGCTCCCCCCCCCGCTTCCGCACGCAGTCAATAGCAGCATCATATTCAAAACAGCCAGCACTTTTAAATAGTTCATATCATCTTCTCCAGATATCAGTAATGTGCGTAAATTACCAGGTCAACAAACCAATAACCCTCTTCAGAATTACCAGGGCATCGCCAACATCAACCGTTCCGTCAGAAACAGGTTTTCCGTTCACAAGCGGTGCCACATCTGCATTCACTTTTTCAGAAGCAGAAAGGGTTTCCAGGCCAACCGTAACATTCAGAACCTTCAAAGCATCGGCCAGGGAAGGTTCAGCACTCCCGTTAAGGGCTCCATTCGGCAGTCTCCTCGTAATGTTACGCTGAACCTCCTTAGGCTTATTACCTGCGAGATCCATTGCGGATACCGTAACCACGTAGGTTTTGAGCGTCGGCATCGTGATCAACTGGCTGAAGCTTCCGGCGGTAACAGCGGTTGCCGGGGTTATTGCCTGCCCGTCGACGGAAACAGTTACCGTTTCTATGGTGTCCCTGTTGTCGGTTACCGTTCCGCCAATTATCATGGTGGCTTCTGCAGTGGAAGCATCCTGGGGCGGTGAAGTAATCGCAAGGGTTGGAGCAGTCGGATCAGAAGTAACGGTCCGTTTGGCACTCGTCACGTTTGAGGCAGGATCTGTTACCATAAGGTCGATCGTGTTGACACCGGCAGTGAGAGTAACCTGAGAGGTGAAGCTTGTACCGGTCAGGGCAGCCGTGACCGGTGTGCCGGAGTTAACGGCAACGGTAACGGTTGCGGTTGGATCGTCAATAGTTCCCGACACCGTTAAGAAAAGATTTTTTGTCAAAGAGTTATCCGCCGGCAGGATGCTGGCAAATCCTGGTTTGGTTGTATCGAGCGTAATGTTCCGGACTACCGTGGTGGTATTCAGTGCCGCTGCACTGTCAGTCGCACGGATAGTTACCGCATTGGCGCCATTCGCAAGCGTGACTGATGTGTTGAACGCACCGGTTGCCGCATTCACCGGAGTCGATGTACCGTTAACGGTTACTGTTACCGGAGGAGTTGATGCGTCGATGGCTGTGCCGGTGATATTCTGCACCGGAACATTGGTAACGGCACCGTCTGCGAGCATTGACAGATTTGTTATCGCCGGAGGCGTCAGATCCGGCAGTGTCAGGATGATATCCGCCGGGGTAAAGACATTTGAAACATTCCCGGCAAAGTCCCTGGCCCACGCGTAAAGCGTTTTTGCGGTCGGCACAAATTCAGGAACAGCGGTGAAGGTATAGGAGGTCGGTTTGTTCGACGTCCAGCCGATTGCTCCTGCTGCCGGGGCTGTGGAACTTTCGGTGATGATGTACCCGGTAACAGCGATGTTATCTGTTGCGGTAAACGCAGTGAAAGTAATTGTCGGGCTTGTTGCCGTTGCCGGGATGGTGAAGTAGGTGACAACCGGCTTTTGAACATCCGACTGCGAACCCGATACCGTGATTGAACCGGCGGCTCCGGTAATCGGAACGCGAACGGCTGCTGGTGACGCCGCGCCGGGGATATTAGTCAGCGTAACCGTTCCGGAAGGTGCTGTTGGCAATACATTAAACGTGACGGTAAACACGACGCCGTCACCAATGGCCTGTGCACCGTTTCTATCAAAAACACCGACCCTGAGAACACCAGGTGTGGGCGAACTCTGTTCTATGGATTTTGATGCAGCTATTCCGGCAGCATCGATAACAGCTGCTGTCGGCGCATTCCCGCCAGGAAGGGAAAATTTGGTCGTGTCAAAACCGATATCCATAGAGAGCGCCGCAATACTGGCACCATTAGTAGTCAGAGTTACCGGCACCTTCACCTGACCACCGGCAACCGCGTTGGTATTCCCGATGTTTAGTGTTGCGCCTGTGGCAGGTTGCGAAACAGTGATTGAACCGTTAGTACCGGTAATGGGGACAGTGACGGCTCCAGGTGACGCCGCGCCGGGGATATTAGTCAGCGTAACCGTTCCGGAAGGTGCTGTTG
>JBMOEI010000064.1:0-28689 GCA_049318985.1 Desulfuromonadaceae bacterium
GTGCCTTGATATTGATCAGGGGCTTCACAAAATCTATTACTTCGATCACTATGCCTTCCTGATAGGCGATGACCGGGGTTATGTCCTTATACGCACCCGGTGCTTCATCAAGGGTGGTCTTATCTGATGTTGAGACGATCCCTGTCATTTGACCTTTGAACGCTTCAAGATCGAGACTGCGCTTTGCTTCCTTTCGCCCCATTCTCCGCCCGCAACCATGGGAAGCAGACGACAGGTATTCCTGATTACCAAGACCGCGTGTGATATACACGCCATCCCTCATGTTCGCCGGGATGATGCCGAACTGGCCAAGATCTGCCGGAGTTGCCCCTTTACGGTGCAATACACCATCTGTAGTTACAACGGCATGATTGTGATTTTCGTTGATCATTCCAGTCATAATCCGCGAGATGTCCTGATCACTGAAATTCATCAGGGCCAAAACCGTACGAAGCATCGTCTCGCGATTATAGAGAGCGAAGTTTAGGGCATAATTCATATCGTGCTGATATGCCTGCCCCAAATCGGAGCTTAGCGGGAACAGCCGCCCTTGTTTCATGTAATAACCACCGATGCTATGGCCGACATTACGCGATCCACTGTGAATAGTGATGCAGACTTCGCCACTCCGGTTTTCGCCTATCTCGATAAAATGGTTGCCGCCACCAAGAGTCCCGGCCTGGTTCTCTACTTTGTCGTTGACTCGTGTGATGAGATCCTTGTTGCCAGAAGGAGACACAAACTTTGGAAAGCCGAAGACTTTACTCTTTCGGCTTGCAAACCCTGACGGGATTAAATTCTGGATTTTCTGAAACAGGCCCACTTTTGCTCTTGAGTCCGGAAGCAGATCTGCAGTTCTGATGCCCGTTGAGATATACACAATGCCACAGCCAATATCGTAGCCGACAAATGACGGTGAAATATGATCGTCAAGAAGCGCAACTCCGCCGATTACCAAGTCATATCCGGTGTGAACATCCGGCATGATCACCAGTTTTTTCAGGCAATCAAGCGAGAGGACGTCGTGAATCTGCGTGAGGGCAGACGGTTCGATTTCCTCCAATGGAATCAATAATTTCAACTTGTCGGTACTGGTCACTGCAATCTCCTTATTCATGATGGTGATAGTGGAGGGAGCGTTTTCGCTTTCCTCCACGGCTGCCATCCTTGCAACGTGATCAGAATGCTTCTCGAATCCTTCGCTGGTGCGTGATACACCAGAGATCTTCCAGGGCTTACACATTTTGCAGCCTGCACGCTGGTTTCTGGAACGACCTCGTTTGTGATGCATTCCATTCCTCACTTTCTGAAATACGTCTTTTTCCATCTGTTGATTGCTTTTTGGATAGTGCCCCCATAAGGATTTTCCCAGTCCCTGCAAAGGTTCTCACAGCGATAAATCCAGCGACCCCACCGCTCAAGATGCTCATTGATGGTGGTTCTATCCACAACGTCATGAATATCCCAGGTCTCGTACAACTTCCGGTACTCGTTACCACTGGATATGTCCCCTTTGTGCCTGCGCACCTTTCTGTTTGCAAAACACTTCCCGATTCTGCCACGGACCGGCGCATATTTGAGCACCGGGTGCTTCTTGAAACTTCGAGCCATTTATCTGGCCTCCTTGTCGGAGAACCTCAAGTGTTCTCACTTACAAAAAGGCGTCATCATAAAAATACATGATATCTCCTTTACGTGAAAAAATGGTGCAAGGGGTCGGTATTGAACCGACTACCTGTGAATTTTCAATCCACCGCTCTACCATTTGAGCTACCCTTGCATTATTGGCGGAAGATAAAGGAATCGAACCCTCACGTTTTAACGTGGCTCCAGTTTTCAAGACTGTTTGTCCCCATGAACACTATCTTCCAAATTTGGCGAAGCGACCTGGATTTGAACCAGGGTTTGCGGTTTTGGAGACCGCCGTGCTGGGCCACTGCACTATCGCCTCTTGTATCATATTACTTGCTGGGAGCGGGTATCGGTGCCGCCCCGATCTGGCTGGGGATATGAACCCCTGCTGTTCACTGGAACACCCGCATCATTTGATTGAGAGGGGAGCCCGATAAGATGTTTCATCTACAGCGGGCTAACCCATCTCTAATCCAGGCGAGGCATGCTCTGGGCCTCCTTTGATGCATCCGCGCAACCTGAATTAATTTGTAATTGACCATAATGGCGGAGAGTGAGGGACTTGAACCCCCAGAGCTTTTGGCCCGGATTGTTTAGCAAACAATTTCCCTACCGTTAGGCCAACTCTCCGTATTTACTGGTGGGGCACCCAGGATTCGAACCTGGAAGACTTGCGTCTGCTCACGGGTTACAGCCGTGCGGTTTAGCCGATTCACCCAACGCCCCAAAATATGTATTCAAATGAAAAGTATTATTTATCAGCAGCATATAAACTAAAAAACCCCCTAATCATCTGACTAGAGGGTGTTTGAACGGCACTCTTCTCAGGATGATTAACTATGTGTTGGACTTCCGCCTATATATTGGCTGGCATTAAATCGATACAGTGACAATATGGATGTACTGGTCTCCGCGTGGAGTGCACATTCTGATAATGCTGTATGCCAGGAACGTGAAAATAGTGGTCTTAAAATCATTTGAAAGTTTTTCCCCTTCTTTGATATTTGTTCTGTTTGCGGAGGGATCGGCCCTTCCCGCACTCTGCACACATAATTCAGTTGTCTTACTTATCAGGCTTACTTTGACTCTGTTACTCTATAAACGAAAAAACCCGGCCATCTCAAATGAGGGTCGGGTTTCATGAACACATAAAATGCGTCGCTAATCCTTACCTCACTATATAATCCTCTTTTGAGGAATACTCTGTAACTGCAAAAATGCCATTATCCCAGCTCTCGCTGTTAAAATTGTGCATACCACCGCACAGTGGCTGTGCGAAGGATGATTTTATCGGATATGTGGCGTTCATTGATTGCATATAACCGCTCTCAAAATATGATATTGCACCTTAATACAGATATAATTTGATAGTGTCAACAAAAAGTTTAATAAAAAGTTTTTGCTGCATCAGAAATTATGAGTCACATGAATTGCATTCAAGCAGAATTCCATCAATGCTTACTTTCAAATTCCACATTGGCACCCGCTATTGCTTGACAGGCTTATTTACAAGGTATTCGTATTCTTCATCATGATGCTCAAGCCAGTGAAGAACTTCGTCATCGTCCATTTTAGCCGATAGGCTTGTGTACGTTTCGCGGAAACGTTTTATCAGATTTATATTTTCCATTTCAAACCTCCATCTTTAGAATAGCAGCAATGTTTCGAGAAGCAGTTCGTACATTTACGGCCGTATTTGTTAAGGCTTCCTCCATTGTACAAACCTGGGTGATAACACTGAAGATGGCGTCAAAGCCGTGGCCATGAACCACAGCTGCATCGCTTGCCAGGCAGCCGGCGATGCCGATGACCGGTTTTCCATACCGTTTGGCCATGCGTGCCACGCCAATCGGCGTTTTGCCATGAATGGTCTGGCTGTCAATGCGGCCCTCTCCGGTAATCACCAGATCGGCATGCTTCACGATAGCCTCAAACCCGACGGCTTCCATGATGATTTCAATACCGGGCCGTAACTGTGCCCCCAAGAATGCAAGCAAGGCAGCCCCCATACCGCCTGCTGCCCCCGCGCCCGGCACTGACTCCACCTGCACACCCAGGTCCCGATGAATTATGCTGGCATAGCGGATAAGATTTGCGTCCAGAGCTGCCACCATCTCCGGCGTAGCGCCTTTCTGCGGCCCGAAGACCACACTAGCCCCTTTCGGGCCGGTTAACGGATTGTTAACATCGCAGGCTGCTTCAATCCGGCACGATCTCAGACGCGGGTCCATACTACTGATATCAATGTGCTCCAAATTCGTCAGCTCACCGCCGCCACATCCGATTTCACATCCGTTAAGATCCAGCAGTTTTACCCCGAGAGCCTGAAGCATTCCGGCTCCCCCGTCGTTGGTCGCACTACCGCCGATACCGATGATGAGGTGGTTGACACCCGTATCGAGCGCTGCCTTTATCAACTCTCCGGTACCATAGGAAGTTGATTTCAATGGATTGCGTAGATGGGTGGCGATCAAGGCAAGGCCACTGGCAGCTGCCATTTCGATAATAGCTGTTTTACCATCACCGGTCAGACCATAGAAAGCGGTGGCCGGTTCACCCAGGGGATCTGTCACATCCACCTCTACACGTGTGCCTCCGGTGGCGTCAACCATTGCGGCAACAGTACCTTCGCCGCCGTCAGCCATAGGCAACTTGAAGTAATCCGCATCCGGGAATATCTCGCGAAAGCCGGCTTCGATCTCTGTTGCCACTTCAAGTGCGGTCAAACTTTCTTTGAATGAATCGGGAGCAATGACTATCCGCATGGGCACAACCTTTCGATTACCTTTTATTTCACGAACGTTCCGTGCCGATACTCGTCAAAGGCAATTTTCAGTTCCTCCTGGGTGTTCATTACAACCGGGCCGTACCAGGCCACCGGTTCACCCAGAGGTTTCCCGGAAACAAAAAGGAAGCGCACCGGCGTATTTGTCGTTGTTATCTCGATCGCTTCGCCGGCATGTTCAAAAAGTACGACGGTTTCTGCCACGCAGAGGCAGTGACGTTCAGTATCCGACCAACCGTGACCGACCATTTCATACGCAAAGGCATCCCGCTGATCGTCAAAATACCCTTCTCCGGACAAGATGTAGGCGAAGGCAGTATGTCCGGTCGGTAGCGAGTGAGAAAATAGTGTCCCGGCTGGCACGCTGATATCAAGCATTTCCGGTTCGATGACAATATCTCCCACCGGTCCCTGTACGCCTGCCACCTCTCCGGCAATAATTTTGACCATGACACCATTATCAAGCGTTACGTTCGGGATTTCATTCGCCTTGACGTCGCGGTAACGAGGCGCCATCATCTTTTGGGAGGCCGGAAGATTGGCCCAGAACTGGAATCCCCACATAGTGCCGCTCGGGCTTACCTGGGGCATTTCCTGATGGATAATGCCGCTTCCGGCTGTCATCCACTGCACATCACCGGCACCGATTGTCCCCTTGTTGCCCATGCTGTCACCATGTTCAACAAGCCCCTCCAAAACATAGGTAATCGTCTCGATACCCCGATGAGGATGCCAGGGAAACCCGGCCAGATACTCGTCCGGATTGGCAGTATGGAAATCATCCAGCATCAGGAATGGATCGAACAGGGGAACCTGGGAATACCCGAAGGCCCGCTTCAGATGTACACCCGCACCTTCGATGGTGGGGAGGCTCTTGAATATTTTTGAAATTCGACGTGTGGTCATGCTTGATCACCTTTCTGTTGTGTAGGCGGCAGTGCCACTGCCGCGACAATTTGCTCTATGTCCGCCTCAATCTGGTCATGATCCGTAAGTTTGGTAAGCCATGCAGCAGGAATAGCCTCAATTCCAAGATATGCTCCAAGCCAGCCTCCAATCATGGCTGCTCTTCCGGCGCTGTCACCACCAACGTTAGCAGTAGCTGTCAAAGCTTCTGCAAAGTCATTTGAGCAGGTAAGCATTGTATGCAGAGCCGCAGTAAAACTTGAGGGGAGCGGACAGGATTGCCCGAAAAGCATGGTTGCATCATGCACGGAAAGTGTCCGGGAGGCGCTGGCTAATTCTATCCGTTCTACGACTTCAGAATACTGGTTCTCCGGTGATTTTATGATCAGAATTGTTTCGGAAATGGCCGCTTCTGGGGAGCTGCCGTTGATCAGAGCCCGCAGTATCAGGGCCGTTGCCTGTGAGTAAGCGATGGCACGCTGGTTGTTCTGACATACCCGGGTTACCTTTGCTATCGTGCCAGGCAGGTCATCGTCATTCAGGTGTGATACCACTACCGGGGCAAGATGGGTAACCGTTGCAGGCTGGTCATCATCAGCCCCTTGTTGGAAATCAAATGGAGTGGTTGGATTGTTCTCGTGATAGGCACGATAATTGGCGATCATGCCCTTGGTGGCATGGTCGCGGTAGCCGGTGTAGGTGTCATCGGTCATGAGCTTGATCAGCTGCGATCCAAAGTCGTATGCATCGAAATGCCCGCATCGGGCAACTGACTCCAGAACAAGCAGGGCGGCGTCCCCGTAATGAGTAAAGTCACCGGATTGCTTACCATCATGGTAGTGTCCGGAAAACGGGGTCTCGAAACCTTTAATTCCTCCCGGAAATCGTGTCGCTACTTCATCCAGATTATAAATCCAGTGGCTTCCCAAGCAGAACGCATCTCCAATGAGGCTCCCCCATAAAGCCCCCCGCATTCGATCTTTACATGAAACAAACTTTTCTTCAAATTTGATTGTCATAATATCACCTCTTTTTTCATTGTCTGCCTCGACGCTGCCCTCCGTCAAGGGGCTTTCTATTTTCCCTGATCAGAAAGAATCGCCACGTTAATCATGAACCAGCCGTTCCGGGTATTTTATTGGGGATGCTTACTTTACCAAGAGGGAGTATAATCATCATCGGCCGTTGAACGAGGCGGCAAGGGTAATTAAATCTGAATAAGAGGGAGAATAGCTATGCCGAAAGTAGTCCGATTTTATGAAACAGGTGGACCCGAAGTACTCAAAATAGAGGAGTCACCACTTATGGAGCCGGGTGTGGGCGAGGTTCGTCTCAAAGTTGAAGCGATAGGCCTGAATCGGGCAGAAGTAATGTTCCGACAGGGGCAATATCTGGAAAATCCGATATTCCCGTCTCGACTCGGCTATGAAGCTGCAGGGGTTGTAGATGCAATCGGTCCTGGTACTGTCGGCATTAAAATCGGCGACCGGGTAAGCACCATTCCTTCATTTTCAATTGGTACCTATGGCGTCTACGGAGAAAGCGCCGTTGTGCCGGCCTATGCTGCAGCCCATTATCCCGAGAAACTATCCCCGGTTGAAGGGGCCGCGATCTGGATGCAGTATCTGACCGCATTCGGGGCGCTTATCGAATTCGGAAGATTGCAGAAAGATGACACTGTATTGATCACTGCGGCGAGCAGCAGCGTCGGATTAGCCGCAATCCAAATCGCAAAGTCAGTCAGGGCGACCGCCATTGCCATTACCCGCGGCGCCGATAAGAAATCCTTTCTCATGGAGGCCGGGGCGGATCACGTTATAGCGACTGACGAACAGGACCTGATTGAAAGCGTAATGGCCATTACATCTGGAAAAGGTGCTGAAATGGCATTTGATCCTATTGCCGGAGCAATGTTGGGAGAGCTTGCCGGGGCAGCAGCTCCCGGTGCAACAATCTTTGAATATGGTGCATTGTCGTCGGCACCGACCACATTTCCCCTGTTTGCAGCGCTCGCCAAGGGCTTGACTGTGCGCGGGTACACCCTGTTTGAGATCGCCAAAAATGCAGAAAGTCTTGCCCGTGGCAAACAATTTATCTACAGCGGACTTGAGAACGGGGCATTGAAGCCGGTTATCGATCGAGTATTTCCTTTAGAAAGTATTGTTGAAGCCCACAGGTACATGGAATCCAACCGGCAAAAAGGCAAAATTGTGGTACAAATCTGAAAAATGAAACCAGCTCTTGACCTTCTCCTGATTGAGACTTCTGCGCAGGTGCTGATACATTGACAGCATAGCCGAATGTGGCGTATATAAGCGGCATGGAATCAGTACGCATTTCTATCCTGAGGCTCTGGCAATAGGAGTTACACTCCGACAAATCCAGGGTCTTTTATTTTGTCTGCATGTACAGAAAACTGCAGTTCCCTCTGATGATAATGTCGTGTCATCAATTTCAAATTTCAATTAATAACAGGATTGGCTTCGGTCTGCATATGAGTGGAAAATCCGAATTTGACATAGTCCGGCAAGAACAAGAGCGACTGTCAGGGGTACTCACCTCAATCGAGGAAACTGCCAGACAGAACAGGACCAAGATAGCCCATCACGATGCCTACAGTGCTGAACTGGAGAAGGAACGCCTTGAATCAGTAAACTGGCATGAAAAGAACTCGTTAACAGAGAAGCTCATCGAGAACGACAAATTTGATCCCAGAAAATATCTTTCATCCTTCCAGATGACTGACAGTCCGTACTTCGGGATTGTCGGGATTAACGATACCGACAAGAAAATCGGCTCGAAAGAGTATCTTATCGGGAAGCAGGGGTTCGTATCCCATGACAACCGGGCACTGGTCGTAGACTGGCGAAAAGCCCCGATCTCGCACTTTTTCTATGACTTTGACCCCGGTGATGAATACTTCGAAACCATTCAGGGCAAAGAGCGGGAGGGAGTGATAACCCGGCGTGACACGGTAGAGATCGCAAAGCGTTCCCTCCGGCGCATGGAATGCGGCGGAGATTTGTATGAGTTGGCCGGCAACTCATGGGTAAAAAATGAAAAACAGTATCATACGACTACTGACACCAAGGTGGCGAACCAGGACCATCGTATGGTGGATATTGTCTCGCTCATCTCCCCTGATCAATTTCACATGATTACTTCTGAAGCAACCGATGGCTGCACTCTTATCACTGGCGGCGCCGGCAGCGGCAAAACAGTTGTGAGCCTCCATCGACTATCGTGCCTTCAGTTTAACGACCCCGACAGATTCACTCCTGATCGCTGTCTTGTCCTCATGTTCAACAAGGTGCTCCGTAACTACGTCAGGCAGACCTCCTCCGATCTTCTCGGCAGCACCAGAGTTGATACATTCAGTGCCTGGACATTGAGTGCCATCACCGCTCTGACCGGCAAGGTCATTAAGCCGGTTTTCAACGATGAACTGACGGCACAGAAAAAATCAGCGCAACTGTCCGGTCTGTTGGTCCGTTATGTCACGGAAGTACGTGAAGCAGACCCTCTTCAGGATCTGTGGCGATTTTACGGACAGCCGTACGTGCTCGATGCTCTTTTTGCCGAAGGAAAGAGCAGAGAAACGTTTCTGACCGACTTGCGTCGACGGTACTCGACCAAAAGCCAGAGCGTATCATTTGCTGACCTGAGTGTTCTGCTGCGGCTGTGCCAACTACGCGAGAAGGACGGGCCGATCCGCGAGGCTCTTGGCTGGTACGCCCATATTATTGTCGATGAAGGGCAGGATCTCTCGCTCCTTGAGCTTGAGGCGATTCTTGCGGCAACGGACAAACGGAACAGTATTACTCTCAGCGCAGACAGCAAACAAAAGATACTCTCGTGGGTTGATGCTGCCGACTTCGATATTTTTCACAAGAATCTGAAGGAGGTCGGGGTGAGCAACGAGACCCTGTCCGTTTCCTACCGCTGCCCCAAAGAGATTATGGCGCTGGCTTCAAGGATCAGTAACAGAGAGAGCGAACAGATCGGCAGACATTCCGGCGCTCTTGAGTACCACAAGGCAGCGGACGAGGAGAGTGCATTAGGCCTTCTACGCCGTCTTGTCGAAAAACTGGTGGCCGAGGATCCGAACAGCCTGACTGCTGTCATCTGCAAGAAAAAGTCGGACGAGAAAATGCTCCACAAGGCGTTAACCGGCATTAAAGGGCTGCATCAACAGGGTGAGTTGACTTTTGAACCGGGAGCTCTGGTCACGATTGCCCATCAGGTTAAGGGGGTAGAATTTGCAAACGTAATCCTTTACGACCCCAATTCGAAGGATTTCAGAAAGTCCGCATTAGACCGGAATCTGCTCTATGTTTGCGTTACCCGAGCCTGCAGGCGTCTTGACATACTTTACTGGAGAGAGCTTGCCGTAGGTCTGGCGTATTGAAGGTTTCTAAACTGTTGGAGGAGTGTGTACGTGCAGATTGTATTTGGTATTGACTTTGGCACAACCAATTCGGCGCTTTCGGTATACCGAAATGGTACAGTCGAGGTTGTTGCCGTAGATGGAATCGATCATGGTGGAGAACTGCTGCGCTCAGTACTCTACTTTAACGAAGAACATGAGATCTTCGCCGGTCAGGAGGCCATTCATCAGTATGTGAGTGACGGCGCGACCGGGCGCTTTATGCAGTCGATCAAGACCTTTCTTCCGAACACCAGCTTCGTGAGCACCGAGATATACGGCAAACGGTATGCCATTGATGATCTGGTTGCGATTATTCTCCGGAAGATCAAGGCACGGGGAGAAGCATATGTGGGCTGCTCTGTGGAGAGTGTTGTTCTGGGACGACCGGTGGTGTTCTCGAAGGATAGCGCAAAGGACGCCGTGGCTGAGCAGCGCCTGGAAAAGGCTGCCCGTAAGGCCGGGTTCAAAAACATCTGGTTCCAGTATGAACCGGTGGCTGCGGCGCTGACCTTCGAAGAGTCTCTGCAGCCGGGACAGGAACGGATTGTGTTCATCGGCGATTTCGGCGGCGGTACATCTGATTTCTCGGTAATCCGCGTCAAAGGTGGTGCCTTTGACCGCTCCGACCGGCGCAGCGACGTGCTTTCACTTGGTGGAGTCTATGTGGCCGGCGACAAGTTCGATTCCCAGATCATGTGGGACAAGGTTGCGCACCATTTCGGCCGCTATGCCCGTTATAAGACCATGGGAAAGGATGACTGGAACTCCATACCAAAAAGTATCATCTACACACTCTGTCAGTGGCACCGTATCCCGCTGCTGCGGGCACGCAAAACGAGGGAACTTATCAGGGTAATCAAAGGCACCGCCGATGACCGCCGGGCAATCGAGCACCTGGAGAATATTATCTCCGACAATTACGGTTTTTTCCTGTTTCAGGCGATTGAAAAGGCCAAATGCGAACTTTCAGGGCAGGAGCTGGACCGAATAGATTTCAAGGATCGCGATCTTAATATTACCGAAGAAATCAGCAGGGAAGAGTTTGAAGCGCTCAATGCGGATAATTTTCAGCAGATTTCTGATTGCATTGATGACGTGGTGGCAAAGTCAGGGCTGCAGCCGGCTCAGATTGATACGGTTTTTCTCACCGGTGGCACCTCGCGGATACCCCGTATCCAGGCACTGTTTACCGAGCGTTTCGGCCGGGACAAACTGGAACAACGCGATGCTTTTACGAGTGTCGTCCACGGTTTGGGGAGCAGCGTTCCGCTTTTTGTCTGACGGGGATGCAATTGGAGCCGGGGTGAATTGGATCAAGTGAGGGGTTCATGGCATCAAAGATTGAAGAGATCAAATATGACTCAGTCGAACTGGAAGGCATAACTATCGCCTACAGTTGGTGCCGCTCACGCCGCAGAACGCTTGGAATCACAGTTTGCAAAGATAAGTCAGTTGCTGTCAGGGTACCACTTCGGACTGCAACTAAAGAGGTCAGGGCCTTTGTTACCAATCGGGTAGAATGGGTACTAAAGGTCTGGAAAAAGTTGGATAAGCGGCAAACTCCACAACAGCAGGGCTATGTGCGTGGAGCAGTTTTCATGTATCAGGGAGAGGCATTTCGTCTGGAGTTTACAAAGGGACCACGGCGTTCACTGCAACTGCACGATGATCTACTGATACTGACCTCGCCTGAGATACCGTCTGAAGAGACTGTACGTAAGATGATTACTCATTGGTATCGCACACAGGCTATTGAGATAGTGAAAGCCCGCTCAATCGAATGCCATAAGATGATGCGAGCAGAAGGAGTCCCGCTGCCGCCTAGGGGGTGTAAAATAGATTGTGTAAGTGGCTAAAATCGGTAAAAACCCAAGAAAAGGAGAAACCGATGGCCACCACAGACGAATTGCTCGACATTTTGATGAAGAACTACAAGAAGCCCGAAGATTTGATTGGAGAGAACGGACTTCTGAAACAACTGACCAAGCGACTGTTAGAACGGGCGATGCAAGCCGAGTTGACCGAGCATCTTGGTTACGAGAAGCACGCTCCTCAAGGTAAAAACAGCGGCAACTCCCGTAACGGTGGCTATAAGAAAACCATCACTGGCGATTTTGGCAACCTCGATATTACTACACCTCGAGACCGCAATTCAACCTTTGAACCGGTCATCCTTCCGAAAGGTGAAACCCGCTTCACCGGCTTTGATGACAAGATTATTTCGATGTACGCCCGAGGCATGACCACTCGTGACATTCAAGGGCATCTGCAAGAGATTTACGGGATAGATGTATCACCCGCCCTGATTTCCCAAGTTACCGATGCAATCAGTGAAGAGGTAATCCTTTGGCAGAACCGACCACTGGACGATGTCTACCCTATCGTCTATCTTGATGCAGTCCGGATCAAGGTGCGCCACGACAGCAGGGTCATCAATAAGGCGGTCTACCTTGCAATCGGCGTCAATATGGATGGCATCAAAGAAGTCCTCGGCATGTGGACTTCCGAGAACGAGGGTGCCAAGTTCTGGCTTCAGGTTGTTACCGAACTGAAGAATCGGGGTGTGAAAGAAATCTTCATCGCCTGCGTGGATGGGCTCAAAGGCTTTCCAGAGGCGATAGAGGCGATCTTTCCCAAAACCCAGATTCAGCTCTGTATCGTGCATATGGTGCGGCACAGCCTGAACTACGTCTCCTGGAAACAGCGAAAGGAAGTGGCAGATGATCTTAAAACAATCTATCAGGCTACGACCGTTGAGCTTGCAGAAAAGAACCTCGATTTATTTGCCGCCAAGTGGGATGCCAGCCACCCGACCATAGCAAAATCATGGCGGAATAACTGGGAACGGATCATCCCGCTGTTCTCCTTTCCCACAGATATTCGCAAAGCAATTTACACGACCAATGCCATTGAGTCGCTGAACATGTCACTCCGCAAAGTTACCAAGAATAGGGGGCATTTTCCAAGTGACGAAGCGATGTTCAAGCTGTTGTACCTGGCTCTGAGGAACATTGCCAAAAAATGGACAATGCCTATCAAGGACTGGAAATCAGCATTGAATCAATTCAGCATTCTGTTTGAAGAGCGGATGCCACATCATTAGGCTTTATTTTTTATTTTAAGTTATTCCAGTATTTACAATTGTAATTTACTAGAATAACGATATAGTTGCAGTTCCAAAATCCTGTTTCATTAAGTGTCGCAAGTAACAACAAAATTGCACAGACGGACAAAGAAATATCCTCCCGACAGTTACCACTGTCGACTCCAATTCTTATTAGTGCCCATATAAACCGGAGTTATTTGATTTTCAATACGCTTTTTTTGGAGTCACCTTGAACGCACTAATCATAGCTCACTCAAAACAAAGCGGTATATTCACAAAAACATGCCGCTATCTCCTGACTTCTCTCCTGTTGATTATAATCATTTCGACTGCTGCTCATTGTGGCGGCGATAACCTCCTGACTCCTGAAGAACAGCGCTGGCTAAATGAAAACAAGTCACGTATTATCCTGGCCGTCGAAACCGGTTACCCTCCTTTCGCATTCCTCGACTCAAAAGGCAAACCATCCGGCCTCGCTCACGATTATCTGCTTCAGCTTGAATTGAAACTTGGAGTTAACTTCTCTCAGAAACAATTCTCGTCTCTGGATGAAATCTTCTCAAAAGTTCGCAGTGGTGAAGTCCAGATTGTCAACGCAGTAACAAAAACTCCCGCCAGATCAGAATTTCTCTTGTTTACGGAACCATTCATCTCGGTGCCGAACGTTATCGTAGTGCGTAAAGAGCACCCTGGCAATATGCTTGAAAAAGACCTCTCTGGCTTGAAAGTGTCACTTGTAAAAAGCTATGCAATTACAGAACACCTTTCAAAAACAGGAACCGGCATAGTAACAGACATTGTTCCCAATGATCTCACAGCGATTCTAAACGTGTCTTTCGGACAATCCGATGCCGCCGTCATAGATATTGCTACAGCATCATATCTTATATCCCAGAAGGGTATTACTAACCTTCGTGTGGCGGGTGAAGTGTCACTCGGCATAAACCTTTCAATGGCTGTTCCTAACTCCGAAGCTATGCTGAATAACATTCTCCAGAAGGGGCTTAAATCAATCACTGAGGCCGAACGGCACAAGATTCAAGATAAATGGATTCACTCTACAAATAAGGGTATTTTTTCTGACTGGCGTTTTTGGGCTGTCGTTGGCGGTGCATTTTGTGTCATCTGTTTGCTGATAATCGGAAGTTTTATGTGGAACAAGATACTTCGGAGGCAGGTTGTCCTTCAAACATCTGAACTGGCAAAAGAGCAGGAAGCCCTTCGTGACAGCGAAGCATATAACCGGATGCTCTTTAACCAATCGCCGATTGGCCTGGCGCTTACTCAAATGGACGGTAAACTGGTTGATGTGAATCAGGCGTACGCCGACATTATCGGCAGAACTATTGATGAAGCGCTTACTCTGAACTACTGGGACATAACACCTGAAAAATATGCATTACAGGAACAGGAACAGTTGACAGCGCTTAACACGGTAGGTGAGTACGGCCCGTATGAAAAAGAGTATATCCATAAGGATGGACACCTTGTACCTGTCCGGCTGCAGGGCTTGCTGATAGAACGTAAAGGCGAAAAATATATCTGGTCAAGCGTGGAAGACATCACCGAACGGAAAACCATCGAGAGCGTCCAGTCATTCATTTCCGAAAGGGGTTGGCTCTCGACGAAGGAGGAGTTTTTTCCGGCACTGGCACGCTTCCTGTCCGAGACCCTTGCGTTGGAGTTCATCTGCATCGACCGCCTGACCGGCGACGGCCTCATGGCGTGTACCGTGGCGGTCTATCATAACGGCAGTTTTGAGGACAATGTCGAATATGCCCTCAAGGATACCCCCTGCGGCGACGTGGTGGGCAAAACCATCTGCTGTTTTCCGCGCGATGTCGCCAGCCTGTTCCCCAATGATCCGGTTCTGAAGGATATCAAGGCGGAAAGCTACGCCGGCATCACCCTGTGGGGGAACAACGAGGAGCCGATCGGTCTGATCGCAGTCATCGGGGAAAAACCGTTTGCCAACCAGCAACTGGTGGAGACGGTGCTGCAGTACGTCGCCCCGCGCGCCGCCGGTGAGTTGGAGCGGGAAATGGCATCTGAAACACTTGCCGAACAGGCAGACTTCAGTATGCGTGTATTTAACTCCACGGACTCCCATATGGCTGTCGTTGACCGGAATGGTGTTATTTTGGGCGTAAACAATGCGTGGCGCAACTTTGCCATCGACAATCTGCACCTGACGCTGCGACCAGGCCTGACTGTCCTGACAGGTGAGACCGGCGCAGGCAAATCAATTATCATCGATGCTGTTGGGCTGATCATGGGTGGGCGTGCCTCAGTAGACCTGATTCGCTCCGGTGTCGAGGATGCTTCGGTAGAGGCGATCTTCGATATCTCCGGGCTGCCGGAAGTTCAAAAAAGTCTCGAAGAGGCAGGGTTAGCGGCCGGCAATGAACTGCTGATCAAACGCTCCATATCGCGCTCCGGCAAAAACAGAATTTTTATCAACGGCAGCATGGCCACGCTGACAATATTAATCGACATAACCAGCCGTCTGATTAACATTTACGGCCAGCACGAATCGCAAACACTTCTGCGAACGGACAATCAACTAGCTCTGCTGGATTCCTTCGCCGGCACGACCACGTTACGCGACCAGTTTGCCGAAATTTTCAGAGCACACACAAGCGTCGTCGAGCTCCTTGAAAATCTTGAGACACAGGAACGTGAAACAGCCCGCAGACTGGATCTGCTGTCATTTCAATCCGAGGAAATAGCTGCAGCCGGGTTGAAGGCAGGTGAAGAGGAAGAGCTTGAAGAACTGCGCCAGATTCTAGCCAGTGCCGGAAAGCTGGGCGGAGTCAGCTCCGAGGCCTTTGAGCTGCTCTATGGGGGAGACGGCGCCATCCTCGGCTAGTTGCGACGCATCTCGGCCTCTATCAGGGAGCTTGCCGCCATAGATCACGGCCTGACCGATCTTGCCGGGACTCTGGAAAGCAGCTACCTGCAGCTGGAGGACGCCGCCATCGAGCTGCGCGATTACTCTTCGCGTATCGAGGCGGATCCGGCAGCCCTGCAGCTGGTGGATGACCGGCTCGACCTGATCGGCCGGCTGAAGAGGAAATACGGTTCGACAGCGGAGGAGGTTCTGGCCTTCAAGGAACAGACAGACCGGGAACTGGAAGGGCTGTACGGACTGGAGCACGACCGGAGAAATCTGGAAATGGAACGCGAGCGGCTTTCTGCTGAAGTGAGTTCAAGAGGGGTGGAACTGACCGCGCGCCGTGCTGCCGCTGCACTGAAGTTAAAGACGGCCCTGGAGTCCGAGGCCCACCAGCTGGCCATGAAAGGGGCAGTTATCGAGGCATCCCTGGAAACCCTTCCGGAACCCCGGGCAACCGGCTTTGAACGGGTCGAGTTCCTCTTCTCCCCCAACCCGGGCGAACCGCCGCGACCGTTGGCAAAGATAGCATCAGGCGGCGAGCTGTCACGCCTGATGCTGGCCTTCAAGCAGGTGCTGCCTGAAGGCGACGTGCCGACCCTGATCTTTGACGAGGTGGATACCGGCATCAGCGGGGCAACGTCAGAACTAGTGGGAAAAAAGCTGCGCAACGTGGCCGGACGTCAGCAGGTGCTCTGCATCACCCATCTCCCCCAGGTCGCCTCCTGCGCCCACCATCATCTGCGCATCGAAAAACTGATCCGGGAAGGCAGGACCACCACCTCGGCGGCACATCTGAATGAAGAGGGACGAATCCGCGAGATAGCCCGCCTGCTGGCCGGTGAGAAGATCACCGATTCGGCCCTGGCCCATGCACGGGAGATGCTGCAGGCAGCTGCGTCAATTTCCGGCTGATTTCACTAATTCCCCCGCTCCAGCCCTTCCTTCATTGCCATCAGGTCCAGGTGCATGGTCAGCAGATCCTCCACGTCCAGCGGCACGTCGGCATTGCCCTTGCGTGAATCACGCGTCTTGATGTACCTGCTGCAGGCCTTGCAGGAGTCCACGCGTTTCAGTCCGTCAATAGCCGAACATATTGGCAAACACCTTGTTGAAACCTTTCTCCTGCGCATGCAGATCAAGGGAAATTGTCGCAATGTCAATTACTTCCGGTACTATCGTTGCAAAAAGCCGCATGTCGATGATCTTCAGGTATGCCTTGCAGCTACGGCAGGCCTGTACCACCACGGACGTGTCACCCTCCGGATGAAAATAATCAAGCTGATGATCGTCGTTTGTGGCGCAGTGGTGACACGTGGTGCGATTGAAGTGCCAGGAGGCATGACAGACACCGCAGTAGAGGAGCCGACAGCCGTCTATCTCCTCCACATCGGACAGAAATGACGCAATCGGCGGCATGCCGCAGACCGGACAGGTTGGCTGCAGCCATTCGCGCCTGTCAAACGGGTTCAGCGCGGGGAGCCCCGCCGCAAGCCCCCCGAGAGAGGCCATGACAATCAGTCGTTCGGCAGCTCCCGTTTCCTGTTGTTTGATAAACTTCGTGACGAGCGCAGATATTGCATCATCATCTGCATGCAACAGGGTGCGGGCGACAGACGAAATTTCCGCTGTACCATGAATTGAAACGGTTGACGCCATTCCACGTACTGAGGCTGCCCACGGCAGTGAAGCAGCCTCATGTATCGAAGAAATCTGTGGGGATAACACTGAAAGTTCTTTCTGAGTCTCAAATACAGGTGCCAGAAAATTCAGCAGGGCGGCTGCCTCCGGGAAGCGGAGGGAAAGGGCTGGAAGCCCGCTGATTGTGTCTACCAGCCTGTTCAGATACGACATTTCGGATGGTATCATTTTTTACCTGTCATTTCCCGGTACCACTTGGGATGATGCGACTTTGCCCACACTTCCTTCACTTCGCCCGTGATCATTGCTGACAGGGTACCCGGCATGGCAATCGTGCCCATGTAGGCATGAACGATCAATCCGGAACCTGCCGCAATGAACATCAACTCATGAACTACGACTGACAACCGGACAAGATTGATCGGAAAATTGCCGGGGAACCACATCATAACCCCGGTCAGAGTAAAGACAATTCCGCCGCCCAGTACAATGCTCCAGAAGTAGAATTTCTGTCCGGCATTGTACTTGCCCGGCTCAGGGAGGCAGTCATGCCGGTTGGTGGCATACTGGCGGATATTACCCAGCCAGACCCGGTCCTCAGCTGTGAAGTACATCTCGCTTTTCCAGTAACCGAACATCATGATAGCGAAAATTGCGAACAGCGCTCCCGACCAGGGGTGGAGCCAGCGCGCGAACTCGCCGCCTCCCAAAAGCACAAGCAGCCAGCTCAGCTTCGGAAAAGCTATACCGATACCTGACATGAAGCAGTGGAGAAACGCCACGGTTGCCATGGCATGAAGGAGGCGACCGCGGGTTGTAACCCTTTCAATAAGTTTTTCCATGGCTACTCCTCCTTGTCCTGCACGTCATCGTCGTGCGGATTGTTGGGGCCGATGACCAGCAAATGGGTCAACGCAGCGAATATCGTTCCCAGAAGCGCCATACCGCCTAAATATTTGAGCGGACTTTTCCAGAATGACACCATGGGCGATATGGACGGGTCCGCTGGGAGACCGGCATACTGCTCCGTCTTTTTGCCATGGGGAAGAACGTAGATGTAGCTGGTTCCTCCTACACCGGGCGGATTGTAGAGCCTGGCCTCCGTGAGGCCACGCTCCTTCAGCTTGCTCACGATCTTTGTGCCGGTAGCCAGCATGTCATCCTTGCTGCCGAAGTGCAGCGCGTTGGTGGTACAGGTCTTGGCGCAGGCCGGCGTAATTCCGGCGGCGACCCGGTCAATGCAGAAATTACACTTGAAGGGTTTGTCGTTTGCGTCGAAGCGCGGGATGTTGAAGGGACAGCCGACAATGCACATCCTGCAGCCGATACACTTTTCATGATCAAAATCCACAACTCCGTTGCCGTATTGAATGACGGCCCCCGGCGTGGTGCAGGCCTTGAGACATCCGGGGTCGCTGCAATGCATGCACTGCTGTTTGGTAATAAACCAGGTCAGTCCGCTTTCGTTTTCCACCTCCTGGTAGTCCATTCTCATGAACAGGTTTGCCCTGAGATCAGCCGATGACTGATAGCTGAACCCGGATTTGGCCAGTTCCACCGGCGTGGATATGGCCGGCTGGAGGTTGTGCCAGCTGATACAGGCCGCCTCGCAGGCCTTGCAACCTGTGCATGAGGAAATATCCACCAGAATAGCCAGCTGGGTTGCTTTTTTGATGCCCGCATCGGGAAGCGGCATTGCCGAAACCCGTTTGAGCGGCAGTCCGGTAGTGCTCGCCGTGGTTACATAGCTCATGCCGCACCTCCCGTCGCCTTTTCAATATTACAGAGAAATCCTTTATACTCCGGCGTGTTTGAGTTTGGATCCCAGACAAATGGCGTCAGAATATTCGCCAGAGGGCCGGTTACCAGTCCCGCATACCCCCAATGGATCGGGATACCGATGGTATAGATCTTCTTGCCGTCACACATCAACGGCTTGATCCGTTTGGTCGGCATAGCCAGCACCGTGATACTGCCGCGGGCCGAACTTACCTTGACATAATCCCCTTTGCCGATCCCCTTTTCCTTTGCAAGTTCCTCAGGAATCTCCACGAACATGTGCGGCATTGCCCGTGACGGGCCGTACATGAATTTTGTGTACCAGTGGAAATGCTCCACAAGCCGGTGAGTCACCGCGACAAACGGGAACTTGTCCGGTGTGCCGAGCAGGTCGACTTCCGATTTGTAGATCTTTACAACCGGGTTCGTACTGGTCTTGGTGTGCATGACGTTTTGCAGCGGCGACTCGTACGGTTCGTAGAACTCCGGCATCGGACCTTCCACAAGCTGCGGTGCAAACAGCCGGCCCACAGCTTCGGGGAGCATGATGAACGGGCCGGTTTCAGGCGGGAGGTCCGGTTTGATATCCGGGACATCGACTCCGACCCATTTTTTGTCAAACTCGTTCCACCAGAGATATTTTCGCTTCGGATCCCACGGTTTGCCTGACGGGTCGGCGGAAGCCCGGTTGTAGAGTACCCTTCGATTTGCCGGCCAGGAGAAGGCGTAATTGGGGAAGACCCCCAGGCCGGACGGGTCATCAAGACCGGTCGCCTGGGAACGGTTGCCGGCCTGCGGATAAACGCCGCCATAGATCCAGACACCGCATGAGGTTGTGCCGTCGTCCTTCAGCGCGGCGAAGTTGGGCATCCGGTCCCCTTTCTTGGCGATCTGGACTTTCTTGTCGTCAAACAGGTCATCGAGGGCATAACCGTTCATTTCGGCAAAAACCTCGTCCGATGTGGGAAAGACCGGATTCTTGTAACCCCAGGCCAGTTTGGTGACCGGGTCCGGGAAGGCCCCACCTTCTTTGGCGTACAGCGCCTTCAGGCGGGTGTAGAGGTTACCCAGCATCCACTTTTCATCCTTTGCGTCTCCGGGGGCGTCGGCTCCTTTCCAGCGCCACTTGATGGTGCGCCCGCTGTTGACGAATGAGCCGTCCTTTTCGGCAAAGGCAATTCCGGGAAGCAGCAGCACCTCCGTCTGGACGCTTTCAGGTTTCAACGTGGGGTCGGCCTTCCAGAACTCGGCGGACTCGATCTTGAAGCAGTCGTTGACAACCAGCCACTTGAGTTTGGCCATGCCGCGTGCGGTTTTTGTGGCATTCGGGCTGTTGGCGGTCATGTTGACCCCCATCAGAAACAGACCATCCATCTTGCCGTTGTACATGTTGTCCAGGATACTGTTCCAGGCGATCGGCTTGTCGTACTTGGGGAGAAATTCGTAGGCGAAATCGTTTTCCTTCGTGGCGGCGGCGCCCCACCACGCCTTCAGGAGACTCACCATGAACTTGGGCGTATTGGCCCAGAAGTTCATGCTGTTGTCCCGGGTCGGCTTGGGGGTATTGGCCTCCAGATACTCCTTCAAGCCGGTCCACTCGGCCTTGGGGGCCTTGAGGTACCCCGGCAGGGAGGCGGTGATAGCGCCGAGATCGGTTGTCCCCTGGACGTTGGAATGCCCGCGAAGAGCGTTGATGCCGCCTCCGGGCATGCCGATGTTCCCCAGCAGAAGCTGCAGGATTGCCATGGTGCCGATGAGCTGAACCCCGAACGAGTGCTGTGTCCAGCCAAGGGCGTAGAGATGGGTCATGACCTTGTCCGGCGCACCGGTGGTAGCGATCATCTCGGCCACCTTGAGGAACACATCCTTTTTCACGCCGGTGATCCGCTCAACCATCTCGGGAGTATAGCGGGAGTAATGGTCCTTCATCAGGTTGATGGCGCAGCGCGGATCGGTGAGCGTCATGTCAGCCTTGACCATCTTCTTGCTATCCATCTCATAATCCCAGAGGGTCTGGTCGTACTTGCGCTTTTCCGGGTCATAGCCGGAAAAGAGGCCGGTCTGTGCGTCAAAATTGTAACTGTCCTTGATGATGAAGGGGGCGTTTGTATAGGCAGCGACGTATTCCTTCTGATACTTGCCGGTCTGCAATACATAATTGATGACACCGCCCATAAAGGCGATGTCGGTACCCGGACGGATAGACACATGCAGGTCTGCAACGGCAGATGTACGGGTAAAGCGGGGGTCGATACAGATTATCTTCGCGCCGCGGTCCTGGCGCGCCTTGAGCGCCCATTTGAAGCCGCAGGGATGGTTTTCGGCGGGATTTCCGCCCATAACCAGGACGAGATCTGCGTTCTTGATATCCATCCAGCCATTTGTCATTGCGCCTCTACCGAATCTTGGGGCCAAACTGGCCACCGTGGGGGCGTGTCAAATTCGGGCCGGAGTTTCCAGTGCAATGACGCCAAGGGCCCGGGCCATCTTGACCCCGAGGTATCCCTCTTCCTGGCCGGTCTGGGAACCGACAATGAACGACATCTTTTCAGTGCGGTTTACCGTGCGCCCTTCGGTATCCTTGGCAGTGAACGTCTTGTCGCGGGTATCCTTGACAAGACGGGCAAAACGATCCAGCGCATCGGGCCAGGATATCTCCTCGAACGATGCTGCCCCCGGTTTGCGGATCATCGGCTTTGTCAGCCTGTCGGGGGAATTCAGGAAATCGGTCAGCGTCGCCCCTTTCGGACAGAGTGAACCACGGTTGGACGGATCATCCGGATTCCCCTCCACGTGGATCGTCCGCGACCTGGTATTGCCTGAACCGTCTGTCTGGGAGTAGAGCAGCACGCCGCAGCTTACCGAACAGTACGGGCAGACACTCTTGCTCACCTTCGACGCACTGATCTTCAGGTCATTAACCCGTGCGTGGGCCTGGGTAACATCGAAGCCCAGAAGCGATGCGCCGATGCCGCCACCGATTGTTCCGGCAGAGGCCTTCAAAAAACTTCTTCTGGAAAGCGCCATAAACAGATACCTCCTTTCAAGTGTGTTGATACGACTGATAGCATTGAAAACAAAATGTGAATTTATGAAATGTATTTTATGCGGAAAGCAAAGATGGTGCTTTACAAATAAACCGATGTATCATAAATATACAAACATCATCACAAAAGTAGCAGCGTTCTTAATATAATAATTCAGTATTTTCAGGCCATTATATTTTCAAGATCAAGTAAACACACATAAACATGTTTTTCTATTCAGCAATTGGCATGCCAACAGGCGATTATTTCTATAACCAGGGTTTGCACAGCATAACACTCCTTACTGACTACTATCCGCCTGAAACCGGGCAGACGGTAATTGATGATACTGATCTGTTTTTTGTGTAATTATTTTCCGGCTTGTATACTTTTTACACAATATTGAATGACCACGACAATCAGAAGACAAGGGGACCGGCGTGCCTGAAAAAAGAATCGCCATCTGTGACGATGAAAAAGAGATCCTGCGCTACCTGAAGAAGGTACTGCAGCCGCACGGGTATGCCGTGGACACCTATGCTGACGGACAGATGCTGCTTGACAAACTGGATGCCGACACCCTCTACGCCCCTGACCTGCTGATCCAGGACATAAGCATGCCCGGCATCAACGGCATTGATGTTCTTAAAAAGGTACGCGAAATGCGACCCGAACTGCCGGTGGTAATCATGTCCGCCTACGGCAGCATCGATTCCGCCGTCGCCTCCATCAAGCTGGGGGCTTACGACTACATAACCAAGCCGTTCCCGAAGGAAAAACTGCTGGCAGTCATGGAAAAGGCCCTTGAGAGGGAGACACTCCTGAAGGAAAACCAGCTGCTCAAGGAGGAGCTCAGCAACCGTACCGCTCCCGGAGAAATCATCTTCACGAGCAGCACATACCGCGACGTTTATGAAATGACCCTGCAGGTTGCAGCCAGTGAAGCCAATATTCTTATCCAGGGTGAATCGGGAACCGGCAAGGAACTGGTGGCCCGGGCGATACATTTCAACAGCGCCCGCAGGGATCACCGTTACCTGACGATCAACTGCGCCGCCCTTACCGATACCCTTCTGGAAAGCCAGCTGTTCGGGCATGTACGCGGGGCCTTTACCGGTGCAGCCTCATCACAGAAGGGGCTTCTGGCGGCAGCCGACGGAGGGACACTTTTTCTGGATGAGATCGGGGACATGACGCTGGCACTGCAGGCCAAGCTGCTGCGGGTGGTTCAGGAACGGGAGTACACCCCCGTGGGAGCAACCGAAAGCAGGACCTGCAATATCCGCATTGTGGCCGCAACCAACAAGGAACTGGAGCGGGAGGTCGCCGAGGGGCGGTTCAGGGAGGATCTTTTCTACCGTATCAACGTCATCACCCTCAAACCGCCCCCTCTGCGGGAACGGAAGGAGGATATCGAGCCGCTGGCCCGTCATTTCATGGTCAGATATTCCGCCCGGACGAAAAAGCAGGTCTATGTCCTGACTGATGAAGCTCTGCGGCTCATGCAGGACTACCACTGGCCGGGCAACATCAGGGAACTGGAAAACATCATCGAAAGGGCCGTCATTCTGGCCAGATCGAACCGGATCACGCCCGATCTGCTTCCGTTTCGCGGCAGCGCATCCGCAGCGATAGATTTTTCTTGTGACAACAAGGATTCACTGGAGAGTATCGAGCGCTATCATATCCTCTGGATCCTGAAAAAAAACGCCTACCACAAGAGCCGGGCAGCCGAGATACTCGGCATCACCCGCAAAACCCTGGACCGCAAAATAGCGGACTATGGCCTGATGATCCCCAAAGGACGCTCCGAGAGCAGCTGACCCATGCCCTGGCCCCGATCCTCCATACGCCTGAAGCTGACGGTCGGCGCCCTCCTGCCGCTGGTAGTGGCCATCCTGTTCTGTTCGCTGACCGGCATCTACATCATCAATACCCGCATTAATGTGCTGGCCCAGGAAAAGGTGCGCACCGACCTGAACACGGCCCGCGAGGTCTACTCCAACGAAATCGTGCATATCCGTGATGTTATCCGCTTTTCCTCCGGCATGCAGCGGACTGCAAAAGAACTGACCGCAGACAACCGGAAGGAAATCTCCCGCCTGCTTTCGGACATGCGGAGCAAAGAGCAGCTGGACATCCTGACAATGGTTGACAGTCGCGGCATGGTCCTCTTCAGGGCAGGCAACCCTCAAGCCTTTGGCGACCTGCTTCACCAGGACCCTCTTGTCAGAAAGGCACTGCAGGGTGAGGTGACTGCCGGAACCCAGATTTTTTCAGCGGAGCGGCTGCAACGCGAAGGAAATATCCTGGCACGCCAGGCGGTAATAAAGGTAATCCCGACCGAACGGGCCAGGCCCGGAACAAAACAGAGCGAATCGTCCGGGATGGTAATGGTCGCATCCGCACCGGTCAGAAACAGGAACGGAGACATTGTCGGGGCGCTGTATGGCGGTGTGCTGCTGAACAGGAGCACCGTGGTCGTGGACAAAATCAAGAAGATCGTATTCGAGGGGGTCCGCTTCGAAGACAGGGATGTGGGTACCGCAACCATCTTTCTGGACGATACCCGCATCAGCACCAACGTACAGACCGTTGAAGGGAAACGGGCCATCGGCACCCGGCTTTCAGCTGAAGTCTACAACCGCGTTATTCTCAACCATGAAAAGTGGGTCGATCGTGCTTTTGTCGTCAATGACTGGTATTTCTCCGCCTACGAACCGGTCTTCGACCTGGGAGGGACCGTTATCGGATCGCTCTATGTCGGCATGCTGGAACGGCCGCACACGGTCCTGAAGAAAAAAGTCAGCCTGCTCTTCGGCGGCGTGCTGCTGGCCGGTTCACTCTTCGGCCTGCTTGTCTCCGGGTATATCGGCAACCTCCTTTCGCGCCCCATCAGGGAGTTGAAAGGTCTGGTACAGAGATTTTCCGCCGGAGAACGGGATCTGCGCATAGAAACTTCAACGGCAGATGAGATCGGTGAACTGGCAGAAGAGTTCAACAGCATGACGACGGCTCTGAAACAGCGGGAATACGCCATTATCCAGCTGAACCGGAATCTCGAAGCAAAGGTCCAGGAACGTACCGCCGAGCTGGAGACAAAGAACCTGCTGTTGTTGAAGACCCAGGAGGAACTGGTCAGGGCGGAGAAACTGGCGGCTGTCGGCGAACTGGCCGCCGGAGTGGCACATGAGATCAACAACCCGATGGCGATCATCCGGGGGAACGCTGAGGTCCTGTTGATGGATCTGGAAAGCGGCAACCCCAGTCGGGAAGAGGCGGAGATCATCGCCCAGCAGGTGGCTCGGGTGGATAGAATCGTCGGCAATCTGCTCACTTTTGCCCGCCAGCAGCGCATAGCGCTCCATCCGGTTGCCATCAACCAGCTCCTGGAGGAGATTCTGCGCCAGATCAGGCACCATGTCCCTCTGGACGGCATCGAAATCCGACGTGAATTCTGTTCGGATGCCGCAGAGATCGAAGGCGACGAAAACCAGCTCCGCCAGGTTTTCACCAACCTGATCGTGAACGCGGTACAGTCCATGGATCACCAGGGGACTCTTACTGTCAGGACTATCATCGACAGCACTGTTTCTATCTGCCGGACAGAGATCGGGGATACCGGCTATGGCATCCCCCCGGAACGGCTCAAGGATATTTTCACCCCCTTCTTTACCACCCGGCAGACCGGAACCGGTCTCGGCCTGTCAGTATCCTACGGCATTGTCAACAATCACGGCGGCAGGATAGACGTCCTCAGCAATCCGGGAAAAGGTTCTCTGTTTACTGTCTCGCTTCCACTGAAACAAGCAGCCCATTCGCCCCAACTCCGTTGACATACCCCGCTTACTCAGGCATTATCACACTACACGCGGCGGGCACTTCCCGCCTTTTTCATTGCACGTCCGGAGTACGTCAGCATGCCTCCCGAAATCGCCAATATACTTGTCTCCTTTCCCCTGGACCTCACAGACGAGGTTTTCGAGACCATCGCCGGAGCAGGCGACGTCCGCATTGAGCGGATTATTTCCAACGGCCAGTCGACGCCGGAAGGGGAATGGTACGACCAGAGTCAGGATGAGTGGGTGCTGCTCCTGGCCGGCAGTGCCGGTCTGCTACCAAAAGGTCAGGAGACAATCCTGTTAGTGGAAGACGAGCCTGGTATTTTGCAAATAACCTCGCAACTGCTCGGAACACAGGGCTATACCCTGCTGACTGCAGGGACACCAGGCGAAGCCATGCGTCTGGCACAAGAACATGTTGGAGAGATCAATCTACTCATTACTGACGTGATAATGCCTGAGATGAATGGCAAGACATTGGCTAACAAACTTCAGTCCTTAAACCCGCAACTCAAGTGTATCTATATGTCGGGATACACTGCTGATGTTATCGCCCAACATGGTGTGCTTGATGAAGGTGTTTATTTTATCCAGAAGCCGTTTTCGTTGCCCAGTATGGCTGCAATGGTGAGGGAGGTGCTGGATAACAAATCTGAGCTGACTTAACCATTAACAACCGAAAAGTCATTTACACACTTTAGTTGACAGGCTCGCCGCCTATAACCATCCGCGCCATGAAAACTCGTTGGGGTAGCTATTCTTATGCAACCAAACGAATTGCTCTCTCCCTTAACCTGATCAAGATGCCACCTGCCTGCCTTGACTATGTAATCATCCATGAACTCTGCCATATCAAAGTGCGGCACCACGGCCCTGACTTCTGGCAGATGGTGTCTTGTTATTGTCCAAATTATCTTGCTGATCGCAACTTGCTCAAGCAATACGCCTGAACGGCATCACCTTCCCAATTGGCTCTTTTCAACCTATGAAACCTGAGTAACTGAATTTTTGAGACCAAGAGCAGGTAGGTTAGCCATCTTTTAAGTACGGTCAATGTCGAGACAAGTATCTTTATTCGCTGAGAATATTCGAAATTAGTCCCGTAATTTTTAAAATGCTATTTTTTAATCAAGCGGGTTATCTCTTTATCAAGCTTGAGTAGAGCTGCCCGTTTTTCTTTGTCATACTGATACAGATTGTAAGTTGACTCCATTTCATCCTGTGTGTGGTTCAATACTCGTTCAGAATGCTCCTTACGCACGCCAATTCTGGCCATCAATGTTTTTGCTGTGCGTCTCAGATCATGAGGAGTCCAGCGAGGCAACCCAAAGTATGCAGGGCGTACCTTTGATATTCGTTGAGCCATACTGTTTCTGACAATATGATCATCTATTTTAATAGAGGAAAAAATATACCCATCTGAATCCCCCAGCAATGACATCGCAAGGGGCCCCAAGTAAACCCTATGATCTCTCTGAACTCTAGTCAGCTTTTTACCTTGTTCTGTTTTAATTCTGTTCCACGGTATTGTCCACCAGTTACCGTCAATCTCCCTCCTATGCATACCAACTACCTCTATAGGTCGCTGAGCTGTCACAAAAACCATCTTAAGGGCCCGTTTCACTTCTGACGTACCAGGCATATCATCGATCTGACTCCATACCACTGTTATTTCTTTGTCAGACAGTACTCTTTCCCTCCTCTTAGGAGTTATCGCTGGTATGTCATCTGTATCAATGTTCATAAATGGATTAATCTCAGCATACTGTCTTTTTACTGCATATGCATACATCTTCCGTGCAGCCTTCAATACATTTCTTGCCTGTCCTGGAGCTCTCTTGGACACCTGTTCAATAATTTTGATAGCATCTCTTGGCTTGAGTTCAGAAACTTTCTTTTCACCCCATTCTGGCAGCAGATCTGCCGTCATAGACCTGCGGTTCTCATAACTCCAAGCTTTTGAGTGGTTCACTTCTGACCACTCTGTTATAAATTTTTCCATAAGCTTTTTTATCGTCAATTCATCAGAAGATTCATCTGGGAGTTTTGCAGGGGGCGCAACAAGTTTTGGTGCAAGTTCTGCCTGAGGATCTAAACCATCAATAAACATGGCATGTAGTTCATTGAATTTTTTTCTTGCTTCTGCCAAAGTGAGCATTGGGGGAGTATTACCGTATGGACCAATAGTAATCATTTTCCCTTTACTTTGAAATTTGTAGCGGTATATGAATGTGCGTGTCCCCGATGACATTACAAGAATAGAAAATCCGTTACCTTCCCCCTTTTGGTATTGTTTGCTTCTTGGCTTTAGATTACTTATAAACTTGTCTGTGAACATGGACATTGCTTTTTCCTTTACACCAACTTTACACCAACTTTACACCAAACAGATTGGCTACAAGAGAATTATCATGAATTACTATGACGGTATAAATAGAGTTAAATACATGAGATGTCAAGGGAATATATGATAACACGTGCGTGTTATGACGTGTACAGACAGGTTGTGAATTGCTGCTTTTTTTGCCTTACAAGCTGGATGTCACAGGTTCGATCCCTGTTTCGCCACCAAATAAAATGCCACTTACATTAGATTGCGGATTCCGCACCAAGTCGGCCACCCATTCTGATTGAACTCGGCCACCCAATA
>JBMOEI010000065.1:0-28642 GCA_049318985.1 Desulfuromonadaceae bacterium
CGTCAGCCTCCACCGGGCCTCGCAGTTCAATGTACTTTTCAATTATTTTGGCCACATCGCTTTGACGGGGATGCTTATAACGATCTTTCCCTTTGCCGTGAATCAGCATACGCATTCTGTCGCCGTCGTAAGCTATATCTTCATCATTTGCTCGGTGTATCTCGACTCTGCGCAAGCCTTCGATCGTCATTAAAGCGATAATTGCGCGGTCCCGTAAAGTTTTCAGTCGCCCGTCATTGGGTATGGTCTTGAATACCAGATTTGCTTCATCGTCCGACAAATGCTCTACGATGTCGCCGGATGCACTACGGTCTTTCGGTGCCCGGACGCCGGCGGCAGGATTGACGGTTATAAATTCCCGCTGCACAGCCGACTCGTAGAATCTCCGGATAGCGGTGAGCTTACTGCTGATTGTCGTGGCGGCGTAGTTGCTATCCACCATTTCTTTCCTGAACATCTTGATATGCTCTTTTGTCGCTTGGCCTGGATCAACTCCGGTCACCCGGCACCACATAAGCCAATGTTTCAGACCTAACCGGTATGAATCAATCGTATCTGGCCGGGCATCACCATTCGCAACGTCAAGTCCGAACCATTCAGCCGCCTGAGCCATAATCTCATCGTGATTGACCGTCAGAGCCATATTCGCCTGAGACGATGGAATAAGTGCTAATTCGGACATATTTACCTCCGTTCACCTCGATTTTGACGGTTTATCCTCGCAAAAGCTTATAAATAGCGGTTTTGCGGGGCGGCTTCCAAAAATCGCCTACAACGGGCGATCTTTGCCTTGGCTATATCTGAGTGAGGGTAGATTTTGGATAAAATCTATGAAATCAGTAAAACCGAATGCTTTTGTCGCAAATTGTTCTGATTTACTTCCATATCGGCAATTTCAAGAGAACGCGGTAAAACTGATGAGCTTATGAAACAATGCTTCACGATAAAACAAAAAATATATAAAACCTATGAAACTGATAAAAACCGCAATTCTGGAAGTTTTTTTGAAGAAGATGACTTTTAAATTCCGATGACAAATCGGGTTTTTATTGGTTCCCATATTTACATTTATGGGAACCAATAAAACAGTAGCAGATAAATTCGTTTGTTGCAATATCTTTGTTATTGACTATTACGGAAATTAATTGCATTAAAGTGATTATATGCTTTTATACAGTGAATAAAACCGGAGGAACTATATGGCGAGACCAAAGAAGGAAGTAATTTATTTTGAAGGGCTACCAAAATCCCAAAACCAGCTTAATTTTCTGAAAATGCTTTATGGCGGTAAAAAGACAAATGAACACATTCTTGCTGATGCCGTTGCATTGCTCTACGAAAAAGAGAAACCAAATATTGAGAAGATGGTTCAGGATATTTGATCTCTCTACCTTGTCCTACCGCAATATTGTACACCCCGTTTAGGTTTCAGCGAAACTGTGTATGTTAGCAAACCATGGAAGCAGGGATTCATTGACGGTTTTGTGGTGTAGAAGTCTTATAGCCAGTTGCCGATCAATAGAAACGGTGACCAATAATACGGATGTTTGTGATGCTGCAATGCCGCGATTTGAGCTTTCTGAAGCGCTTGTGCCTTTGTGTGAGTGGGTTTTTTCAACTGACGATAAAATTCCACGACAAGCTCAGAAGTGGCTTTGTCATCCACCTCCCAAAGCGTTGCAAGAGCGCTCGACGCTCCTGATTTTATTGCGACGCCGGCGAGACCCAAAACAGCCTTATCATCTCCTACTGCAGTCTTGCAGGCGCTCAGTGTAATTAAATCCAGCGGCTCGTCCTTGTACTGGGTCACTTTAACCAAACCACCAAACTGATCAATCGACATTTGACTATCCCACGCTACGATGAAGGATTTTTTTGCATCGTTTGAAAATTCCCCATGAGAAGCAAGGTGCAGTATTGAATATTTCTTTGCTTCAACCTTTTCTTTTAAGTTGGCAACACTGAAATCCTTGTTAAACAGCATCTCACCATCAAACAAACTCTTTATTTCAGTCATTTCGTTGGACACTGATGGCAAAGCGGAATAGCCATGTACTGATTCACTTATTCCAGCTGCCAACATGGTAACTTTCTTCTTCCTGAATGGCATCGGTTCAGTTAGCTGCATGCCCAGTGAAGTCGCTATAGCATATTTATTGATCAGAAAATCATTACCATCGTGAAGTGCTGCAAACGGTACAGTTCTGAAAATATCATCCGGTATTATCACTAATGTATTGATCTTGTGTCGATGAAGTTCAGGTTCCAAAGGGCGGATAAGACTATCATAGAGACTTTTTGAATACGCCATATAGGAATCTGATAAGTCGGTTAAGGATATACGAAATGACTTAACATGCCCGGTGATGACATCACCGGGATTAGGAATCGTAATCCTCTTGATACCATCAGGCAGGCTTACAAGAAGTTCAATTCTTCCAGCGAAACTGATCATGTAGATGATTGCGGTGTTGACTGATAGTGTATCTGCGCTTTTAAATTTTGTACTCCTGCCTTCAAAGCAGGTGTTTTTTAAATAGTCTTGCATTTCCGCAATTTTCAGATCTTCAACCGTCTGGCGAGCTTCAAAAAGATACTGTCCTGCCGCTTTCGAGTCTTTTGCCTCAAAAGATTTTTGAAGAAGTAGATCAGAAAGCCCCTTGTAAACCGGTTCAATATTTTCCTTGTAAGAAAGAGGACTGTATGCGCACCCAGTGTAAAGGTTTTGTTTTACGGATTGAAGATTTAAGATGGATTGGCGGTAGGCCGCGACAGCATTTTCTGTTTCACCTTTCAGACGCAATATTCTACCAAGTTGCCATTCCCATAACGACAGTAATTCCTTGGCATTGACCTGTTGTGCAGCAAATAAAGCCCTTCTGGTTAAATGGAGTGCTTCGTCAAACTCTTTCTGCTCCTCTTTCAATTGTCCCAAATACCCCAGTGCAAAGGAAACCGACCTGTTGTCTTTGGATAATCCTGCTAACTCGACTGCTTCAGTAAATGCGTTACGTGCCTGTAGTCGATACTGTGTCACTAGGTCTGGGACTAGCACAGCGAGTCGCCTGTACGTCTGACCGATAGTGATTAAACCACCTGTCTTTTCGTCACTCATCTCAAGTGACCTGAAAAGTTTTAAAGCTGCATCAGCAAGTGCCCCTGCCTGGATATAATCTTTACGTTTTATAGCTAGCGAAGCGTAGTTAGAAGATACGTTTGCTGCCATTACTTTGTTATTTAAACGGTCCGAATACGTGAGAGCCTGCTTAAATACAAGCATCGCATCGTCGAAGTTGTCACGCGTGGCATACATTATTCCAGTATTGTTTAGTACCGAAGCCAGTAAAGCAGGATCATTTTCCTCCTCTGCCAAACTGAGTGCCTCCTTCAGATAAATCTCACCCACATTATTACGGGTGATTTTGACACTTCTTGAGGTGGATTCGAGATTGCCAACTACCCTGCCAGAGTCCGGAGAGGACGCCAACACGACGCCCTGGACATGGAGTAGTCCCAGTGAACTCATGATCTTGGCAATATTCTTTCTGGATTTAGTTTTCTTTGACAGAGGTAAAGCCTCTTCAAGGGTGTAAGCCGCTAAATCATCCTGACCGATTTTTCGGTAAGCCGCAGCCAATTGGATAAGAGTGTCTGCTTGATCTGCTATTCTACCTTCTTTAGCGAACTGAAGAGACTCTTTCTTCAAGCTAGGTATCGTGTTCTCAAATCTGCCGGAAACAAAATCATTCACTCCTTTTTTGGAAAAAGACTCACTGGAGGAATTTAATATATCGGCCATAGCCAGATAGGGCACTGTTAAAAACAACGCCATCAGCATTGGAATTATCAGCGTACTTAATGTTGGGTACTTGTCTTTTTGCATATTTCTGACTCCAGCACAGAGAGATTAGGTGTAAATTATTTACTCAAATACGTCTGATCAGGCCTTGGCGGAATACCAGTCACTGTTACGGCAAAACTACTGATCTCCTCATCCTTCGTTGCACATTGTTTCGGAACAAGTGAATCCATGTCAAGAAAAGTGTTCGGCATCTCTACAAGACCGTTGCTAACGTCTGAAACTATGGCATTTATATCAACTGTCCCCTGCACACCGAGGCGAGAGGATGCTGTGACAATGCTGTCAGCGGAAGTTATAAACTGATTTGACGTGATGGATATATTTCCACCGGTGCCTCCATCTGAATTTGCGATAATTTTGCTGTGATCCAAGATAATAGAATATCCGCGCATATTAACATTGCCACCATTGCCGGTACCACCTTTGGCCGTAGCTGTGATGCTGCTATTAAGCAGATTGATAAGAACCGGGTCAATCTTAATGTTACCGCCATCGGCGTTAAGTGTGGCCGCCGTGATAAAACTGTCCTGGAGTTTTACATTATTGCTGGCGTTAACTATGATATTACCGGCATTGCCCGTTCCGGTACTTTCGGATGAGATGGCAGAATTCCTTTGCATATGAAGATTATCAACATTCAGAGTCATATCACCACCCTTACCAGACACTGAAGTTGCTACGGTTATTCTCCCTTTGTCCTTCATATCCAGCAAGGGGGTGGTGATGAAGAGCGACCCTCCGTTACCAGCACCAGTTGCCTTACCTGATATTTCGGAATAAGCGTATGTCCCATCATTTTTCTGAATATATCCCTGGATTTCCACCAGATCTTTGGCATTGGTGGTTATCGCCCCGCCATTGCCTGGTCCAGCGGTGCTGCTGGCTATTGTAGAACCGCCTGTTACATATAGTTTCCCAACGTCTAGCGCTATTTTCCCCGCTCCCCCTTGACCTACTGATGCACCTGGATCTATATCCCACTCAACGGCAGAACTGATGTAAGCAAAATTATTCATTGTCAGACCCGGTGTCTGCACGGAAATACTTCCTCCATTGCCCGTACTGTTCTGCCCCACATCGCTATATATGCCTGTATTAAAATATTTATTCGGATCACTTGCCTTAACTTTAAATCCATCTAAAACAATCCCATTTGTTGCCGTAATGGCAATAGCACCACCATTGCCTGAACCAAACGTGCTGCTGCTGATTGCAGCGCCATCCCTCATATTCAAGGTTCCAAGATCCATCGAAATCTGGCCGGCAGCACCTTGACTTCTTGTTTGAGTGCTGATCAGAGACAAATTTGACATTGTCAGCAAAGGAGTGGTGATTTTGATGCTGCCGCTGTGACCTGAACTCCCGGCCAAAGCTGCCGATTGAATACCTGAACTGGAATATTTCCCCGTTGAGTCTATGGAATAACCGTCAAGTGCAATGGATTCAGAAGCATTTATGGTTATCAATCCGCCGTTTCCGCTGCCGTGAGTGTCACTGACTATTCCTGAATCAGCTTTTATCGCCAATGATCCAACATCCAATGTTATTGTCCCGGCATTTCCCTGACTCTCTGTTTGTGTACTGATGCCGGCTTTGTTGTCCAGATTCAATATGGGCGTTACCAGGGCGATCTGGCCGCCATTCCCTGTACTTGTACTTCCAGCTTGAATGCTTGATTTAATATAATTACCACTGGTATCTAAAAAGTATCCATCGATGTTAATTGACTCCAAGGCATTGACCGAAATAATTCCACCGTTTCCTGAACCATTTGTGTTGCTGTCAATATCAGATCCGCCCTTTATGGTAACTTTTCCCACATTGGCGGAAATCGAACCCGCATTGCCCGCATTATTTGTTTGTGTACTGATAAAAGCCTGATGATCCAATGTCAAAGTTGGAGTGGCCAACAAAATATTGCCGGCTGCTCCAGAACCATTTGTATTCGTTAGTATTTTGCCGCCATCCAACTTCAAAATATCCGCAGTAATAAGAATATCTCCCCCGTTATTGGCTGCTGTTCCCGAATTATCAACGCCATAAAGAGATTCGATCCTGGAGTTGGCATCTGATAGTTCAACATTCTTCGCTTCGATGGTGATGGTTTTGATTCCATTTGCACCGATTGTCGAAGCATTCGTAATGTAAACATTGCTGGCCCGGTAAAGTTGGTCGCCCGTCGCCTTTATCGAAGAACCACTCAGTTTCATATCTCCATTCAGTCGAACATCCATAGCGCCACCATCGAAAGAATCGGTTGAATAAGCGCCGATAGCAAAACGGTCCATATAGAAGTTGTTTCCTCTTATATAAAGATTACCGGCAGCACCCGAACTGGGCTCCAGCGAAATATGGCCATTGCCGTTCAGCGTTATGTTGCCAAGCGTCGTAAATCCATTCATGGTCAGATTATTGTTCTCAATATTCACCTCGCCGCTGGAAGCAACACTGGCCATGTTGACCCGTCCGCCGCTGGCTATCAGCCACGGCTCTACGATTTTGTCATCTAGCAGGCCGCTGGCTACGTCAATATCTCCTCCAATGAGTGAAATCGTCTTGCCCTCAGGCACATAAAGTCCCAAAAGACCGAATGTATTGTACGCGAAGTCAGAGCCTGAGCCCTGAACAGTTATAGGTGCTGGTTGTGACGTTACAAAACCGAACGCCGAAGGAGGTGATGATGTCAGAACGCTCTGTGCGGGAGTACGCGCATCAAATTTTCCATCACTCCCCAGCTTAATGTAGTCCGCGGTACTCGCGTGAAATGACCCGCTGATGTCGAGACTGGCACTGGGACCAAACATGATTCCGGAAGGATTGACCAGATACACGTTGGCCCCAAGTATTGATGAACTGATCGTGCCATCAATGCTTGATGCACTGCCGCCCGTCACCCGGGAGATGATATTCTGGATAGAAGCAGCACCGGAGAATTGAGCAATTTCACCTTTGGAGAGGTTAAATGTACTGAAACTGTGAAAGAGGTTTGCTCCATACTGCTTACCAAGGTTGCTTGTTATCGCGTAATTTGGGCCAGCCAGCGCCCCTGCCTGGCCCAAGGTGCCGTCCGTAACAACCCCGGCAAAGACCATTGCTGAACAAAGCTGGGATACAACAGCGATGGTGCATGCACTGCATAGATTTTTCATTTCTATCTCCAATTGCTGACTAGATCACACGCCATGTGAGTTGAAAGTGCACTCCTTGATCCTGAAGATCATTGCCCTTGTCTTTTATTGTTTTCAGGCCATATCCATAAAAAACGTCAACGTAGACCTTCTTGATAAATTCCCATTTAAGCCCTAATCCGGTGCTGTAAATGGTTTTGGGATCAGGAGTCTCTGTCTTGTTATCCCAGGCCCAGCCAAAATCAAAGAACGGGACAATCTGAAGCAATCCAAACCCTTTTTCTTCGTCTAAAACGGGAAAACGGACTTCAGCAGAACTATTGAGCCCATTGTCCCGTACCAGGAGATCCTTGCGATATCCCCTGACGCTGTTCATACCACCCACCGAAAACTTCTCCAGTGACAATAGACTGTCATTTGCCAACTGTACGTCCGTTCTGAATACTAATTGTGCGTCCGTCTCGCCCAGCTTCTTAATCAAAAGGAGCTGTCCAAGCCACGAGAAAAATCTGCCATCTGCCTCAGAAGCATGAACAGTTGCCGCCAAAGCGTCTATGCCCACACTAAAGGTGGAATGGAAAGCCATGACGGTTGAAGGTGTTCTATCAAGCCACTCTTGAGAAAAGCGGAGAACACACTCTTTGCTTTCCCCATCAACTGCCCCCGCTGAAAATGAAAATCTGCGGCCAAGCAAAAAAGTCTTACTCTTGCGGGCTTCAGCGGCAAGCGACAGGGCAAGTTCCTTATTCGGCGTCTTGAAGATCGGATGTTTCACCCTTAGGCCATAGCTATCAGATTCGCTCTTTATATCGAGTCCGCTGAACTGTGACTCCGTGACGGTGTTATCGTCCTTCCGGGAGTACAGTTCCAGGGAGGTGTCCCTGGAATTAAGCGGAATCAGATAGCTTGCATTGTAATCATTTGCTCCTTCAGTTATTCCGAAACCGGCGGACAGAATATCGCCGAAACCGAAAAGATTTTGATGCGCCACATTCACTTCGCCTCGGTAGGAACCGGTGCTCGGCGGGGCATTGTTGTTGAAAGTAAGTGCGAGCAGATAGGGACGCTCCTCTTCAATGGCAACATCCAGTACACCCTCGCCCAATTTCATACCCGGCTTGAATTCGGCGTTAATCCTCTTTATTCGGGCATCTTGTTGCAGAAGTTGCAATGCCTCCTGCAGTCTGCCAATGTTTACCGGTTGTTCAGATGCCTTTTCAAGCCGGATTGTTATATATTCCGTTCGGAAATGCTTGAGACCATGTACATCAATCCTGTTCAGAGTCCCTTCAATAACTGTCAGGGTGATAGTACCGTCATCTACTTTCTGGTCAGGTATTAATATCCCTGAGTTTACATACCCTTTATTGGCATAATGCAGTGACAACTCCTGTCGGAGCTTTTCCAGCTCCTCAAAAACGATCTCCCTGTTTTCGTAAGGAAACGCAAGTTTGCTAAGTTCATCAGATGAGAACACGGTGTTCCCAGTGAACTTAAATTTCTTGACATGAATCTTTGACCTCAATGAAAGCATGTCAGGTTGCGGTAAAGCATCAGAAGGGGATTTCTGCTCTACGGTTGCAGGCTGAGCACTGGCCGTAGAACAAAAAACAAGCAAGAGCAATAAACACATAGCTATTTTTTGCATAGAAACTCTCTTCTCTCGGATTCATTCTGAAAAAATTGCATATCAATCCTCGTCTCCAGTATTTAACTTACTTCAGGCGGTATTCGTTTGGATTTTCCAAAAATCCCCAGTGTGACAACCCGTTTTAAATCGCTTAAGCTGTTAGACGGACATCAGTCAATTTTGGGCAATCTTTTTTGGGAACAAATTAACATTGCTTTGAATCTCACCTGACAACCACATTTCTGACCGTCAACCGCCCTTGCTTCACGGTAAGAACTCCCTGTATGACTGTATTTCCACTACCAGTACTTGCAAAAGTTCCGTCAAAACCACCCTGCAGAGTTACATTAATATTCCGTTCCAAAGTGACATTCTCGTTAAATACGTTAGCCATGGCTTGAAAGGTGACCGTGCCGCCAATCGGGCAACTGGAATAGGCTGCGGTGATGGTATCGAAGTACGCCGCCACAGTCCCCGGTTGCTTCACCGGTGGCATGGCAATGAAATTGGCGCTGACGCTTGCATCCGCATTCAGGGTTAGTCCACAGCTAAGAGATTTTCCGCTACACGTTCCACCCCATGTAGATAATATTGAATTGGTTGAAGGAAACGCTGTCAGAGTGATGGGCGTCCCATGACTATAGGTCGCATTGCATCCTGCACCTGTTCCATCACAAGCGACACCTGAGGGAACACTGTTCACCGTTCCGCTTCCTGTGCCGGTGACGGTAACTCCGAGGGTATGCAGTTGAATTACAGGTTCGAGATAAATCGAAGCACTAAAGACATTCCCGGCTGTGAGGGTGATGGGGATCGTTTTTGGTTTGTAACCGGTGGCCTTAACAGTTATTGAAGTACCAGACGCTGGCGTACTGAACAGGTAAATTCCTCTATTTCCGGCGAAGAGGCCTTTTCCTGAACCTTCCCCGATTTGTACCGATGCGGCGGGCAGAGGTGAACCTGATGTGCTGTTCAGGATGGTGCCAGTTACGATGCTGTCAACTAAGCCGTTGGTATTGTCGGTGTTAAAAGTGTACGGCATGCTGGTGCTGAAGGCACCAAACTGGTCAATCGCCTTGATTCTCCAGAAATAGGTGGTGAGGTCATTCAGCGTTCCATACGCTACATATGCGGCTGTGACGGTGATGTTTTCCTGGGTATGGACGATGTTTGTGAAGGCGTTATCCGTTGCGATCTCCAGGGTGTAGCTGAACTGATTGGCCTCAGGATCGTTTACTGCTATCCATTCAAAGATAATCATAGTTTTCTGGGTGCTGGAGTTTGGTGGCGATGTCAGGGTTGCTACTGTCGGCGAGATGTTGCTACCCATGTTCTTATAGACGACACTGCGCATCATTGAGGAAATGTCTCCTGTTATGGCATCTCGCGTGTAGTAGTAGATCTCATAGGTACCTGAAGTGGTAAAGGCGCTGTAGGGCGTCGGCAGTTCCCATTGATTGCTGGTATCGTTTTTTGGCTTCATGAGCTGTTTGTCCAAGGTCAAATCGAGTTGGGCGGTCGATGTACCTGATGGATTAAGTGTGAGACTTGGTGAACGCACTTCAGCCCAAGCGCTGCTTACGGCACTATGACTACCCACTGTAGTCAACCATAATTGGAGGGTACTGCTTTTACTATCCAAGAAAGAGGTAGGCGTAACGGCCTTTATATCATTGCTTTGTCCAGAATTAGTAAGTGTAGCCCCCACACCCAGATAGATGTTTTTAGCCACAATGCCATCACCTTCAATACCTGAAATAATGTTGGTGCCGGTTTTGCTGCCATCGTCATCCAGCAGCGGATGCTGTACTGCTCCATCACTGGCCAGACCGATGCCGTTGCTGCTCCCCCCTTTGCGGGTATAGGTGCGGATCAGAGTAGCGGCGGCCGCAAAGGACGCTTCCAGGTTATGGCCATTTTTCAGTTCGCTAAACAGAGTATCCAGAAAGTATTCGCCGCTGCGTATGCCATCCGGTTCCATTGGCCCCTTGTAGGATTCTTCACTATCCGTCGCACTGGTGATGACCACTCGCCCAGCTTTGGAAAGAGTGGGGATAAAACCGCCCGAGTAGCACGAGCCATTGATGATGATACGCTTCTCGGCCTTGGCGGCTGTATTCAATCCGCCTTCCACGGTAGTCAGCCAGTCGTTCAGATCGGTCGGGGTGATGGTCTCGCTGTTGATGATAAAGTTTCCTTCACTGCCATGGTCTACCAGTATTATGTAGAGCGGCGCGGCGATGTCCTGGAGTTTCGCGGCAGCCCAGATTGTTATGGCATTCTGGACGGCACTGCGTGATGGGACTCCATCAGCCGTAACGCCGGCGGCCGCTGTTTCCTGGCTGGTTTGATAGCTCAGGTACAGGATTGACTCGTCGTTGAAACCCCGCGCTTTAAGGGTCTTATAGATCTTGTTGGCTGTCTTGTTGTGCGAAGTCAGACCTTCGCCATTAGGTATTTTCCCCTGAACAAGAATTGCGTAGCCGGCCTGACTGCCGACAAAGACACTCTGTGTGAGTGAGGTCGATTGGGTAAGGGTTGTACTGCCGGTGAAATGAGCCCTTATAAGGTAAGCCCCTTTCTGGGTAAAGCCGGTAATGCTACTGATAAGATAGTGCCCGGATGCATCGCTGTTTGTGTGCAATGTAATGAAGCTGGCGTCCGGTGAGGTGATGGTAACATCAATAAGCAGCCCGGTGAGGTCGCCGCCATGGTCAGGAAGCGGAGTAACTTTTCCGCTGACAGTGACAGAGCCCGCTTGCAGGATCATTGCGCTGGAAATATCCAGTGATGTCTGTGTCAGGGACATTCTGCTGAATGAGGCAGTAATTGTGCCAAGGCCGGTCCTTGCTGAAACGGTGCAGGTGTTGGCATTCGTGGTGTCGCAGCCGTTCCAGGCTGCCAGGTAGTATCCTGCGGCAGGAACGGCGGTCAAAGTGACACTGGTACCGGCGGCAAACAAACCACTGGTGCTGGTGCAGCCGATGTCGCAGGACACTCCGGACGGGATGCTGGTTATTGTCCCTGCTGCGGCTTCGGACTTGGTAACCGATACGACGACCAGAGCGGCCAGAGTGTAGGCTTGGGATACGCTTTGGGAAGGTATGCCGGAGTCGGTGACGGTGACGGCGAAGCTGGAGCCGCCGGTGGTGGAGGACGTTCCACTGATGACGCCTGAGGCGGAGTTGAGGAAAATGCCCTGCGGCAATGCGCCCGAGGTGAGTGTAAAATTATAGGGTGCAGCGCCGCCAGTGGTAGCTACCATAGCGGTGTAGGGCTGACCACTGGTGAGTGACGGCAGATTGCTGGTAGTAATGGCCAGAACCCCTTGGGTAGTAAGAGTAAACTGGCGGATAACCTTCTGCGGTGTGGCGCTTGAGTCGGTGACTTCAACCGTAAAGGTGGCTGTCCCGGCGGTTGTTGGTGTACCGCTGATCGTAGCATTGGTACTGGTGGAGGAGAGACTCAAACCATCCGGAAGCGTGCCACTTGATATTCTCCAACTGTAGGGCGCCGTGCCGAACTGGGCGCGGATGTTGGCACCGTAGGGACCGGATGTGCGGGCATCGGGCAAAACGGATTCAATAATGGTCAGAGTCGAGCTGACGGATATGGTCAGTTGTTTGGTGGCGGTCTGTTTGGTGGTCTCGCTGTCCGCTGCCTCAAAAGTGACGGTGGCACTGCTAGCAATTGGGGTGCCGGAGAGCTGGCCGGTGGTGGCGTCCAGGGTAATGCCGGTGGGGAGAACACCTGTAGATACCCGCCAGGTGATCGGTCTGAGGCCACCGGTGGAGGTCAGGGTGGCGCTGTAGGGTATGTTCAATGCTGCGGTTGGAAGACCGCTGGTGGTGACCGTCAGGGTATCGGAAACGTGCAGGGTAAAGACCTTGTCCGGATTGATGGTGTCGCCGGTCTGGTTTCCTACACTGTCTGACAGATGCAGGGTAAATGTGAAGTCTCCGGCATCACTGGGCGTGCCGGAAAGGGTGGCGGTAATCGGGTTAAAAGTAACACCACCCGGCAGTGCACCGCCGATGTGGGACCATGTGTAGGGTGCAGTTCCGCCGGATGCGGCAAAGGTTACCGGGGTTATTGCACTCCCTTTTCTGGCGTTGGTGAGCACTGCCGAGGTTGCCGGCGATATGAGGCTTGTGACCCGAATGGAGAATGTCTGAGTTACTGATTGCGGTGTGGGGTAGCTGTTGTCGGTGACAGTAATGCTGATATTTTTGGTACTGGCGGAAGTGCCGGTGCCGGATACAATGCCGGTTGTGTTGTCATAGGTCAGTCCCGTGGGGAGTGTACCAGTCATGCTGAAAGTATATGGGGCATTACCCCCGGTTGCCTGGACTTTTTCACTATAGAAAAAATTCAAGGGGGCATTGGGCAGTTTGGTGGAGGAGAAACCTAGTGGTACGGTTACGTTTAATGGATAGCTTTTGAAGGAGGTGCGTCCGATACCGTCTGTCACAAGCAAAGTGATTACCCTCCCGGTTATTTCTGTTGGTGTGCCGCTTATGGTTCCGGCAGCCGTGTCAAAGTTCAGCCCTGTCGGAAGTATACCGGCATAGAGAGTCCAGTTTTTGGCACCATAGCCACCGCTTGTGGTCGGGGTGAATGTGTAAGCAATCCCCTGTTTGGCGTCATCAAGACGGGTGGTGGTTATGACAAGAGGGGCGTCTATACTGATTGTCAAGTTCTGTGTAGAGGTGCGGCCAGTTGTGTCGGTTACGGTGACAGTGATCGGGAAGTTGCCAGTTAGAGTCGGCGAACCAGTGAAGGTACCGTTTGCAGAGAGAGTTACGCCTGTTGGCAGGGTGCCGTTTGTAACGGCAAGTGAAAGTGGCGCTTTGCCACCGGTTGCAGTGACAGATGCAGGATAGTTACTGCCGGTGGTGCCCCGTGGCAGGGTGGTTGTAGTTATGACCAAGGGTGCTGTCAGGTCAAGGGAGTATTCCTGCTCGCTCGATGCACCCAGGTTGTCTGTAACGGCAATTGCGAACGTGTAGCTGCCTGATCCAGAGGGGGTGCCAGAGATAATGCCCGTTGCAGGATCAAGATTAAGGCCGGTTGGCATGGTACCGTACGATTTGGTGAAGGTGTAGGGGTATGTGCCGCCGGAAACCGTGACGCGGCGACTGTAGGCGGTTCCAGCGGTGGCGGAGGGTAAGACTATGGTGGTGATGTTGAGTGGGCCGGTGGTAGGGAGAATTAAATTGGCAATGCCGTTCTGTGCGCTGGAAACAATCAAATTTGTTGCTGATAGGCTCTGATAGCCGGTTTTGCTTACGGTGATGCTGTAGGTACCGGGGGTAATAGTCGTGCTGAAGTTATAAATACCGTTTGCATTTGTGGAAGCGTTTGCACCGGTATTCAGTGCCACTGTTGCGCCGGATATCGGTAAACCGGTGGACATGTCGGTAATCGTACCAAGTACCGTGCTGTAGGCATTGGCAGTCAGGGGTATATCCTTGCTACCGGTAGAGGTTGTGATGGTCAGGTTGGCTGTCTTGGCACCAGTGGTCGTTGGGGCGGCAGTCACCAGCAGAGTGCAGGCGGCACCGGCAGCAAGAGTGGGTGTCATGCTGGAGCAAGGAGTGCTACCACCGGGCACAACGGTAAAATGAGAGGGAGTAACACCGGTCAGATTTATTGCAGTAATTGCTGATGGTGAAGCTCCGCTATTGCGCAGACGGACTTGGCTCGTTGCACTATTAGATGTTTTAACAAGAATGTTTCTGAAATCAGTGGCAGAGACTGAAAATATTATAGAACCAAGAGATGAAAACTGCTCTGATCTCACAGGCCATGTGAAGTAGCTGATTCCCGCATAGTTATGTACCACCATTCCGTCGAACATATGGATGGTACTAGCGTAGTTTGTTCCACTAGCAAGGTTACTGCTTGACCAATAGTAATTAATGCCAGACTGAACGTTTGAAAACGGATGATCAACAGTGAGTGCCGGATTGGAGCATCCGTAATCCACAAGTGACCAAAGTTCGTTTTTGTTGGGCAGACGCCAGTTGCCCGCTTCTGAGCCATCCGTCAACCCACAGGATCCACTTGCAAGAGTGTTTGACTTATCCAGAGCTATATCCCAAGTCTGGTCGGCAAAACAGTTTGCATTTTTAAGCCAAGTAAGACCGGTTAGATTATCAGTTACCGATCCGTCGAGGTTGTCGGTAAACCGGGGAGACGGTATGGCAACACCCGTTTGAAGTGCCCCATCATCGTGTGCAGCATAAATGGAAGTCTGTCCAGTTTTCGGTGTTGGTGCCGGTGTGTTTGAGAGTTCACCAGAACGAACGGGCCAGACATGGCCAGCACGGGTTGTCTTGGTATATGAGTTCAGGTTACCAGAATACATAATAACCACCCAAGCGCTGTCTGTACCATAGTAGGTACTGGATGACCAATAACCGGAACTGTCTTGGATTACTCCAAAAGGATGACCGGCAGTGAGTGCAGGTGAGAAACGTGACGTATCCATCAATCCGCCAAGCTCCCTAATTGACGGCACTCGCCAGTCGGCATACCCCAGATAACTGTTGGCATTGAGGCAAGCGGCATAATCCAATGCCCCTTGCCAGGTTTTTAGTACTGCGGGAGCACAGGCAGTCGGCCCCGGCGCGTTAGCATCTTTAGTCCACATCAAGCCGGTCAGATTGTCGCTAACCGTGCCGTTGCCGTTATCGGAAAAACGTGGGTCAGGCCAGGCAACACCACTTTTAATATCCCCATCCTGTCCGGTGCCAGCACAGGGTATTTCTGCGCCTATTGAGTTGAAGCATAAAGTCTGCCCGGTTTGCGGCACCGGCGCAGGTGCGGCGTGGACAATGGAGAATGGTGAATATAGAAGAACGAATGCGAAAGCCGCTAACAGCACCTGTTTCATGTGGATAAGGCCTCCGTTTGAAGCGCTTTTTCCAGCATTATTGGAGAATTTGTCACTACATTTATTTCCGAGTAAACAACACAATACTTGAATGAGCACTCTCACGAGCATCTGCGGTAAGGTTGTGAATTTGATGTGGTTGTTTACTCTGCAGTTCAATGCCAACATTGGAAATCTCTCTTAACAATGACATTTTTGACCGTTATCCTCATCTGACCACCACATTTCTGACCGATAAGCGACCCTGCTTCACCGTAAGAACTCCCTGTATTACTGTATTTCCACTACCAGTACTTGCAAAAGCCCCATCAAAACCACCCTGCAGAGTTACATTAATATTCCGGTACAAAGTGATATTCTCGTTAAATACATTAGCCATGGCTTGAAAGGTGACCGTGCCGCCATTCGGACAACTGGCGTAGGCTGCGGTGATGGTGTCGAAGTACGCCGCCACCGTCCCCGGTTGCTTCACCGGTGGCATGTAAATTATAGTGGCAGTCACGTTAGTATCGGTATTCAGGGTAAATTCACAGCTGAGGGATTTCCCACTGCATGCCCCTCCCCATGTGGACAAAATGGAACTGGATGAGGGGAATGCAGTCAGGGTGATAATGGTATCTTCATTGAATGTTGATCTACAACCTGCACCCGTTCCCTCGCAAAAAATGCCAACTGGAACGCTGTTTACTGTTCCGGTACCCGTGCCGGTAATGGAAACAGTGACGGTGCGAGGAATAGCAGGTTCGAGATAAATCGCAGTATTCAACACACTGCCGCCAGTCAATGAGATCGGAATAGTTCTTGATTTGAATCCGGATGCTTTGATAGTAACGGAAGTTTCAGTAGTTCCGACAGAGGTTGGTGTACTGAAAAGAAACATACCCGTTCCACCAGAAAAGAGGTTTTTTTCAGATTCGGTTCCAATTTGTAAGGTAGCAGATGAGAGTGGCGCACCGGAATTGTTCAAAATAGTTCCAGTAACAATGCTATCTACTATGCCGTTGGTATTATCAGTATGAAAACTGAAGGGAGAACTAATACTGACTGCACCATATTGGTCTATTGATTTAATTCTCCAGTAAAAAGTGGTGAGATCATTTAGTTTTCCATAAGCAACATAACTAGCGGTTACTAAAATATTTTCCTGATTGTAGACAATGTTTGAAAATATGTCGTCCGTTGCAATCTCCAGGGTGTAAGAAAATCGGTCTCCCTCTGGATCGATTGCCTCTGTCCATGCAAAGATCAGCATGGTTTTCTGTTCACTACCATTAAGCGGCGTTGCCAACGAAACAATCGACGGTGCAGTATTTTTGGAGAGTTGTTTATATACTGAGCCTCTCTGCATAGGAGCAACATCTCCCGTTACGGCATTTCTTGCATAGTAAAATATTTCATACTTGCCGGAAGGGATCTCGTCCACACCGCCGCTTGGAAAAATATTTCCCAGGTTTGCGTTTCCAATCCATCGACGTCCGGTTGGATCGCTTGAGTCTGGAGAGAGTAGTATGCGGGGGTAATCAAGAATAAGCTGACTCGAACTGGTGCCACTGGGACTGAGGGTAACTGTAGGGATGCGAATCTCGGCCCAGGCTGATGATGTCAAGCTGTTGGAACTCAGCGTCGTCAAGCCGAGATTGAATTGGTTGGTATCGACGGCAATGATCTGAGTTGGTGTAACTGAAGTAATATCTTCGGGGTTGGCTGCGTTGGTAACGGTATCACCAGTCCCCAGAAAAATTGAGTTTGATATTTTCCCATTACCATCGATGATGCTGGTACTGTTGCTCCCCTTTCCCTTGCCTGTATCATCCAGCAGGGGATGCTGTACCGCTCCATCTCCGTATCCGTGGCCGTTTGTAACGTTTTCGCCTTCTTTTGTAAGTAAGCGGGTCTTTTTGACCGATTCATCGAATGATGCCGTCAAAGAACGACCTTTGCCGAGTTCCTGAAACAGGGAATCGAGAAAGTATTCACCACTACGAACAGTATCCGGCTCCATTGGACCACGGTAGGATTCTTCGTTTGTATCAGCACTGGTGATGATAATGCGACCCGACTTACTCAGGGTCGATATAAAGGAACCGGAGTAGCACGAGCCATTAATGATGATACGCTTCTCGGATCGTGCTGATGTATTGAGATTCTTTTCCATATTTGTGAGCCAGGTATTGAGGTCGTCGGGTGTTATAACTTCATTGTCTATGTGAAAGTTTTCGCGTGAACCATGATCGACCATAATGATATACAAAGGTGCGGGGGAGCTGTTCATACGAATGCGAGCCCATGTCTCTATCGCATACAGAATGCCCGCACGACCAGGTATGTCATCTACCGTTATTCCGAGAACATCCTGATTTAGGTCATAATTGAAGTAGGTGATATTGTCATCGATAAACCCACGTTTTTTGAGCGTCTTAAAGATGCGGTTAGCGGTTTTATTGTGAGATAAAAGTCCCTCATCGCTGGGGATTTTACCTTCGATTATAATTGCGTATCCGGCTGATGCACCAACCAGAAGGTTATTGGTCGTCGATGTTGCATGTGCAAGGGTTGCTGTTCCGGTAAAAACAGCCTTAATGGTATAGGTGCCCTTCAGGACAAAAATATTCATGTCTGTAAAACTGAAGTGACCTGTTGAATCTGTCGTAACTGCTGATGGTGCCGGAATGATAAGGCTGCCATCCGGAGTAGTAATTGACAGAGCGATGGTTAAATTACTCAGATCAGTTCCATTATCCGGCAACCTGGTCAACTTGCCGGAAGCTGACAGTTTACCTCCCTGCAAGACGGTTTGCGCGGAAAGGTCCATCGAAAGGGTGGTGTAGCCAACCGCAGTGACGTAGGTAAACGATGAGGTTGCAAGTGAAGAAATATTGCCTACCTGATCATACGAGCGGGCCAGAATTGAATATGTAGAGCCTTCAGTCCAGTTGACCAGGGAGGTATTGAGAGCCCAACTGTTTTTACCTGTCGCAACAATCCAGGTTGGTTCAAGATCCTGGCTGCCATCGCCATGTACGTAGAAAGTACCGTCACTGATCATGACTTCAACCTTGACAATGCTACTTGTCGCATCTGATGACGATCCGGTGATTTGCAACAAGCTGCTGTGAGATGAGTTGTCTAGTGGCGTGGTTATCAGGACTGAGGGACGGTTGTTATCCACCAGCACGGTTGCGGGTTTCCCTGAAGAGATATTCCCGGCGGCGTCGCGAGCAAAAGCGTAGATGGTTTTGTATCCTGGAGTATCGAAGGCATAACCGTCCGGCAGACTGCTCTGCCAGCAAGCGTCTGCTGGATCAGGCTTTGTGGCGGATTCTTTGAGGCAGTAGCCGGCGACACCCACAGCATCGAGCGCTGTCAGAAGGGATACTTGGCCGGTCAGGGATTTAGAGTATGGGCTGAAGGTGAAGACAGAAATAAACGGGGGATATAGGTCAATGCTACTACCCATTTGCAAGAGGCTTTGCCTGGGTAAATGATACAAAGGGTCGTCAATCCCCAGAAAACCATTATTATGACCCCAGATCCAGACCGTATCGTTATTTTTCACAACAGCCGAGTAGAGATCGCCAGCAGATATTGCGGTTACCCCTCCAAGACCAAGAACTTGAACAGGGGTTGTTCTATACGGGATTGTCGTTCCATCCCCCAAAAAACCGTTTACGTTATACCCCCAAGCCCAAACCGTACCATCGTTTTTCAAAACAACCGAGTGACGCATACCTGTTGTAATAGCAACCACTTCACCAAGACCGACTACCTGCTGAGGCGTAGATACGCCTGATTGCCCTCCAGTTTGAATCGCTGTACCATTACCAAGTTGACCATAATAGTTGTCACCCCAAGTCCAGACAGTACCATCATTTTTCAAAGCAATTGTGTTACCAGATCCCGCTGCAATTGCTGTTATTTCCGTCAAGCCAGACACTTGAACAGGGGTTGAACTATTAACGGTCGTTCCATTTCCTAGCTGTCCGTAACCATTATAACCCCACGTCCATACAGTACCGTCGCTTTTCAAGGCAACAGTATGAGCAGACCCTGCTGCAACCGCAATAACTCCAGTAAGTCCGCTTACTTGAACCGGAGAAGATTTACCTCCGTAGTCTATAGAAACAGTACCGTCTCCTAGTTGGCCAGTCGAATTTCCTCCCCATGACCAAACGGTACCGTCGTTTTTCAGTGCTACTGCATGTAAAGAACCAGCAGAAATCGAGGTAATGTTAGAGAGAGAGAGTACCTGTACGATTGAATTTTTAGAGATGAATGTTCCGTCACCTAGCTGGCCTTTTCCGTTATCGCCCCATCCCCAGACTGTTCCATCTTCCTTCATATAAATAGTAAAATAATCGCTAGCAGCAATTGATGATACCCCAGATATCGTTGTAGCCTGCACCGGAATAATACTTGCTGTTGAATAAATAAAGTTATAGCCCCAACTCCAGACAGTACCATCGCTTTTTAATGCCGCTGTTTGATAAGCAGCCTTTATACTGATAACTCCGCTGATACCAATGACCTGAAGCGGTACTGTAATAGTAGACGTTGTTCCATCACCAAGTTCGCCATAATCATTCTGTCCCCACGCCCAAACAGAGCCATCAGTTTTTAAAGCCAATGTATGATTGTATCCTGAGGCAATGGCGGTTGCTCCGGTCATACCAATGACTTGAATGGGTATTGGTGAAGCTGGTTTATCTTTGACTCCTAAATTTATTCCCCATCCCCATACCGTGCCGTCGCCTTTCAATGCTATGGTATGCCACATGTTTGCCGAAATAGCGGTGACCTCTGACAGGCCTACTGTCTGAACGGGTGTCGTAACTTCAGTTAAATATTGTCCTACATATAGTTGACCCCATGTCCAAACGCTGCCGTCGTTCTTCAATGCTACCGAGTGAGTATTGGCTGCTGCAATGGATGTAACCCCTGACAAGCCAACCACTTGGACTGGTATATCACTGTCTATTGTGTTGCCATTGCCTAACTTGCCGTACTGATTACTTCCCCAACTCCAAACGGTGCCGTCACTTCTTAATGCCAACACATGATTAGAGCCAGCAGCAATAGCAATGACATCAGCTAGGCCACTCGCAACCTGTACAGGGGTGTAATAATATGCTTGAGAACCATTTGTTGGAAACGACCCCCACATCCAAATAGTGCCATCATTTTTGAGGGCAAAAGTATTGTTTGGACCGGATGAAATGCTGATTACATTGTTTATGTAATTAACTAAAGTTGGTTGTGAAATATGTCCAAGTATATTCCCCCATCTCCATACCGTACCATCATCCTTCAGAGCTACTGTCGCAGAAACCGCTTTTATGTTTGCTAAACTGCTGATTTTAGCAGGTATGGTCCTACTGGTTGTTGTGCCGTCGCCGAGTTGGCCATTATCGTTATTTCCCCATGTCCAAACAGTACCATCGTCTTTGAGTACTACACTATAATTGTATCCAGCTGCTAATTGTGGTGTTACCGCATGGGCAGGTACAACTAAACAGGTGATGGTTAGCAGGGTGAAAATAATGAGGAGAAAGGGGAAATATCGAGAATGGCGTGGCATAGTTGAACTCCAAATCTGCAGCTATCAATCATCAACAGCCAGTCATCAATCTGACTGAAGGCTTCCGAGAATAATCGGTAATCATTCATCTTCACTTTCTGGTAAACACCACCACGCTCGACTGAGCACTCTCACGATCATCTGAAGCAACATTCTGCGACTGTAGCAGCTTTTTCCCCTGTTGTTTCACACCAGCCATTATTTTTACACTTCTCGTTCGTATGTCACCCTTATATTCGGCTATATTTGTCCCCGCGATTGGAGTCCCACTGGTATCTGCATCATACAAAATCCTATGGGTCGAAGCTGTCGCGATGATTAGCTCCTCCCCGCATTTTCCCTCAACACAATCGACTTCAATTTCAAATTCCCTGCTATCAAGGGGAATATTATGTACCTGGGTTCCCTTGAAACGGTTATCAATGCAGAATTGATTTGGAAGAAGTTTGATCTTCTTGTTGCTGGCATCCACATACATCAGGTCAAGAAAGAAGTCCTTATTCGCCATTACGGTGATCTTGATCTTTTCCCCATGATGATATTCCTTCTTGTCAGTCCAAACCCTGACATTGAGGGGGGCGGTTGGGTCCGCGTTGAAAGAGGGTCCTGCCATAAGATCCGTTAAGAGCTTTTTGTCTACAAGCACCATGGCGGTTATTGTGGCGGTAGTACAAAATCCGCGTTCAGGCACATTAACCGGATCAGAATAGACAGGGCCTGCAAGCGTCTGTACACTACCAAGCGATAATGACTGCTTCACGTTTTGGACTGCGACATTATCGATATTCTTGTTATACGAAGACACAAACGTGACCGTACGTGAAGATGCATCCTGCTTCGCCCGTTCCAGTGCCTCGTTCTGCGCCTTTTCTTTTCCTTGCTCCCATGAAATGGATGAACCGGTACAAGCAGTTCCCTTTGCCTCCAGAGATTTCGAATACAGTGAGTCACCGATATCTTCGGCCCAAACGCACAGGGGGGTGACCACAAGGAGTGTGGCAAGGCTCTTAACACATATGCGCAATTTCATGTTCATATTGTTCTCCATTACCTCACCATCATTTGCTGACGGCATTTTTTGTTACAATTGCCACTTTCCCTAGCCTTGAGAAGATATTGTTTGACCGCTTGTCAATGAAGTTGAGGTACATCCCATCTTCCGGTTCAATGATTATTTCATTCTTGCCGGTCACAGCCTTGGCCTTAACCTCTATGCTCTGCTTTTCCATTACTATTTGAGCTGACTGGCTGTCCATAAAGATCATCTTGAAACCGTCCTTACTCAAAACCTCATATGGCTTGGCATCGAGTGTCCCTGGAGACGTCAAGGTACAGTAGCCCCCTTTGCCGTCTGGGAATTTCACGCTGAACGGTACTCCGCTCAGATTAAAGACATACTCATCTATTCCAGCCAGCACAATCGTTAGCGAACCTATGCCGTCCATCGGGCGGTCTGTGAACTCGTTTCTCAGTGCGGCTTCGCACGGTTTCTCATACAGAACAGGTTTGACCGGAGGCACCACGGCCTGAACCAGGGTCAGTACCGATTGTTGCCGAGCGCATTCATCAGTCGCATTATGAAGGCAGATCTGCATTTCAAGCGTGGCCTCGATATTGTTGCCCACTTTTCTGAATTCGGTTTGACCTTGAGATTTAACATCGGAAACCAGGCCTTCAACCCGATGTTCCACTTTATGCTTTCTGGCAAACTGATCCAGGGTAGTTTCCCTTGTAACGCGAACCCCTTTGACAGCCGCCAGCATCAATCCGAATGCCTCCAACCTCGCGGCATCTTCAGCACGTGAATATGCGTCAGGGGCATCCGCAGGAGCGAACGCGGTGGCCTTCACAGTGATCAGTCCCTTGGGCCAATTCACATCTTCTGCATGAACAAGACAGGGGAGCAACAAGAAGGCAATGATCGTCAGTAAACTTTTCATATCGGTTACCTTGAAGCGGTGGCAGTGACGTTGATACCGTCCCATGCGGACGTAGCTTCTCTACCATCACCATCTCGAACCTTAACGATGATGTTATATGTGCTAGGCTCTAGGATACTTGATTCACCATGGCGGTCTTTGCACTCCAGGCCGTTGCTGCAATCAAATGATCCTGAAAACATATTGCTACTGTTCTGAGTGTCTGTAATTTCGTATATGAATTGCTGAATCGGCTTTGAAGCCGTTGCAGATGCGGTTATAGAGATTATCCCGTTTAATTCCTGTACATTGCTTATTGTTGCTTGCGGAGCTGCAAGAATTTTATTGGCAGCGTTTATGCCGATTCCCAAAATTGCGTCTTGAGGATTCTGAGGGTTTTGTACGGGATTTTGATTATAAATTGGCGTGGGAGTTATATTGATCTCAGCAGAGGTTATAGCCGGAGCTGGTTGTGCAGCCAACTCAACAACAGTAGGCACATCTCGCCGTATTGTGGCGCTTTCAGCGGCATACTTGTCTATCAGTTGAACAGTAACAACGACAACCTCCTGGTACGGCTCCGAACTTCTTGCACCCTGAGCGCTCGCAACGCTGGTATTGCCCTGTCGTACGTAATGGGCAGAATATTGTTCCGACTTATAGCTTTTTACTATCGCAACATTTTTTGACTGAAGTGTAAAAGATTTGGTTCCCGTGTAGCCACCCTGAGAAGTTCGTTTGTTAATTATGGGATCAGCTTCAGTGTTTTCAATTTCCAGCATACTCTTGCCGCCGGAGGCAATTATCTTAGTAACCGGAACATCCGAGTTCCAGGCCACGGTTACACGCACCTCATTATCCTGCATGATCGTATCAAGCCGTAAAATTTCGGGAGCAACCCCTGCAAAAGACAATGCAGGGAGCATCAAACACGATGTCAGGATGATGCACATGTGTAGCAAGACGCGCTGGCAAGTTTTCATAACAATGACCCCTTCCTATTTGAATGTTTCCAATTCAAAAGTTTCTTTTTTCAGTGATACTTCGCACGTTACCTCAACTGGATCAAGCCGGTCATCAAGCGTAGATTTTTTTATCACTACTTCAGTTGTTATTCGTTCAAGCGCGTCGGTGAGTGAATTTTTCACGCTACTAATTACGGCTTGAAAGCTGCTGCAATCCTCTATTGCTGAATCTATGCGACCGTCTGTACTGGCAGGGAAAGCGATTGGCCGCTCTTTTTTGTCTTTCAGTGTCACAACCCACGCCGCCTTGATTTCTTTTGTCCTCGCCCCGGCTTCATCACAAGCCCAGATTACTTCGTTGCTCAAAGGCGCTTTCATAAGTTTGATCGTTGCCGTCAATCCCAAATCGCTTATGGTTACAGATTTATTCGCCAGCGTCAGAATCTTTTGCGCAACGACTGACGACGCATAAGTATCAACTTTAACTTTTTCGACCTTATACGCCAGGATAAGCCTGTTTCCTGACAGCCCGACCCGGCCACCTGAGCCGCCACCTATTTCCGATTTAAACAGCTTGCTTTCAGGGTCTGCCACCGAGAATTTAGAACCGATAATTTTGCTGTTGTTCATCAAAAAATTATCTACCGCAATTGCCTCGGTCACATATGGAATTCCCAGTTTAAAAGCAATATCTCCAAGATTAACCGCTTGGATTCTAAACAGCCCTGAGCTGCTCAATGATTTGTCAAACTCAAGCTTGTTCTCTGTTGACGGGCCAAAATTGTACAGCATGCTCAAGGTCAGGAAGAGGGTATCTGCTTTAGATGTGCTTAAATGAGAAAGGGTTCTTTTTTCCCGAGTTGCCAGCAAGCCGGGGCTTTTTGTTATATTAGGTTCGCCGCTTTTTACATTCCACTCGTACCCGATATATTTGTCCTCAACAGGAAATTGCAGCGACCGGAATCCCTCACCGAACATTGGTGTTGGATCAATTGTTGGTTTTTGCGCTGAGACGCAACCGCTGATCATCAATGTGCAAGCAAGAATAACGATGGCTTTGGTAAATGTTTTCATGTGGAGGGCCTTTCCGGTTGTTTTACCTATCCCCCGTATCAAGGGGATAGGATTTGTGCCGTCTGATTTGTTGTGCCAGTTTTTTACAGCCGGTTATGACTTTTTCCAAAAACCCTTAATTTTCTTGTCATTAAAACTGTACTTATCCTCTGTTACTTTTTTGTATTTATCCGTCACTCCACATTCTTTACATAGCAAGCTGCCATTGTTGTATTGGCTTACCTTGAACGTCTTCTTCTTTTCATCAACAGATTCAATATATGCCACATGCCCGAATGATCCGATTTTAAGGACAACAACTCCACCTTTAACTGGTTTACTTGAGTTCGTTGGCCAGTTCTTTGCGTCACCAACATTCTTGGAGAAACCTGTTTTTGCCTTGCAATATGCGACACATTGTCCAGTCAAACATTCGCTCTTGATTATGTTGCAGTAGCCATATTTGGGGCATGTTTTTGCACGTACAATGCTTACGGATACTACTAAAAATACTAATACCAGTGTCAGTGAAAATATTTTTTTCATGTTGTTCCTCCAATTATTTTTTAGTATAGAATTAGAACAAATCAACTTTATGTTGTCCTTAGAGACCTATCTATAGCAGCCTGTAGCTGCACCAACTCGATTGAAGCGGGATAAAACTTGCTTCGTACCTTTTGAACTATTCAAAACGACATAAGTTTGTGTTGACGTTTTAGAAGGGTCTTCATCCCATGCTGAGTTTCTGTCTTGTAGTGAAAATGTATAGGTAATCTTTGTATCTCCATTTTTTTGTTTTTCTTCTAGTAATGTTGGAGAAGAAGAAATAATACCAACATGAGCATTATTGCCAAAAACTATTGCATCCCACTGTCTAGGAACATAGTTCTCATCAATAATTATGTTTGTAGAAAAAGCGCTTGGTGGAATTGCAAGATTTTGGGAGAGCCTTACCCTTGCAACTTCCCACGTACATTGTCCCCACGGTCTTGTTTGAATACTTCCAACAATTTTTGTATCTATTGTTGCTTTATTTCCGTTATCAGTAACCGCAATAACACTCACATTATTAAAAGCATAATCATACGTCGTGGTTTGTGGAATAAAGATAATTACCTTATCCGTCCATGTGGTAATTTTTGAAACTTTTATACGGTTGTCAGAAAAAGAAATGGAGCCTTTCCCCTGTTTATCTCCAAATCCACTTCCAGTAAGTGTCATTTGAAACCTTGTTGAGTTGTTTAGATAATCGACTGCAAAATATCCTTTGGTTACATTACTGACTTTGACTTTGGCATTGATAAACGCCCTAGAAGGTTGTCCAACGTCGTCTTGATTGCCAATAATTTTATCAATTTTTACATTTGTTTTTGCTTTGTCCGGTGAATTGACTGTAACGACTTGTGCCCCATTGTCATAACCCACGTTCCCGTCAACATCAAGAACATGAATCCCATAGTAATAAGTCGCTGCAGAGGAAGGCACATCGGTGATTGTCCCAACGACAGGCCCATTGCCTTTACCTGCAAGAGAGCTCATTTTTCCGGGAACTGGTCCAAGATTATTCCTGTCAGTGCCTCTCCAAAGTTCAACCCTATTCAGGCCGGAACCACCGGAATCCTGGACCGTGTATCTGACCGTTACAGTGTCTCCAAGATTCATGCTAGGACGGTCAACAGAGATCAAAACAGTTGGCTTAGCCGTATCGTGTGGCAGTTTGGTAACGCGTGTTTTAACGGTTACAACCTGAGCGCCGTTGTCGTAACCAACATTTCCGGTAGCATCAATGACATGAATGCCGTAATAATATATCCCTGCGAGCGGTTTATCCGTAAACTGCCCATCTTTAGCGTCTCCAGAAGCAGAATCTGTCTTGATTGGAGCAAGATTACTCTTGTTCGCGCCCTTCCAGAGCTCTACCTTACTAAGACCGGAACCGCCAGAATCCCTGACTCTGTATGAGATCGTTACGGTATCGCCTTCAGTTATCGTGCTACGGTCAACAGAGATTAAAACAGTCGGTTTATCCGTATCGCGAGGCAATTTGGTGTCGAGTGTTTTAATGGTAACAGCCTGAGCTCCGTTGTCGTAACCCACATTTCCAGCAGCATCAATGACATGAATTCCGTAATAAGAAGTTCCTGCGGTTGGTTTATCCGTAAACTGCCCATTTTTAGCGCCTCCAGAAGCAGAATCTGTCTTGATGGGGCTAAGATTATTCTTGCTCGCGCCCTTCCAGAGCTCTACCTTGCTAAGACCGGAGCCGCCGGAATCACTGGCCCTGTATGAGATCGTTACGGTATTGCCTTCAGTCATCGTGCTACGATCAATAGAGATTAAAACAGTTGGCTTAGCCGTATCTCGTGGTGTTACGGTAACGACCTGAGCGCCGTTGTCGTAACCAACATTTCCGGCAGCATCAATAACATGAATTCCGTAATACGATGTACCTGCGGCTGGTTTATCCGTAAACTGCCCATTTTTAGCGCCTCCAGAAGCAGAATCTGTCTTGATGGGGCTAAGATTATTCTTGCTCGCGCCCTTCCAGAGCTCTACCTTGCTAAGACCGGAGCCGCCGGAATCACTGACCCTGTATGAGATCGTTACGGTATCGCCTTCAGTTATCGTGCTACGATCAACCGAGACTAAAACAGTTGGCTTAGCTGTATCTCGTTGTGTTACGGTAACGGTCTGAGCACCGTTGTCATAACCAACATTTCCGGCAGCATCAATGGCATGAATCCCATAATAAGATACCCCTGCGGATGGCTTGTCGGTAAATTTGCCGTCTTTAGAATCACTTGAAGCAGAATCTGTCTTGATAGGGCCAAGATTATTCTTGCTCGCACCCTTCCAGAGCTCTACTTTACTAAGGCCGGAACCGCCGGAATCTTTGACCTTGTATGATATCGTTACGGTATCGCCTTCATTTATCGTACTATCGCCAACAGAGAGTGAAACCGTCGGTTTAGTAGTATCGCGGGCTTTTACTGTAACGGATTGAGCACCGTTGTCGTAACCAACATTCCCGGCAGCATCAATGGCATGAATCCCGTAATAAGATACCCCTGCGGATGGCTTGTCGGTAAATTTGCCGTCTTTAGAATCACTTGAAGCAGAATCTGTCTTGATAGGGCCAAGATTATTCTTGCTCGCACCCTTCCAGAGCTCTACTTTACTAAGGCCGGAACCGCCGGAATCTTTGACCTTGTATGATATCGTTACGGTATCGCCTTCATTTATCGTACTATCGTCAACAGAGAGTGAAACCGTCGGTTTAGAGGTATCGCGGGCTTTTACTGTGACGGGCTTGGCTCCATTATCGTAGCCAAGGTTCCCCGATTTATCCAGTACATGAATTCCATAGTAATACGTGCCTGCCGGGGAGGGCTTATCGGTAAACTTCCCATCTGCTGTCTTTCCTGAAACAGAGTCCGTTTTTATAGGTCCAAGATTACCCTTGCTTTTGCCCCGCCAGAGCTCGACTTTTTTCAAACCTTCGTTATCCTTTACTTTATATTTGATTGTTACTGAATCACCTTCATTGATAGAGCTATCTGTCACAGTCTATAATTCTTCATCAGAAACGGATGGAGCAATCCTGACATGATC
>JBMOEI010000066.1:0-28369 GCA_049318985.1 Desulfuromonadaceae bacterium
TATTTCGTGTATTTCGTGTATTTCGTGTATTTCGTGTATTTCGTGTATTTCGTGTGGTTCGTGGTCAATTGCCGTTCAGATATTTTGCCTGCTGCTCCATCTCTGCAAGCAGTTCCTTCATATGCGCTTCGCGCCAGTTGGCGGTTAGGTTGCCGGAGAAAGCGCGACTTAGAAGTATTGAAAATAAAACTTCAATTTTCTCTCTAGACTTATGCCGCCTTGTCTGCATTGCGTCTATATTCTCCGCTTGATCATCAAATACGGTCATGACATTTGAATCAGGAACCGGCAACAAAAATGATCCAAGTTGTTCCTTGTTAAGTTTAGGTATTCGCAAACGATCCGAATGTGTCAGGGCAAAATTTAAGAACGCATTGGAACGTAACACAGCAATAAGGTACCATGGCGATATAGAAGATGTTTTCGGCAACAGAGGGTAAACATCCGCGCTACATAATCCCTTGAACCTTGGGAAAGCAACCTTATTTAAGTTCGGACGAATTTTAGAGAAGAGAATGTGTTTCTCAGAAAAAACGAATTTACTGCTTCGAAGCTCACTCTCCCTAGCTGTTTTGTATTCGAGAACAACCCCGCTGTTTTTCTCGATTTGTTCTCCTCCAATATGTGGTAACTCAGAATACTCCGATTTATTGGGATCAACCAGCCTGGTTCCGATTTCCACAAGTTCGAATAATGGCTGTTTGTTCCATCCACAAGGATTGGATTCTGGATCGCCAAACATCTTGCTGAAGAGAGCAGGAAAAATACGCGCGGCCTTTTTATCTGCTTCGGCGCGGAGCTTGCGTAGTTGGTCAGCCTTGTCGAGTATTTCAACAATTCGGCGTTGTTCGGAGGGAGGTGGAAGAGCAATTTTGGACTTCTTGATTATTTGCTGACTTATGTTCGGTTGTGCTCCGCCAACACGCTGAGCTAAGAGGTATGGAAGCTGGTTTTTCAGGGCATACCAGACATATCGAGTATCTGCCACTTCGGGTTTTGGTATGATATTGCATATTGCCTGATTGGTTGCTGCATCTATGCCAAGAAGTGCTGTTTTCCCTACAGTTGCACCATACATTGCAACAAGGATTGAGCCCGCAGGAACCATTTTTGCGCTACTTTCCTTTATGGCCAGTTCAGTAATACGTTCTTCGGTATGTAAGACAATATCTTCATTCAACTCCCCGGATTTTACCCACGGAATATCACCGCCGTAGTAATCACCAACATTATTACGTGGTGGAGTTCCACCGCTTCCAGTCTGGCAAAACTGGGATATTTCAACTAAAGGGCACTTCATCAGACAGACCCCACTTCTTGCAGCAACTTCTCCAACCCATCTACAAGCAACTTCTCCATCCCCAGTACCTCACGAATAAGTTCCGCCGGATCTTCGTCAGATACGTCCTCACCAGTGGTCGGCTTGTAACGTGATGCAGCCAGGCTTGCGTCAGAATCGGCAATCTGATCGTAATTGGCCCACCAGCTTTTCGGTTCAGTGGTGCCAGGCTTGAGGACGGACCCAGCCTCTTTTCCCGGCGGATGAGTGAATTTACTTGCCTTATACCCTTCCCAAGCCGCTAGCATTATCGGAATATCATTCTGCTCCGGCGTCTCGGGCCTACCTCCACTTTGGGTTTTGTCCGGGTCGTAGCCGTCATTCTTGATCTCATAAAACCAGATTTTAAAAGTAGCCGGTTTCCCCTGTTCCGGCGGATTAGCGGGGCGACGAAATACCAGTACAGAGGTTTTGACCCCGGCATAAGGCTTGAAAACACCTGAGGGGAGGGATACCACCGCCAGCACCTCGAAATCCTGCAGCAGCTTCTTGCGCAGCTCCACGTGCGCACTGGTAGAGCCGAACAGTGCTCCCTCAGGCACAACCACTGCACAACGACCTCCGGGAGCCAAGGATTCCATCATTACCCCAAGAAAGAGCAGTTCACTCTTCTTGGAATTGGTGGGAAGGTCATGGCGAATTGAATCCTTGGGAAGCATCCCGGCAAAGGGAGGATTGGAAAGAATCACCTTGTATTTCCGGTTCAGATCCTCTTCTGTGAGTCCGCCCATTTCAGACAGGACATTGGCCCTTTTCAGCCGCGCCTTGCCGATGCCGTGCAACACCAGGTTCATCATGGAGATGCGCATCATCTGGCGCGACACGTCGGTGCCGTATATTGATGCCTCCAGTACTCCCCAGTCCGGTATTTTCTCTCCTGGACCTTTGCGATAGGTCTGGAGATTTGGCATCTGCTTCCTGGCTTCTTCAAGCGTTAAGCCCTTGCGTTCCAGCCATTCCTCGCCATAAATTGGCCACTCTTGAGGTTTTTCACTGTACTTGGCCAGCAGATATTCAACGGCATCAATCAGGAAACCGGCAGTTCCGCACGCCGGGTCATCAATGGTGTCACCGAATTCGGGATCCACCATCTCGACCATGAAGGAACGAATCTGCTTGGGTGTGCGGAACTGACCATTCAGTGCCGACTGACCCAGATGGGTAAGCAGATACTCGAAAATATCTCCTTTAACATCCGGCCCCAACTTGCGGAACTCGATGGAATCCAGCTCATCCACTACCTGCTTGAGAACATCGACTTCATTGATCTCTAACCGTGCATCACGGAAGTATTCGGCTACCTGCGGCTCATCTTTAACCAGAGAAGCCATGTAGGGGAAAACTTCCCCACGGATGAAATCATTAAGTTCATTTCCGCTCTTGAAGCGCCACTTGGACCAACGGAAGCGCTCTGCTTGATCCGGGAAAAGCAGCCTCGTATTTCCGGCCCCAAGACGGGCGCGCAGTTCGCGGCTTGCCTCTTCCTCATCCAGAAGCTTCAAATAGATTAGAAATGAAATCTGTTCAATGTAGGTCACCGGGTTAGTGACGCCGCCTGCCCAGAGGACGTTGGTTATATGGTCGAGTTTACGGCGGAGATCAGCGTTCATTTACAATCCTTTTTTGACCACGAAATACACGAAACACACGAACAGTGTTCAAAAGAAAAGAGCATTATCAGGGAATAACTGTCTGATATCATGTTTAAATCTTTCGCCAATCTTTTTGTTTTGCCTTTTTTCGTGTAGTTCGTGTGTTTCGTGGTTACAAGATAATCCTTTCGATTTCTGCTTTTGGGTAATGCCCAAAGTTCACAAGAAGTCCCAACTTAAGACCCGTAGCCTTGAGATAATTGAAAACCTGGGCCTTGTGTTCCGGTGTAATATCCTTGACAGCTTTCAGTTCTACGACAATTTTCTCATAACAAATGAAATCCGGTTTATAGGTTTGGTTAAGCAACTCTCCCTTATAAAACAACTGAAGTTCCTTTTGTGCCACATGCGGAATAATACGACATGCGAACTCTTTCCCCAAACACTCCTGATATACTGCTTCGAGGAATCCGCAGCCCATCACACGATACACCTCGAATATCGCCCCCTGAATGGTATAGCACTCATCTCTGTATTGAACTTTTTCGTGTAGTTCGTGTGTTTCGTGGTTCAAAATGACGCCTTTCGAAAAACGATTTCGTTCATGTCGTCCACTACATCTTTCAAACCCTTTTCACCGAACAACTCCACACCGATTCCGGCTGCATTGAGAATGGAAAGGGGCGGAGAAAAGAGGTCTTCCAACTGGAGCTTGCCAGTCGCGATGCCTCGATTTTTAAGGAGCGACAGATATTCAGCCTGCTCCGGTGTTAGTGATCGGGCTACCAACCAAGCGCGGAAGTTTTCGTCCAAACGCTCGTCGCGGCTCTTCAGCTTTAACAATCCCAAGGCCGCCCTGATAAAGTCAATAAGGGTCCCACCCGGGTTACGATAGGCACGTCGCAGGTTCTCTTCGTTAAAGAAATGCTTCGGTGTATTGAGACGTCTGGCCAGCAACTCCTCTTCTTCGTTTGTGAGAGGCACATCGTCGCGAACCTTAGTCAGTATCGGGTCGTCAGTCTGCCCCTTGATGGCCTGTTCCCAGTTGGTGACGTATTCTTTCTTATCAATGCGCTCGCCATCGGGACCGACTTCCACGTAATTTACCGCCTCCAGCCATTCGTCCTCAAGGCCAAGTTCAATCAGGTTGTCGGATGGACGTGGGCCGGTCTTCGGGCCGCCCGGTGCATGGCCGCCACTACCGGCACCGCTGAAGACGTCGGTGTCGCTGTCATTGAAATATTCATGGTTTTTGAAAAAGTCGTAGATGACAAATTTCTTCTTTTGGATATGCGGCGCGGTGCGAGTTCCACGACCACGCATTTGCTGATAAAGAATCGGACTACGGACCCGGCGACACATGACCACATGCAGGAGCTCCCGGCAGTCAAATCCCGTGTCGAGCATGCCGACACTGACCGCAACCATGGGATAGGTCTCTTTCTTGAAGCGTCTGATAAGGGCATCGGCATCGGCCACATCAGATGTGATGACTTCAGCATAACGCCCCTTGTGCTCTGGGTGAAGCTGGTTCAGGAAGTGAGCAAGACGTGCGGCGTGGTGCTTTGTGATGGCAAAAATAACAGATTTTCCGGGGCCGTCTTTCTGTCCTGGAGCCAGTTCTTTATAGTTTTCCCAGGCCAGTCGGTCAAACTCCTCCATCATAAGTTTGTTGGTTTTCTCGTTGGTCCACGTCCGCTCAAACTGGGACGGGTCATAGTGCTCGTCGTTAATATCAGCACCCTCGGCGATGACTTCAGTTATGCCGGAAGCAAAACAATAAGGGGCCAAAAAACCGCCTTCAAAGGCGTCCTGGATGCGGTAAGAAAAGTCAGGCTGATTATCCTTGCATTGGTAGAAATCGAAGGTGTTACGTTCGATGTAGTTGGCAGGGGTAGCAGTCAGGCCAATGTGCAGGGCGTCAAAGCGGGTTAGTGCCGTCTGCCAGGCACCATAAATGGAACGGTGACTTTCATCGGTTACAACAACATCAAAATAGCCACTGCTGTAATCTTCATGGCAGCCGATCATGGTTTGGAGAAGTGCCACCGTAATCTGTTTTTCCTGACGAACAGTGCCCGGTTTGAGCCAGTAGCTGCTGTATTCGCCGAGAATATCCTGGATAGTCTCCAGCGCCTGCTTGGCCAGTTGTTCACGGTCGACCAGAAACAGCACCCGTTCGGCCCAGCCGGCCTTCATCAGTCGTTTAAGATACAGGGCAATCAAGTCGGTCTTTCCGGTGCCGGTGGGAAGTTCAAGCAGGAAGCGTTTCTTCCCCAACTCCACAGCATGGTCAAGGGCACGCATGGCATCCAACTGGTAATCACGCACCTGACGGGTTTCGCCCTGGCGAACGTAGTAATCGGGTAAGACGATAGTGGCCAAGGGTTTGCGGCTCTGGCGCAACTCTACCAGTCGCTCCATGTCACGTCGCGAGTAAAATGAATCAACGATGCGGGCGTCGTCATTCTGATAATCCCAGAAGTAGATCAACTCACCATTTGTAAGGAAGATGAACGGGGCATCCAGACGCTGCGCGTAAGGTAATGCCTGCTGTTTCGCAACGTAAGGATTGATAGCGTTTTTTTTTGCTTCGATGACTGCAAGCGGACGGCCATTCTGCCCGTAGAGAACGTAATCGGCGCGACCAGCAATATGGTAGCTGGCTTCTCCAAAAGAACTCTTTCCGGCGTAGTCTGGTGCCGGGTCATTTCCGGTGCTTAAATGCACCGGAATTTCAGTACCAACCTCGGACTTGTCCTTGGGGTCCCAGCCAACCTGGCGAAGAAGATCATCAATCAATATGCGGGAATAAGTTTCGTTCATGGTGTTTCCTTGGTTGTAACATGATAGCAGTCATCGTGCCAAACTATTCTAAAGTGTATCCACATTCTACTTGTGGCCTGGATAACGCACCGTTTTTATTGTTATATAAAATTAGCCCGAAACCAAAAACCGATATGCGTCATGCTGTGGTTGTATTATTCTTGCGGATGAACTGATAATATATTTTGTGCATTTGTAAATTTATTTATTATTATCAGAACCAAACAGCGTACGTCACAGAGGACCCTAAAGGGCCTAAATGACAGATCGGCACGCCCAGCACCACCCTGTCCAAACTAAACAATATGCCGTCCCATCTCACAGCTTGTCTGCGCCTGAACAACATCAACGGCACAATCTTCAAGCCAATCCGTCTGCAGCACCTCAACCTCTCGTCAATCGCTCCAACAGCAGATCCTCAAGATTCCTCCGGCTATCGAATACCGCTGTAACATAGACGACACTTCCGTCAATGCGATACATGATACGCCAGGGGGAGAGGATCAGTTCGCGGTATTGGACGATGCCGTGTTGCAAAAGCTCAGGCACGACCCTGCCTTTATTGGGAAAATGGTGAAGTGTCGCGGCGCGTTCACGAATCCGGGTAAAAACTGCCAGCGCTGCATCGATGCTGTCATCAGCAATGAAGTCAATAATGCTATCCAGATCAGCTTCTGCTGTTTTGGTCCAGACAACCCGGAAAGAAAAATTCGGCGTTGTCATACAGCTTCTTTCTTGCGAGCGGTCAACCTCGCCTCAATGCTGGAAAAAACCTCATCCTGCTCGACCAGACGTCCGGCGCGGATATCCTCTTCGCCCTGTACCATCAGTTTAAGCAGCGAAATGGAATTTCTCATGTTTTCGTAACTGACAGGATCCTGTAGAACGGCGCGAGCCAGGCCATTTTGGGTAATTATTACCGGTCTGCGCGTTTCATTGACGTGCTGTAGCAGGTGGGCGGCATTACCCTTCAGGTAGGTTACTGGTTGAATATCTTCTATAAGATTCATGGTGTACCTCCGTAACTAATTACGTACCATATTCGGTCGTGTTGCTGCAAGCTATCATTGGTTGAGTGATATTTTTTGAAAACTACTCCACTCCATACTTCTTCAACCAGTTATCCAGCGTCTGGTAATTTGGCAACCCCAGTAGTTTCGCCGCTTTGGTCTTGTTACCACCCGCCTGCTTCATTGCCCTTTCCAGATACTTCCTGGCAACATCGGCCAGAACGTCCGGCAAACTGAAACTATCCACCAGCGGTGCGCTCTCATCACCCAACACCGTTTGCAACGTCCGCGCAGGCAGGATCGCTTCGCGCATCTCAGCCGCTGAAATGGTGGTATCTTCACACCAGGCGGCGACCCGGTGCAGGGTGTTGAGCAGTTCACGCACATTACCCGGCCAGCTGTGCGCCAGCAGCAGGGCGCGGGCTCCGGGGGAGAGCGTCAGCGGCTTTCCGGAATCACCTGCAAGCCCCCTGTTTACCTGAGTCAGCAGCTTATCAATCAAAAGCCCAACATCTCCCTGGCGCTCCCGCAGCGGCGGCAGACCAAGTGTTGCCACCGCCAGGCGATAGAAGAGATCTTCACGGAAACGGCCAGCGGCCACTTCATCTATCAGAGTGCGATTGGTGGCGGCAATGATGCGGGTTTTAAACTGTACCGGTTTCGATGCGCCCACCGGGGTTACTTCGCCCTGCTGCAGCGCCCGCAACAGGCGAGCCTGCATGGCCAGCGGCAGTTCACCGATTTCGTCGAGAAAGAGTGTGCCGCCATCAGCTTCAACAAAATGACCTGTGCGCTCGCTTGCTGCACCGGTGAAGGAGCCTTTCTTATGGCCGAAGAATTCCGACTCCATCAGATTTTCCGGAATAGCGCCACAGTTGACGGCAACAAAGGGGCCGTTGGGAGTAAGACCGCCGACATGAATCGCGCGAGCCAGCAGTTCCTTGCCGGTGCCCGATTCACCTTCAATCAATACCGGCAGGTTGCGGGGCGCAACACGTCGGGCGCGTTCCACCACCCGTTTCATGGTGTCACTCTGGTGGATAATCTCTTCAAAAGCGGGCAGGTTGGGTGGGAGGGCCGCACAGCGTTCCAGAATACGCAGATCCTGATTTTCACGGAGACGCGGCAGGTATTCAGCGGCAATCTCGAACGGAACGGTAACCGTCTTGATGCCCTGCTCGCGCGAGGATTCAATCAACTGTGCCGGATAGCGTCCGGCGGCAATCAGAATCCAGACCGCAGCCATGGCCGGAGTGCCGGGACTGAGGTGAAAGGTCAGGTCAATATCAGAGCCATATTCGTCACGGCACGTTTGCACTGCTGCTTCAGCCGCTTCATATATTTCAGCAAAATTAGTGGGGCTGGTGAGTGCGACCTGGTGGTATGAAACCGGAAGTTTTTTTATACCCTGCAGCCAGCAGAGATACGGTTTAACCTCCGCTTCCGGGAAGTTGTTCAGCAAGAGTACCTGATCAAAAGAAACTGCCCGAATTGCTTGCGCAATCGGGCCGAGTCCAACACTGTCACCTTCTGCAACTGCGCGAAGGTCTGTTCTGCCTATCCATGATATCAGTATATTTCTCATGGAGTGGTTGTATAAGAAACCATGCGGTAAGACAAGAGAGTTTATTACAGGTAATCCCGGCTTTCCAGCTTCATAGCCCATTTACCTCCAGGTTTTATGCATGCTGACACTACAGCAGTTTCCGCACTGCCCTGGTTAACCCGTCAACCGTGAGCGGAAACATGGGGAAGAGCCCTTCAACCAGTGGCACCGTTTCATAGTGCGTCCACGAATGTTCCGGCAGCGGGTTCATCCAGGCGCGATGGGGAAAAGCTTCGGCAATCTGCCGGAACCAGTCGATCCCCTTGGTCGTGCTCTCGGCATGCTCCAGCGTACCGGGGAAGTGCAGCAATTCATGGGGTGCCATGGCGGCGTCGCCAACCACGACGAGGCGATACTTTTTACCGTACTCACGGAGCACTTCTGCTGTAGCCACAAATTCGTCAGTTTCCAGGTTGGTGTAGAGCTTATCGTAAATGCAGTTGTGAAAGTAGAAGGCGCGAAAATCCTTGAAATGGTTGAGTTTGTTGGCTGCCGAGAACAGACGTTCCGAAATGCGCCGGTGAGGATCCATAGAGCCCCCCGAATCCATTACAAGCAGAAGTCGTATATTGTTTTCACGCTCCCTCGCAAAGACAAGGTCGATCTCCCCGGCATTTCTGCAGGTCTTGTCGATGGTGGCATCAAGGTCGAGCGGTTCCTCGACACCCGTGTCCCGCAGCTCGCGGAGACGCTTCAGGGCAATGCCGATCTGCCGTATATCGAGCGTAAGATCACTGCGCAGATTGCGGTATTTCCGGGCAAAGGCCTGCATTGCAGCACGTCCGCTATCGCGTTCGGTGGCAAAGGATATCCCGGCCGGATTGCTGCCGTTTGCACCAAAGGGGCTCGACCCGCCGGTACCGATCCACTTATGGCCCCCGTTGTGGAGCTCTTCCTGCTCGCGCAGACGGTTTTCAAGCTCCCCCAGCAGCTCATCCAGAGTAAGTTTTTGCAGTTTGGCAAGATCTTCGGGAGAGAGGCGCAGAGGCATTACCGAATTTTGCAGCCATTCCAGAATCTGCTGCTTCGTCGCACCATCCTCCGGCAGAGCAGTCTGCTTGAAACAGTGGCTGAAGGCCTGGTCAAAAGCGTCGTAGTAGATCACGTCTTTTACCAGCAGACTGCGGGACAGATAGTAGAAGTCTTCGAGGCTCTGGTTATGGAGCCCCTTTGAGAGTCCCTCCAGCAGGGCAAGCCACTCGGTGAGGCTGACCGGCACCTTCAGGGCGCGCAGAGCATGAAAAAGGGGGAGAAACATCAGCGAAAGAAGCGATGGCCTGCGGTGCGCACATCTGCCGGACGGTTGGCATGCCGGGACAGGGTGGCAGCGTCCTCTTCCATCTTGACCAGAGCACCCAGAAACGGAACAGAATTAAGGGACGGAGCGGCATCTTCGGGGAGTCGGGCCCCGCTGGCGAGAAGCGCGCGAATCCAGTCCAGCAGTTCGGACGTCGAAGGGCGCTTGCGCAGTCCCGGCACGTCACGCAGGCCATAGAAAATTTTGCAGGCACTCTGCAGAAGTTCACCCGAAAGCCCGGGAAAGTGGACATCAATGATGGCCCGCATCTGTGCCTCGTCGGGGAAATCGATATAATGAAACACACAGCGGCGGAGAAAGGCGTCGGGCAGTTCCTTCTCCGAATTGGACGTTACGATGACTACCGGTCGATGAACGGCCGTCACCCACTGGTCGGTCTCGAGGATATGAAAGCGCATCTCATCAAGTTCAAAAAGCAGATCGTTGGGAAATTCGATATCCCCCTTATCCACTTCGTCGATGAGCAGCACCACTCTGTCGGGACTGGCGAAAGCGCGTCCCAGCGGCCCCAGTTTGATGTAGTGGCTGATATCGCGGACATTGCCGTCGCCGAAACGGGCATCATTCAGGCGCTGTACCGTGTCATAGGTATACAGGCCGTCACGCGCCCTGGTTGTGGACTTTACGTTCCAGAGGATGAGTTCCATCCCCAGGGCCCTGGCAATATGGTGGGCGAGGAGCGTCTTGCCGGTACCCGGCTCGCCCTTGATCAGGAGCGGCCTTTCCAGCGCCAGCGCAACATTAACAACATCCTGGAGCGCCCGGGAAGCAACATACCCCTCGGTGCCGCTGAATTGGTGAAACGGTTCATTGTGCATACTATTCTCCTTTGAACAAAAGCATGCCCGGGAAGAACCTGCTTAGCCGTTATAGACCCCCAGGATCGCTTCCAACACCGCACCGCCCAGCGCCCGGGCTTTCTCCGAGATGGTAGTGCAGTAGCTGACTTCACCCCGGGGATCAACATCGCCGATTTTGAGCCCTTTCCTGACTACCGATCCCGGGCGTATCAAGCCGCGCAGGATACCGTCGAGTTGTGAAGCGACTTCGGCAGTCCCGACCATGCCGATAACCTCACCTTTGCGGATTCGGTCGCCGATCTGTTTCTCCGTGGTAAAAACCCCGTCTGCCGGAGCGCGCAGCACCCGCTCTTTGGTGTAGCCGGCGATATCGCCGGGGATGCCGGTGTTGGCAGCCGCCATGCCGCTGCTGATAAGACGGCCAAGATCATGGCCACGGTTGGTCTCGATCACAACATGGCAATCAGCTCCGGCGGTAAAACCGGGGCCAAGGGCGATGACCAGCGGGGCGTCGGTAATGGAGGTGCCGAGATTACGTTTGGCCAGAGTGGCATCGATAAAAACGCCCGCTTTGCCCCTGGTGAGACTCTCGCCCTGTGGATCGATCAGGACCGCGATTTTGCCCGATTCCCAGGCCGTGTCCCGCTCGCAATCGTCAGTTACGCGGACTGCCTCAATTCCTTCGACCGTTGTGCTGGTTTCATGGATCGCTTCACAGAAGGAGACCAGACGCCTGACGGCAAGTGGTGAGGAGGTTTCCAGCATGAGGATGCGTTTGAAGTTGGCGCGATAGAGGCGACAGGCAATGCCGGTTGCCTGCTCACCGGCACCCCGGATGATGACAATGAGTTCTTTGAGAGGGGGCTGTCTGTTATTCGCGGCCATAGTAGGTGGCAAGCAGCTGGCTGGCAATGCTGATGGCAATTTCCTGCGGAGAGTTCCCGCCATTGTTATGGCCGACGGGGCAGTGAACCCGCGCGAGGTCAAGCCCTTTCCCTTCAAGGTTCTTTTGCACGCCGGCCCATTTGCCTTTGCTGCCGATCATGCCGACAAACCGGGCCGGGTGAGGCAGTACTTCCTCCAATACCTGCTGATCAACCGTACCGCTGAACGTGAGGATGGTAACGAAGGTTCGTTTATCGCACCAGACAGCGCTTTGAATAAACTCGCTCCAGTGGCTGTGGTGACGGATAACGCTGGCGGGAATACCGGGGGCATTTATCCATTCCTCCCGTTCATCAATCAGATGAATGCGGAACGGAGTGCCGTCCAGTACCTTGCAGAGCGACTGCCCGATATGCCCTGCACCGAACAGGTACAGGCAGGGGTTATTATTGATAAGTTCCATGTACAGCTCCATGGTTCCTCCGCAGGCGGGGAACTCTCCCCGCTGCTGCAGCGGGATGTTTGTCGTTGTGCCATGCAGTTCGTTCAGGCAGTTGCGGGCATCTTCAAGGGCAAAATGCTCAGGGACGCCACCGCCAACCGTCCCGAAGAAGGTTCCGTCCGGCAGAACAATCATCTTGGCGCCATGCTTGCGCGGTGTTGAACCGGTGCTCCTGGTGACTGTTACGAGTACCGCCAGCTGATTCAGACGCCGCAATTCGTCAAGTTTACCTATCCAATCCCACATAGTAAATTCTCCTTACGCCACCCGGACGAACCGGAACCAAACAGGGAAAATCAAAGGCCATTTCACACGGATTCAATCTGATAAATTCGGATAAAGGCGGATCAAACCTTTTTTGGATTAAAGTCCTTTGGGTTCTTGTTTTTCAAGTACTTAATTCTATTGGTTGAGAGTCTAAATCAGATTTTTATCAGATTGTATCCGAATTTATCCGCGTGAAACGCTTTTGATCTTGATTAGCCTTAAAAAAGCCCCGCACCCAGGCGGGTACGGGGCTTTACCCTGCTAAGCCTTTTCTGCGGCTTCCTGCTCGCGCTTCTCCTTGAGGGCCCGCCACACTTTCTCGTAGGTGAGCGGCAGGCTGTTCACCCGCACTCCCATGGCATCGAAGATAGCATTGGAGAACATGCCGAGGGTGGGATTGGTTGCTCCCTCACCGACCTCTTTGGCTCCCCAGGGTCCACCCGGTTCATAGCTGTTGATAACCTCGGACTCGATAGGAGGCATATCCATGGCGCTCAACACACGGTAATTAGCCAGTTCGGGATTCAAAATCCTTCCCTTGTCATCGAAGAGCACCTCTTCCCAGACCGATTCGCCCATCCCCATGAACAGGGCGCCATGCACCTGGCCGTGAAGCAGACGCGGGTTGATCACTTTACCGCAGTCATGCACGTCCCAGATACCAAGGACGGAAATCTCGCCGGTTTCGGCATCGATCTGCACCTCACCGACCTGGGCACCAAAACTGTAGGCAGGCGATGTGCCGACAGCAGCGCCTTTGAACGTTCCACCCAGCTTTGGCGGCGTGTAGGAGCCTTTGCCGAGCAATGGTCCTCTGAGGACAAAGTGCTTGCGGGCCACCTCCTGATAGGTGAGACTCTTCCCTTCGCGCGATTTGGAGAACACAATGCCGCTATCAGCATCAAGGTCCTCGGGAGGGAGTGAAAGCATGATCGAGGCCATGTCAAGTATCTGCTTCTTGATCTCCTCACCTGCCAGCTTGACGGCGGTGCCTGACATATAGGTCTGGCGGCTGGCGTAGGCTCCGAAATCGAGCGGCGTGATCTCGGTATCGGCAGCAATGATCTTCATCTGTTCATAGGTGTAGCCCATTGCCTCTGCAGCCATCTGGCAGAGAACCGTATCCGAGCCCTGACCGATCTCGACCGCTCCGGTATAAAGGGTGGCTGAGGTGCCGTCCTCGTTGAATCTTATGAAGGCCGATGCATGGGGCAGGTCGGTACGATAGATCGGGAAGCCGGCTCCGGTAACAAAACTGCCGGTTGAGACGCCGATGCCGCGACCGGGAATGCGATTCTTCTTCTTTTCATCCCATCCCGACATCTCCCGTGCCCGCTCGAGACACTCCTTCATATGGCAGGAATTGACCTTGAAATCGTTGGGGGTAACGGTATCGGGGCGCCGGGCGTTGAGGATGCGGATATCCATCGGATCAATCCCGAGGTCTTTGGCAACGTTGTCAAGGTGGCTTTCAAACGCATACTTCGGCTGGGGAGCGCCATGACCGCGCTGTGCACCGCAGGCAGGCAGGTTGGTGTACACCCGGTACATATCGAACTTGAAGTTATCAAACTCGTAGGTCATGGGGAGCAGAGCGCCGGCATAGTAGGCGCTGGCGATACCGAGGCTGGTATAGGCGCCGCCGTCCATCTTGAAGTTGGCGTGGCATACCAGGATCTTGCCGTTTTTGTCCACACCGGTCGTGATCTCCATCTGCTGGGCATGACGGCCACGGTTATGGGCGAACATCTCGGCGCGGTCATAGAACATCCGCACCGGTCGGCTGGTCACTTTGGCCAGTACCGCACCGGCGAACTCGAGGCCGGTCGGCTCGAGCTTGCCACCGAAACCACCGCCGACAAAGGTTTTGATAATGCGGACATCACCCATATCCATACCAAACTCACGGGCGATGTAATGCTGGAAATAGTGCGGTGACTGCGTACTGCAGTAGATCGTCAGTTTGCCGCCGTCCCACATGGAGATGGCGGTGTGCGGCTCCATCGGGCACTGATAGGTGCGCTGGCCGATAAAGGTGTCGGTACGGACGTGGTAGGCCTCAGCAAAGGCCTTGGCGACGTCACCGAACTCCTGATGGATTTCGGTGTTGATGTTCTTTTCATATTCATCGTGGACCTGCGCCTGCCCCTCATCCATGGCGGTAAGGAAGTTGAGCACCGCCGGCAGCACCTCGTATTCCACCTTGATCAGCTTCAGCGCCTTGTAGCAGGTCGGTTCGTCCAGACAGGCCACGGCCGCGACCTTGTCACCGACAAAACGGACCTTGTCGCTGCAGAAAATGTTCTCGTCCCAGCGGGCCGGGCTGATACCGTATTTCAGGGTCGGCACGTCTTTGTGGGTGATGACCGCCTTGACACCCGGCAGCTTTTCGGCTTCGGAGGTATCAATCGAAATGATCCGGGCGTGGGCATGCGGGCTCGTCAGGATCTTGCCGTAGAGCATATTGGGAAACTTAAGATCCAGGGTATACTTGGCAGCCCCGGTAACCTTCTCGGGACCATCCATACGTGGAACACTATGGCCGATTACGCTGTATTTTTTGTTCAGATGGCTGTTCATATGGCAGCTCCTTCTTCTCGGGGATATTCGTGTTCGCCCGGGGACAGCCGTCCCTCGGAAGCGGCAAGTACAGCCTCAACAATATGAACATACCCGGTACAGCGGCAGAGGTTACCGGAAATTGCTTCACGAACCTCCGGTTCGGTCGGATGGGGATTGCGGGTAAGAAGAGCCTTGGCGGAGAGCACCATGCCGGGGGTGCAATATCCGCACTGCACCGCTGCGAAATTGATCATCGCCTCCTGAATGGCGTCCAGCTTGCTGTTGACCGCCACGCCTTCAATAGTGGTTATCTCAAGGCCATCCGCTTCAATGGCAAGCACCATGCACGAATCGACCGGTTTGCCCTCCAGCAGGATGGTGCATGACCCGCAATCGCCCAGCTCACACCCTTTTTTGGTGCCGGTCAGGTTAAGCTCATCACGCAGTACATTGGCCAGAATGGAATTCCCCTTCACCAGAACGGTGCGGGCATCGCCGTTTACGTTGAGGGTGATCAAATATCGCTTCACCCCGTCTTTATCTGTAAGTGTCCGATTTACCATATTAATCCCCCTTTATACATGACCTTCGTCAATGGCTTTGCGCAGGGCGCGTCTCGTCAGCACCCGAATCATTTCGCGACGATACTCTGCCGAACCCCTGAGATCCGTTATCGGCTTGCATTCAGCGGCCGCCAGGTCTGCAGCCTGCTCCAGCAGGGCGTCGGTAATGGTCTGCCCTTTGAGTTTGGCCTCGGCATCCTTTGCCCGCATCGGAACCGGTGCAACCGCTCCCATGACAATCCGGACATCAACCAGAACATTGTCCTTCACCGTTACCGCCACCGCCACGCCGACGACGGCCAGGGCACCCGCTTTGCGAAGACCGAATTTTATGTAGGTGCTTCCGGTGGCAGACTGATCAGGTATGATAACCTCCGCCAAAATTTCATCCCGCTTGATCAGGGTTTTGCCCGGACCGCAGATAAAGTCCTCCAGAGGCACGATCCGTTCACCGGCATATTCCACAACTTTGACTGACGCGTTAAGCGCAATCAGCAGCGGCGGCAGGTCAGCCAGTGGCGAGGCATTGCAAATGTTACCGCCAACTGTGCCTCTGTTGCGAACCTGGGGGTTACCCATTTCATGGGACGCCATCGGGAGTGACAGGTACTTTTCCTGAAGAAGTTTCGAGGTGTACACGCCATGAGGGGTAACAAGAGCGCCAATGACAACACCACGGCCCTCTTCGTGACGAATCTCGGTCAGGTGAGTCATGTTTTTCAGTGACACCACATGATCGGGAGTCAAATGACCGTTCTTCATCTTGTGAAGAATGTCGGATCCTCCTCCCAGAACAATCGCTTTTTCCCCGAGTTCATCGAGAAGCACACAGGCGTCGGCCAACGTCTTCGGGGCATGGTACTCAAAATCCGGCATGTACATACATCCACCTCCTTCGGTGTATTTGTTACCGCTTTTTTACGGCAAGTCAGTTGCATACAAGATAGTTGAAATCAATGATATCAATCTTTCACATCCCGCAGAAACCGCTTGAAAAGGATTTTTTCCTCAAGAGAGAAATTACTCAGCAATTCATTGTTCGTGGTTTCTATGGCTGTGGTCAGCTCTGAAACAGCTTCACGGGCCCTCCCGGTAAGGTATACCCGCGTCACCCGGCCATCGGTCTGGTCTGTTTCACGCCTCACCCAACCTGCCACCACCATGCGATCGAGAACCCCCGCCAGAGTGGCGGTATCGAGCGCAATACGCCGCCCGATCTCTCCCACGGAAAGTCCGTCCTCTTCCCAAAGAGCCTCCATGAACAGGCATTGCATCGGCGTCAATCCAAAGGCCTGAAGGTAGCCTTTCAGGACTCCCTGGGCCCGCTGATGGGCCTTGGCAAGTAAGTATACAATATTGTCGCGGAATGAAATCATTCGTACATATCTCTCGTGTACAAGATATTATATGAGAACCAAGCCATGTCAAGAAAAAAAACCGACAGAAAAAATTTATTTCGGCGCCAATTCCCGGAATACATTCAAGCAGAGATGATGACGGGCTAATAACAGATTTCCTTGTTTAATTATTACATCCCAAGCTCACTTTTTACACCATAGCAACATTATATAACATTTTTTTGCAATTTAATAGCACTGATATGTAATCATTACTTTTAATTCAAGTATGTTATGTAAATACACATGCAATTTATTCATATATATTTTATTGGAGTATATATTGCAAAACAACTTTATATAATTTATATTACGTTACAGACAGGAGAGTAATACATGGAGCATATTGAACATAACATTTCATCAGTGATAATCTTGGCAGAAAGGAGGGAACCCGTACCACCTTGACCATTCGTTCCGCAGCACACTATTCACGAATTTCAACCCCAGCAACCTGGAAAAGGAGGCGTAATATGAAACACTTAAAGGTTTGTATGATGTTTGTAGCAGTCACACTATGTGTAGCCGGCACCGCCGTTGCCGCACCGGAGGCGGTGACCCTCAAAATTGAGCACTTTCTGCCGACCAGTTCAAACACGCATAAATATATCATTCTACCCTGGTGTGAAAAAATTGAAAAAGAGTCCCAGGGGCAGCTCAAGTGCCAGCTATACCCCTCCATGATGTTGGGCGGCACACCGGCGCAACTTTTTGATCAGGCTCGCGACGGTGTCGCCGATATAGTCTGGTCACTTCCTACCTACCAGGCTGGACGTTTTACCAGGACTGAGGTTTTTGAACTGCCGTTTATGGTCAGGACTTCTGAGGCCGGCAGCCAGGCCATGTGGGAGTATGTCCATAAAAATTCGATGGACGAGTTCAAGGGAGTCAAGCTGCTCTTTACGCATTTGCATGACGGGAACCAGATGCATTTTGGTAAGAAGTCGGTCAAGACCCTGGAGGACCTCAAAGGGCTGAAGCTGCGCGCCCCGAGCCGGCTCGGCTCAAAGACTCTGGCCGCTCTCGGCGCAGTACCGGTACAGATGCCTGCCCCGGCGGTTTCGGAAGCTATTGCCAAATCCGTTGTCGATGGCGCCAGCATCCCGTGGGAAGTGACATCAGCGTTTAAACTGCAGGAGATCTGCAAAACCCACACTGACACCGCTCCAAACCAGGCCAAACACGCGAACTCAATCTTTGTGTTTGCCATGAACCCGGCCAGGTACAATAGCCTGTCACCTGAACTTAAGAAGGTTATTGACAACAACAGCGGCCTTGAAACATCAAAGTGGGCAGGCAGGCAGTTTGACAGCTTTACGGCACCGTCCCGCAAGATTGCTGTTGACCGCCACAACACACTAAATGTGTTGTCGGACGCCGAATACAAACGCTGGGTAAAGGCAACGGAAAACGTTGATGATGAATGGATTAAAGAAGTTAACGCCAAAGGTGGTAACGGCAAAGCGCTGTTGAATGACGCCAAGGAGTTGCTCAAAAAATATAAGGATTAGCCGCCTTCAGTCCGGCGGCGGCAGAAGCCATCGCCGCCGGACCATATAAATAATCATGAAGCGGCTTCATTACCAGAGTGAGTCTGTCACTGTCCACTGGTCCGTCGGGATGCAGTGGTGCTAGTACGTGCCGAGCTGCTCTTCGCCGCTAAGGTAGCGCATGGCGCCGGCAGCGAGCGCTTCCATCTCGTTCTCGCCCGGATCCAGCAGTACCGGGGCGATGAACGAGACCTTTTCCTTCAGGCTCTCAGTGAGTCTTTGGGAATACGCCAGGCTTCCGGTGAGAGCAATCGCATCCACCTGCCCCTTAAGCACCGTGGCACAGGCACCAATCTCCTTGGCAACCTGATAGGCCATCGCTTCGAATACCTCAGCAGCAACAGAATCCCCGGCGGCAATTCTCTTCTCGATGTCAAGACCGCTGGTTGTTCCCAGATACGCTACCAGCCCGCCGCCACCCTGCACCAGCTTTAACACCTGCTCTTTTGAGTATGCTCCGCTAAAACAGAGCCTGACCAGATCTCCGACAGGGAGGGAACCGGCGCGCTCCGGAGAAAAGGGACCATCACCGTCCAGAGCGTTATTGACATCGATGACTCTGCCGTTCCGGTGCGCTGCCACAGAAATCCCGCCGCCGAGGTGAGCGGTAATCAGGTTGATATCTTCATATTCCCTGCCCAGCCCGGCAGCAATTTTCCTCGCGGTAGCCTTCGAGTTCAGGGCGTGAAAGCTGCTCTGCCGTTTTATCTGCGGAATGCCTGAGTAACCGGCGTAGACACTCATCTCATCCACCGTTGGCGGGTCAACCGTAAGTGCAGGAATATTGCGCTCTTTCCCCAATTCATAGGCAATAATACCGCCGCACATATTGGGATGCTGGCCGAATGTGCCACTTTTCATGTCATCGATCATCGCGGGGCATATTTCATAAATACCACCCGGAATCGGCTTCATGTTGCCACCTCGACTGGCAATGGCGCCAATGGCGTCCAACGAGAAACCTCTCTTGGACAAAACGTCTAGTATGGTGTTCTTCCTGAGTTCATACTGATCAATAATCGTTCTAAACTGCCTGATTTCGTCAGCAGAATGATTCACTGACTCGGTAAACAGCATTTCCCCTGATTTGCTCACACCCACTTTGGTTGATGTTGAGCCAAGATTGATGACGAGAATACTTTTTTCTGCTGCCATGGGAAACTCCTTTACATCAAAATATTAACCCCAACTTTCAAGCTTCATGGTACCTTTTTCCGCCAGATTCCGGTGCATGTTGTAGGCCTTGAAGAGCATATGCGGCTGGTGGGCGCTGCCGCTTGCCAGACACTCCTTCAGCGAACGGTCGAAATACTCCTGCAGTATCGGCCGGTAGTCCGGGTGCGCACATGTGTCGATGATCCGCTGTGCCCTTTGACGCGGCGCCAGCCCCCGCAGATCAGCCAAACCCTGTTCAGTCACCAGCACATCCATATCATGCTCGGTGTGATCGACATGCGTTACCATCGGCAGCACACAGCTGATGCCGTCAGGATCGGACTTTGTCGGGCGGGTCGAGGGGGCGTGCATAATCGAGAGGTAGGCGTTGCGCATAAAATCACCCGAACCGCCGATGCCGTTGACAATGCGCGAACCGTTGACGATTGACGAGTTGACATGCCCGTAAATATCGAATTCCACCGGGGTGTTCATGGCGATCAAGCCAAGACGCCGGATCGGTTCGGCGTGATTCGTGATATACACCGGGCGGAGAATGAGTTTATCCCGGTATTTCTCCCATTCGGCAAAGACACCCAGCAACCTCTCCCTGGAGAGGGCAAAAGAAGCGGTCGAGACACAATCGACCTTGCCGGAATCGAGTAGATCAAGCAGATTATCCTGGAATAATTCCGTCCAGATATTCAGATGTGAAAAGTCACTGGTGAGCAGCCCTCTGGAGACGGCGTTGGCGATATTGCCCACACCGGACTGAATTGGCAGCAGGTTCTTTGGCAGTCGCCCCCGTGCGACTTCGAACTTCAGGAATTCCATAATGTGATCTGCCATCTGTCCCGATTTTTCGTCGAATGGACCAAAAAAGCGCCCTACCGGCTCCACGCGGGATTCAACGATGGCAACGATTTTAGCGGGATCGCACGGAATACTGGTCGAGCCGATCCGATCATCAACCCGGAGGATTTCCAAAACCTTCTTGTGCGGCGGCAGCGTTACCCCGACGCAGTCGTGAATCCCCTCCAGAGAAGGGATGGTCGTGTTGATTTCAATGATGATCTTCTCTGCCCGCGCTATAATTTCCGAGACGATACCAACGGCAAGCGTCGGCACAATCCCCCCATCCTCGGTAATACAACTCGCCTCAATAATCCCGATATCGATCTTGTCATCGTTATCCATGGTATAGAAGCCATAGCCGAAATCCTGTGCGAACATGGAAAGAATTCTATCGCCAAAATCGATCTGCCCCGCGTTGATGGCTTTCTGAATTGCATGACCCTGCTGATGGGGCCAGCGCTTGGCTATCATATCGAGATCGGCCCAGCGATTATCGAGATCGATATCGATTGATGCGCCGGTGTAGACGTTGAAGCGCATCTTACCCCGCAGACCGTTGTTTTCAACATGGTCGGCAAGCAGCGTCGGCACCGCCATCGGATGTCCCCCGGCAAATCCGGAAAAACCGAGGTACATACCGTTTTTAAAGAGAGCGACCGTGTCTTGTGCATCCTTGATCCGGTCATGCAGCTTGCTGCAGCGGATTCTTGGTAAAAACTCAGCTGTTTGTTGCCGAGCCACTGTGCCATTATTCATTCGTTGAATTCTCCTTATATTTACTTACTGTCGCACGGTACCTGCGCCCCGCTCCCTGAAGCAACGACTGTGGCATACGCATCTGAAGAGGCACCGCTGCAGCGGTGAAACGTTGACAGTTCCGTCGGATCATAGCTGTGTGAATCAATTCCTGTATCGGCAGACACTTGACCCAGCAGAGCCCGGGCCACCAGGGTTTGAGCGATCTGGATCTTGTAGGCATTCCGGCTGAGCGGCTTTGCGTCTGCCAGGGCGAGCGCTCCCGCCTGTGCGGCGGTTTCAGCAGTGATGCTGCGGCCCCTCAGAAATTTTTCGGCAGCAACTGCCCGGACAACTCCGTGCGCCACCGCACCCAGAGCGATACGGGCATCTGTGCAGATGCCATCTTGTGCGGCCACCAGTACCGCGACACTGACGACGGCAAAATCGATCGGTTTTCTGAGGGTGAATTTGTGAAAAGCCTGCTGGACCGGCTCCGTAAAGGTGGGAATCTGAACCTCTGTAACCATCTCATCGCTGGCAAGCTGATTACCAAGCGGTGTGTAAAAATCCCTGACAGCTATCAGTCGTTTACCGGACGGGCCAGCAACAAGCAGTCGGGCATCATAAAGGACCAGTGCAACAGCCGTGTCCGATGGACAGACCGCAAAACAGCGCTTCCCTGCCAGGATGGCATGGGTACGGTTGTCCCCTTTTACCGCCTGACAGGGACCGTTACCCTTGCGGGCGCAGTTGATCGGGCCGCCGATGTGGCGCGGGTAGCGGTAATAGCAGCAGCGCACATCCTGGCAGAGGTTTCCGCCAAGGGTGGCGACATTACGGATCTGCGGAGATGCCACCGCGTTGGCCGCTTCGGCAAGCGCACTGCAGCGCTGTTTGAGCAGGGGGGATTTTACCATGTCGACGAGGCGCGTCAGGGCGCCGATCCGGAGCATGCCCGCATTCTCCCTGATGTAATTCAAACCACGTACGGTTTTTATATTGATTATCGCTTCAGGATATGCCGGGAGGAATTCATCTTTGAGGAGGCCGAACAGATCAGTGCCGCCGGCATTGAGCCGGGCTGTGCCGCCATATCTGCCGAGTGCGGCCACCGCCTGCCTGACGGTCAGGGCATTGGTATGGAGAAACGGCTTCAAGCGGCACCTCCCGCACGGGTTCCGGCCGCCAGCGTAGCCAACGCCTTCAGGACCCTCTCCGGCGTGGCCGGATATTCGTGCAGCCAGACGCCGATGGCATTGGAGACCGCCATCAGGATCGCCATGGGACCGGGTGACGTGGCCACCTCACCCACGCCGATGGCTTTGAAGCGGTGGCTGGCCACGGGGGTTTCCAGAACCACATTGTCGATGGCGGGGAGCTCGGAAAAGGTGCGCCATTTGTAGTCGATCATATTGGCGTTGAGAATGTGCCCCGTGGTGGTGTCTAAAATCGTTTCCTCGAACAGGGCGCTGTCGATGCCGGACGAACCAAGGCAGCCGTTGAGCTGGCCTTCCAGGCCGGGAGGGTCGATGATCTGGCCGACGTCCGTCGCATTGACGACACGCAGCAGATCAACCTTGCCGGTTTCCGTATCCACCTCGACCTCCACAAAGGTGGTCATGCAGTTGGCCAGCGTAAAATCAGGTTCGAAGCGACCATACCCCATGACGGTGCGATCGTAACCGATGGCGCCCCACTTTATACGCTGCTCCGGGTGTTCCCTGACAAAAACAACCCCGTCTGCGGTCTCCAACTCTTCCGGTTGCGCATTCAGGCGTGGGGCAACGATCTCAAGGATCTGACGCCGGGCATCTTCTGCAGCTGCGATGGCGGCACTGCCGATGGCGTATGTCCCGCGTGAACCGAACGGGCCGTACTCAAACGGGTTGATCAATGAATCGGCCGGGGTTATCGAGACATTTTCCATCGGGAGCTGCAGCACTTCAGCTACCATTTTGACGTAGTTGCTCCGCTGCCCGGTGCCATGCTCGGTGATACAGGAGTAGAGGAGGGCCGTGCCATCCGGGTTCAGCCTCACCCAGGCTTCCGAACTGTCCTCGCCGATATCGGCATTGCCATGAATGCCGACGCCGATACCTCTCCGCTTCGCGCCGGCTACTGAACTCGGCTTTAACCACCCCTGCCACTTCTCCTGCCAGCCGAAGAGCCGGGCGCCCTTTTCAATGGCTTCTGTGTAATCGATTCCCCGGTAGGTGTACCAGGCACCATCGCGCCAGTAATAGCCATCGCCCGGTTTGACGTAGTTCTTCTTGATGAACGCCACCGGATCAAGATTGATTTTTGCCATCGCCTGACAGAGCAGCGGGATGAAGGAGCATTTCAGTTCCTGTCCGCCAAAGCCACGAACAGAGCCGGAGGCGTTGCGGTTGGTACAGACGATGACGCTCTTCAGGTCCCAGTTGGCACAGCGGGTCATCAGCTGAATCTCGCCGCATCCCACAGCGACCTGGGCCTGTGTCGTCGCGGAGTAATAGCCGGTGTCAACGAGCCACCTGCCGGAGACCGCCGTCACGGTGCCGTCCCGCTTCATCCCCACCTTCGCCTGCATTCTCGAACCGGGCCGCAGGACAAAGGCCGCGATATGCTCCTCCTTGGTAAAGACCACCTTTACCGGCCGACCTGTCGCCCTGCTCAGCATGGTGGCATAGCTTTGAACCGGCCAGGACATGATCTTCGTACCGAAGCTGCCGCCACAGGCGGCGCCGTGGGTGCGGACCTCCACCTGCTTGCCGAAAACGTGGAACATAAGAACCCTGTCCAGATAGGACGCCTGATTCGATACCCAGAGCGTTACCCGGTTCGGCTCCTCCCAGAGCGCCACCGCCCCCGGCGGTTCCGGCGGAATCGGATTGGGGATGTTTTCGTAGCCGAAGGTCCCTTCGGCAATGACATCCGCCTCGCGAAAACCCGCTTCAACGTCACCCATGACCACTTCCTTCAGGCAGTTTGGGCCAAAAGCGGGGGTACCGGGGGTAACGATATTGCCGGGGAGCTGCTCATAGAGCCGGGGGGCACCCGGCTTCATGGCCTCTTCCGCATCAAACAGTGCCGGCAGCAGTTCATAGTCAACGGCTATGAGTCCAAGAGCCTCTTTGGCGATATCTGCGCTTGTTGCCGCCACCAGTGCCACGGCATCACCGACATAACGCACTTTGTTGTCAAGGACGCGCAAGATGCGGGGGGTTCCGGCCTTCCAGTCCGGTACATCCTCCCAGGTAAGGACCGCCTTGACCCCCGGCAGCTGTTCAGCTGCACTCCTGTCGATTTTTATGATAATGGCGTGGGCGTGGGGACTGCGCAGGACTTTGCCGTGGAGTAGTTCGCTAAACCTGATATCATCCAGATATGTGGTCGCCCCGGTAACCACGTCCAAGGCATCCTTGCGACGGGTCGCTTTGCCGATGAAGCGATATGGGTCAGCCATGGTCACTCGCCCCCCCGGCAACGGCCATTACCGCCCTGAGCACCTGGTAATGGCTGATGCAGCGACAGAAATTGCCGGACAGTGCATCTTTAACCTCTTCCTCTCGAGGGGATGGCTTCTCGTTCAGGAGCGCCCTGGCGCTCAGGATCATGCCGGGCGTACAGAAGCCGCACTGAAAGGCGGTGTGATCAATAAAGGACTGCTGCAGGGGATCGAGCCGACCGCTCGTGCCGTCAGCCAGTCCCTCGATGGTAATGATGCTCCGCCCCTGGCATTCGACCGTCAGGGTCATGCAGGAGAGAATCGCCGTACCGTCTATCAAAACAGTGCATGACCCGCAGGCACCGTTGTCGCAGGTCACTTTGGTACCGGTCAGTCCCAGCGTCTCCCTGAGGGTATGAGCCAGCGAATGAGAGGGTGCCACCTGATGGGGCAGGCTGCCGATCTCAAATTCAACCGGCTGAGCGTTGACCAGTAAACTGATATGTTCCGCCTTACGGCTGCGTCTTGTATTGTTCGCCGCCATACCTTTCCCCTCACGCCCCCACAAAAGCTGCGTACCTGTTACCGTTTCCTTAAGCCCACAAAATAGTATGGCACACTGCAACAAAAGGTCAGCACTCCAAGCGCCAGATAAATGCGTTCGTATCCGAAGGTTTGGATACATCCTCCGAGCAGATACGCTCCCAGCCCGATTCCGCCATCAAGACAGGAAAAGAAGGTGGCAGTTACGGCGCTGCTCCGGGAATCGGGCGAAAGCTGTATTGCCAGTGTCTGGAGACCCGGCACCGCCATGCCATAGCCGATGCCGATAACTGCGCCGGCTGTCAGCAGGCCGGCAGTTGTATGGAAATTACCCAACATGATAAATCCGGCCGCCACGAGAAAAATAGCCGGATAGATGGCAGCACTGGCACCGAAACGATCATATATCCGCCCGGTTGCAAGCCGTGCGGTAATGGATGCAGATGCCATCACCACGAAAAAATAATTCACCACCAGCGGCAGGTGCTGTTCCGTGGCATACACCGCAACAAAGGTCAGCACCCCGCCATAGGCAAAGGCAATTACCAGGGCGATCAGTGATGCCGGGATCGCCTTCACTTCGTACATGTCATGAAACGAAAAACGGCTTTGACTCTGTAATCCTTCATCAGGTCGTATCGCAATGATACCGGCGATCAAAAGCCCCAGAAGACTTATTGCCGCACTGAAGATAAAAACTGCGTTGTACCCATAGGAATCGGCAAGATTTAATCCTATGTACGGGCCGACGGCACTGCCGGAGAGCACCATGGTCGTCAGATAGGCGAGCCCTTCCCCCTTGCGGGCGTTGGAGACCAGACGACTCCCCATCGCGTAGATGCTGGTGTTTACCACGGCAAAGCAGGCACCGCTGAGGAATCTGATCAGCATAACGCCGACTACCGTTGTGGCCGTGAGGTAAAGCAGGTTGGTAGCCATGAAGAGAAATCCGCTGGTAAGAAGAACCCTCCGGACGCCGAAGCGCGCCTCAAGTCGTGCGGTCTGGGCACGGAACAGAACCGCAGCAACCAGAAATATCCCGTTAATTGCACCCGCCTGCTGCAGCGAGCTGTGCAGTTCCTGCAGCAGGTACACCGGCAATACCGGCAGATAGAGGGCAAAGGGGATAAAGAGGAACAGAATTCCGAACATTGTGAGTACGAAAGATCTTGTCCAGAGGGATTCCTTACCGGTCTGTGTCACCAAAGCGCCTCACTATTTTTTAAAATCCGGTTTCCGCTTCTCGAGGAAGGCATACACCCCTTCCTTGGAGGCATCGATGCAGGAGATATCACCACTCCCCTGGTAGTTTATCTCCAGAGCAGCTTCCAGAGAATCGGCGGCAGCAGCCTGGTTGACCACCCGTGCGACAATTGACAGGGCCTCTTTACTCAGGGCCATTTTGCCGGCAACCGGGTTTTCGGGAACCGTGAACGCGGCTATCGGCACCGGGCTGTCGCTTATGCGCGGGACATTGCCAACCAGCGTGTTGACTTCGGCAATGGCGGCGTCGATCATTTCGATATAACCATTGGTGACCTGCTTGACGATACCGATCTCCTGTGCTTCTTTGACAGTCAGACGCTTGGCTTCGCCGATCATGGCATTGAATGTCGCAGAGGCGTGCGGCCACTTGCGATAGGGGATGACGGTGCCACCCATGCCGGGCAGAATGCCGAGAGTAATCTCGGGAAGCTGGAAGAAGGCGCCTGCGTCAGCTACCAGGCTGTGGCATCTGAGGGCGACCTCAACTCCGCCTCCCATGGCCAGACCGTTGACTGCGGCAACAACCGGTTTATCCATCTGATCCATGAAGTGCAATACTTCGGAGTTGCCCCGGGCCAGTTTTACCCCGGCGGCGTGGTTGTCGATGGTAGCAATAAAGCCGCCGATGTCGGCACCGGCACAGAAGGCTTTCGTACCGTAGCCGGTAATGATGAAACCTTTGACCGATGGGTCATCAGCTCCTTTTTTCAGCTCGGTGAGGATTTCATCGCAGGTGCCGCCGCCAAGAGAGTTGGCGGCCTGCGGACGGCGGATAGTGATAATTCGGACGCCTTCCTTGTCGTCAACCAGGATGTCGCGGGGAAAATCCAGATAGGCGGCGATCGGTTTTTTGGCTTGCGGGAAACCGGGACGTTCTTTGGCAAAAGCCGCCATGATGCGCTCTACTTCTCGTTCTCCCATCTCTTCCATGACATCAAAGACCCCTTTTTTGAAGCCAAGGGCGATCAGGCTGCCGAAGTTGAGGTCTTCGCGGGTGCCGATATTCCGGTCGGCGATGTCGAAGCACTGGGAGAAGACCAGACCGATCATGCGGTCGCGGATCCACTCTTTGAGATCATCGGGGACGTCGATTTTAGTCCCCGGCTTGGCAACGTTCCATTTGTCCACCGACAGCAGAATCGGCGATGGAGCGTAGCAGGCACGTTCAGCGGTGCGACGCTGCTGGGATTCGTAGGTAATCGGGTTGCCGCCGGCCATATTAAGGACAAAGAAGGGACCGGCACCGGCAAATTCTTCGCAGACCGAGTCAATCTGGTAGGTGGTGGCCCGGTCGACCAGATAGGCGGCTTCATTGGTCCAGTTTTCGAAGATGCGGTTAAGCAGGAAGGAGAAGACATTGTCGGTGACGACCGGTGCTTTGCCGGTGTTGGCAAAGAACCAGATCAGGTAGTCCAGCAGTTCACGACTGGCACCCTCCCAGTTGATAACTTCAACGGCCATGCTGCGCCATGCCGGGGCGAAGAAGTGAGTGATAGTAGAGCGCTCCGGATGTTTCATACCGGTGAAAATCTGCTGGGCCGGAATGCCGCTGGTGTTGGAGGTGAGTACGCATTTCTCGTCGACGACCTCTTCGAGGGCGGCAAAGATTTTCCGTTTCAGCGGCAGGCTTTCAGTGGCCGCTTCGATAACCAGGCCGCAGTTTTTGAGTAGGCTGTAATCGGTAGTATAGACGATGTTGCCGAGGATCTGGTCGGCCTGTTCCCGGGTCATCTTGCGGCGGTCAAGCCCTTTCTGGGCATAGGACTGAAAACGTTTCTCGGCTTTTTTCAACGGCTCTTCGGCAACGTCCACCAGATACAGTTTTTTGTCAGGTGCGCCGGTGCGGAGGTAGTAGGCGATGTCCGGGCCGATGTGGCCGGCGCCGATTACCGCCATTTCCTCAGGGATGGGACGATCGGTCTGGACCAGATAGGGGTTAAAGTAGGACGGGTACAATTTCTTTGCGGTGGTCATGGTTTCTCTCCTTGATAAGGTAATTCGCTCTATGGGTATCAGTTTACTTTGATGACAATGGAAGCGGCGGTATCGCCGGCAGCACAGCCGGAGAAGAGCAGGTAACCGCCCCCCTTCAGGGCAACCTCTTCAATGCCTTCGATCATCAGGCGGGCACCGGTCGGGGCCTGGGGATGTCCGTAGATCAGTGAGGA
>JBMOEI010000067.1:0-27663 GCA_049318985.1 Desulfuromonadaceae bacterium
ATTGCCGGTCGGCATCCCGCCAGAACCCCGGTCGGCTTCGACCGGAATACCCAACATTGAGCGGATTATTCTCGATCATGCTCCCTGACAGCGGATAGAATGATCCCCAACTCCCCATACACCAGAACAGGGGATCGATAGGATACGTCACGGTTGCCGCCACGCTGTCGGCAACGCACGCCAACTGCGAGACCGGATTGCCGAACAGCAGCGCTTCCGGGTTGATGATGAATGACAGGCTGTCGTCGTTCCACATCGGATCAACTTCCGTCATGTAGGCCAGGTCGAACGCCCGGTTCTCCGCACAGGGAAAATCCATGAACAGCTTCAGGATCGACCAGGCCGGAAAGTAGTAATAATGGGCCTGCTGGAAAGCAAAGTCCGAATCGCCATACTCCTTGCTGCGGATTTCTCCGGAAGAAAAGCCCGGTTTCGGATTGGTCATGCCGGTACCCATGACAGGGAAGCAGAAAGGGTCCTTGACCGTTTCAATCAGACGGGCATGTTCCCAGAACGCAGTGGAGATATTATAGTCTTGTGGGATTGTTCAAATGGTGGGCAGGGAAAACTCTGTTGCGGTAAAGCAGGTTTGCTCTCAGGGTTTGTTCTCCAATTCCGGCATGCCAGAATTGGAAATAACTATATGAAATATAACAAAATGGCTTCTGAAAAATCCATTTTTCTATAAGGGCGAAGTTTCTTTATGGCGTTTTTGTCAGTAAAGCTTTGACGTGATCATGTAGGCTTTCAACCTTACTGAGAGTATCGACACGGTCAAGCGGCACGTCTTCCTCTTCCATAGCTTCATACCGAAACTGTACAGCAAAGCTGTTCAAAGGAATCAGCTCTCGATAGCAGTCAACATTTAAGTCCAGGTCCTGAAGCATAATGAGCAGGCGGCGTACATCATGAGTCCGGTCAATAGTCCCGCCTGCGCCAATAATCCATGCTTTCAAGGATTTTTCAACGGCTTGCTGAGCGTGAAAACCAAATATCTCATCGGCAACTATATCTGACGAGATAATATAACGAAGCAGATCAATATCTTTGCCTGCCATGGTCAGCAGCGCTGAAGCTTCACTATTAACATTCATACAGCACCCGCCCGTCACTCATGGCATGATGAATCACATGGTTTTGGGAATTTGCCAATTTTGCTACTTCCTCCAACGAGTACACAAGAAAATCTATGGGAATACGCACATCAGGAAAAAGCATCCAGAGACGCGCCATCTCAGCCCGTCGGCTGCGCTGTGCGTTGAACGGGCCATCCTCGATAACCAGAAAATCCAGGTCGGAATCGGAGCGAGCATTTCCCCGCGCATATGAGCCAAACAGCACGATCTTACGGGGGTTGACCTCGCGGACAATTTTTTCTGTCATCGATTTGATAAGTTCTTCGGTTACGGGTTGGTTTTGCATCTGCTTATTCTCCTGATTCATTTTTTCAATTAGCAACGGCGCTCGGTCTTTTAATGACATGGCTTTTCATGGTGATATTTTAAACGCCCGAGTCAATCTGGTAACTTCCGCAACAAGATATAACTCGTCTTCTTTGGTGACGATACGTGAATGCATAGTGGCTCTACGTATCGGGTAAAGTCGTTGCAGCGATTCGCGAACACTTTCCTTGGTTATAAACCTCGTCTGGAAAACTTCACGCCAATTATCCTGTTTGCAAATAATGAGCTCATAGTCTGTAAAATCGGCCATTTCTATGAGTGTGTTGATTTCTCCATTACTTTCAGCTTGTTGCTTCTTAGCCTGCCAATTTTCAAACTGTTTTGGCTGAAGACGTTTTTTCTGCCAATTTGAGCCGTACTGCCTTGTCATTTCCTTGTCAATGAATCCCCTCAATTGTCTTTCGAATCTCCGTATATGATCAAAACATTTATTTGCGCGTTGCTGTCCTGATTCCTCTAAATCGTCTTGTTTTACGGGAGCTGTTTTAAATTGTTCTAAATCAATATCATCAAGCCCAGAATGCTCTAAAACTTGATGAAAAGCTGGTTCTGGAAAATCTGTGAGCGCCAGATTAAAACCGCGATCAACATAAAAAGCAGTGCGGGCGACAGGATCACTAAAAATCGCTTCCGGGAAAGTAATCTTATCTCGCCAGTCACCTAAATCCTGTCGAAGCGCATCTGTAAATTCAGAAGAGAACCCATTCCCCGTCCTCAAAGCACTTGAAAGGCCGTATAACTCCAGAATGCCGGTTATTGATCTGTTGGTATGGTCAGTGTGTAACCAAGGAGTTGTGATTGAATCAAAAACACTTTGCTGACCTGGAACAAATAGCGAGTGGTTCTTGGCAAAACTGGCCACAGAGCCGAGTTGATACTCATTTATGAGTTGCGCGGTTTCATAGGGCTGAGGAATTCGGAAATCTGCCAAGGAGGTTTTCAAAAAAGCATCACGACGTTGATGCTCCATAATTTCTGTAACGAGGCTGCCTTGCAACGCCGGATGTTGTGCTGCCGAATTTAAATAACCTTCATTACAAGACAGGCTTTTTGCTTGTTGCGTAGAATACGCCTGATGGCTGGATGCCAATCGCATCTGATCCTGAACCTGGGGCTGACTTAAAATGCTCCCCTGAAGATGGCGCTTCATCTCCATATACGGGTCAACAGTCCGTAATAATTCTTGATGGCGTAGGTAGCTGTCCATTGCAGCAGCCGTAATACTACTTTCAATAAACTTGTTTAGCCCCGCTGCCATTCGACCTATTGCCGTTTCAACTGTCTTTTTACCTTTCTCTCTTTTCAGCGCAAAATAATGGCTAAACACACGAGTCAGATAATCACAATTACTTTCAGCATCTTCCTTCGGAAGGTCAATATGTTTGGGCCTATATGAAACAACTTTTTCACCGTTTTCGTTGTGTTCAACAATTCGTTTTCTATCCTCATATGACACAAGAAGCCAAACGTTATGGGTGATAAATTCCTTTGCAAACGCCTCAACCTCCTCATCAGAGATTTGGTTGATTTCTTCATCTGTCAGCCCATCGTACTGAACATTCTGATCATCTCCAGACTGTGATTCTGAAGATCTCTTACAAACCAGGCGCATTAACTGCCTGACAAAAACCAAACTATTTACTTCTGCCACATCAAGCATTTTGACAAGTAATGATTGAATGCGTGAATTCACTGATCCACTTAACAACAAACCAAGCATGTTGGTGGTGAAATCAAAATTGCACAACTTGGATAGACTTGCCATTATGTCCTCAAATGTCTTGAATTACTGTTCTCTTTACACTTTACGCATTAAACCACAGGTCAACCAAGATCATTTCTCCAATGTGGCCATCTTCTGGGACTGAGTCATGCCCATACCAAGATTTTGAATCAAAATCCGGCGGAAGAATTACTCCATATATTAGATAATCATTGTTCTTGCGCATACAGAAAATGCCTGTTTTCAGTTCCTTGTCATGGCTGAATACTCGCAACTTCACTCCGATATGATGTATGAATACACAGGGCAGTAATTCCGAAAAATTTCCCTGTAAGTGCCCACAAAGCTTCAAATTACTTTGCTTCATGTGTACCCTCATGTACTTGAGACGTAACCTTTGCTGCACACAGCACATCAGTTTCGGTATAAAGAACCGTGACGGCTGGAGCGGTATTGCCTTCATTACAACAAGATTGCATTATTTCGGCAAGACGCCTTCCTGCCTCGTGGAACAATACCCTGTCGGTTTCTCGCAGTAGCACAAATTCGTTTGTTTTAATTGCACATGGTATTTGTTTCCCTTGGAAAATCCAGCAGGCTCGCTGAACAAAAGAAAGCCAGTTATTGAACGCTTCCAGCTCTTGCCAGCGGGTAAAATACCATCCTGGCCAACAGGTGGCACTGCACTGGCCGTTAAATCGCATCAATTCATGCCCGTCATGTTGCGGAAAAAAACCAAATTCCACCAGTGTGCCTGTTGGCCATAGTGGTTCCGATTCCCATGCTGCCGTTAAGTCCAGGCCAAGGAGTTGATCCAAATCTCTCCCGTCAACTTGAGGTTCCAGTTCTTCGACCGTGATCGTTGTTCTTTCTGGGAAGTTAAAATCATGCAAACGATGAAGTTCTTTCACACCAAACTCTTCAGTTTCGGGGTAAGCAGGGAAAGAAGTGGTTCCGAGGCGCTGTAGTTCCATCATCATGGCGCGAACATCTGCTTCATACTCTTCCCGGTGAAAAACCAGCCGGATAAAACCGGATGTCACATCAGTAAGCGAGTCGTTAATCACCTCACGATAACCGGCCATATCCAGCTCCCAAATAACCGTATGAGTATCCGGATGGCTTACCAATACTCTCTCATTGATACCGGCATCATCGGCGCAACCACATTTGCAGGTGAGCAGGTAATACGCGCCGGGACGTTTGACGGAATCCAATAATCTGAACGAGTCCCAGACAATTTCTTGATTGCACAGATCGCCACGGAAACAGGGCATGACCGGGACCGCCTGCATGACAAAATATGGCGGGTCTGCATAAATTAAATCACTGACTTTCACGTTCCAGCCGAGTCGGGCCGTTATTTCAGCATCAGGATGTTGCTCTCTATTTCCGGCAGGCGGGATTGTCATGTTGTTTTCTTTTTGACCTTCTTCTCAACCACCAACGGCGCAATCAACTGCTGATACCGCTCAAACAAAAACGCCACCCGCTCGGCTTCAGTCTTGAAGGCGGTTTTGCCGTAGGCGGCATCAACGGCACGATCCAGCGTCTGGTGCGCCTTGACCAGCTCCGGCGGCATGGTGAGGGGATCGTAAAGGTCGGCCAGGGTTGATGTGGGGTATTTGGCGCGGGTGTCGAGCACCGCTTGGGCGGCGGCTTCGATGGCAAAAGCAAATCCCCCTGAATCCCCCTTTTTTAAAGGGGGACTTTTTTCAGCTCCCCCCTTTGTCAAAGGGGGGCTGGGGGGGATTTCGGGCCAGGGAAAATTGTTGTAGACGATGCCGGCGGAGTATTGATAGTCGCTCTTCATGCGTCCCGTAACAGCACGCATCCAGGCGTTGTGCATAGTGGATGAGAGGATGCCAAAATGGTATATAGTGGCGTTGTGAAGCATGTAAAGTTTATTGCTGGCAATAATATCCGCAGATAAGTATGCAATTGGAAGATACAAGCGAAGTTCTGAAGAAACTTCCGGAAGTGCAAGATAAGCTGCTGTACCTTGCCGCAACTCGCCAAACACCGACGGAGTGGCGGCACTTTGTCGCGTCGGTTCTTTGCTGCTTTTAAGTCGCATTTCTTTTACCGCTTCAACCCGTTTAAGAACATGCGGCATTCTTCGCATCTCATCAGGAGGGCATTCGCCAAGCCACAGGCAAAAACGGGATATGCCGTTAATCAATTCCTCCGAACCCATGAATGGCCGAATCCACTGCTCTGCCGCTGGTTCCTTCAAGAGAAGTTCAGTTCTGTCTGCTTCCGACAGCAAGAGATTTCCGCCGTCAACCGGTTTACTGCCATAGACAAGTGACGGTACAGAGCAAAGAGGTTTTGAAAGTCGTTGTAGTACCACATCCGGGCCATCAACCAGATAGGGATTGATGTTGATAGCCTTGATGGCGTGCGGTTCACTTTTGGGTGTATCGTAGTCAAAGAGCCATTTGTCCTGCACCCAATCCCCACCCCGACCCTCCCCTTGAAGGGGAGGGAGAGAAAAGCCGATGATGACACAATGTACGGCGGCCTTGCCTCGCGCCTCGCTGTTCCATTGGAAGGTGCGATGAGCAAAGGTAATCCTGATACCTCGTCGAAACAGATCAGGCCAGAGGATGCCGACCTGTTCACCTTGGGTAATGGAATTGGTGGAGACAAAGGCGGCTTTCAAGCTCCCCCTCCCCAACCCTCCCCCTCCTGGGGAGGGAGTAGAAAAGTCTCCCCCCAGCGGGGGGAGGTTGGAGGGGGGAGCCATATACTCCGCTGCCTTGCGATACCAGCACGCCACAAAATCCAGCACACCAGCGCCTTTGATATCATGGAATACTAAGGCCAACTCTTCTTTCTGCGCCGCGCTTTGCAGCGACTTCCCCACAAACGGCGGATTCCCCAGTAAATACGACAACCGCCACGTCGGAACAACCTCGTTCCAATCAATCCGCAAGGCATTGCCATGCACAATATGCGGCGCTTTCTTGAGCGGCAGGCGGGCATAGTACTGGCCGAACTCCTCCGATACCTTGAGGTTCATCTGGTGATCGGTCAGCCAGAGCGCCACCTCGGCAATGCGTGCCGGCCACTCCCCGATTTCGATGCCGTGGAACTGATCGACATTGACGCCGATGAGCTGGAAGACATCCAACATGAGCTGGTCGCTTTGGCGCACGTGTCGCAGTACCTCCAACTCCAGGAGGCGCAGCTCGCGATAGGCAATAACAAGAAAGTTGCCGCAACCACAGGCCGGGTCGAAGAACGTCAGGTGCGAGAGTTTTTTCAGGAACTCAAAGAGCTGGTTCCGGTTGCGTTTAACCTTGTGGAATTCGGCCCACAGCTCATCAAGAAAAAGCGGATGGATCAGTTTGAGAATGTTGGTTTCGCTGGTGTAGTGCGCGCCCAGGTTGCGTCGGGCGGTGGTGTCCATGATGCTCTGGAAGAGTGAACCGAAAATGGCTGGGGAAATACGGCTCCAGTCAAGGGCACAACAGTCCAGCAGCGCTTCGCGCATCTGCCGGGTACAGTCGGAGATCGGGAGGGCTTCGCTGAAGAGTTGGCCGTTGACGTAGGGAAAGGCGGATAACTGTTCGTCAAGCGCTTGTGAGCGACGCTCTGGCGCGGTGTCAAGAACCTGGAACAGTTTGGCAAGGTGCATACCCAGATCGCTGCCATCTTCTGCGGTGCGCTGTTCCAGATAATCCTGAAACTGGCACCGCTCAAAAAGGGCGGTGTCCTCGGCAAACAAGCAGAACAGAATGCGAACCAGCACAACTTCAAGCGGATGTCCGTCGTAACCGGATGATTTCAGTAAATCGTGCAGTTTGCCAAGCATTTCGGCAGCCCGGATATTGACCGGGTCTTGCTGACCAAAACTACGGGTTTGATACCCGGCGATAAAACCGAAGAGTTTGATGTTTTTGGAGAAGTCGGTAATCAGGAAGTCATGTTGCTCTTTAGTATCCAAATCGTGCAGACGAAACCTGGCAAAATCGGATACCAGAACATAGCGCGGCAGGTCACGCTCTTTCAGGCCGGGGAAATAATCAAACGCCTGACGCGCCGCTCGGTCAAGGTCTTTCCCGCGTGACTTGTGTTCAACCAGCAATACACCTTTCCAGAGCAGATCAATGAAACCGCCCTGACCGTCGCCTTTCTTCACAGGGGCTTCAAAGGAAGCCACCCGCCGTCGCGTGATTCCAAAGACGTTGAAAAAACTATCCCAAAAACTCTTGGCTTCGGCGTCTTCAGAACTTTCATCAGCCCATTCACGGCTGAATGTTAAAGCGCGGTCACGTATTTCATTCCAGGAAAGCGGCATTACATTGATCCTTTTTGTTGATCAAGCGGTATATCGTTAGTAGTGATCATGACGTTAACTGGACAATTCCGGCATGCCGGAAGTGATATAACTATCTGAATTTATACAAAAGTACCCTCTAAAATGCCCCTTTTTTATGCTGGAACTGTCACTGGTACCTTAAATTGCTTGTTCTTTTCCAACAACATACTGCGCATTTTTACTATTGTCAGGTTGAGCGACATTTTCTGACTATTGCTCAAGGTTGCGCTGTCCAATGTATAAATCCGGTCATAAAACTGATCCACGAATGTCAGATCCACTGGTGCATCCAGCACTTTTGGCTTTGCTGCTTTTTTTCTTATCTCTCCACGTGTAAGACCACTTTCTTTGTATTTCGTATACAAAGCCGACATTGTCGCCTGATCTTTTTTCTTGGCAATTTCCACCAAAATTCCCCGCGCCGTTTTTGGGTCGTTTCGGCAATCATTCTTCACATCATCGGGCAATTTATTAAGAGAGAGGATTTCAGAAAGTGTCGAATCAGATTTGCCAAGAATAAGAGCCAGATCACCCAGCATGTATTCATGCTGTGCTCGCAATTTTTCAATCGCCTCTGCCTCTTCAATCGCTGTCAAATTCTCCCGCAGCAGGTTCTCTACTATGGAAAGCTCCGCAGGATCACCATCGGTAAACACCGCAGGAACAGTCAGACAACCAGCCAATTTTGAAGCCTGATAACGCCGTTCACCGGAAACCAACAACAAAGAACCTTCCGTACCCTGTCGCACCAGAACAGGCTGCAACACGCCATGCTTCAGAATCGAGGCTTTCAACTCCGCCAACGCCTGCTCATCAAAATACTTGCGCGGCTGGTCTGGATCAGGCTGCACATCCGCAAGGTTCAGGTCATACAACTTTCCCTTCTCAAAGGTAACTGGTGTTGAATCCGCCATAACTGCCTCCCGTATCGGTGAAATCATCGCAAACCACGCGGATTGTAAACAAAAGTCTGTGAAGTAGCAAGATTTCTTAAGTTTTAATCACACTTCATCTGCCGCAACAGGAACCTTCCCCGCGTGTTTACGAAAGGCTGCCAGGCCACAACATTCAGAATCCAGTCGAAGCGGCTGGATAGTTTCATCAGCATCTCCTTGATCCAGAAGTTTCTGTCGAGAAATGATCAAAATGAAAATCTCTCCCGCTGGCAGGTATGGGTCGGTAAGGAGATGCAGTTGCTGTTCGACGAAGAATTTCTTACCAGGATGGCCTGGGAGACGAGGCGTGCATTGCCGGACGGAATTACTTCAAAACTATTCGGATACTGGGCCAGTCACCGCAAACCATACCCGGTCAAGGTTGAAACTTTGTTGAAATTATGCGGTTCAACAATGGCTGTTAAGCATTTCAAGGTCGAGCTAAAGAAGGCCCTCGATCATCTCAGGGGGATCGGTTTTCTGGAAACATGGGAGTTTAAAAAAGATCTTGTTGTGGTTACCAGGGGGTATTGACCTTTGTCCGACCAACTATTGACCTTTGACCGACTCACTATTGACCTTTGACCGACCGGTACTGACTTTAGACCGACCAATGTATTGACTTTAGACCGACCGGACTGTTGACCTTAGACCGACCAGCATTGCGCTGATTTCTGAAATCAATGGCATGGTTACGAGGTTATCAACAACCCGCTAACCTTCTTTTAACCAATTTTTAACCAATAATACACGTCGGATTGACAGGAAGGATACCAATGAACTGCCCATTTCCGGAAGAAGCAAAAGCAACGGTGATTTCGTATCTGCGCCGTTCAGGCCAGGCCATTGTCTTATCGGAAGGTTCATTCGTTCTCGTACAAGGAACACCGAATGTAAACGTCATTGGGCAGGCATGCGCTGACGGATCAGTGTCGTTAACCGAGGAAGGTTCAATTCAGGTATGTGGAACAAGAATCATGAAGGATATTGATACCTTGAAGTTACGCAGAAAGGTTGAGGATCATCTGCGGAAATCAGCATCAAAACAGGACATTATACGCATAGCAGCATGCCTTGGCATCACATTGAAGTAATTGCTGATTCCTTCACCACCTGAAAATTCATACCAATTGAACGTTGTAGCGTCTGGCTTCGGCACATAGCTGTTCCTGAACGCTTAATCGAATATTCATTCTGGCACGGCCAGACTCACAGCGTTGAGTACTGGCAAAGCCGGTCATCGGAGCACGACTCCGTGGCCGGCTTTTTTTATCTGGAGGGTAAAATTATGGACATTCAGCAAGCGGCGGCGTGGGTTAAGGATCATGAGTCAGTAATCAAAGGCTATATTGCCAAATATCGCTGTTTTTCGCCTTATGAAGAACGCGACTACATGCAGGAAGCACGTATGGCGGCAATTGTTGCAGTCATGCGCTGCGAGCAGAAGGATCTTCACTTTGTGCCAACATTCTGGACGGTCTTCCGCAACCAGATAAGTGTCATTACCCCTTCACCGGAAATACACTCCCATGGGTCGAACTCGATTCCCTCACATCTCTGCACTGACGATCTCACATTGATCTCAGGCATGCGCGCAAAGAGCACATCGGAGCAACCGGACACAGAGGCAATCTACAACTCTATCTGTCACCATCTCACCGAAAGGGAGCGGCAGGTCCTCTTTCTGGCTCTCGGTATCGGTATGGAAGGGAGCCTCTCGAACTACGAGATTGCCGAGCGGCTCGGGTGCGTTGTCTCAAATGTTCGTGACATCATCAAAAGAGCGCTGGAGCGGATAAAAACTCATGTCGACAACGGTACCATTGATCCCAAACGTTTTGTCTGCTGAAAAGGTAGTAATCACATAGCACAGGAGGTCACACATGGATGTAGAGGCAGCAGTAGCTAAATTTTACCCGGTATCATTGAAAGCGCTGAAACGGATGGTTGATGAAGGGCTGATATCTGAACCGTTGAATGAGTCGGATCAATATGCCATGTCCGTACTTTGTCGTTTATGGTCAGACGAATGGTATGTCGCTCAGATGAACATGACATTCAAGCCCGACAAGAGAGCGCTTATGCTGGCATTTCCCAATTTTGGCAAAGTCGAACGATACATTCTCTGTTCCTATCTCCCGAAAGAGGGGAGACCCAGAGTACGGGTATCGGTGCAGGACGTTGCCAACAACCTTCGCATCTATTTCCACATCGAGTATCCGGCGTTCAAGATCAAACGTATCCGCCAGATTGCCTACAACATGCTGCGCAGCTGCAGGGGGGAGTGTCGAAAACTGTACCTTTCCTTGACAGCTTTGGAACGGCAATCGATGGAAAATCAGCGCAGGAAATCTGTCAATAAATCCAACTAACAAACTTTTCTAAGGAAAAGTCTTTATAGAAAAGTTTGTATTACGACAAGGAGCCTGAAATGAAAGTCGAAGATATTGAAGAACTGCTCAACAGCCGGATCATCGAAGCATATTCGAAAGGATACAGCGTTGTTGAAATCACCAGAGCGCTTAAGAAAACGTCCATAGATTTGGTCTACGATCTGTTGCGTGATACGGGCAAAATCCCAGTGATGGAAAGAAGTGAGTACCGCCGCCAATACGATATCGACCCAATGCTGAAAACCTCATGTCGGCGGAAGGGTTTTTCCTTTGGACGATGGTGTCTCGGATGGCGCTTTGATCCTTTTGTGGCAGTTGCAGCACTGAAATCTGCTCCTGACAACGAGAACAAGAGTGCTGTTCATGCAGCATTGAAAAGAGATTTTCCGGAAATTTATCTCAGCATGTATGAGGGAGCGAAGATCACAAAGGAAAAGAAGGTAAAACACCGGTCCAAGCCCGATTCCCTGATGATCGAATGGAGTTCTAAAGGAAAAACTTTTATTGCGTCGGTTCCTGAACGCCCAGGCATCGAAGCCTGCGGCAAGAACTGGGATGATGTCTACTTCGCTATTAAATCGGTGCATCAGATGCACGAATATGTTCAGCGCCTGGATCGACTCCTCAATGGGACAGGCAGGGAGCCTATCCCAGTTAATGGCGTTGAATAGTCACCTCCCCATATTTGCCCTATATTTGGTACCAAGTTTGTTACCAAAAATGCGGCAAGTTGCAGAGGTGGCAAATTTGTAGCCATATTTATCACCATATTTGCCACCGATACCTGCCCCCCCAATAGATATTAAGTATGGAGGCTTACTGCCTTACAAATTTTCTGGGGGTTGATATGAACGTGCTGGTATGTGATCTCGGATTTTCTTCGGCCAAGTGGATTTTCGGGAAGCGCAAGGGAAGGATTATTTCTGCGTTCAGCTACAACGGCGTCAATCTGCTGGTCGGGGAAGATTCCCTGATGTCGTCAGGCTCTTCCTATCTGAAAACGATGGAAGAGCTTGTTCGCTATTATCCGGTATTTGTGGAACAGTGTCTGAAACAGGCTGCCTGTGAGGGTGACCTTATTCTTGCCGTCGGGCTGCCGTACTCCTACTGGCAGGAGCAGCATAAGCCAGGGGGAGCTGTGCCGGCCTTGGCCAAGTCACTGACCGGGGGAACAATCAAGGATGTAGCAGTTTTCCCGCAGGGGCTAGGAGGCTTGAGAGATTATCTTGATGGACTTCCTGAGCGACCGACGGGCAATGTTCTCGGTATCGATATCGGCTTCAACACCATTATCTTCACCCTGTTCTCACCCCAGAAGAAGCAGATCATCCATGGCAAGACCCTCAACAAGCGTGGCGTCCACCAGATGGCGACCAGCTTCCTCCTTCCTCGCATCAAAGACCTTGCACCGTCAGGCACCTTCACGCCGGTAGAAATTGCTTTCCTGATCGAAAAGGGATACCTGCAGTACGGCTTTGAACGCCACGATGTTACCAGAGAGATTCAGGAAGCCGGCGTTGCGTATATTGAGCACATCATTTGCGATATCCAAGGCGAGTTGCAGGCCCATGTCGGCATGCATGCAGATTTTGATCGGGTCCTGCTGTTCGGTGGCGGTGCTGCATTCCTGAAGAACGGCCTTCCGGCCAGAAATATCGAGGTTATTGTCCTGCCTGAACCGGAGTATGCCAACGCCAGAGGATTCCAGACGCTTGCCTTTGCCAAGGGGGTGTGATGTGCCCTTGTACTCGCTCAAGCTTTCCACCTATGATCCGGAAATCATCGATGCATTCGAGCGGCTGCGCAAAAGAAGAAAACAGGCGACATTCACCCATGAAGCGATCAAACAATTTCTTTCGACAGATCGGGGAAAGCAAGTGCTGGCCAACATGGATGGTAATGCGCCATGTCTACAATCCCAAAATGCATCATTCGCTACGAACACGACAGACGGTGAATCGTCTGGTGAGAGAGTTGCGCTCAACTCATTGAAGTTAACGCCTCAAAGCGGTAGCAGCAGTGTATTGGATAGTATCCTGGAGTGAGTAAGAGAGATGAGTTGGGTGAAAGCAACCAGACTTGGTATGTTGCATCATTTTTCAGAATATCTCACAACGTTTCTGGGCTAGCCAATGTCAAACGGATGCAAAAACGGATGCACGGATAATTTAGACAAGAAAAAAGGGTTTAACCAGTTGGCTAACCCCTTGAATTCTTTGGAGCGGGAAACGGGATTCGGACCCGCGACTTCAACCTTGGCAATGTTTACAATATCAGTTGTCCTAAAATGTATAATATGCCTTTAACTTGTTTTATACAATATAAAATAGCAGGTTATATAAAATATTTCTTTATGTATTTTGTTCTAATTTACCATTTTCAGTTCTTTAGTTCAACATATGTTGTCACAGATAATAGACTTTACAATTGCTATGTATTGGCATATTTTGACTGTAATCATATATTGCCACATCACATAGTACAAAAAGGTATCATAACTAATTACATTATTTATCGCGAATTGCACTTATAGTATATTTTTATATCATACATATTAATACTATTTACAAATGACAATACGTTTGGTAAAATTTTGTATGATACAAATATACATTGTAGGCGGGACTTATGAAATTTTACAATCGCGAAAAAGAACTATCTCGTCTCAATAAACTGTTTACTGACGGTAAGGATCAGGCCCACCTTTTTGTTCTAAGCGGTCGCCGTAGGGTTGGAAAGACATCTCTAATCAGGCACTTTGCTGAAAACCGACGTGACTTCGTCTATCTCTTTGTTTCAAAAAAGAAACCCCACTTGCTACTTGCCGAATTTTCTGAAATTCTTGCCGAGCATATTCCCATCCTCAACTCAGTTTCAATCAACTCGTTTGATTCGCTCTTCACTATTCTTTTCGAAGAGATGAGCAAACAGCCTTTGTACATCATGATTGACGAATTCCAGAATTTTCAGCAAGTTGACGAGAGTGTGTTTTCGGTTCTACAGAACTTGTGGGATACTTATAAGGACAGAGCTAAAGGAGCCATTATCTGTGTTGGCTCTATCCAAACCCTGATGAGAGATATCTTCGAGGGGGAAAAGGAACCACTCTTTAATAGAGCCAGCATCAAAATGTCTCTCAAGCCATTGTCAGTGGAAACCGTAGCTCAAATATTAACTGACAACGGCGTCGATGTCGCAAAAAACCTGCTTTTCTATCACACTCTGTTTGGTGGTGTACCAAAATACTATTCAATCCTGTATCGTTACAAACTTTTCCATGCAACTAATAAAGCAGTTATCAGCAGGCTTTTTTGCGAGCAGGATGCCTTGCTCCAGCAGGAAGGACGAGACCTGCTTATTGAAGAATTCGGTAAAAACTATCACCTCTACTTCTCCATTTTGCAAACGGTGGCGGGAGGGGTTACGCAAATGGGTCAGATTGCCGATAAAACAGGAATTAATATCAACAGCATCAGCAAGTATCTTGACGAGTTGGTTTCGGAGTATGGGGTTCTCGAAAGAAGGTCACCGGTCACGGCCACGACAAAAGATCATAAAGGCGGGCGTTACCACATTGCAGACCAATTTCTCAAATTTTGGTTTCGTTACCTCCATAAAAACCAAACGCTTGTCGAGATTGGTGCGACTGAACGGCTTGCAGACAAAATTGATGAGGATTTGACCAATTTCGAGGGTTGGATTTTCGAAGGCATGGTACGAGAGATCCTGATATCCAGAAACAATGCCAGTGTTGTTCCCTTTTTGTTCGATAACATCAGCGGTTTTTGGGACAAAAGCGGCAAAGTGGAAATTGATATTGTTGCCATTGAAGGCGATAAGGAGAACATTTTCTTTGGCGAATGCAAGCTTAACGGCAACCAATTTACAGTTGGGGATATTGCAAAACTGAAAGAGAAAGGTAGATATGTCCACTGGGGTAAAGCAGAACGGAATGAACATTTCGCACTTTTTTCCAACGCCCCTCTTACACAGAAAACAAGAGATCTGCTTGAAAAAAATGGGGTCATTGGTATTGACGTACGGCAACTTTTCCCAGCAGCAACTGCAGAATGCGCTCGTTCAGTCGAGACAGAAAAGCAGATCAGTGATGCCGAAAGGCTGGAAACAGATTCATATCCTCTCGGTATATCAGAAGATTCTACAAATACGGAAAGATTACTTGGATGTACAGTAGAAACGTCTTCTAAAATAAATCAAGAAGATTGCACCACACAAGACGTTTACGGAACTAAGGATGACACATCTGAGAATGAAATATGAGGTGAGCACTTGACCTCACTCTAAAATTACACATCTACATAATTTTCTGAAACGGAGCAAAAATCTGAACTCCTATCAAGCAATGCAAATCCGACTTGAAATGATTGTGCCACACCCGGCTTACTCTGACCCGGCTATGATTGAACAATTCATCCTGACCGAATTTATGATGGACAAGCCAGTGCTACACCTATCGAGGAATGCCGTTGAAAATTTACTCGAACTTCACCCGATATTTGTCGTGAAAAAAGATAAATCCGAAAATTATTTCTGTGTTGGCGGGATTCGGTCTCTCAGCATCGCTCGTAATTGTCTCATGCCATTAGACGTAGTTTCAGTTATGCTTCTCAATAAAATAAAAATAGAAGTTGCCGGCAAACGCTGCCTTACTGATATTTTTGTCACCTCCTGCCTAGGCCTCCGATCCAGCGAATCACTTTACCGTTTCATTGAACTAATCCCAGATGATCAACTAAGTGAACTTTTTAAAAAGCCCCATGGAGTGTCGTTACTGGCACGTATGCTGAACGTATCAAGGGAAACAATCAGAAAATGGAAAAAGAAGACTTCGACAACCAAACTATCAAACTAATCACCAATATTGCATCTGTTGCGGAGGAAGAGCTTTATCTATTCTTCACGTTAATAAATGCACCCCCCTCATTAGAAGGCCTTCTTGTCGTAACTGCACAATTCCTCAAAATTGCACACATCATAAAATTAATCCGTAATCTTGAAACCATTTCAGAATTCATCACCGATGAGCAGTTTGATGTGTGCATTACTGTTGCCAAGCAGATATCTAATAATAGTAGTGACATAGAAAATGCATGCCCTCATACAGGCAGAAATTTCCCTAAAAAAATACCGTTTCATGGGTATTACAAAAAGAATCCCGTCTATGTCTGTTTGGGTATTTCTTCTTTGGAGGCCCAGGAATCGGCAAAACACCAAATTCTTGAAGCATACATCACAATTGCTGCGGCAATTTTACAGAGCAGAAAGAAAAGCAGAGCCCGTGGAGAGGATTCCACCGAGTATCAACATACGATTGATGAATCATGTCGTCACGCAAGAAAATTAATATTAAAACCAAAGCTGGATAGTTTCAGCAACTTGCCTGATGTTTTGCCAAATAAACCTGGAGATTACACCTCTTATGTTGAACACGCAGGAAAACTGCTTGAGCCAATCTTCCAATTACTTGTTTATGCTTTTTCCAACAAAAGGGCGCCAACTTACAACAAGATAGGAGAAAAAAAAGAATTCAGAAGGGTTAGCCATTCTATAAATGATGCCGTGGACCCTGAATTGGTCGGATTAGCGGATACGGTCGAAATATTTCAACCAATTGCGGAAAGAGCACAAAAGGTTCTAGATGCGCCAGAACCTACACGAGGAATAGATTTTATTCAGATATCTGATACAAAATATGATCCGATGGCAGGCATGCCATATAAAATGTTTCACCAGAGCAAGCAATATTACCTTCATAGTACCGCAATGAATAACCAGCGACTGCTGTATCGTTGGGATATGCTAACGCCTCATGAAGTCAGCTGTTTTCTGGAAGCGGTGCAACAATTAGCAAACAACGATTATCCAAGCTACCGTTATATATATCCAAGCCAATTAGAATTGGCCGCCGTAATGACTACAGTATTTCTTCGCTCATACCCACTTGATAAAATTGAGCACATTAGCTTTAGCGATGCAGCGTACGCGCAGGTAGCGCCGCCTGGATACAGATACTACAAATACAAAACAGGCAGTTGGATTGTCTTGCCTCCTAAGTTGCCCTTCGACTCGACACTCGACAATAGATTTTATGAAAAGACTGTGTCCAAAAAAAGAGAGTACTTCTATGTAGCATCAGGAACAGGCTTAGAGAAGATCGTTGACGATTATATCGAAACGTCAAGACGTAATTCGACAAAAAATTTGCAACTATTTCATCTGGATCATCGTCGTTATCAGAAACGCATTGATGAAGTCCTTTCACATTTGAATAAAAAGCATGACACACGAATAACTCTCAAACGAATTGAAATCTATATTTTCAATCTTCTGTCCCGAAAATGTGGTGGCGATTTAACAACTGCCATGCTTTTAACTGGGAAAAAAGATTCACTTGGCATAACACCTCTGCATTACACGGCATATCCGGTCAACAAACTTCAGACCATGTATCATGACTGCTGTTCTGACCTCATGAATGCCCACAAGCTGGAGATGAAAGCACGGAATAGCACTATACTTCTTACGACTGACAATCCGAATATTTCAACATGGAGTGGAAATACAGGGACTGCTTACCGGCCTCATAGGATGGCAGTAAAAAATATAATCGATAAATTACATGAACGAATGCAACTTATTCATGAAGAAAAGACAAGAAATTTGGATAAACTGATACGAATTCACAACAATATAATGCGCTACACTGTCATCCAGTTTGCCTTCTCAACTGGTTTCCGCGCGGTAAACAGCCCTCTATTGCCACCATCACAGATTGACGAAGATACCGGTTTTGCTGTTATTTCAGATAAGGATGGCTTGGATTATTACAATTCCCGCATCGTCTGGCTGCCACCAATATGTATTCAACAGTACAATACGTACCTTGAACACCTTGACTGTCTTTTACCCAAGCTGGAATTTCTCGACATCAAAGCTTTTAATGCCTTGAAGCATCTGCTCCACTTTCCAAAGCCAAGTAACCGGCTACCACTGTTTTTCTACCTGAAGAGAAGCGGAAATACAAAAATTATCAGACCTACAGATGTCTGGGCGGATATAAGGAAAAATTTAGAATTCGAACTACCGGTAAACGCTAATCGCCATTATCTGAGATCATATTTACTTGAGAATGGCTGCCCTCCTGAGGTTATCGCAGCATTTATGGGACATTGGGAGCGTGGAGAAGAACCTTGGGGAAGATATTCTGCTTTGTCACCCGTTGATTACGCAACAATACTTGCCAAATACATTGTTAAGTTGCTTGAAGAAGATGGTTGGAAAAAAATGTCAGGCTTGCAGGAACATTGGTGACTGAACATAAACCTGCAAAATTCTGGACTGAAGTCCGGACCGGCATAAAAGGTGACGGTGAGTCGATATTGCAGAGAAGGCTTCTTGAAGAGAAGGTCCTCAAATATCTGCAGAGAGTTCATCCACAAATTTATATCGGCGCCCCCCAAGCGCACTTCGCAACTAAAGACGCTGATAACTTGTTCAGGCAACTGAAACGAAAAGCCAACGCTCAAGAATATCTCATAATTATTAATTTTCTGATCAAAGGACTTGACGCCGGAAAAAATATTCTTGGATGGCCAAATGTAGTTGTTCCAAGCAAACCGATTTTGGCACGGCGTGAACCATCTCGTTTCACGCCACTGTCTTTTAAAACTCTGAATTCGCTTAAGCCTGTCCACACTGCCTTTACAGAATTTTTGGAAACTCTTCCAGATGACAACTCTACGCAACACCTCGGCTCCATTCTACTTTCAGCAATACTTTATGGGGGGTTACTTGATAAAAAATGGTTGACGCCCCTGCTTCGTGGTTTGGCAGATAGAGTCACAATAAACGGCTCTCTAATGTGGATTGAAATGCAAAGGCCATATATCTATGCCAAACATAAAGGTCATAATGAAAAGAGAAAGTACATCAACCGCAGGTGGTTTCCCGATCCACTGACCCAAGCTTTAATAATTCGCTTGCATGCAAATTTCCACCATCAGCTTGCAGCATGCTCCCGGCTTGATGCACTAACCTGTGTCAAATTCGTCATGCGTAGACTATTTAAGTCGGATGATCATCCATCCATCAAAAATCTTTTTAGAGGTGCGGAGTGTTACCTTGCCTTACGAATACCAGGATTATTTGTTAGTTACGCAACGGGAAAAACGAAATCAGTATCGCTGCCCGCCCATACCTGGACAAGACTACTTACGGATAAATCAGTAACACCACCTTTATCAACCGATGAAGATGAAGATGAAGATGATGATGAATATGTAACATATGCGCAACGAGCGGAAATCGACTCACAAGATTCATATGATATGTACAAACAGGAACGCCTGAGAAAGCAACTCACAGGCATACTTGGAGAGGCACGGCGGAGCAGAACATCAAGCACTTCTACTCGCACTAAAGTCTCAGACTTCATGAATGAGCATACTGAAGAAATGGTGCCGGCATTACAAATGCTTGGACAGTGGGCCATTGAATTGTTGACTAAATTACCGGTTGCTTTTAAAGGGCGTAAGGGCAGAAGTCCTTTGCAACCGAGTTCCGTTGCTACATATTTACAGGCAATAGATCAGGAACTTATCGCCTGTGCGGGCCATTACAACATTTCGCTTTACGAGCCAGAAGAGTTTATTGACCTATACGAAGATGTAATAAAAGCAACAGAAATAAAACATCAGAACACCATGGCAGGTTTCCTACTGACTCAGTTTCACCGCTTTCTGATTCGAGCATATGATTCTCCAGAAATAGATATGAGTAGCATGACTGGGAGTAAAGGCCCGCCAGAAAATGGAGTCGATGCCAACTTAATAAGCCCATCGATTTATTGCTCGGTACTTTATTCACTGGGTTGGGAACTGCCGAAAAGAAGCCGCTTACAGACCATACAGTGCCTGATCACAATTTTGGGCTTCCGCTGCGGACTGCGCAGACATGAGGCCTTTTGTCTTCGTATTGGCGACCTTATGGGAGAAGCTCTCCCAGAAATTATAATACGAACAAACTATATAAATCGATTGAAGACAAGAGATTCGGCCCGTCGTATACCGATACGCCTGCTCTTGGAACCGCGCGAATTCGATATTTTACTTGAGTGGAAGCATGCACGAATCGCCGAAGAAAATCAGGCGGATTTTCTGAATGCACCACTCTTTGGTATGCCGGGTGGTCGCGATCTGAGTAATGAAAAAGAAGTGTTTGATCCAATAACTGATGCATTACGCAAACTAACCGGTGACGTAAAATCTCGGTACCATCATTTGCGTCACAGCTTTGCAAATCGAATGCTTCTGGTACTGATGTCAGATAGTCTAACAAGCTATTTTCAGTCCAAATCAATCAAGGACTTTTATAGCTACCACATTTCAACACATGATTTAAAAACCGGACTTTTTGGGAACATGAATCTGGGCCGTCAATACTTACATGGAATAGCAACTCTATTAGGACATGCTTCTTTAACAACAACGCTTCTAAAATACATTCACCTTTGCGACTGGCTGCTGGGACAGATGGTACAGGAACCCTTTGTTCAACCTGCCATAAGCCTGAAGGCAATCATGCAGATCACCGGACTGAAGAGAGCTACGGTGTTCAGAAAAAAAGCCACATCCAATCAGGAAAGCTGGCAACTGGGAGCATACCTCGAAAGATTAACCCGACATTCAGCCGAGCTTTTTCCCGACCGGCTTGCCGCCTCTGCGAGAGAAATAGCACCAGATCCTCCGATAACAATCGAAGTCATAAAACCATTACCGAATTGGAAATTTATTCAGTATGCCCTCAAACAGCATCAGGAATATGGAATGCAGTTTGACCACATAGCAGACCGCTTAAAGGTTTCGATTCAGTTAATTGATGGCTGGTGCACTACGGCCATTACAATTAGAGACCTCACGACCAAAGAAGGCACGCTTCGCCATCTGACTGCCTGGCAACGAAAATGTAAAGATGACAAGGGGCAAATCAACCTGTTCCCCGCCCTGCCCGACTACCCTGCGGACAAAAAAATAGTGAACAAGATACTTAAAAGAGTCGCTAAACTTTCTTTGCCTGAACTTGAAATTGTAAGAACTGGTTGCCAGATTTTTATAAATCGTTACAGCTCAAATCAGGGGTATGCACGATTTACTGAATTTAAAGGTGCTGTTGCATTCAAGGAGTTTTTGCAACTTGTAGGGGTGCCGGACTCGATGATCTATGTTTCCATGTTTACAAAAAACTCTCCGCGCAGGCCAAAAGAGCATGAAGAGCATCGCATAGTGCTAAAAAAACTGGGGATAGCGGAAGACCATATGCTCAGTTCCGGGAAACGCCACGTTCGGTATCGCCGCACTCATGAATGTTCAGTCGGCTTTATGGTAGTACGAACAGATCGCACCATCATACGAAAAAGCAAGCAGGTAACAGCCGAAACCCTTTATGGTTTCAGATATGCCATATATCTGCTTGCAATAGGATTAGGATTTGAGCAGTGTAGTCAGGGATGACGCTATCCAACAATTTTGCAGGACAGCGCCTATGGGGATTGTGATAACCTACGGCGACAAACGAGAACTTTTCACCTTATTCTCGCGGTCAAGGAGACGTTGTGCCCATTCGCAGGCGCGATGATATCGCTCCAGTTGAGCCGCACTGGGGAGTTGGCCACTGGTCATGGCACTGGATGCCTCCAGTATGCGTGTATGCATTATTCCTCCTTTTTATGATGGTAACTCATTGTTAGGCTGTTCACTCGCGTGTGCCGGTGATCTTCCAAAATGGTATATTTTGTCTGTGTACATTAAAACGACACATCAGTTGAGTAAATTTTCAGTAAAGCAGTCACCTCAAAACACATTTTGCCAACATCACTCCTCTCGATATCCGAATCTAATTCGTGCCAGACAAACTTGATCATGACATCCGTATCCTCACATTAAAACCCCGCATAGAGCAACGTTTGCAGTTCATTCACCGCTTCACGGAGCTTTTCCGCGCCACCGAAATAATTGGCAATCTCAATCACATTCCCACGATCAGATATTGGCGGCACTTTCAAGATTTCCGGCACCACAAATTGTGCCGTACCGTGATGGGCGTATTTCTCCAGAAGTTCTTCAAGGATGGCCCTGGCCTCGGGGCCGTAGTGATCGAAGAAATCCTTCCGGTCATGCTTAAGGCGTTCAGCCCGCTCGCGGCGAGTTCGTAACGGCGCATTGAAGGCCAGGTGACAGAGCAGATCAAAGTGGTCAGCTTCTGGTTGCCCAACGGAGTCTGCCAGCTCATTAAAGTTGATACCACGCTCCTCAAGCTGGCGGATAACTTCGGCCCGTTCCTTTGGATTGGCCCACTGTTCTCGCATCCGAATTGCACCGGTGAACAGAGTACGAACCTTGTCAGCGGCATAGTCGCTGTATTTGACAACCCGCAATTGCTTGCCATCCGGGTCCAGTTCATACACCAGGTGGGCGGCAATTGCCACGTGCCCGCCATCGACAAAATATTTGCGGGGCTCTTTTGTGCCGTCATCAATGACCACTCCCGCCGGGCCCCCTGCCGTGCCATATTCATCCTGAACGCCGCCATCTTCCACAACGGGAGCTTCCTCGATGATGGTCGTCTCGTAAGTGGCCCCGGAATTATCAATCTTTTCTTCGCTAACCAGGGCAGGATCCCCGTCGAAATCACTATCGGCAAAGAGCCTTGTGGCACTGCCGGTATAGTCAAGGATACTGAACCAGAGCTTGCCGTAATCGTCCCTGACACGGGTGCCACGGCCAATAATCTGTTTGAACTCCGACATGGAGCCAACCACGCGGGCCAGGACGATATTTTTACAGGTAGGGGCATCGACGCCGGTGGTCAGCATCTGTGAGGTGGTAAGGATGGCTGGGGTCTCGGTCTCCAGTTCCTGAAACCTGCCGAGATGCCCACGACCTATATCGCCCTCATTCGAAGTCACCCGGCAGACGTAATCCGGATACTGGCTTACCAGATCCTGGTTAAGGTTGGTGAGTGCCCGGCGCATCTCGTCGGCATGATCCTGATCCACGCAAAAAACGATAGTCTTGGCAAAACGGTCAGTCTTTTTAAGAAAGTCGCTCAAGTGGCAGGCAATTGCTTCCGTGCGTGCCTTCAGAGCGACAACCCGCTCAAAATCCTTGGTTTGGTACTCATCGTCGGGAATCTCCCGCCCATAGCGATCCAGCTCTCCCTTGCTGGGACGCCAACTTGCCGCATCGAAGTCAGTAATAATACGGTGGACCCGGTACGGCGCCAGGAAACCGTCGTCGATCCCCTGCCGCAAACTGTACTGGTAGATGGGGTTGCCAAAGTAGAGGTAGGTATCCCGGTTGTCTTCCCTGAGCGGGGTAGCGGTCATCCCCAACTGAAACGCCGGAGAGAAATACTCCAGGATCTCCCGCCAGTTGCTGTTGTCGCGGGCGCTTCCCCGGTGGCATTCATCAACTATGATCAGGTCGAAGAAGTCAGGCCTGTACTCCTTGTAAAGACCTGGGCGCCGCTCGTCCTTGGCCAGCGATTGGTAGATGGCGAAGTACATCTCACGGCTTTTGTTGGCCTCGCCATTCTCGATCTTCCAACGGGCATCGCCGAAGGGAGCAAAGATCTTATCCTTGGGGTCATCAACCAGTATATTGCGATCAGCAAGGTACAGAATTTTGGGGCGCCGATGCTCGCCGGTGGCATTCCAGCGGGCGCTCCAGAGTTTCCAACAGATCTGGAAGGCAACCACGGTTTTGCCGGTGCCAGTGGCCATGGTCAAAAGGATTCGTTTTTTGTCCTGCAAAACAGACTGCACAACCCGGTTGATGGCGATTTCCTGATAATAGCGAGGACTCTTGCCGCTGTGGTGGTAATAAGGTGAAAGAATGCGTTGCGCGGATTCGGGGGAGAATGCCTGAGAGCTTTGCAGTCGCTGCCAAAGTTCCTCTGGTGGCGGGAACTCCGTCAATACTCGCTCCTGGCCGGTCATATAATCAAACTCGATGATTTCTATGCCGTTAGTGGCATAGGCAAACTTGATACCCAGAATCTCAGCGTACTCTTTAGCCTGCTGTATACCATCCCCGGCTGACAGGTAATCTGGTTTGGCCTCTACAACGGCTATGAGATAATCACGGGTATAGCGAAGCAGGTAGTCGGCCCGTTTCTGGGGACGACGCCTCACCTTGTTCCCAGCAAGAACAATACGGCCATCGGTAAAGGTAATTTGCTCGTTGATACGGTGGGGCTCGTTGTCCCAACCCGCCTCAACCAGCTTCGGCAGCACGTATTTTCGGCAGGTATCTGCTTCGTTGCTCATAGATTACCCGATAAAGAAAAAGCCGTTTGTCAGCACTTGAGCAGACAATGCGGCTTCAGTTGGAGCAATATGTCCTGAAGGGCACAGAGCCCATCTCTTTACCCTCCATAAATGCATAAAATTACGACATGTTAATACCTCTTTTCACCCTCAAAGTCAATTTGATATGACACCTGTGCCAACCTACCGATAAAGCACGCAATAAAAGCACCCCGTCCTATCAGGACAGAGTGATGCAACATGCTGTAATTTCTGCTTGCAATAGATTTAGAATTTGAACAGTGTAGTCAGGGATGACGCTATCCAACAATTTTGCAGGATAGCGCCATGCATGGATTTTCGTTTATGTTGCTCTGGCAGGGACTCGTCCTGGCCTCCAAAACCTTCTGCCTGTATCGTCAGACACAATCCGTTTCCACTCTGGAGACTCATTGAACAGTTCCGCCTCATTATGCATACCGCAGCTAATTCTGTCGGCAGACTGCAAGAGCTCTACCGCTGTCATTAAGGGTCTCTTGCCTTTTCTTTCCTGCAGCTTCCAACTCAGTAGATAGCGGAGTGCAGTTGCTCCATCCGGCCATACCTGATCAAGTTTTGATAATTGGTGAGCCAGAATTTCCAAAGTAAGCAGGTCGTGGCCGAGAAGGGTACCTACCCATCTGTTATTTTCCCAGTCTAGCGTCCTGGTCTTGCCGATATCATGCAGTAGGGCCGCACAGACAAGCAATTCAGTCTGGATATCTTGCCTAACCGCCGCCCGGAGGACAAATTCTGCGCACTCAAGACTGTGTTCCAGCAGTCCACCGGCATACGCATGGTGGTGTTTGTAGCTTGCCGCAAGCTTAAGAAACGGCAATGTAATCCTGTCGTCACGCAGCACATCAAACATAAACTCCCGGAGTTGTAGAATTTGTAGTTGACTCAGAATTTTTGACAGACGTGTTATGCCATTCGGTATCGGGCAATACTCATCCGGCAGGTACTTGAGCGGATCAGCAGCCTGGGTATCTGCCGGTGTTGTGCTTGCAATGTCTACAAACCATCGATCGGCAAACCATCGTAAACTACCGGAAACCTGAACAAGTGCTCCTTCCACCAATTGCACGCCCTGATACCTATTAAGCCATGCATACGCGCGAATGGCATCACTACGGTCTTTTAGCTCACAGGACATATATTTCGAGTTATTCCGTGCCAGACGCTGAACCGGCCTGTGGATCCGGAAGGTATCTTCAATATGTGTACCCAGTCTAAATTCAATGTCAGCAACCATTGTCGGCCTCGCTTCCCCGTTCAATTGTGATTAATTTATCGAATGCCGATCCATCCTGCCGTGTCAGGTTGGGTACATAGCGCGAGTAAATCGTGAACAACATCTTGGTTGTAGAGTGTCCCATCTGACGTGCAATCCACTCTGGATTTTCACCGGCGGCGAGCCAGAGAGTGGCAGTTGTGTGCCTGGTCTGGTATGGACGGCGCTTTTTAAGCCCGATAAGTTTGAGCGTTGGATACCAGATCCTGTTCGTTACGTTGCTATAGTTGAGTGGTTCACCAGTGCCTGTACAAAATACAAATTTTTTAGCACCAGTAACTATATGCTGAGAACGAAGGGACTCATAGACCGGTTTGCTCATTTCGATAAACCTGCGAGAGCTATCGGTCTTCGTGGTTTCTTCGTTACCCATTACTATCGTCTCCCTGATCAGAATCTGCCGACGTTCGAAATCAACATTAGACCATTTCAGTCCGTCAATTTCGGATGTTCTCATACCGGTAAAGAACCGTACCGTATAATAGTCTTTAAAGTCGGCTCGTATTCTGGACAAAAACAACCTGATCTCATCCAGTGAAAAAGGGTCCACGTCTGTACGCTCTACTCGTAATGGTTTTATTCCTATAAACGGTGTGCTAAAGTTGTACCTGTCGGCAGCGTCAGCAAGTATCATGCGCAATGGCGTCATGATATGATTTATCCGGTCAGGCGAGAGACCCTCTTTATTTCCGTTGGTAACTTTGGCGAGTGATGAACGGAATTTGAGGATTTCCCCCTTGGTGATGCTGCTGACGCTCTTTTTTTCAAAAGCAGGGTTCAAGTACTGAACAAGGGTTGATTTTACCATAAAGCGGTACGATCGCTTCCACCTGATAATGTTTTCATCGAACCATTCTTCCGAAAACTTTTCGAAAAATGGTGTTTGTTCTTGTTCTTTTTCAGGAACAATTAACTCTTTAGCACCATTTATACTGGAGAACTTATACACAAAAGGAGAGGTCGGAAAATATTTGGCGTAGTCGAATGAGCCCAATGTTATCTCAGCATCGATCCGTTTCATGACAGCACTCATCTTTCCCTGGTTCTCTTTTGTGTTCTCCAGCAGCGTTTGCTCCCTGCAACGATGTCCGCAATACTGAAAATCAAAGTACAGCTTTCCTGTTTCCTTACGCATCCGCACGTTACCCATGACACACACCTCCTGATGCAAGCGGGATAAATGGTATTTCATTGGCAGACTTTTTGAGCATGTCACGTTCGATGGCTTCCCATACATAAAGAATTTTTCTACGGCCGAAAGGTTTTATGTAGTGAATCCCTTCCATCAGAACCGCATCCTTCAGACAATTGAGAATGTACCGTGGTGAGTAGTGCATGCGTTTTGCCAGCTCTTCAGTTGTCAGATACGTTGTTGCTGTTTCCATGTTGTATACCTCCTGTAGTTGATTTATGCTTTACCATACCATGCACTATAGTGCGTGTCAAGCACATAAATGCATAAATAAGCTTGTGATGCAATTTTATTTACAGAATTGCATCAAACGTGTATAGTATGCACAACGAAATCAAGTGTGAGGAGGGAATATGATTCGCTTCCGATTACGGGAAATAATTATTGATAAAGAATTCAAAGAGGGGCGAAGAATATCTCTGGAAGAAATTTCACGCGGTGCAGGTATACAGAGAACAACTCTTTCGAGGATCTCCGGGCAGAGGGGGTACAACACTACAACGGACAACATTGACAAATTGTGTCGATATTTTAGTTGTAAGGTCGACAAACTAATGGAGTATGTACCCGTTGAAGAAGTGACTGAAATAGAGAAGACTAATTAATGCAGATGGAAGTAAACGTGGAACAAAATTTCAAAACACCCAACCACACCGAGACACATTTTGCGCATCTTGGAAATCGCCTGTAATTGGGGGGGGGGGGGCAGCTACTCTTATAGATGTCTATTTTTTGGGGACCTTAAAGGAATTTCGGTTGATTGCGAATGAGTTGAAAAATGGTTCTTAGGGGCATAGAAATTACAAATATACCGTTTTAGGCTGAATAATTATATCCCACCAGTGTAATGTTGGCGATCGTAGTAGTCGCTCTTCAAGTGCTACTTTTTCGTCACCGCAAACCTTGACACCTTTCTCATATGTGCCACCACCGGTAATGTGTTGACCCACCCAGCGCCGTTTAGTTGACCCAC
>JBMOEI010000068.1:0-26840 GCA_049318985.1 Desulfuromonadaceae bacterium
CTCGGTGCCGTGCGTACCGGTCGCTTGCATAAGGAGTATGGAGTAGAACTGCAGATGAGAGTATTCCCCCTGCACCCTGAAACGCCGGAGGAAGGGATGGAACTATCCGACATGTTTGCCGGACGCGAGGCGATGATTGCCGACATGCAGAAAAGGCTTATACAGGTTGCCGCAGCGGAGGGCCTTCCTCTGAAGCTGCGGACACGCACGTACAACAGCAGGCGTGCACAGGAGCTGGGAAAATGGGCTGAGTCTCAGGGAGCAGGAGACCTGTTTCATCACGCCGTCTACCGGGCCTATTTCGTCGATGGCATCAACATCGCGGTAATCGACGGACTGGTTGCCATTGCACACTCAATCGGACTTCCAGCCGGCGAAGCGCGGAAGGTTATCGAAACAGGGAGCTATGCCGCTGCAGTCGATACCGACTGGCAGCTATCGAGGGAATTACGGATAACTGCAGTTCCCACTCATCTTTATGAGGGCAGGAGACTGGCGGGGTTTGGATCCTACGAAGATTTCGAGCGCATGATCGGAAAAAGGTAGAATTACGGTTTGTAACAAAATCGGAGGGTAAAAGATGGCCGCTTCCCTCCTACCATAAATCCCGCTTTCAATCGCTCAAAAACTTCAGATATCCGGTAATGCCCTCACTAACAGAGTAAACTGGAATATTTCGCCACCTCTTGGCGCACCTGAAGTTGCTGTAACGGTAACAGGCGTCTCTTTTTTTACTTTTTTGGTCACAATAGTAAAGGCCAAAGAGTCCGATCGGTCCGCCACTGCGAATTGAGCAGGTGATACGCCGGCAATACGGGGGGCACTGCTTGCAAGTTTCACAGTGGCGTTGGCTGCCATTTGTTTTGAAAACGTGACTGTTACTTTTGCAGGTTGGCCACCCACCATCCATAAAGGCTCGATCGAGACCCCTGCCACACCCTTCATCGGTTCCACGGTAAGAGCTGCTTTTCCCTGATGCGGGGTCTCCTGAAGCGACGCAGCGATCTCAACCGTCCTGGCGATATCACCTGTTAGCGAGGTCTGAATCAGAAATTCAACGCTACTCGCGCCTTTCGGTACCGTCACCTGTTTTGGCAACCGTGCGATTTCCGTATTCGAACTTGTGAGTGCCACCACCAGATCCGTTTGCGCAGCTCCGTCAAGTTTTATAGTGCCCTTCACTACGTTCACACCAGTTACCCGGCTCTTGTCAAAGACGACGTCAATATTCGGGATAGTTCGTGTTGCAATCCAGAACCACATCTCAAAATCACCGCCGCGACGATTATCACCACTTGGCTTAATGAGTTCGGATCTGCCAGGTTTCGGCGCTGAGGCACGGAACGTTTCACCGTCCAGAAAGCCTCCCGGCTGCCCCTTTTCCATCCATTTCTCTGCCTCCCTGCTCCAGATAAAATTCCCTTTGAGAGTCAGGCGGATTAAGACTTTATCCGGGTAGAGCCGTTTTTCATTCTGCAAATCTTTCAGCATCAGCAGGATACGCTCCAGAAAGGTAACGGGAGCTCCCTCAGTTCTCCAGATGACGACGGCGAAGGCATCCTTCGGTACTTCGGATACCGCCCCAATCTTCTCAAGGTTATTATCAACAGCCACAATGCCGTGCAATATGACCGGCTGGTAACCTGCCAGGTCATTAATATCCAACCCGTTCCGTTGTTCTTTATACAGTGGATAAGGCACTTCTACCGTCAAAATGCAGGTAGGTTCACCGCGGTTGATCACGCGGCTGTTTAACGAAATCGGGTCTATAACGGTATCCGGATCAATTTCCTTATCACAGAATAAGTAAAGACCACTTTGGAGGTCAGCGGGAGTAAGAGTTTGGCCGTTATGAAGGACTTGATTCGCATCTTTCCCGAACCGCGTTGCGATAATATGCACCGGCGCCGGATCATTGAGATCCGTCTGGATCTGTTGTGCCATGAAATGGACCTTACGGGGTTCGGTCACCGGCCAGTCATTTTCGGCGAGCACCTCAGCTTCAACAATCTGTAGACCGGTTTCAGCCCCTAAAGTCCAAAAGCATTCCAGTATTCCTCCACTGGTGGTTGTTCCGGAAACCGGCTCAACCTTCCCACCGCCCAGAATTACACTGAATGTTACTTTTCTTCCGTCGACAGGTCCGCAGCGATTGGCCACAAGAACCGTGAGCGGCTTTTCCAGCTGAGCACCTGCAAGGGCCTGCTGCCCGTCACCATTTATTTTGTACAGGCTCACCATCACGGCTAAATGGTCTATGGCCTTCTGAACCGTATTCCGGTTTTTTAACGCTGCGCATAGACCCGGATAGTAGGCCACCTGACTGGCAATACTGAGATTGGCGTTAAAGATGATGGGATGAGGGTAGGTCAAAACAGTGCCGGAAGAATCAACAAGTGCCGCTGTTACCCGGTGGTTTTCCGGCGGCTGCACTGTTGGATCAAGTTTCCAGGTGCAGGCAATAATTCCCGTTGCCCCGGGAATATCAAGAATGCCTTTACTCGTAAACGTCTGAGATGCCAGCGTTACAGAAAGCTCATCAGAGGCAGGTGTCACCGAATATCTGAGTGTGACACCATTATGACAACAATGAAGATTCTGGGCATAGACAACGATTGGTTCCGGCAACTCTTTCAAGGCATTTGTGGTGAGGTCCGGCATGACTTCCTGCCCGTCACCACTGACGTATTCGATGAGCGGCGCGGTAAGAGCCGGCCACAGACAGCGGCAATCGGTGTATTCGGTAAGGCTCCCCTTGTCGTCGACAGCAACGACACCTAAACGGCAATAATGATGGATAATGCCCTTCGGTAGCTGAGCCAGGGGTTTGTTATTGTCCGGTTTACCCTTCGCGACCGTTAGTTGCGGCCACTCGATATCACCGGCTTCAGCAGTGGCTGTCGCTGTGCGGGCAGGTATCTGCCAGTAATCGCCGCTACGGCAAAAGGCTTCGGCAGCCTCGAACCTGATGTAGACACCATGTTCAAGAGGCTGTTTGCTGCCTGATATTTTTGCACACCCTTCCCATCTTCGCAGCTTTGCAGGGAATGTGATTCCGGCAGGAAGTGCGTCTCCGGAAAATTTTTTTAATTTTATTAAGTTGTTATCCGGATTGCCGTCAATTCGGGCAAGCGCCCCTGACCGTCCCTCCATTTCGCATTGGTCGTCTATCAATTCGACAATATCGTCGTCATGGAAACAAGGCAGGCCGCCCGGCCCGATGTTTTTGACCGTAAGAACGGTAGTGCCACCAACGGTTTTAAGTTCACTGACCGCAATCGCTACAGCTCCGTTTTCTCGCGACCATTTCCACCGGATTGCCTTCCCGTCACCATCCACATCGTGAATTTCGACGCGATAGAGCTGGTTTTCCAACCCTTTGTAGCCGCTCGATTCCGCAATAATGCACGGGTCGTCAACGACTGCCGGTGCATCGGTCCACGCGCTCATTGTGATCCCGGAAGGTGCAATGACATCGTTGTAACTATTGAAAGTGTCGCTGCATATGCCCGGAGGAACGGTTCCAATATCGAGCGCACGAACCTGCCATACCGTTTTCAGGCGAGTTGCCGTGTCCACGCCATTAAGTGCGGCATCGAGTATTTCCGGGTCGTCAAGTGGAGTGAGGTGGCGTTGCCACACGTCGAGATACATGAGGTAGTATTGCTTCCCTGAGGAGGGAAGCGGCAGAGGCACATTTTCCGATCGATCCGGCTGTACGGTAAACGGGATGGCACATTCATTTTCACACTGAATTCCATCCACATAATAGCGTCCCGATGAGAGAAAAAAATCACCGGCCTTCTTCAGAACAAATGAGGGCGGTTTTGCTGAAAGATCAACCGGTTGCTGATCCGCCGGGAGGGAGAAGAAGCGGGCTTCGAGCCTGCTCCGGTCATTATCAGTCAACTGCTTTGCATCGGTGAACAGACGAAACGCCGCATTATCAACCGGTCCTCCGCACGCGCCGATGATATCGCACGCGGTTGTTTCATCGCGCCGTTCTGAAATGGCCGCCTGCTCGTTCCAGTCGGCGTCAAGCTGCACGCGCCCCTGCTGCATCAAAACCCGCTGATAATGCTTTTCAGCGGCAAAAGAATCTCTGGTGAAATCGCCTTTCATGGTCTTCTCCTCTATAAATTAATTCTCACTATATTCCGTTGATGTGCGGTGTCTGCTGCTCGTAGAGGATTCCGGCTTCGAGGCCGAAACGAAGATAATCACTCAGCCGGTAGCGCAGATGGGCTTCGCGCCGGGGTTCCAGCAGATCGTGATACACACCCATTTCTGATTCGTCGTCCGCGCCACGACGAATCGCGTCAGGACAGGAACAACTCAGCTGACAAAATGCGGCATCACCAAAACGTGTCGAGACAAACTGCGGGACACCATTAATCGACACCGGACTGCCGGGGCCGTCTTCGTCAATCCGCGGCACGCATTTGTACCGGCGGGGGACCGCTGCCGCACCGGGCAGCCAGCAGAAGCGTACGCAGCCTTCCTGCCGGTGAGCTACTGTCACCGAATCTCCGTAGAATATCGTGTTGCCGGCCAGTTCAAGTCCCCGTATATCAACCGAGCCGATGATCGTACAATTTTCAATTTTCCAGTTACCGCCGGAAATGGCCATCGTACTCATTGCGCCTGCATCCACGATGCAATTCCGAATCCTTACGACGGTATCCGGCGCGACGTGCAACGGTCCGAGAATACAGTTTTCCAGCTCCACCGTCATGCCGGCGTCGATTGTAAGTACCGGGTCTCTCGTTGCGTTGACATCAACACGTCCGGCGTCGTTAATCATGAGTCCCTGCATCAGGGTACAGTGCCGCACGCGCAGCAGACCAGGTCCCTGGCAAATCTCAATAGCATTCCCGGAAATCAGGAAACCGTTCAGCGTTACTTGACCCGCTTCATCGCCAGGCAGTTCCAGTACGGTGTCCAAAACCAGTACAGGCCAGCATCCGTCCTGTGCCCGCAGCTCAATGGTCCTTGAGCATGCTGTCAAAGCGGGAAGAGATTCCGCATAAATCCCGCTGTCGCACACCTGGATAATGGTATCGCCATTTTTGTGGTCGTTAAGCGCCGCTTCGATACTCCCGTATGCATTCGGCTGCACTGTCGCGGCCGGCTGTCGGGCAACAGGGAATACCTGACAGGAAGAGCGGTCGAAAGTAGCCGTGCGTGCGTACTCACCCCCGCCGATGTCTGCAGGGAACAGAGTGCAGAAGGTGGCATAGATCTCTTCAGCCTCCGGCAGCATCACACGACCACGCACGGAATCGAGCAAAATCATGTCGCCGGTCATGACGAACGGTGAATTATCATGTCCCCAGCGGGATACCGTGCCCCCTTCGACGATGTCGTGCAGATCACAAACAATGATCTTATCGACCGGAATCGGTTCCCACATGCCATTCCTGATTCGCCACAACTGTACGCTACGATTCGGCCCATACCATTCTTCACCGGGGTGAAACCGGTTGTTACTGCCGCATGCAGGTTTGCCGGCGAATTGCCGCCACGAGAGCAGCAGCGGCACATTACCGGGCTCTGCAAGATGCGCGATATCAGTCTCTGTCTCCGGCCTTGCACAAAGCGGCATATCCAGTCCTAATGGATGAAGCCGGTAATGGCGGACGTCTGATTTGTCGGGAATGCCGGCAGGGACAAGTGGCGAGCGGGTCCGGGAGTGATCCTGCAGCCGCCACACAAAAAGGCCCACGTTGGGAATATTCCATTTACCAAGGCCCGGCTCGATGCGGCGCACCTCGACGGAGCGCGCGGCAGTTTCAAACGGTGTGCCGATAAACTCAAGCCGGCGTGCGTCACGCACGGATGCCCACGTTATGTTGCCGCGACGGACATGATTGACATGCTGTGTCGTTGCCAGATGCTGCCAATATTCGACGGCTGCGGCCGGGCGGTCCATGATGTCGCGCGCAAGTTGTTCAAGCATTGCAGCAGTGCCTTTGCGGCGGCGGCAGGCAATGGTATTTGCCACTTCGGCGCGCGGTGCGACCCGTTTGTCAAGGCCGGTCGCGCCGAGTCCTCTCAGCCCGAGCAGGTCTGCCAGATATGGCAGCGCCCACGGCGCAGCAGTCTCGACAAAAAGGTTGTCGTAGAGCTGCTCCAGCTCCTCTTCCAGCACAGCCACCTGGTCCGCGATAACGCCTATCAATTCCCGCAAAGCCTCAGGCGTGGGATTGTCCGCCTGAGCGCCCATCGCGTCAGTATCACGCAACCGGTATATCGCCGGAAGGAGTCGAAATAATCGTTCTTCATTCAGGTTCATTGTGATTTCACCTTGAGATTTGTCAGGCTGGCGTCATCAAGCACGAGAATCTCGGCAGATTGCGTTTTTATGCTTTCCATCGCCGCGCCTGCCCGTGGACAGGCTGCACGCAGAATTGTTTCAGTCCGGTTTTGTGAACTTCCCGCCTGTTCGGATTTCGTTAGCCGGGTAAGTCTGACATACTCGACGCCAGGGGCGTTCTGGATGAGCGCAACCACTTCGCTCAATGCAACATTCCGGCCGAACTGCCGCGCATCGAAACTGAAATAATTCCGCAAAACCATGTCGACGCCGGACTTGACCCGCTCCGGAATTCGATCCGTCCGCGCGATGACCTCCCCGCCAAGTGAAAACGTGGTAACCGTGCCGGGGACTACATACACCGGCACAAGCGGGTTGCCGAAATCGTGCAGCGCCTTCCGCAGTTTATTGAGAGTCATGTCTGTCGATATCGGACGTGCTCCACCGGGCAACGCGACCGTAACAAAGACGCCGCGTCCCCCCGCAGTCCAGACCCACACGGCGTGAGCCTTGGCGATACCGCTGAATGAGCGGGCAAAGTCCTCGTAATCCTGCAGCGACACGATGCGCCCCAATGTGAGTGTCTGTAACGGAGCGTTGCGGCGGGCATCTGCCAGCTTTTCCGGGTCCTGGGCGCCGCTTGATGCGACAGGATTTGTTACTGCTTTCGCACCTAATGGTCTGGTCATAAGCAGCTTGAGCTGGTCGGCCTTGACGTTACCTTCGCTACCGAGTCCCTTGCGATAGTGTGCCCGGATGTTTTCCTGACCGGTAGGGAGCAATGTACCCAGCCAGCCGTCACCAAAGGTCAGGTTAGTGGTTCCATCATCACTGCAGCGCGTTATGAACACTCGATCTCGCGGCTTTCGCCCGTAAAGAGAGTCCACTTCATCCCACTTCACGTCATTTACGAAGAGTTTGAGAGACGATTCCGGGCCGGTTGGTGTTTCGGCGGAGGTATACGTAAGCGGAGCCTGCTTGAGCAGAAAATGTTGATGTGCCTGATTTGCGTCCCCGCTGCCGACTATTTCTACTACGGACTCACCATGCGTAGCCGGAGCAACATTGGCCAGAATGAGGACACTGGCCGGATCATAGACATTTTCAAGCGGCCCGGTGAATTCGAGTGTCGTCCGGGTGTGGGCTGGATCGGAATGCACACTTTTTATGGTCACCACTTCCACAAAAGATTCATCCCTGAGGCAGGAAGGCAGAATTTCGAAGGAGTTGACAGGTGCACTCACGTATCCTGCCACGCCGGTGCGGTCACACAGTTTCCACAGGGCGGATATATTACGGTGCGTCCACCCGGTTGGAGCCGCCAGGATTTCAAACTCTTCGCCGGCTTCAAGAAGCCGGGCGGGACTTGATCCGGCTTCGGGCGTTATGCCGGCGAATTTCTCACCCGGTTGCGACATTCGTGAACGTACCCGCAAACGTGGATGTCGGCCACTGACGACGAGTCGCTTTCCCGGCAGCAACCCCTCCACATATCGATCAAGCGTGACATTGCTTCCTTGAACCGGGCATTCGACCGGGCTTGCGGCCCGGGGGAGTTCCTGCATATCGCAATAGACCGTCGCTTCCCGGACACGCTTCGAGTCCAGATTATCTCTTTCACCGAGAAGCTTGAGTTGTGTGATCTTGCCGGCTACCAGAAAGTCAGACCGGCCCGATTCGGCCACTTCCACAACGGTGAAGACTTCTTCGTATGAACCGTCGGAAACAACGACCCAGTCCCCCTTCATCACACTGGAATAGACGCTGTCCAGGTCCACACCATCACCGCAAAAGATATTGTAGTCAGGCCAATCTTCAACATCAGATTTTCCGGCCTCAACCTTAATCCGTAACTCCCCCTGCCCGGGTGGAAGTATCCGCCGGTCCGGTGCATTGTAGCCGAAGATATTTGCCCTCTTGCGCAGCGCATAGACACGCGCATTCTTGTGCGCAGGCATGATGAACCTGTCTCCACTCTTTTTCCCCAGTCCCCGGTTAAGTGTAACCACTGTCGCAGCCCTGGCCGGATCAGGATCAGGCAGCAATTCAACTGCCTTTACGAGCCGAAAATCCCAATTCTCTGAAAAATCTCCGTTCTTATGTACAGAGCTTTCTGTCCATTCATCACCGATGATCAACAGAGGATCGCCCGGCTTGAGATGAGTGGTCGTTCCTGCCAGGCGGATTTTTTTCTGGTTAAAATACGGCTTCGCAATTACATGACTCAATGCCCGAAGTTCATTCCACTCTTTCCGCGCCTGGAGCGCCTCTACCGTTTCATACACCTGCGGTCTCTCATCGGGGCCGGGGACGCTTTGGACCTTTGTGCCTTTTGGAAAGTTTGCGTAACCGGGTGAACCCGGGGCTTCTTCGACCGTGAACGCCAGCCAGGTGCCCGCCGCCACCCCCGGCCGGAGTTCATAGCCGATAGCGCGGGCCAGCTCAAGTACGCTGCGCCGTTCCGTGGCAGTACGGAGAAACCCTTCGTTTGCGATGCGCTCGGAGTAAAACGTCAGCACGTCCGCCATTGCGGCAAAACCGTCCAATAACGCCATGGTGAAATCGTCATCATCCCGCGTTCGCAGGTTGCCAAGCTGCGGTCGCCTGTCATTCGACAATCCGGCGATGAGCGAAGCTTTGAACTGCGCGTGCGTTCCTGAACGGAATGAGAGAGCGGATAAACAGGGCCGGTTAGCGACATCAGCCGGAGTTTCCACAGTGGTTCCGGCACCGCAACCGCAGTCATTCAAATCACGCAGGGAAGGGTCAATCGGGTTGGTTTTCATCTTCCACCTCGCATTTCCACATTCAGCGTGCCATGGTCCGGATAATTCGGATCGTTATCGAGCCTCGGGATTTCGAGCATGCCGAACGTCAACTCGTATGGCACCCCCCGGTCCTTCGAGCCCTGCCTGCGCAGCTGATTTACCTCTACATGGCGCACTCCCGGAATACTTTGGGCGACCGCATAAATGCGGCTTACCGCAACGGACTGGCCAAACGTCCAGTTATCGGGATGAAAAAATCCCCGGTGGCCGTCAGGACGCTGCTGCGCGCTGAAGGCATCGAGCAGCGCAGCCTTGACATCGCTGCGGAAGTGTTCCTCTGCTACGCAGACCAGGAGAGAAATCTCCAGAGAAACGAAAACCGGTCTATTGACCTCCAGGTCATGGCCTGCCATTCGCCATGGCTCAAGCCAGGCGAGCAGGTCGGATGCAAATTTTTCCGTCACCATTTTTCCGTCACGCCGGTCCACGGTAAGGAATATGGTATGCCAACTGCCTGTCCACCGTATTGTAGCTGCGGCCCGCTGAACCCCGGAATGCTCGCCGGCCCGCCTGGCGTAGTCTTCCGGGGTTACACACCGGCGTGGCTCCTTGAATGCCTGCGGAGCGTACAGCCGCACTTCCTCCAAAGTTTCCGGCTCGTCACCACCCCGGGCGGCGATTGGGTTTGTGACACTCTCGATGATGCCCGCATCAATCCCTGTAAGTAGTTCCAAATTAACGGGGTCAAGGAATAACGGTGCGAAAACATTCCTGATTGACCCCGCGCCGATATTCCCCTGAGTCCCGTTGCCTGTGCGATAGCGGGGAGTGAATATGGTCCCTTCGGCGGGCTGCATTCCATTACTGTCGTCCCCGAAACGAATACGGGTAGTACCGTTGTTCTCAATCTCGGCAACAAATTCGAGGGCAGTCGCGTCACTTCCGATGAGGTCACGCTGCGGCTCCCAGAGACCTCCCCGACCATCAGATAGCCGGATGGCCGGCAGGGACTTGCGCGGATTCTGACAAATCACCCGTGCAGCGGCTGACGACTCAAACCCCTGTGGTAAATCCTGGGAATGCGTCAGGCCCGTGACAGTCAGAGCCGGACGGAAACGCGCCGGACGCAACCGAACGGTATCCTCACAGCAACACACGCTGTCGGACGCCGCAGCCACCGGCGCCAATACCGGATCAGGTGATGGGACTGGATCCAGAGCAGGCGCGAACTGCTGAGTATACCCATGATCAGCCAGGACGATATTACCCAGGGCAATACTTACATCATGCCGTGAGCCTGCACAGATGCAGAAAGGAAACGGTAATGCGTCCTCATTCCCCCACTCTATTTCCGTGAATGGCGTCGGGTCATCACCGGACAGAATCAACGGGTCTTCCCCCGACGACACGCGCGTCAGTCGTACAGCATGTCTGCGAGCGGGGTCAGCGTCAGCATCGCGGCCGGTTTTTGAATTGATCCGTTCCTTAAATATGAGTACCTGTCCCGCCTTTAAACAGGGATACGATCCAGCCAGCGCAGCCTTGACCGCCCCTTTCGGCAAACAGCACGTCTCCTCGCCCCATGTGTAGAAGCTCATTTCGTTATGCGCCGGATGAATGTAAACATCATGCATTGGTTCAAAGACTTCAGGCTTCCGGACAGTAATAATCTGTTTCAGTTCATTGGCATCCTGTGCAAGAACAGAGTCCGCACCGACATTCGTGGAGAAACAGGTGCCGAATATTTTATCCTGATCGGTTTCATGCAATAGGGAATTACGCGGCAATATGACACCAGCTGCCGGAGCGCTCTCTTTCAGCCGGACCTGCACCCATACCCGCGCATTGCAGCCATCATGCATCGCATAGTCGAGCAGGCGCGCGTGCCGACGCACCGAAACGCGCTGATGTGCGGTACCAAGATACGCCTCGGTGGCTATGGCATCCTGACGATAACTGAGGTGATCACCGACATAGGCCAGCATTTCGACCAGCACCATGCCGGGATCAGCCGGATTGCGTTCCCGCCAACCCGGAGCTATCAACGCCATGCGATCAAGGATTAGCCGTCGGAAGCTGGTAAAATCCTTGGCGAGGTAATCCAGCTCCGGCGTCTCCCTGATCAGCGGAGGACAGGCGCGCGTGGAGCGACAGTCAAAATCGGAGGGACATTCAACCTTAAAAGAAAAATCAATGGAGGCAAGTTGCGGATCGAGTCCGGAGAGTGGGGTTTCGCTATCCGGATTATACAGATGCAGTGTATAGGCGGAGAAGTCGCCTCGTGGCGTAACATGAATTTTCAAACATCCTGTTGCCTCATCAAATTTCGGGGTTTTATCCACGACAACTTTCCGGGCCCGCTCTCCTCCGGAGATACTAACCGCTAAATTCCCGTGTCTGAATGCATCAAGCAGTTGGAACAGAGAATTGTTTGCAACTGTATTCACAAAAAAGATGCGCAGATGCCTCTGTTTCTCTTTAATGCTTAACCCCGTACTGATGACCTCAAGATAATCGATGCCGTTCAGCCCCGTCCTGTTGGACATCTGGCGAACTAACGCACGTCGGTTGTCGTCACAGCAGAAATAGATCATCCCTATACTCCCCGCTCAAACTGTGCCGTCTGCCGCTGCCGGGTTTTCAGAATTGTATACTGTACCAACACCCTGATGGTCGAATCCTCACTCTCCACCTGCACACCCTCCACCCTGATCAGGTCGCCGAGCCACTGCTGCAAGGCTCCCTGTACGCTCATCTGCACCGCTCCGGACAGTGCGTCATCCAGCGGCGCAAAGACCAGCTGCAGGAGACCGCTGCCGAAAGCCGGGCGGTTGACCCGTTCACCGGGATTGGTAAAAAGTACCTGCTCGATCATGTCACGGATATGGACATCACCGCCCGCCTCGGCAGTGCGGCCCCTGCTGTCGAAATGGTATGGATAATCGATGTTCATTACTGTCCCTTTACCCGCATTTGTGTCATCACTATAGTAACCCCGGTGCCGTTCGGTACGCAGGCGGCTTGACTGTCCTGCAAGAGAAGCGGCTGCCCATCCGATTTCACACGGATTGCAGCGCTCATCCATTGTGCCGTCACGCAGGGCATCGGATTCGTGCCGGTTGTGAAGGGACACCCGGACACTGTCCAGGGGCTCGCCTGCATTACTGTCTGTTGGCCGGACACCTTCACCCGCAGGTTCGGCACTGTGGCCTGGGCCTGTCCGGCATGCATGCAAAGAACTGTAGCCCACTGATGGAGCAGATAACCGGGCATCAGATCACCTCCAGTGCGCCGTTGTTGATGGATACCTGTGGTCCGGTTAATGTGATACTCGCCCCCTGGCCGTTGTCAATCTCGATTCCTGTCGGGCTGATGCTGATTTTCTGTCCCCCCGAGGTCTCCAGAATGATGCCGCCGATACCGGGGGTATCGTCCAGGGTGATGCTCTGCCCGCCTTCGCTCACAATCATCACTTTCTTGTAGGGGGGCGCCAGGAGGAGCGGCGGCATCTCCGCCGCCGAACCCCACCAGCAGCCGGACCAGATCGGGTAATCCGGATCGCCGTGCTCAAACTCGATCCAGACCCCGGCATTTACCGGCGGGATCGCGAAAAATCCCGTGCTGCTGCCGCCAAACGGTGCGCACGGCATGGCCCAGCCGCTCTCCATGTCACCCATAACGTCGGGAACTTTTGCCCGGATCCTTCCCATCATAAGCGGATCCTGGTTGTCGGTCACCATGCCACGGTATTTTCCATAATATACAGTTCCGTTAGTGTCATTCATTTTCATACAACCGGCAGAAGCGCGCCGGTCCCCCCTCTGCTGAGTGTGAACTCCTGGGTATAAATGCCCTGTCTCACATCAATAACCTGCGTAACCCGATTAACATAGAATCCACCACTATAGCTTATGCCCGGGCCGCGGATCCCTACGGTACGGCGGGCCCGTAATATGCTGCCGTAGCGTACGGTGTCGAGCACGCCTGTTGCCGTCACCGGATCGGCCGCACCTGTTGCAGCGGCCAGCGCTGCGGTTGCGGCTTGCAGTGGATTCTGATTTGCCGTCGTACGCATCAGCATGGTGCGCCGGGCTGTCGTCGTGTTTCTTTCGAGCGGCGGGAATTTGAACGAGGGGAGCGGGGGGATCTGGATGCTCATCCTGGTAATCGGTTCGACAAAGCTCCCCCTCATTCCGACGGGCGCCAACGCATCGTTGGAAAAATGAAGCGATTGTACATTGCTCGCCGTTCCCATGTTGAAGGTCAGCGGCCGCTGGGGAATACCGGTGCGCTTCTCCGGGCCCCAATAGGCGACGCTTGTTCCCAAAGTCAACGGTTCTACGTAGAAGACGAAACCATTGCGCTTCGCCAATCGCCTCAGAAAGGCCAGGTCCGTCTCCTGCTGGCGCGGTATGCGCTGAACGACAAGCGGTACATCAGTTGTGGGTTGTGCCATCGGCACAATCCCGTATTGGGCATACCGCAGGACAATGAAGGAGGCGATCAGGGAATCGGTCTGGTTTTCATACTTCTCGTTTTTCTCTTCCAGATCAAGCAGCACGCTGATATCCCTGCCACTCACCGTGAGGGTGGACATGCCCGGTTCGTCACCGGGGGATACCTGGTGGTGATATATCACCCCGTCGATTAACGGCTCCGGAGTAACACCGAGAAGCGCACCGATCACAACCCGGGTGTCGGGGTCAAGCGCACCGCTTGCCAACAGCCCATAATCGAGCGACTTGTCCTTCCCCAGTGTGAAGGTCAGCTGAAAGCCGTCCTGGCCATCGACGCCACTGGTTACCTCGACTTTTGTCAGCGCATTCATTACGCTGGCGGGCGCCGGCAGTGGCACGGTTTTTCCGAGCCAGAGCAGAAGCCGTATGCCAAGCAGGCTTGCTAACATTCGTTCCCCTTACATATTCGGCAAGGCGATTCTGACAACTCTGCCGGTTTCTTCGAGTTCGTCGGGAGAGAGCACGTTATTCGCATCGCAGACCCGCCAGAACTGGGTCGGGTCGCCAAGGTAGCGGGCGGTAACGTTATCAAGTCGCTCGCCCTGGGTGACGGTATGCTCAACCAGCGTCTGTGTCCCTTCGGACGACGGAATGAAGCGCCGCTTCTTGTAGGCAATCCTGCGCAAAGCACCGTCATTGTCCGTAACATCCATGGTAACGGTTTCAATGGTATAATATCTGCTGGTCGGGTCGAACATCGCTTTACCCTCCGAGGGTGGATGGAAGATTCGTGCTATTTCCCATGCTTCCTACCACCGCCATGGCTTCCTTGACAACCTGATGGGCCATAAACGCCGCTCCGCCCTGGCTCAAGAGCCCCAGGTCCTGGTAGGTCAGCACCTTCAGGCTCATGCCGACCCTCGCCCGGATCGGGTTCAGGTTCGGGTCGAAGGCCTCTTCGGTGATACTCAGTTCGGTCAACCGCACCGGCACGATCCGCTTCGCCCCCCACACCAGCAGCGTCATCGGCGCTTCGGGCGGGATAACTTCGATCACTCCGAAATTGAGCAGCACCTCGTTGGCAATTACCAGTCCCGATTTCGGGTAGAGGAGCATCTCCAGCGCCGCGAGCGACGGGTAGATCCCCATCGAAGTTGCCGGTTCCTTTGCCTGTTCAAGCTGGTCGGTGGCGTCGATCTCCACATCGAGCCTGATAGTTTCCTGCGGCGGTCCCTTCAGGCGCAACGCTTCCCCCCTATCAGCATTGCCGCCGCTGGTCTGGGCGGTCACTGTGCGCGTCAGCGTATCCGGGTTGTACTGGAACACGATCACGCTCGCCAGCGGGTTGAACGGGTCAAGCCCGATGATGGCACCTTTCTGCAGGCGGGGTGAACCGGGGAAAGTGGTCATTGAATATTCCTTCTCTACTTTGAAAATCTATGGTAGTTCCACAAAGCTTCACTCATACGCACACGTTTTTTCCACATCACTCCACTTGGTATCAGATTTATGCCCTCACTATGTTCGGATTTTCGTTTGGAGCATTTTCAGATAAGGCATACTGATCTTCTGATATTCCTGGGGCCAAAGCATTAGCCTGCTCGTCGCTAATACATCCAAGATGCAGCAATTTTTTTACAACCCATCGCGGAACACCAATCGCCAGCTTGTTTGCAATATAAAGAAGGAGCTTTCCTAACAGGGTGCCGCCAATCCCTCCCAGTGTCTTACCGAGTACGCCGTTCAACCATGGCTCAAGCCACTTTGCCGCTACCACTCCGCCAATGCAGCCAAGAGCAGCTGACAAGATAAGCGAGCAATAATCAACACGCATACCTTTCACACTCCACTTTCGGTTCTTCCACATGTGCATGCCACTTTGAAAGGCTAAATCGAGCAAGGTGCTGATTATCGCCCCGATGATACATTTCGCTGCCAAGGCGCCAATTCCAACTGCAGCAGCAGGTGCAACCCGTTGAATTACTTTCATTGTTGCTGTTGTCCGACCAAAGGGTGCCTTGTCCGAATTCACACCACATAAAGCATCGGTGTTATCAACATGAGAAGATTCTGATTTCGACTGCTGCACGACGTGTGTCAACTCATGGGCAAGCAAACGCTGACCACTATGCGTAGAAGGGGCGTACTGACCGGCACCGAATACAATGTCGTTTCCCACCGTGTAGGCATGGGCATTCACCTCTCGTGCAGATTGCTCTGCAGCTTGTCCGGAATGCACCCTTACCTGCGAAAAATCAAAACCGAATCGTTGCGCCATCTCTTTCTGCAGCACTGGATCCAGCGGAATACCTGTGCTCGCAAGAACGTTGTCCACACTTGCTGGCGTATCAATCCCTACTGTAGATACTTGCTCAGGAAAACGTTGAATGCGCGACAGTGCGCTGCCTGCTGAAGAATGCGTTGATGCTGCCATAACCTGGTCGGCCACCCGATCCGCTTCCTGTTCGTAGAAATCTCCCGGCTTAGTGACTATGAGTTTGGCCTGAACGCGGGGTGGGCAGGTGTGGTATGCGCCACCGAAAGGGCAGCGCTGGGGGGTAAATGGACATGATTGGACCAGGTTTGCATGCACACCTGCCGATTCAGCTGAACTAACGGGCACTTGGCTGAAGTCACGACCGTTTGCATGAGCCTTGTCAATAGCGGTTTGAGGTAACTCATGATCAAGGAATGGTCGAATGGTAGCGTGGTGCATCAGGACATTAATCAACGATGAACCAGACTTCTTTTGTTCTTTGCCAGCAGTCTCTTTCATGTCCCGATCCCCCCATAAACAACCCGCGCGATCTCTTGCCCCAGATCGGCAGGGCTCGCATCCCCACTGATCCGCATCGGATGTGCCGTGATATTCGATATCGCCCCGCCACCCTCCAAGCCCGCCGCCAGCCCACCTTCCGTCAGCAGCCGCGTCAACTCAGCCTCGACCGCAACTTTTACTTGAGCCCCCTGGCCAGCTCCGATGTTCAGCCCGTCCAGAATCAGCCGCTCGATGTGCAGATTGATATTCATGTTGCTGCTCCTAAAGGTTTCAGAGAGCGGAAGTCCCCTTCGTTCACCGGTCTTTCCAGCTTGCGGAATTCCGTGCGTGCCGCATCCAGAATCAGCGGCATGGTCACGGCCGAGCCGGCCCTGGCCGCCAGGAATGCGGCGTTCAGGGCGACGTTGTGGATATTACCGCCTGGCAGGTTGATCCGCGCGAGATGGTCGTGGTCCAGAGCTTCGGTCGGTGTTCCGGACACGCTACGCTTTTGGTTATCCTTGGGAAACACCCGTTCCCAGATCATTTTCCGCTCAGCAGGGCCCGGGAACGGAAAGTTAACAACAAACCTGAGTCTGCGCATAAAGGCCTGATCAAGGGAGCTCTTCATGTTCGTGGCGAGGATTGCCAGGCCTCGAAACGACTCCATCCGCTGAAGAAGGTAGTTAACCTCGATGTTCGCGTAGCGGTCATGGCTGTCCTTCACCTCACTGCGCCTGCCGAAGAGTGCATCGGCCTCATCGAAGAAGAGGATCATGCCGCCATCCTCCGCAGCATCGAACAGCCGTCTGAGATTTTTTTCCGTCTCGCCGATGTACTTGTTCACCACGGCGGAAAGATCAATTCGATAGAGGTCCAGGTGAAGCTCCCTGGCAATAACCTCGGCTGCCATGGTCTTACCCGTGCCGCTCTCTCCGGCAAAGAGCGCACTGATACCGAAGCCGCGGTTCATGATGCTGCGAAATCCCCAGGCGTCGTAAACGGTGCTGCGATGTCTGACCTGTTCGCTAATCTCGTGCAGGAGCGAGAGCTGCTCATCGGGAAGGACGAGTTCATTCCAGGTGGCTTTTGACTCGATACGCAGGGCCAGTTTATCGAGTCGCGGTCGCGTCCGGCTGAGGCACGACCTCCAGAGCTGTTGATGGAGACCCCGGTTATCCTCCTGCCGTATATCTGCCAGGACGGACAGGGCAATGTGATGGATAGTCGGCAGATTGAGGTCGAACTGACCCGAGAGCCGGGCAGGGATGTCTTTCGCAGCCTCTCCCAACGCCTCGATCCAGGCGTTATGCTGTTCTGCAGGCAAAGGCTTTTCGACTTCGTACACAAGTGTGTTGAGACCATGACCCGTTCGGGGTTCACGGGTGTCGAGAAATGTCAGCGTGCCGCACCGCGTTAGAAATCTGCTGAGCAGAGAAATCCCTTCACCGGTCCGGATTCCCTCATCGCTGTCGGAAACGTCGAGATAGAGAGCCAGGGGAAGTAAATAGCTTTCCCGCTGCCAGAGTCGCGCTAGAGTCTCGACCTCAGCGGCTGACACGGGCAGGAGTTCACCGGGCATGCGGAATGCCTGCAATCCCAACCGGGTCAGCACTCGAAGTGCCACCTGCTGTTTGCTGATCGAATCAGTCCCGGTCAGCTGGATCACCGGCAGCCGGTCAGCAACGCCTCTATTCCGGAGTTGGAGTTCGATAGCCCCGGCTATCAACTGGTGTGATGCAGCCAGACTCTGATCTCCGTTTCCCAGCTCATCAAAAGGCGCTATAAATGAGGCAAGGCGATCATCCAGGCTGTTCAATCCCTTGAGATAGCTGACGATACGTTCATCAGCGCGCAAGGCGCTCATGGTCAACGGGGTAGCGCCGGGCTGGTTGATATCGAGCAGCCGCCAGTAGCGCAGCGGACGCTCTGCGGACAGGGCGTCCCAATGTGGATTGCTGAAGAGCGAAAAAGCCAGGGCAAAGGTGGGATAGGGCCGGTTCGGATCGTTCTGTGCCTGCGCGCAGAGACCAGGGATGCGCGTATCGAGTTCCATCGCTGAACAGAGGAGCAGGATATCCTGCTCGAATTGCGAAAGTCCCAGGTGCTGACCGAGCATAACGTGCGCGGGTGGCGGATCGGCTTTGGCGGCATCGGCCTTTGCTTGTGCCGCCTTCATGGTATCAGCAGCGATCGCCGGCTTCTCGACAGGCTGTGCCGACTGATCGGAAGGGTCGATCCTGGCAGCCTGACCCAGACGTATACGAAGCCACTCCAGCGATGCGGCCAGGTATCGATCGTTATTCTTCTGCCATAGCATGAGATCGCTCATGTGATCGTCACCCTCTGGTTTGCGTCAAACTCGAAGTGTGTCGGCGGCGGTGAATCCACCCGTTTGATGGGCGTACTCTCAATGCCGTCCACCCTCAGACGGATCAGTTCATTGGTCATAACCACTGCGTTTTTTACATCGAAAATCACTTTGTCCGGATTGTCGTCATCAATCTGACCGACAATTTCCCTCCCGGCCAGCAGAAGAACCGTCTGCTGAGCACTTCGTATCTGCGGCAGGCAGGTAAGGATAATTTTCACGTTTCCATGCGTGTCACGCGGGATTGTTGTGCCTGGCTCGATGCTCCCGATAAGCGGGGAGAGAGCGATCGGGAGTGCATTACTGGTCCGCTCACGAGTGGCACCCGACTGTTTCTGTACTACAGTCACGGTGTACACCCCCGGTGCCCAGTCAGTTTGACTGGAACCGGCGCCGGGCCGGGGTAACCGGACTTTCAACTCTTTTGCCGAAATGTCTGCCGAAGCCACTGAAAGCTCCCTGGTCAAGCCCAGTTTAGAGTGATGAAAGCGCAGGAGTACGGACTCTCCTCCCAGGTTACGACCGGTAACTATAACGGCAAGGCCCAGTTGCGCCGTCGGCAGCGAAGGCGGTCGCGGCTGCATGATGCTATCTTCAGGCATGCCGAAATAAGCGCTCTCAATACAGGGAAATGAGCCGGGCAGCAGGTCCACACCCTGGTCACGGGCACCTCGCTTGAGTACAGGCAGGGCCGACTGCACCGGTTCTTCGCTCTCGATCAGGACGGCCGTACTCTGATAGGCAACGGACAGCGCGTAGGGAGCTTGAAAGAATACCGACCAGAGTTTCGACATCTCCTCCAACGAAAGGGGCAGAGGGGTGAACCTGATCTGTTCAACAGCATCCGCCAGATTCGATCCTGTCAAAAAGGTTTGGCTTTTGATCACACTTTGAATCATGGATCGCGTGAGCAATGGCTTTGCATGCAGGTCACGGACGACCGCGCCAAGCATGCGCTGCGCTTCCAATTCGGTATCACTGCCGTAGAAAGCCAAAAGATAGTGCAGGTCAAGAGCGACTGTGGGACGCTTTACGACCGTGCCGTCGGGCGAACGTGCAGGGAGATCGTTATTGCGCATCGCTCCATTTGGCAACACCTGATAGAGGAACAGGTGAATGCGATGGCCCGGCGTGGCGTTCGGATCAGGCCTGCCGGTCAGTACTTGAGACCCGTGAACAACCGCCTGCGCCGCAGTTCTCACAAGTTGTTCCAATGCGGCCGTTACCGTTGCTATCGCCAGGTAATTGCTCATCGACCGCCTCCGTTACGCCTGAGCAGATACTCATCCAGACTCAATGTGCCTCCAACTGCTTTAGATTGTGGCTGGCTCCGAAGAGGCGGTTGTGCTGCACGCACCTCAATGCGGCCGATGGTTACGTGGACGGTTGAAGGAACTGATAGTGCGTCCGGAGTCAAAACTGTATCCCCCGCAAACGGTGAAACCGGCTGTTCCCGGTAAATGGCACTCTTTGGGCGAATTCCTGCCGGCTGCAATGTTGATATTACGGTTCGTTCAATAACAGCTGTTTCTTCGGGCTGTTCCCCGTTTTCTCCACTGTTGTGTGAAACATTTGCCTCTCCCGTCAAGAGGCCGGTGGAGGGGTGCTGTGCATTGTGTTGTATGAAACGGGACACAACCGCAAAAATTTCATTGACATTCTTTTGCGGTGACCTGGGCGTTGATTCCGTTTGTTCCGGATGGGTAGCCCGTACCATTTCAGGAGTACTCCGTACGTGCGGGGAAACGTTTATCAGACCGGTTATGCGTTGATTTTTCACGGTTCTTTCCGGCTCATATTCCGGTGAGTCGAATTCTTCGAAGCAACCGGAATGTTTCCGTTCATTTCGAGCTGCGACCTTTTCAACCTGTCCGGTCGTAGAGTCCGGTGGTTTGGACGGTGACCGGAAACCACCTTCTTCTTCCAGTGGTTGAGTTGTAAGGTCTGCGGAACCGGTTGTGTCCTGCTTTCCTGAGTTTACGTGTATTCCGGATTCAGCTTTAAGCCGCTCCGTTCCCCGTTCGACCCTTATGGTGGGATCATACTCTGATAGTGGTGGTTCAGGCGCAAACAGGGGCGCACAGACCGGCCGCACTGACTGGCCAATCCCCAGTGCCCTTTCCGCCATTCTGTAGAGGAAATCGTTCATCCGCTTATCATCTCCAGATAATAATTGCGCCTGGTTGTGCTCATTGAAAGAATATCTACTTCTCTCCATCCGTAGGCATGTGCCAGGGTATGCACTTCGCGCAGCAGACGTTTGGCCTGCACAGTTATCTCGGACCAGAAGAAAGAAACGATATCAAATGGTTGCTGCCATTCGGCGTGACAGGCAGGACAATCAAGATTCAGCAGAATATCGGCAACCGGATCACATTCGGCCATGCGTTCGGCAAGCATGGTGATTGCGGTGTCTGGCAATTCGTGCGCGGAAACCCGCGTGCCATCGAGACTCGCTTCAATGACACATCGCTCCACGAGCATTGCTCTTGCAGCTTCAGGTGTACCGTTTCCTGATGCAACGGCAAGATCCCTGCTATCCGGAAGGCGAAACGTCATTTTCATCCCCGTCTCGAAATCATCACATTCGTAGACAGGATCTGATTGACGAGCTTCGGGCCGATTCCGGAGATCCACCGAAGGCATGGAGAACTCGAGACGCTCATGGCATTGCGGGCATTCTACAAGGGCGTCGAGTCGTTCACCTAACGTCTGCTCACGTAACTGAAAGATGAGCGTATCTCTCTGACCGATTGTCAGAGCGGAAAGTGTGCTCCTCGCGATCTCCGGACAGGCAACCTCCAGAATGGTAAGCGCCTGCTCCAGGGGATGCTGCCGCCGACCAACCTCCCAGAGATGCACCATATCGAGTGCGGAAAATGAGGCCATTTGTTAGTCAGGTTCGGTAAAAGTCGACTCGCCCGGTTCAGCCACCCCGTAATCCCGCTCCCAGCCTTCGTTTTCAAGCTTGATGTGCTGGATCAACACCGCATTTGCATTGGCATCGAGATCGGCCTGGGCCTGGTATTCAGAGACCCAGCAACGAAAGACCTTGTACGCTACGGCAAGTTGTCCCGCCTCATTGTAGACTTCAATGATAAGGTCCTTGCGGAAGTCTTTCAGCGAGACCTCCGCCCCAAGTCCTGCGCCATAATTCCAGACCTTGTTTGCCCATTGCTCGAAGTCCTTGTCGTGTGTCACTCCCCGATCGAGTGTAATAGCCTCATACTCCGTGCGCCCCGGTGACTTGCGGGTGCTGCTCGGATCCCCGCCCTCGCGGTGCTTAACCACTTCAGTTGTGCGCTTGAGGGCGCTCACCTTGCTGATGCCGGCTACATACCGACCGTCCCATTTCACCCGGAACTTGAAATTTTTATAGGGATCAAATCGTTGTGCGTTAACGCTGAATTGCGCCATCTGGAAACCCTCCTATGCCTGAATTTGGCCAGCCATCTGCTGTAGTTTAATGATCACGAATTCTGCCGGTTTGAGGGGCGCAAAGCCGACGAGGATATTGACAATCCCCTTATTTATATCGTCTTGCGTTGTCGTCTCACCATCGCACTTAACAAAGTAAGCTTCCTTTGGAGATTTCCCCTGAAAAGCCCCCTGCCTGAACAGACTGTGCATAAAAGACCCGATATTAAGGCGGATCTGTGACCAGAGCGGTTCATCGTTGGATTCAAAAACCACCCATTGGGTACTGCGATAGAGGGTTTCCTCGATAAAGAGTGCGAGTCGACGTACAGGGATATACTTCCACTCGCTACCGAAATCATCGTCACCGTCCATGGTGCGGGCGCCCCAGTTAACGATGCCCGTGGGGAATACACGGAGAGTATTGATACCGCGAGGATTGAGCACTCCGTTATCCTGATTCGAGAAGGCCAGCTCCAGGCCGGCAACGCCACGGAGATTCGCCTCGGTACCGGCCGGCGCTTTCCAGACTCCCCGCGTGCTGTCAATGCGTGCCATCAGGCCGGCAATGGCGCCGCTGGCTCCCACCGCTTTACTCAGACCGTTGTCATTGACGAGCAGTCGTGGGTAGAAAAGAGCACTATGATCATTTACCAGTCCAATGCGCAGCAAGTTGACCGCTTTTGTAGCGTCTCCCACCTTTTTCCAGTCGGCCGGCGCATCCATGAGCAGCATGGCGCGGCGCTTCAGACAGTAATTGCTGGCCGGTCCCCACAGACTGGCCGTGGTAGACTCGTTGTGATCGGCATCCTTTGGCAGAATCAGCAGGTTGAACAGGTCGATCTCTTTGTCGACCACCTCGTCATAAGCCCCGGCGTAGTCCGCCGGTGTCGGCGCATCACCATCCCTGGCCGGCACCGCCGCCGGCGTCTGCAGCCCCGCAAGGCCGCCCACACCCAGGCTGTAACGTGTAACGTTCTTCGTGAAGTCGCCGCCGATATCAGTGGTTGCAGTCGAGATGGTGCCGATTGAGTTATCGCTACCCTCAATGGGCAGTAGTACCAACCTGGATCCCCAGACCTCGGCCTTCCAGCGGAAGGTGGAATGCCCGGAGGCGAAGTTATTGATTGCTGACTGGAGGATGGCGAGCTTCTCGCGTACGCCGTCACTATTCCCGGTGCGGGATGAGGCGTAGGCGTCCTTGAACATGGGGCTGGCCGTGCTGACTGTTTGCAACGTTGTGCCCAAAGCGATTGCACTGCCATTCACGGTGAGGGTGTTGAAAGCGTTTTGCGGCCGGGCAGCAAACCCGACGAGCGCGCTCAGAGCTTTGAGGGTGATGCCGCTTGGAGCGGGCCGTGCCGACGCATAGCACGACATCTCCAGGCCGCCCTGCGCTGTACCCATCATGAGCGGTACGGCCAGGTCGCCAGTGGCGGCCGGCTGGATGAACACGTCGCCTGTAGTTGAGCTAATCCGAAGTAGTGCCGTGGCATTGCCGTCGGCCGAAGGCGGCGTCGGGCCATCCTCAAAACTTACTTGCACGGTCTTTCCGAGCGGCAGCTCCGGGTCGATGGCGCCTTTGATCATGCTACTCAGTTTCTGTTTAGTGTCGGCGAGTTTGGCAGCCGTATTCGCCCCGGTGGGTGAGATTCCGGCGACATTGAGACTTGACAGGTCGACGTCAGTGTAGGGCGAGCCGTCAACGCTGATGCGGAAGCGATTTCCCGCCACCCCGGCGCTGTTGCCCAGGAGCGGCGCCCAGGACGAGGGGAACGTGGCGGGGGTTCCAGAATCGTGGGGCACAGGGCGCCCCGATTGAGAGAAACCGGAACCGGGAGCCGGTACTGTTGCGGCTGCGGCCGCATTTACCAATACCGAATTCTGAGTAAGGAAGGCAGGCGCGTAACGCGGTCCCAGCGGGTCCATGGAGAGATTTGGCCAATACTCGCGCCCCTGCCTGGTCAATTGTCCACCGACAGTCTCCCAGCGGAAGAGTTCCAGGTTGAATGTGACTTCCGGCTGTTGACCATTGTAGCTGACCACGGCACGGATCGTTTCACCGGCCAGACCTCTGTTCCTGGCTTCCAGCTTCAGCACTTCAACACCCGACTCGGATTTGAGCGTCACCTCAGATGCGGTCGCACCGTGTGCGATACGTATGACGTAGCACTGTGCTCCACCATTTTCGAAGAACAGCCGAACACTGTACGTCAGTTCTCCCAAGCTGGTATCAGTGCCGAAATTACGAGAGAATTCGGTGAAGTTCAGGCAGAGCGTCGGCTTATTCAGCGGCCCTTGCTTGGTTCGTCCGATGAAGAGCGCCACTGATGTACTGACTCCTGTGATGGTGCGTACTCCACTCGGAACTTCCTCAATGTAAACACCTGGATACGTTGGTTGTACGGGCATCTCTAACCTCCTTTGTATCAATTTGTTATACTACCTGCCACGCAAGACGGATCGACTCAGTCAGATGAGATCTTTTGCCCTTATCGAAAGGGATGACATTTGTGCATATTGTTCTGTTGACAAAAAAACCGGACTGCACTGAAACAACCATATAACGTTGTATGCATCCGGCGACGTCCTCCTGATAATTGTTCGGTTTACAGGGAATTCCAACTCCATCAATGCGCACAAAAAAAGACAGCCGAATCGCTTCTTATCTGGAAAGATAATTCGGCGACCCGGCTGTCTCAAAGAGATCCTGTGGGCTTTCCGTCCCACTCTCACGAGTGGTTTAGTATTGTCGTTATCTGAAATTGTTTTATTGAAAAATACGTTTTATTTGCGTTAACATTATTATATCAAATAGCAATAAGTCAATTCAAAACTACATTCAAAAAACTGCAGTTACTTTTTATTACTAATTAAAGTTCAGCTTGCTGCCGGGTCAATTCCAGACGCATTATGTCCCTTCACGGTGCTGCGAACCGGTTGAGGCAGAAGTACCAGCTTATCGTCAAATTGACTGGTATTATTTCATTTTTTACAAGAATTACTCCCGTTTTTCTCCGGTGAAAATCTCTTTTATACCGGTTCCCAGTTGCTTGAATGCTTCGCCTGTTTTCTGGCCAAAAGATTTGAACGCTTCTCCGACCGTTTTTCCATCATTTTTTGCTTCCTGGCCTATATCTTTGCCGGCCTCTTTGAAGCTATTTCCGATCTCTGTTCCACCTTTAACAACAGCTTTACCAGTTTTCTCCCCGATGGCCTTAACATCCTGGCCTATTTCCTTGCCTGTATCTATGATACTTTCATCCGCATATCCAGAAATTTACACTTTTGCCAGATGCCTTTGCCAATGTGACTGCTTTGTCGTGAAGTTCCTGTGGAAGGCGAAGATTGAATCTGCCCGATGCCTTTTTATAAGGAGAGACACCTTCCTCAACGCACATTTCAAAAAAAACCTTTATCGAAATCTCTCCTTCCCGGCGAAGACCTTCAATATCAGTAGCATAAAAATCTGCTCCCCCATTCAGACCAACAAATTCACCCCGAAACATATTGATATCTGGATCGAATGCTATCACTGCCTTTACTCCATTGATTTCTAAAACATTCATCATGGTCTCACCCCATTTTCTTCAAGCCATTTACGGATACTCGCAACCGCTCCCTTGTCTGTGTCTGGAGATGGGTGTGGGCGGTGAAACACCCGACGTTCTCCAAACAACCTCACTCCAACGCGCGAACCTTCCCGCTCTGTTATTTCTGCTCCAAGCTCATTGAATAGCCCCTCAATGTCACTCCATTTCAGGTTTGCGCTGGGCGGATGCAAAAATGTCCACCGGGTAGGCAGGGAGCCTTGCGGCTCCCCACCCCCCTCAGAACCGTACGTGACAGTTTCCCGTCATACGGCTCAAGCACCCCAAAGTATTCTCCTTGTCGGGATACCCGGCTATCAGTTCCTTCCTTGGTATTATACCCTTACGCCGCTTTTGCTGCGGCCTGACTTGTGTGCCGACGTTGGCGGTCGGCCTTTCGTTTCTCGAAGTAATCCGCATCCTTCGGATCGAAAGGATTAGATTCACTCCTCACCTTGATATGACGTCTAATGGTGATTTGTGATGCCCGAATGAGTTCAACTCGGCGTTTTGCTTCCGGGGTTTCCTCAATCGTTGAGAAGGTGCTGACACAGGAGCCGTTACGCCAGTATTTGCGCAACAGCCATCTTTTCCCTTTATCCTGATGCCGTCTCTTGGCCCAATCCCACAAGTAACAGTAAATTTGGTTGTCCACTTCCTTGAAGGTGTTGCTCGCGACTATATGCCGGTGATAATTCGCCCAGCCCCTGATCATAGGATTAAGGTTTCGGATCATATCTCCCGGCTTCTTAGCCGTGAACTTTCGGATTGTTTCCCGAACTTTGACGAGGAACGCCTTGACGTTGTTCCTTGCTGGTTTTATCAGCAACTTGCCCGCTTTCTTGCGCGGAGTCTGCCCAAGGAAATCAAATCCGTCCTCTATCCGCGTAATCCGGGTTTTCTCAGGGGAGAGAGTTAAACCCCGTTCCTTGAGAAACTTTTCTATCGCCGGTTTGATCGTATCTTCCAGAAGTTCTTTCGTTTTTCCGGTGATGACAAAGTCGTCGGCGTAGCGGATTACGTTGACCTTGGTACGGCGGGGAACAACAGCTTTGACTGCCGTCTCCATTCCGTCCAGCGTCATGTTAGCCAAAAGCGGGGAGATGATGCCCCCTTATCAAAAGTAATGCGTTATCAAAAGTAAACAGCGTAACATCCTGTTA
>JBMOEI010000069.1:0-26161 GCA_049318985.1 Desulfuromonadaceae bacterium
ATCGTGTCGAGCAGGTAGACAGTGCCGAAGCGATTGATTTTGCCCGGCGTCTGGCCAAAGAAGAGGGTCTGCTGGTCGGTATCTCTTGCGGCGCCGCCGTAGCCGCTGCGGTAAGACTTGCCCAATTGGATGAATTTGCCGGTAAGACAATAGTCGCAATCCTGCCGGATGGAGCAGAACGCTATCTTTCTACTCCACTGTTTGAGGGGATCTAGGATGAGCACCATCGCCCCGAGCCTTTGGAATAAGGAGCTTGAGCTTCTTGTGCGTGATGCGTTGCAGTCAATCCGTTTTGGCACCGTGAGTCTGGTTGTTCAGGATGGGAGAGTCATCCAGATTGATAAAAGTGAGAAAATTAGAATCAATCGTACCGGGCATATAGACGGGAGCGGTATTTAAGTTTCACGAAGTATAATCATACGCTGACCAGAAAACTGGAGGCCGGTTGAGTTTTCACTCACGTGACTCATCCGGCCTCGTTATTTTAAACAGTCAATAATTCAGAGAAGAGATTACTCATGACTCATCATATTGCATTTTATGGCAAAGGGGGCGTCGGAAAAACTACCCTGGTCACGAATATATCTGCTTCGTTAGTGGAAGCATGTTTTGAAGTGATGGTTGTAGGATGCGACCCAAAGGGCGATTCGACAACTCTCTTAAATAACAGTGTCAAAATACCGAGTGTCTTGGAGCAAATCCGGAATCATAGTGACATCACCCTGGATAGCCTTGTACATAAGGGCTTTAAAGGAATTACCTGTGTGGAATTGGGGGATCCAACATCCTCGGCAACCTGCACGTCCGCTGAACTCTCATGTGCTCTCAAAGAACTTAAGAGATTACAGGTATTCAAGCATATAAACCCAGATTTCGTTCTCTATGACATTTCCGGCGAAAATTCATTTGCGGCATTGCACGCCGTTATTCGCCAGGTTGATATTGCCAGGTTATGTGTCGTTACTAACGCTGATTTCAAGGCATTGCAGGCCGCCAATGACGTCTTCAGCTTTCTGGAACAGCATAATAGTGAACATGAGACGCCAATACTGATGGGTGGGTTGATCCTTAATAGCATTTCCAGCTCTTTTGAAGAGGCCTTTGTCAATGATTTTTCGTTTCATACCAATGCCAGGACAATCGGCAAGGTGCCGAGGTCGCTTGTTGTCAGGCAGTCTGAACTGTACGGACAGACGGTCATTGAATCGAAGCCTAAATCGAACCAGTCATATTACTATCGGCGCCTGGCAAACCAGATTGTCGACACTACGAATACAATATATTCCGGTAATATGCCTCAGCCGATGTCGGTGGAGCGTCTTCGTGCCTGGAGTCTCGAATGGGCAGAGCGGATTTACGCGCTTGAAAATGGGCTGGTAACGGATGGAGAATCAATATAGCAGGAGTAAGAGAGTTTTTTTGTCTAAAATATCTATTAATACGATAGTTGTTATGGCTTAAAAGGAGGAGGATATGACAATAGTCGCAGAAAGTGTCAGAAGATACAGTACCTTCTTCAGGAAGTGCGAGGCAACAGACGTTCTCGATTACGGCACCGGAAACATGAGAAACGCACTATTTATGGCAAAACAGGGCTTCAAGGTGTTCGCGGCGGATATTCCGGAACAGATAGAAAAGTTGCGCAACCGTCCGTCGGCCAACGCCCTTGAGAGACTCATGGCCACGAATGAGCTTCCGGATTCACGCCTCAACGTAGATCTTGTTCTCTCCACCTACGTCTTCAACATTATCATGGAGAGCAGCGAACGGCACACGTATCTGGAAAATGCCGTAGCCAACCTGAAGTCGGGTGGCTACCTTCTGATGGAGGTGCGTTGCCGTAAACCTCATGAACGGTGCGACGCAACCTGTACAGATTTTTTCTCCTGTTCTGATTGTTCCAAAACTCTTACTCATGATGAACTCGATGCACTCCTGAACCCACATGGCTTACATCGCATCAGTCACTACTACCGCAGTCATGCGGTGAGCGCTATCTATCAGTATCAGTAAGGCTGCATAGTGCAGTATCAACCTACACGGAGGTAACACAATGAGTGATTCACCTGTTTATCAAGCAGAAACATTGGCCCTGCACGCTGGTCAGAAACCGGATCCGACTACCAATTCACGAGCGGTACCGATCTATCAGACAACGTCCTACGTCTTCAACGATGCCGACCATGCCGCACGGCTGTTCGGACTCCAGGAGTTCGGCAATATCTACACCCGCCTGATGAACCCAACCACGGATGTATTTGAACAGCGGGTTGCTGCTCTGGAAGGGGGCGTTGCTGCGCTGGGAGTCGCTTCCGGTCAGTCAGCCATATCACTTGCCATTCTTACTATCGCGCACTCCGGTGATGAGATTGTTTCTGCCGCCAGTCTCTATGGTGGGACCTACAACCTCTTTCATTACACACTGCCGCAGCTCGGTATCACAGTAAAATTTGTCGACCCATCCGATCCTGAGAACTTCCGTAAAGCAATTACTGCCAAGACGCGGTTGCTGTACGGTGAGACGGTTGGTAATCCAAAACTCGACACGCTGGATATCGAGAGTGTTGCGGCTATCGCCCATGAGCATGATATTCCGCTGATCATCGACAACACCACGCCATCACCGTATCTTGTGAACCCGCTCAAGCATGGCGCCGATATAGTCGTCCATTCGGCAACAAAGTTCATTGGCGGCCACGGCACGTCAATTGGTGGCGTCATTGTTGATGGTGGAACATTCAACTGGGGCAACGGTAAATTTCCTGAAATCGCTCAGCCCGATCCCTCGTATCACGGCATCAACTTTTGGGAGGCTCTCGGGGCAATCGCCTATATCATAAAAGTACGCGTTTCGCTGTTGCGCGATCTGGGACCGGCGGTCTCGCCATTCAACTCTTTTCTCTTTCTGCAGGGCTTGGAAACACTGCATCTGCGCCTGGAACGACACAGTACCAATGCCCTTAAAGTGGCAAGCTTTTTGAAAAATCACCCCAAAGTCGGCTGGGTCAACTACCCCGGTCTACCTGACAGTCCCACACATGAACTGGCCAAAAAATACCACCACAAGGGTCTGTTTGGCGCTCTGGTCGGCTTTGGCCTCAAAGGAGGCACGCTTGAGGATGGCAAGAAATTTATCAACGGCCTCAAGCTGCACTCGCTGCTGGCCAATATTGGTGATGCAAAATCTCTGGTTATTCACCCGGCATCGACAACTCATTCACAATTAAGCCCCGAAGAGCAGATTTCCACCGGTGTAACACCGGATTTTATCCGCTTATCGGTTGGTATTGAACATGTTGATGACATCATTGCTGATCTGGAACAGGCATTGGTTAACGTCTGATGACAACAAGCAGAGGAGAAAATTTATGGCAAAATACAAAGACACTCCGCGGTACAATGTCATTTCAATGAGAGTCAGTGACTTTGAACGGCAGGAGTTTGAGACAATCGCATCATTTCATTCCTTGAATATTTCACAGATGATGCGGGAGGCAATGGGGCAGTTTACCGCAAAAACCGAAGCAGTATCCGCTTGGACGGAGCGGCTCAGGGGCGATTGAAATATCTCCCTTCCCGATGGGGTGTTTTTTGAAGCCTTCGCTCGTGGTATGGCGTTAAATTATACAATTATTGTAGTTTTTGTATTTATATGCTTGACAGATGCTCTATACATTTGTTAGGGTGTCGAAAAGCAGGGCTGACCAGAAAAACTGGAGGCCGGGCAAGAGCGGAAGTACTTCCGTTTTTGCCCGGCCTTTTTTGTTTTTCAATGAGTTCACTCACCAACTCATCATGAGGAAGGAACCGGATATGGCACAAAATCAGGCAAATAAGCGTAAGCCAGAACTGTCGCTGGATGAAATTGTTGCAAAGTATTCCGATTTTCCCCGGCTGATTGCACTGAAGATCGATGTGCAGCGGCGAGGAGTGCATTACACCGAGCGGGCGCTTGCTGCTGTCGATTATTCGATTCACCAGATGCGCAGTCCGTATCTGTTCGGCTCGCGTGACGGCGAGATAAAAGACCTCCCGGAATCTCTGCTGCTCCGTGACGGCACAACAATTTTAACCGACCCGACGCCACTGGACCTGAACCCGTATCTGGTGGATTTGATCGACGGTAGATTTGCCCTGGTCGACACCGACAAGTTTGTCGAGTTTACCGATCTCTGGCCCAAGCCGCTCTACTACGACAAAAAAACCAGTACCGGCATCCCAATGAGCCACATCGCCAGTGCGCGACCGCAACGGCTTAATGTATTTCAGTCCAGCTATTGCCATTTCTGGGCTGAGGATCAAGGATGCAAATTCTGCGATATTGTTACCCATACCAAGCAGCAGAAAAGTGAAAAGGGTGTGCCGACTCGCCTTAAACCGTCCGATATATCTGAAACAATCAAAGAGGCTTTGAAGGAACCTGGCCGATTTACCAACATCTGCCTGACTTCCGGTTCCGTCCTCAAAGGTAAGGAGCTATTCGATCAGGAGGTGGATTTCTATATTGAGACACTACAGGCCATCGGTGAGAACTTCACAACCAAAAAGTTCCCGAGCCAGCTGATTTCATCATCTTTCAATGAAAAACAGCTGGCACGTCTTTATGAGAATACCGGTTTGATGAGTTACACCAGCGACCTGGAAGTGCTGAATGAAGAGGTATTCAACTGGGTCTGCCCAGGGAAAGCCTCTAAACTTGGTTATCAGGAGTGGAAAAATCGCCTCGTCCGGGCCGTGGATATCTTTGGTCGCGGCAATGTCGGTACCGGCCTGGTGTCCGGTTCGGAACTGGCACTGCCAAACGGCTTCAAGAGCGAAAGCGATGCCCTGAAGGCGACCCTGGAAGAAGCTGAATACCTAGCTGAACGTGGTGTGACAACAGTCTATATTGTCTGGGTCCCGCGTCCCGGTTCCTACTTTCACGATCAGCAGAACGCCTCTCTTGATTATTACGTCCAAAAGGCACAGGGGCTTCACGATCTGCGGGTGAAATACAACCTCGGCGTTGACTTTGATGATTATCGTCGCTGCGGTAATCATCCCGATTCGGATTTGTCGCGATTACTTTGAAGTGAACATTAAGGGGAATTGTATGGGAACTGCATTAACAAAAGGGATAGTCGACCTGCTTACTGACAGCGGTACCAGTAAAGTACTGGCAACCGTCGATGAAAAGGGGTTCCCGCACGCAGTTGCGGGAGCTCCGCTCCATGTAGGTGAAAAGGGCAATCTGCTCTATCTGGAGTATTTCGAGTCATCTGCGACCAACAGAAACCTGACCCGCAGCATCTGGTTTGACGGGTCCGTGGCTATCGCACTGTCAAACGCCGGGCAATCGTTTCAGATCAAAGGACGTCCGATCAAGAATCATATCACCGGGCCGCTGTTTTTGAAGTTTTACCAGGAGATACGCTCGAGATATGGAAATTTTAATCTGGCTTCTGTGTGGGAAATTGAGCCTGTTGAAATTATTAACGAAGGGCAGGATGACCGCCGGGAATATGAAAATACGGAACGTCCCTTCTTTACCCATCTTGACAGGATAGCCCGCTGATCAGAGGAATGTATGGAATATATTGATACCAATACGGGAAATGATATCCCCGAGGCCGCAGTAATCTCTTATATGGCGCTACCCGTTAACATAACGCGCAGAGGTGGCTATTTTCTCCTGCCACTGTTTGTACCGGTTGTGCTGTTAGTCATCTGGGAACTGCTCAGCCGGAAGGGGATGATTAAGCCGACAATCCTGCCGCCTCCGAGTGATATCTGGCTGGTATTTTTTGAAATGATCAAAAGCGGTGAATTACTCAATCATCTCGCTGTAAGCCTCTGGCGGGTCATCAAGGGGTTTTCCACCGGCGCCGTGCTTGGACTGATCACAGGGGTGCTGATCGGACTGTCACCACGTATTGAGCGAGCCCTCGTACTGATTACAGGTCTGCTGCGTCCTATACCGATCATCGCCTGGGTCCCGGTGCTGATTCTCTGGATGGGTATCGATGAAGCATCCAAGATTACCGTCATTGCCATCGGCAGTTTCTGGCCGGTGTTGTTGAACGTAGTACACGGCATCAGAAATACCGATAAAAAATATGTCGAAGTGGCGACTATTTTTGAAAAGAGTCGCTGGACTCTGCTGACAAAAGTAGTGCTCCCTTCGGCTCTGCCATCAATCTTTACCGGCATCAGGATCGGCATCGGCATCGCCTGGATGAGCGTTGTTGGCGCCGAATTGATCGCTGCTTCTGCCGGTGTCGGCTACATGATCATGTATGCCCGCGAACTTTCTCAGGCGGACGTCATGCTGGTAGGGGTGATATCTATCGGCATTACCGGACTGTTCATAGATTACGTCATTCGTACGCTGGAAACACGTCTGCTTAAATGGAATATCTGAGGAAATGAGCATGTCAGTAAATAGCAGTCAGGCACTCTCAATCAGCCGCCTTTCAAAACAGTTTACCATTGATACCGAGACGGTTCAGGCGCTCACCGATATTAATCTGCGGGTGGAACCGGGGGAATTCATAAGTATTGTCGGCGCCAGCGGTTGCGGCAAAAGCACCCTGCTGCGCATCATAGTCGGTCTGGATTTTGAAAGCAGCGGTGAAATTTTGCTTGGCGATCAGCCGATACGTAAGCCGGGAGTGAATCGCGGCATGGTTTTTCAGGAAGCCCGCCTGCTCCCCTGGTTGACGGTGCATGACAACATCGCTTTTGGTTGCCGCAGCGACACCCCTCCCGCCGAACAGAGCCGTTTGGTACGTGAGCACATTGAACTGGTGGGACTTGTCGGTTTTGAAAAAGCCTACCCGCATCAACTCTCAGGAGGCATGCAGCAACGCGTCAGTATCGCCCGGGCGCTGGTCAACCGCCCCAAGGTACTGCTCCTTGACGAGCCGTTTGGTGCGCTTGATGCCCTGACCCGTATCAACATGCAGCAGGAGGTGCTGCGCATCTGGGAAACTGAGAAAACTACGATGATCCTGGTGACACACGACATTGACGAGGCCATTTATCTTGGAGACCGGGTTGTAGTCATGTCCAGTCGCCCCGGTACGGTCAAAAAGATTGTCCCGGTACAGCTGCCGCGGCCTCGCGACCGCAGTGATTATGATTTTGTCCAGATCCGCAAAGAAATTTATACAGAATTTTTTGAACAGACCAATAAACCGTTTGCATACGCAATCTGATAACAGGTTGACGGGAGACGGAAACCCAAAAAAGGAGAACATCATGAAGAAGTTAATCACTCTGGTTGTAACTATGGCAAGTTTAGCAGGCTCATTGGCATTCGCAGCGCCGGAGGGCGGCAAAGAGGTGAACATCGGATACCAGGCTGCCAGCACCATCATTCTGCTCGGTAAGGCAAAGGGGTATTATGATGAAGAGTTTGCCAAAGAAGGGGCCAAAGTAAAGTATAACCTGTTTCTCGCCGGTCCCCCGATGATTGAAGGACTTTCCGGTGGTCGGCTTGACCTGATTCATACCGGTGATATGCCTCCTGTTGCCGGTCGGGCTGCCGGTATCGATCTGAAAGTTATTGCCAATGCCGGCCTCGACCCGGCCCATAATTCGGTTTTGGTGGCTCCTGATTCAGCGATCAAATCCCCAAAGGATCTTAAAGGGAAAAAAGTCGGTGTTCCGGTTGGTTCCAGTGCCCATCACTTCCTGTTTTTGTTGTTGGATAAGAACGGCCTCAAAACCAGTGACATTCAGGTTGTCAATCTTCCTGCTCCTGAGCTGGCTAATGCGTTAGAGACAAAGAACGTTGATGCTGTAGCGGTATGGGATCCAATTACGTCCAATATTGAATTACAAAAGAAAGGCAAAGTATTGGCCGATTCCACCAAAATCAAACGGGCGGTCAATGTCTATCTGACGCGCAACGAGTTCGGCAAGGAGAACCCGAAGCTGGTGGAGGCCTTCCTGCGCGCAACCAAACGTGCCACCGATTTCTACAAGAAAGATCCGAAAGCGGCCCAGAAGGCGATCTCGGACGAAAGCAAGTTCCCATTAGCAGTCATTACCAAGATTACCAAGCGGTACGATTTTGCCCTCTCCATTAGTGACAAAGATATTGCTGCCCTGGAGCAGGTGAAAGACTTCCTGCGTGAAACCAAAGTGCTCAAGAAAGAGTTCGAGATCAATGATCTGTTTGACCTCAGCTATCTTAATCGTACTGGTATCAAATAAGATATGTGCACTCTGGGTGCAATCAGTGGCAGATATCTTTTCAAGACACGTGATCTCTGGAGCGATTCAGATCCGACTGAAGAAATTGTTAATGGTCATGGGAGATATCGATATGTCGGCATCCGGGGGCATGCATCGCCTCTGGAAAAGGGACTTAACAGTGGTGTCAACGAGAGGGGGTTGGCAGTAGCAATTACCTTCGTTGACACCGTTCCGCTGGCTGAAGCGCTGTTACATAAAACTCCACGTGGAGTACTGGTTGAAGAAATATTGAGTAGCTGTGCTGATCTTGCCTCTGCAGTCCAGGTTATTACGGACTTCATGCCAAAGCGCCTGGTTGGCGGAAACATCGTGATTGCAACACCTGAAGGGAGTCTCGTTCTGGAACAGCTGTTTCCTCGCTTTGCCATTGAATATATAACGAAAGAGGTGACTGTTCGGACCAACCACTTTCTGAATCTTTTGACAGAGGGAGAAATTTTGGGAAATCGGGATAACAGTTTCGGGCGCTTGATGAGAATGAAAAAGCTGCTCGACAACGGTATGCCGGCATCATTAGATTCAATACAAGATTCACTGTCAGATCATAGCCCTACCTATCCCATCTGCAGTCATGGTGGGGAATTACGCACCGTTTCGGCCGCAGTATATGATTTAAATTCAGCAGAAATGCACTACGCAGCAGGCCCACCCTGCAACACCCGTTGGGAACTCTATGCCGCCCGGTAATACGCTGCAGACAATCGGAGAGCTGTTCAGCAGTCAGGTCGCTGCCTATGGGAACAATCCCTTTTTGATTCTACCCGAATCAGATGAAACCGTGACGTTCTCTCAAGCGGCTGAAACTTCATCAGCAGTTCAAAAACTTCTGATACAGCATGGCTTCGTGTCCGGCGACCGGGTCGCACTGATCCTTCCCAACGGCAAAGAGGCGGCGCTGTCGCTGCTGTCAGTCATGAGCGCCGGAGGTGTTGCGGTTCCGCTCAACCCACGGCTTACCGCGGATGAGATCGGTCAGGCACTCCGGCAATCTTCAGCACGGTTTGTCATCTTCCATTCCGAATGGAGTCATGCCCGGGAGTGTGGTAGTTTCGGTTTTTCTCCCGAAGCGCACGGCACTGTCCATGATCTACAGATTGGCCTGTTATCCCGATCTTCAGAAGCTGCCGGTTTTACTGCTGTTGCCGCCAGAGTTTCCAGTTGGTCTGCAGCGCTCATCCTGTTTACTTCAGGTACGACCGGAACGCCGAAAGGCGTACTCCTTTCACATGGCAACCTGCTTGAAAATGCTTCTTTTGTTCGTACAGCTCACCAACTGACGTCAGATGATATTGCACTCTGCGTGCTGGCACTATTCCACATTAACGGGTTGGTAGTTACGCTGCTGACTCCACTCCTGACCGGCATGGCGGTTGTTATCCCGGAGCGCTTTGCTGCAGAGCATTTTTGGAGGTGGGTTGCAGATCATCGGGTGACCTGGTTCAGCGCTGTACCAACAATTTTGTCACTCCTGCTTTCGCACTCTGCACCTGAGGTGAAAGATACGGCGTCGCTTCGCTTTGCCCGCTCTGCCTCTGCGCCGTTACCGGTAGCAATTCTGGAAGAATTCGAACAACGCTTCAGGGTCCCGGTCATAGAAACCTACGGCATTTCCGAGGCGGCCTGCCAGGTTACGGCTAATCCTCTGCCGCCATTGCTCCATAAGCCCGGTTCTGCGGGACTACCGGTTGGTAATCAGCTGCGGGTGGTTGATGAACAGGGGGCTGAGCTTCCTCAAGGGGAAGTCGGTGAAGTGGTTCTTCGGGGAAAAAACGTCTTCCGTGGTTACCTGGATAATGAAAAGGCCGACCGGGAGGCTCTCAAGGGTGGCTGGTTTTACACCGGAGACCTCGGCTTCCTCGACGAGGAAGGGTATCTGTTTCTGACCGGGAGGAAAAAAGAGCTGATCAACCGTGCCGGTGAAAAAATATCCCCGCGTGAGGTTGAGGAAGTTATTCATCGTCTGCCGCAAGTTGAAGCGGTCGGCGTGGTTGGTGTACCGCATCAACTGTACGGCGAGGAGGTGACTGCATTCGTTACTCTGAGGCCCGGTTCCGACCTCGATGCGAATAGCATCAGACGCTTTTGCCGGGAGCATTTGGCCGGTTTCAAAACGCCCCGGGAAGTGTTTTTTATTGAAGAATTCCCAAAAGGTCCAAGTGGCAAGATCCAGAGAAGGCGTTTAGTTGACATTTATGGAGAAATAAAGAAAAAGGGCGGGCTCAATGAAAAGAACCTTTGATACCGGCAACGCTGCCATTACGGAAGCAGCCATTCGTTCCGGTTGCACTCTGTTTGCCGGCTATCCGATCACACCGGCCACCGAGATAGCCGAGAATATGTCGCGCCGTCTTCCCCAGGTCGGTGGTTTTTATCTTCAGGCGGAAGATGAAAATGCTGCTTTGCATATATGCAACGGCGGTTCTATCGGCGGCCTGAAAGCGATGACGGCAACTTCCGGCCCCGGTTTCATTCTTTTTGCCGACGCTTTCGGCTGGGCGGTCAGCAGCGAAGTGCCGGTGGTGATAGTCAACTCGCAGCGGGTGGGACCGGTCAGCGGCATTACCGGTGCGCCGGGGCAGGGGGAGTTTTACCTCAGTCGCTACCTGACGCACGGCGGTAATTTTGAGACGATCGTACTGGCTCCGAGCTCTGTTCAGGAAGCCTACCGTCTTACAGTACGTGCCTTTTATCTGGCTGAGCGTTTCCGCACGCCGGTTATTGTTCTGGCCGACCAGATGGTCACCGATGGCTGGGAAACATTGGAACTCCCTGAAAACGATGCTGAATTTCTCGCCATGGGTCTGGAGGTCATACCGCGCCGAATCCATACAGGTCCTCTGTTCTATCCGGCAACCGATGACATTGATATTCCGCCGGTGGTGCTGGGGCATAACACCGGCGCTGCCTGCTCTGACTGGACCCCGACTGACCGGGGACATGACACCGAGGATATTACCTGGCAGCATAAGCATGCCTGGCGTCTGATCCACAAAATTCTTAATCATCGAGATCTCATTGACGAAGCTGACCAGTGGTTTCTGGATGATGACCCGGAAGTGATTCTCGTTGCCTACGGAACGCCTTCACGGGTGGTGCAGAGCGCTGTCAGGGCTGCCAGGCGTGACGGATTACCTGTCGGCGGCATCAGACCAATCACGCTCTGGCCTTTTCAGGATCATTTGTTCAAACGCAGAGCAAAGTATCTGGTGGTCGAACTGAATTGGGACGGGCAACTCGTGCGTGAGGTGCAGCGGGCAGCAGTTGATGGCAGTCAGGTGCATTTCTGGGGTCGCTGTGGCGAGCTGCCGACTTCCGGAGAACTGCTGGAAGACATCAAGGCCCTTTTAAAGCATGAGCCGTTGGTGCGTGACGGCTGGCGTACGGAGAAATGGTAATATGAGCGATCTACTGGAAAAATACGTCCGTCCCGAGAAGAATCCCGGCACCGCCTGTAAAGGGTGCGGCCTGCGACTGGCACACCGCAAGGTGCTCGAAGCTATTGACGAACTCGGTCTTGCCCAGGGTGATGTGGTTTGGGGTACCGGCATCGGCTGCTCCGGCCGACAGACCTTTGTTACCTGGAAAGGCGATACCTTCGCCGGCACCCATGGCAGGGTCTACGCCATGGCAACCGGTCTGCGCCTGGCCCTGCCGCCGGAAAAACGTCTGATCCTTACGGTTGGTGATGGCGACGCTTTCACCATAGGCTTCCTGCATCTACTCAATGCTGCCAGGCGTAATGTCGATATGACGGTAGTGGTCTTTGATAATCTTGGCTACCAGTCTACCGGTGGGCAGTATGGGGTGACTACACCTCTGGGTAGCAAAACTGACAGCAGCCCTTACGGCGCCTGGGAGCCAAACTGGACCCAGAGGGGCTTTGATGTGCTGCGCATTCTCAAGGAAGCCGGAGCAACTTTTTTGGCCCGCCACACAGTTATGCAGGGGCACGAGCCGGTCGAGAGCTTGAAACAGGCAATTCAGAATCCCGGTTTTTCTCTGGTTCAGCTGATCTATCCCTGCGTTACCCATTACGGTGTCCAGGCTTTGGGAACTCGAGACCTTGCAACAATTTACGACTGGTTCCGCGAAAGGACGGCTGATGATCTTACCGCTGATGAGAACACCCATTTCACGACCGGGATCGTCCATGATGCCGTCGGTTCAAGGGTTGAGTTTGCTGCAGGTCTCCGGGAATTCGTCGCCTCTGTACAGAAGGGGGGCGACAATGGCTGAACGGATCGAGATACTGGTGAGCGGTTACGGAGGGCAGGGCGTCGTGCGGATAGGCCAGATTCTGGGGCAGGCAGCGGTTAATCAAGGGCTGTACACAACGATGCTGATCAGTCACGGCACCGAAACTCGCGGCGGGTATGTGCGTAGTCAGGTGGTAATTTCTGATGAATTCATCGACAGCCCGGTGGTCGAACGTCCTGACTTTTTTTGTGCTTTTTCAGGTATCGCCTACACCATGTTCAAGGGGCTGTGCTGTTCGCAGAGTCTGATCCTGCACAATCCGGAAATTGTCGCTGCCGATCCGGCGCTTTCTTCACCTCATTGGGGGATTACGGCAGAAACGTCGGCAGCGGAAGAGTTGGGTGATGCGGTCTTTGCCAATGTCATTTTTCTTGGTGCCTTGAGTTCCCGTCTGCCGCTGCTTTCTCCAAAGCATATTGGTGAGGCGATTCGGCAGCGGCTTCCGGAGCGCTTCCATGAAAAGAATCTGCAGGCCTTTGAGCTGGGGCGAGCCTTCACATAGATTCATTTACGTAATTTTGTAAGAAAAAATACTGCTTGACATTTATTGCAGTTATATATATCTATAAAAAACATAGTTTGTGCATATTTTAAAAAAGCTGACCAGAAAAACTGGAGGCCAGATTGAAATGGGAGTAGTCCCGTTTCTTTTCTGGCCTTTTTTATTGCCAATTTAAGGAGATGCAGATGATGACAAGGATATTAATGAACTTTTTTACCGTAGTGGTACTGCTTACAGTAACAGCTACAGCAGTATTCGCAGAAGACAGCCAATACAAAGGCTTTCCGCGCGGGAGCGCCCTTATCAGCGTTCAGGAGCTGAAACAGTTACTTGATGCCAAAGATCCGAAACTGGTGATCCTGGCTGCCGAGAATAACGTTGAATATCGCCTTGGGCACATTCCCGGTTCATACCAGGTTGACCGCCCGGCCATCGAGGCTCCACCTGAAACCCAGAATGGAGTCAGCGGAAATATTATTGATGCTGACAGCTTCACAAAGCTTGCCCGGAATCTCGGAATCAACCGGGATTCGATCATCATTGTGTACGACTCCAAGTATGATGCAACAAGGCTCTGGTGGGCTTTTACCTATTACGGTAAAGGGAATGTCCGGGTGCTCGATGGCGGTGTGAAGGCCTGGCGGGACGCAGGCAATCCTGTTGATCTGCTCGCGCCTGAAGCAGCAAAGCCGGGCAACTTTACGGCATTGATCTCCCGCGCTTCGCTGCGTGTGGATACTCCGGATATCCTGAAGCTGAAGAATAATAGCAAAGCGCAGTTGTGGGACAACCGGGACCGTAAGGAATTTTGCGGTGAAGAGCTCAAGAAGGGTGCAGCACGTGCCGGGCGCATTCCCTGGGGTAATCACAGCGATTGGGCGCAATTCAAAAAGAAGGACAATCAGGCTGAATGGCTGACAGCCGCTGAAATAAAAAGCGTTCTGGAAAAGCAGGGGTATGACGTAGACAAAGAACAGTACTTCTTCTGCCAGTCCGGCGTCCGCTCTACCCAGGCCATCTTTGCCCTCTACCTCTCCGGCTGGCCGCTCGAAAAACTGCATAATTATGACAGCTCCTGGATCGGCTGGTCCCGGGATCAGAGCCTGCCGATCGAAACAGGCTGCCAGAGCGGCATAGCGCAGATATCAACCGGCGACCGGACCAAAAACTGATTTACGGAGCAGCATCATGTCGAGAAAAATCGTGACAGCACAAAAGAGAGAGCCTGATCTGGGTGAAATTATTGCCCGGTACCCTGACATACCGCCGCTGATCATTACCAAAATCGATGTTCAGCGCCGGGGGGTGCATTACACTGATCGTGCACTGACGGTCATGGATGCCGCCAGGCATCAGCAGCGGAGTGCCGCTCTCTTTGGATCGCGCGATGCCAAGCTGACTCCGTTGCCCGAGTCGCTGCTGTTCAGGGACGGTACTACGGTTCTCACGGATCCGACACCGGTGGAGGAGAATCCGTATCACGTTGATTTCCTCGACGGCCTCCTGGTAATCACCGATGGGAGGAAGGTGGTTGAAGAGGTTGAGTATTGGCCGGTGCCCGATTTCTTTGACAAGCAGACCAGCTCCGGCACACCGATGAAGTTTGTCGTTACCGCCCGGCCGCAGCGCCTCAACGTAATGCCGTCGAGTTATTGCCACTTCTGGACCAATGACAAGGGATGCAAGTATTGCGACATTGTCAACTACCTCAAACATGAGAAGTCTGAATTGAAAGTTCCGGCAAAACTGAGTCCGAACGATGTCAAAGAGACAATAGGAGAGGCTCTGAAACAGCCGGGTCGGTTCAGCACCATCTGCCTGACAGCAGGTTCCGATACCCGGGGAGCTGCCCCGTTTGACGAAGAAGTTGACAGCTATATCAGGCTGCTCCAGGCGATCGGCGAAAATTTCAGCTCAAAAAAGTTTCCGTCTCAGTTGATTGCCACCGCTTTCACAGAAAAACAGCTGGCTCGTCTGTACGAGGAGACCGGCCTGATGAGTTATACGGCCGATATCGAGGTTCTCAACGAAAAAATCTTCAACTGGATCTGCCCCGGCAAAGCTGAATGGGTCGGATACAAAGAGTGGCAGCAGCGCTTGATCCGGGCGGTGGATATTTTCGGGCGCGGCAATGTCAATACCGGCATTGTCGGCGGTGTCGAGTTGGCCCGTCCCCACGGCTTTACCAGTGAAGACGAGGCTCTGAAGCATACGCTGGAAGAAGCCGAATATCTTGCCAGCAATGGCGTTTCAACGGTTTCGATGGTCTGGGTGGTGAGACCGAAGTCTTATTTTCATGACCAGAAAAATGCCTCGCTTGACTATTATGTCAGGTTGGCGCGAGGCCTCCAGGCGCTGCGGCTGAAATATGATCTGGCGATGGATTTTGATGACTACCGCCGCTGCGGCAACCATCCGGACAGCGACCTGCTGCGGCTCGTATAGGAGAGGAGAATATATGTCATTCAGCTGCAATGAAGGTCTCAAAAAAATACTCAACAGCCCCGACACCGTTACGGTACTGGCTACGATAAACGGCGATGGCACTCCGCATGCTGCGGTGTTGGATTCAATTCGACTTACAGAAGATGGCACGCTTGAATACCTGGAACTGCTTGAGTCAGCACAAAGTTATCGCAATCTGACCGCCAGCCTCTGGTTCAATAAAACGGTATCGCTGCTCGTCGCAACACCGGATGGAACCCGCTATCTTATTACCGGGAGGCTTGTAAAAATATCGATCAGCGGTTCCTATTTTGAAGAGTGTTATGCCCGAATCCGGGAAAAGCTGGGGGACATGGATCTCGCCGCCGTCTGCTTCATCAAAATTCTGGACGTTGTGGACGAAACCCTGGCGGTGAGGTTCGCCCGTCAGGAAGTGGAGCGCCCCTTTTACAAACATCTGGATCGTCTTGCTAAACCATAAGGAGGATATCGTGGCGCATACACATGAAGAATTCACTGTACGGGCAGCAACCGCCGATGACATTGATCTGGTGATCGACTTCCGGAAACGGATGTTCACGGAGATGGGCATCGGTGACGACTCATTTATCGAAAACTCGTGGGATGTCGTCCGGTCTCAATATCTGGAGGATCTGAAGCAGGATCGACTCCGGCATTTTATTGCCTATACTACGAGTGACAACCGCCCGGTCGCCTCCGCAGGTACCCTGCTGAAAAGCGATTTCCCTTATTATCTCTTCAAGCCCGGCTTTTATGGCTGGATTCTCGATGTCTACACTCTGCCGGAATATCGCGGGCACGGGCTTGCCGACCGCCTCATGCAGTACAACCATCAATGGATTGTTGACAAGGGGGGACTGGAAGCAAAGCTGATCGCCAGCGGCTCCGGAGCGCGCAAACTGTACGAGCGGGAAGGGTACAAGACAACCTGGGATTTAAGCCTGAGTCTCACTGAAACAAAGACGTTCAATGGTCTCATAGATGCTCGCAGCAACACTAATGGCTGAGGCGTTCTTGAAACGTACCATTCCGCCGACCGAGCCTGACGAGGGTCCACTGGTTACCACTCGGCAGTTTAGCTCTATCTGCACCGTGGAACGGCTGCTGTCGCTCACCACGATCGTTACACTACTTGCTGCCTGGTATGCGGTTACGGCCTACGGTCTGGTCTCCGATGTATTAATGCCATCACCGCTCAAGGTCTGGGACTGTTTCCTGACGATCGCCTCAGAGGGATACAAGGAAAACAGTCTGCGGGTGCACCTGCAGGACAGCATGGCGCGCCTGCTCGGCTCATTTTCCCTGGTTGTTGTAACCGCAATTCCGCTCGGACTTGCGAGCGGCACCAACTCAAAAATCAGGGCGATTTTTGACCCGCTGGTTGAATTTTACCGCCCTTTGCCACCACTGGCCTACTACACGCTGCTGGTACTCTGGATGGGTATCGAGAACTCCTCGAAAGTGGCGCTGCTGTTTCTGGCAGGATTCGCGCCGGTGTACCTCTCTTGTGTCGCCGGAGTCAGTAGAATCCGTCATGACCTGATTAATGGAGCCTACACGCTCGGTGCTTCCAGGCGACAAGTGTTCTTCCACGTTATCCTCCCTGCAACGCTGCCGGATATATTTACCGGATTGAAGACGTCGCTCGGTTTTACCTACACGACACTGGTAGCGGCGGAAATGGTGGCGGCTGTCTCCGGAATCGGCTGGATGGTGCTGGATGCGAGCAAGTTTTTGAGGAGTGACGTGATTTTTGTGGGGATCATCATTATGGGTATCACCGGTGTTCTCCTCGACAGGGTTATTCGGGTGCTGGAAGAGAAGATTGTTCCCTGGAGAGGGAAAGAATAAGAAATCAAATAACGAAAGGAGATGAGGATGAAAGGAAAACAGGTTGTCGCAGCAGGATTGATTGCAGTGGGTGCACTTCTGACGGGAGCGGTTCAGTCTGGCTTTGCAGCGGAGGCAAAACCGAAGGAAGTGGTAATCGGGGTGCAGGTTATCCCTAACGGTGAAATACTGGCAAAAGCAAAGGGGTGGTATGAGAAGGAACTGGGCACGAAGGTGAACTTCAAACAGTTTGATTCAGGTCGGGATGTCAATACCGCTCTGGCATCAAATGCCATCGACATCGGTCTGCTCGGTACGACTCCGGCAGCGGTTGGTATTGCCCGGGGGATTCCGTATGAAGTCTTCTGGATTCACGATGTCATCGGTGAGGCTGAATCCCTGGCGGTCAAGAACAAGTCTGCAATTAAATCGGTCAAAGATCTGGTCGGCAAAAAAGTGGCGGTGCCGGTCGGTTCAACGGCCCATTTCAGCTTGCTGAGCGCCCTGAAACTGGCCGGTGTCAAACCGGCGGACGTCAAGATTCTTGACCTGCAGCCGCCTGATATTCTGGCCGCCTGGCAGCGTGGCGACATTGATGCCGCGTACGTCTGGCAACCGACCCTCGGGAAACTGCTTGCCGATGATGGCACCGCGGTTACCGACAGCCGTCAACTGGCTAAAAAAGGGTTTGTTACCGCCGACATCGGTGTCGTGCGCAGCGAGTTTGCCCGCACATACCCGGAACTGGTGACCAATTACGTAAAAATTCAGCTGAAGGCCTACAAACATTACAAGAGCGATTTCAAGGACACCTCTGCAACCATCGGCAAGGCGTTCAATATCGATAAGGCTGAGGCAGCAAAAGAAATCAATGAGTTGGTCTGGCTCTCCGGCAAGGAACAGCTCTCCAAAGCGTATTTCGGCAGCAGTGCCAAAAAGGGTGCTTTACCGAAAATACTCAAGTCTACCGCTGATTTTCTTGTTGAGCAGAAATCGATCGATAAGGCCCCCGGCCTTGATATCTTTGAAAAAGCAGTTAATCCGTCGTTCATAGAGAAAGCCCTTAAATAATGTTTCGGTATTTACAAGCAAAGGAAGCGGTGCATGGCAATTCTGGAAGATAACGACGCCACCGTCAATTCACCTGAAATAGTGTCTCTCGATCAGTTGAATCTTACCTACGCTGCCGGCACCGCACACGTCGCGGCTCTGGAAGATATCAATCTCAAGATTCATGAAGGAGAATTTGTCTGCCTGCTCGGCCCTTCCGGATGCGGGAAAAGTACGCTGCTGAAAATACTGGCCGGATTTATTCCCCCCAGCAGCGGCAGTGCCACGATTGATGGTACAGCGATTCAGGGACCGGACTGGCACCGGGGGGTGGTGTTTCAGCATCCCCCCCTCTACCCCTGGCTGACCGTGCGGGACAACATCGGTTTCGGCTTGAAGATGCGGGGTGTTGATAAAAAGGTGAGCAGTGAACTGATCGACATTTATCTGGAAAAGGTTCGATTAACCCGGTTTGCGAAGTTGAAGCCATATGAACTGTCCGGCGGTATGAAACAACGGGTGGCGATTGCCCGGGTGCTGGTGAACAATCCGCGGATGCTGCTCATGGATGAGCCGTTCGGCGCCCTTGACGCCCTGACGCGGGAAGAGATGCAGAACCTGGTCAGAAGCATCTGGTGGGAAACCAAGAAAACGGTGCTGTTTATAACTCACGATGTTGATGAAGCCCTGTCACTGGGGACACGGGTGCTGGTCATGTCACGGGGCCCAGGGAAAATCATCCTGAATTGTAGAACCCATTTCAGTGAATTTATCACCGCCGATAACAGCAACGTCACCCGGGCCTCCCGGGAATTTCAGCAGCTCCGGACAACATTGCTGGATCTGATCAGCAACCAGCCGGATATTTCTTATGCCATATAGTAGAAACACAAAATAATCTCAAAAGGAAAAGCTATGAAGAACTTGAAAACTATTGCCATGATGCTGTTACTCGCCCTTACCCTCTCCACCAGTGCTGCTTTTGCGGCAAAACCGGTCTTGAACGTTGGTACTGAAGGTGTCTATGCCCCATTTACCTTTACGGACAAGCAAGGCAACCTCACCGGCTATGATATTGAAGTTCTAAAAGAAGCGGGCAAGCGTGCCGGTTTTGACGTTAAATTCCTTCCGACACCATGGGACAGTATGTTTCTCGGTCTGGAGGCAAAGAAGTTCGATGTGATCGCCAATCAGATTAGCAAAAATCCGCAACGGGAGAAAAAATTTCTATTCTCCGATAGCAGTTATCTGGTTTCCGGTGTCCAGTTGATTGTGCGTGGTGACCGAACTGACATAAACAGTCTTGAAGACCTCCGGGGACGTAAGGTCGGCACGTCAGTCGGCAGCAACTACACAAAAACACTGGAAGATTTCAACAGTAAAAAGGATGTTGACCTGAAGTACTATGACGGCAACTTTACCGCCGTACTGCAGGATATCGTCTCTGGACGCATTGATGCCACCCTCAACGACCGTCTCACCGTCGGCTACAATATAAAACAGCTCAACCTGAATGTGAAACCGGTCGGAAAACCGATCGATCTTGCCCCGAGCTTCTTCGTCTTCCGTCAGGACCAGGAAGGTCAGAAAATTAAAAAACTGGTGGAAAGCGGCTTAAATGCCCTTAAGAAAGACGGTACCCTCACCAAGCTATCGGTCAAATGGTTCGGTGCGGATTACACGAAATGAGTCTGATCCGTAACGGCGTCTCTTCCGGAGGCGCCTGATGCCACCCTTTCTGGATTATGAGTTCATGGTGGAGACACTGCCGGAGATTGCGGCTCTTATTCCGGTTACCCTGCATCTAACGGTTGTTTCCATGGTGATAGCCATGGTTATCGGGCTGATTACCGCGCTCGTCAGGTTGTACCGGGTACCGCTGGCACGGCAGCTGGCCACGTTCTACATATCCTTTATCCGGGGTACGCCGCTTCTGGTGCAGATGTACCTGGCGTATTACGGGATACCCAAAGCGCTTGATTATCTGGCGGCACATACCGGCTTGACGATCAATATCAACGGTATTCCGGCAATTATTTTTGTCTATGTGTCACTCTCGCTGAATGTCGGCGCGTATCTGTCGGAAACGATTCGGGGAGCAATTGAAGCGGTGGACAAGGGGCAGATAGAGGCAGCAATTTCACTTGGGATGGGGCGCTGGAAAGGATTGCGGTATGTCGTGCTGCCACAGGCATTAACCATTGCTCTTCCCAATTTTGGCAATACCCTGATCAGTACGCTGAAAGATACGTCTCTGGCATTTATGATTTCGGTCGTTGAAATGATGGGACAGGCAAAACTCCTTGGGGCGCGGACCTTGCAATTTTTTGAGGTGTACATTGTTGTAGCGCTCCTCTACTGGGTGGTGTGCGTGCTCATTGAGCAAGGAGTTGCCTTGCTTGAGGTCCGCATCAAACGGCATAGAGGGGCGGTAATGGCAACATGAAACTACAGGTATAAAGGAGTTACAAGACATGGCTTTACGACGCACATTATTTACATCGGAATCGGTAACCGAAGGGCACCCCGACAAACTTGCCGACCAGATATCAGACGCAATTCTGGATGCCTATTTAACACAGGATCCACTCTCACGGGTGGCCTGCGAAACGAGCGTGACTACAGGACTGGTGCTGCTGATCGGTGAGGTCTCATCCACAGCCAACGTGAACGCTGCCAGGGTGGCGCGCGACACGATCAAGAAAGTTGGTTACACGGACGTTAATTTCGGTCTCGATGGCGACCACGCCGCAGTTCTGGTTTCTCTGGATCAGCAATCTCCTGATATCGCGCAGGGTGTTAATCAGGCTCTGGAACATCGCTCGGGTGGTGACCATGACGGTTATCTCGACTCCATTGGCGCCGGTGACCAGGGGATGGTTTTTGGTTTTGCCAGCGATGAAACCGCCGAGTATCTTCCGACACCGATTTCACTCGCCCATGCCCTGACTCGCCGGCTCTCGGAAGTTCGCAAATCCGGCGAACTTGCTTACCTCCGTCCGGATGGCAAATCCCAGGTGACGATCGAATATGAAGGAGACCGGCCGGTTCGTGTTGATACGGTCTTGATCTCGGCACAGCATAACCCGGACGTCACTGCTGAACAAATTCGCGATGATATTGAGCGGGCAGTAATCCGGATAGCTATTCCGGCAGAGCTGCTTGATGAGAAAACAAAAATATATGTCAATCCTACCGGTCGCTTTGTTGTTGGCGGTCCCCATGGTGACGCCGGTTTGACCGGCAGAAAAATTATCGTCGATACCTATGGCGGTTTTGCCCGTCATGGTGGTGGCGCGTTCTCGGGGAAAGATCCGACAAAGGTTGACCGCTCGGGTGCCTATGCTGCCAGGTATGTGGCAAAAAATGTTGTCGCAGCCGGTCTGGCGAAGCGGTGCGAAGTGCAGATTGCGTATGCGATAGGGGTAGCGCGTCCGGTGTCAATCCTGATAGAAACCTTTGGTACCGGGACCATTCCGGAAGATGAACTGGTCGGCCGGGTTGAGCGTCATTTTGACCTGCGTCCAGCGGCGATCATCGAACAGCTTGACCTGCGTCGACCAATTTACGGTCAAACCGCTTCTTACGGACATTTCGGTCGCCTCGATCTGGACCTCCCCTGGGAGAGAACTGATCGAGCGGAGTTGTTACGGCAGAAATGAAGGTAGCAGGATTATTAGTATATAACATTTGTAGAAGTTGTATTTAAATATTGACACTCTGATATTAGTTTGTTAGAAATACCCACACTACATTTTAAGATTTCGTTCGAATAATTGTACAGCAGTGGCTGACCAGAAAAACTGGAGGTCGAGGATGGGCATACAGCCCAAACTCGACCTTTTCTTGTTTTTCAGGGTGGCGCTGTAGTTCTCATAGTCAAAATTCAAAGTGATGCACCACCACAAAAAAGGAGGAACACAGCATGAAAAAAGCAGTCAAGTTTGCAGCAGCATTGAGCGCAGTGGCAGCACTTTCCATCGGCATATCAGGAGTTGCTACGGCAAAAAAAGATGAAGCTCCGGCCAAAATCATTGTCTCTGATGCCAAGACAACGCACCATCTGAACCTGTATGTGGCAAATGATCTGGGGTTCTTTAAGAAACACAACCTTGATGTCACTATCGTGGAAGCAAAGGAATTATCCAACGCCAGAGATGCCGTTGTTTCCGGCCAGGCTGATGTGTTCTGGTCCTGCCCGACCGTTGCTATCGCCGCCATTGCCAATGGTGCACCGATAAAAGTTATTTCCCAGGTGAAGACCCCCTGCACCTCGGTGCTGTTAGTCAAAAAAGATTCACCCCTGAAAAACTGGCAGGATCTGAAAGGAAAACATATTGCCGGTATCTCGCCAACCTGTGAAGCCGTTATCGCGTATGAAAAAAAGGCCCGTGAAAACGGTGGTGAATTCCTCCTTGAAAAGCTCGGTGGCGGTCCGGCTATAGCAGCGCTTGAGGCTGGTAAGGTTGATGGCGCCATTCTCGAAGAGCCGCATGTCAGTATCGCTGAATTGAAGGGGTACAAAGTTATCCTGCGCGATGCCGCTTCCCAGGTGCCATGCCGCACCATCAACGCCCGTACCGGCTATCTGAAGGAGAACCCGGAAGCACTCAAGCGCTTCATTGAAGCAATAAAAGAGGCCAATGCATTCATTCTTAAAGATCCTTCCGGCAAGCAGGTTCTGGAAATTGCCAAAAAATACACCGGGGCCCCTGAAGATGCCATTAAACATGGTAATGGCCGTCTCAAATTCACAACCGTCATTCAGGAAAAGGGTCTGAGCGCCCTGGCAGATGAACTGGTGTCGTTGAAGAACATTAAAGAGAATCCGGGAACCAAGCTCTATGCTGCCGAGTTCAAAGGTATCACCTGGGGTAAATAGCCTCGGCTTCGACTCCGTTCAGAGAGCATCAACCTCCTGGGCGGAGTCGAAAGGTACTATTTCATTAATAAGTAGCTGAGGAATTCTGCGTGAAAAATATTGTTTACTCTTCCATAAGCATCTTTTTGTTTACAACCCTACTGGTTATCTCCGGCTGTCAGGATCGGGCTCAATCAAAGGTGGCTGACACTCAGAACCACCCCCGGGTCGGTCACAGCCCGAATCCTTTGCTGGGGCCTCTTTATGCCGCCCAGTCAAAAGAAAAAGCATGGCAGTTGACCAAATTCGGGACCGGCGGAGATATCGGTTATTCGCTTATTTCCGGAGTTGTTGACGCCGGTTTTGTTGAAACCGAAAAGGCGCTCCAATTAATTAAAGCGCCAGGAGGAGAAAAGCTGAAGGTTGCCGGGGCGATTCAATTTCCGTACGGAGCCACTCTGGTCGTGCACAAAGATCTGAAGGTACGCCTCAGTGATATGGCGGGGAAACGCATTGCCGCGCTGGAAGCCGATTGTATCCTTAACCATCAGTTCAACAAAGATGCCAAACGGCACGGACTCGACCCCAAAACACTCAAATTCAGTTACATGCCGTTTGCCGATATGCTCCCGGCGCTGGAATCCAAATCCATTGACGGCGCCCTGGTGAAAGGTGCGCATGCCGTGCTGGCAGAACTGCAGGGGCACAAGATAATTTATCAGAACTGGGATATTAAAGCCGGCGCCGATGACTGCTGCCCACCATCGATTGCTCAGACAGAGTATTTTCTGCTGGTGCGGGAAGAAGCCGTGGAGCGGGTTAAACCACTGATAACTGCCCTGGTGACTGCCAGTGACCTGCCGCCGACTCAGCTTCGTCTGGCAATCAGCGTACAGCTTGGCTACCCTGCTGCGGCTCTGGAGCAGTATCCGACCGCCACATTTGCAGTGGTGTCGCCGGAACAGGTAAAGCTTCTGGGAGAAAAACGATGTCTGTTGACTCGATAATTCGCGACAGCGCCACGTCACGGCGCGGATTGCGCTGGTGGAACCTGGCTGTACGTGAACTGGAAGTGTTTGCACGCGCCTCCTTCGGCAGTGTCTTTTCCCGTGAGTTTCTGACGGTGCTGATACCGCTCATGATTCTCTGGGAGACCCTGCCACGACTCGGTGTTGTGCCGAGAACGCTTGTGCCACCGCCGTCTGCAGTGGTCATGACCTTTCGTGATATGGTGGTCGATCTCAATATGCTCGAACATCTCTCCTCCAGTGCGATTCGATTCGGCGCCGGATTTCTGCTGGCACTGGTGACCGCCTTTCCGATCGGGGTACTGATGGGGTGGAACTTGTTCATCCGCAAACATGCCCTGCCGCTGTTCCAGATTCTTGCCCCGGTACCGCCTCCCGCCTGGGTGCCGATCACCATTATTCTCTTTGGTGTTGGCCTGCCGATGCAGATATTCCTGATCTTCCTGGGCGTCTTCTACCCGATTCTGTTCAATACCTACCAGGGGATTAAGGAGACCGACCCGCGTTATCTCGCCTCCGCCCGGGTTTTTGGCGCCAGCGAATTCACCCTTATCACCCGTGTCTATATCTGGCACGCCCTTGGTTCAGTCATCATGGGGATCAAGATCGGCATCGCACTTGGTTTAATCATGCTGGTTATAGCCGAAATGTATGGCGGTCGCAGTGGTATCGGTTGGCTGCTGCTGGAGGCAAAAGAGTACTTCCAGATCGACCGCATGGTGGTCTGCATGGTGCTGCTCGGTTTTATCGGCTGGTTTCTGATCGAGGTGATGAAGTACATAGAATTGAAACTGGCCGTCTGGCGTATCGGCAGGTGATGTCATGATAGAGGCAAAACGCATCAGCAAATTTTTCTCTGTAGTTAATGATGACCGGACTGCTGAAGGCTTTACGGCATTGAACTCTGCCTCATTGCGCATCGAGAGCGGTTCCTTTGTGTCGCTTCTTGGACCTTCCGGGTGTGGCAAGTCCACTTTTCTCGAAATTCTGGCCGGACTGCAGGCTCCGAGTGACGGTCAGGTATGGATTGACGACAAGCTGGTGCTGGAACCGCTTCCGGCTACGAGAAAAGATATGGAGGAGTATCGCAAAAAGTATCGTTTTCTCTCCCCCATTGCCAACAGTCTGTTTCGCGACAATCCGAAGCATGACATCGCCATGATCTTTCAGGATTACGCCGTGTTTCCCTGGATGACCGCCCGTCAGAACGTGCTCTTCACCCTTAAACTGCGTGGGGTGCACAAGAGTGAGCGGGAGGGGGCGGCGGCCCATTTCCTGCGCCTGGTCGGTCTGACCGGATCTGAGAACAAGTACCCGTCGCAGCTCTCCGGCGGCATGCGCCAGAGGCTGGCTCTGGCGCGGGCGCTCTCGGTGGAGCCGCGTATCATACTCATGGACGAGCCGTTTGCAGCCGTTGACGCCCTGACGCGTGAGCGGTTGCAGGAAGATCTGCTCCGGCTGTGGCAGGAAACGAAAAAGACTATTGTCCTGGTGACGCACGATGTCGATGAGGCGGTCTATCTGTCGGATGAGGTGGTGGTGTTTTCGCCGCTGCCTGGTTCCATCAGAAATAAGGTCGTCGTAGATATTCCGCGCCCACGTCGACGCTCATCATCTGAAATCAGAGAGATCAAGGAACGATTACTCGCGATGTACAGGTACGATACGGTCCATGAATCTGATTACAGCATTTAAAGAAGGATTACATTATGGCTGATTTAAAAGCTGCACCAACGTATCGCAACACTATTTATAACGACATCACCGGCGCCATCGGCAGTACGCCGCTCGTTCGCCTCCGTAAACTGACTGAAGGTGCGCATGCAACTGTGGTGGCGAAGGTTGAATCCTTCAATCCGCTCAATAGTGTCAAATGCCGCGTTGGTGCTGCCATGATTGAGGCGGCGGAGCGGGACGGCAGACTCA
>JBMOEI010000070.1:0-24350 GCA_049318985.1 Desulfuromonadaceae bacterium
CCACTATTCATGGTGTTGGTGATGACTATCTTCTGAACCTTGGCATGCATACGTTCCGGGCTGATCGAGTTATCAGACGGGCGCAGACCGGCGTGACGGTAGTGGCTTTTCTGACTCTCACTCTTTGGCTTGGTACTCTTGGCGTAATGTATCTCTTGCGGCGGGATGAAAAACGCCAACAAGAACTGGCAAGACAGGAAGATCTGGCGCGGCTGGGTGAGCTGGGGGCGGTTATGGCACATGAAATCCGCAATCCGCTGGCCGGCATCAAAGGCTTTGCGCAACTTGTAGAAACTGCCGAAACCGTTGATGAGGCACGTATCTATGCCGACAGGATCGTAACTCAATCGCTCCGCATGGAATCGCTGGTTAATGACCTGCTTTCTTTTGTCCGCGAGGACCGCGGTGAACGGAAATCGGCTGATCTGTCAGCACTGGTTGCGGATTGTGTTACGATGATCCGGATTGAAGCGGATTCGGCCTGCGTGGCTGTCATCCACACCCCGCACCCCCCACTGAAGGTTACGGCTGACCCGGATCGAATAATTCAGCTGCTGATTAATCTGATGAAAAACGGGCTGCAGGCGATGTCTGAGGGTGGCGACCTTCAGGTTGAACTTGAAAAGGTAAAATCACATGCGGTTATCAGAGTGCAGGATTCTGGCAGTGGCATCCCCCCCGATGACCTTCCGCACATCTTTGAACCGTTCTGGACCAATAAGGCGCGTGGTACCGGGCTTGGGCTTGCTCTCTGTCGCAAGGTGGCTCTGGAGCATGGCGGAAGGCTGACAGTCGAGAGTGCTGTCGGTGTCGGAACAACATTCACATTTCAACTGCCGCTGGAGACGTAAAACATGTCCGCAACCATACTGATAGTTGAAGATGAAGCTGTATTTCGGGAACTGCTGACGACCATTCTGGACGCTGCCGGATATACTGTGGCGACCGCCTCAGATGGTGGTGAGGGGTTACGGCGCATTCAGCGGGAGCGTTTTGATCTGGTGATTTCAGACTTGAAGATGCCGGTCAGGAGCGGGCTGGAGCTTTTTCACCTTGTACATGGTGAACCGAATCCGCCGCTGTTTATCTTCATCACAGCTTTTGGCCGTTTGGAAGAGGCGGTCGCAGCAATCAAAGGTGGTGCGTTTGATTTTTTACCAAAACCGCTGGAAAGTCCGGCAACTTTTCTCGCAACGGTCAAGCGGGCCATAGAACAGGTGGAACTGCAGCGGATGAGTATTTCTCTTCAGGAGCTTGAGAACGCCGGACTGCCACCACAGGGACTGCTCTTTAGCGGCCGGTCGATGGAGCGGGTGGAAAAGCTGGTGTATGATGTGGCAAAGACGCCAACCTCCGTGCTGCTGATGGGCGAGAGCGGCACCGGCAAGGAGGTAATTGCGCGTACAATCCATCTGGCAAGTCCCCGCAAAAATGGACCGTTCATACCGCTTAACTGTGCCGCTATCCCGGAAAATCTGCTCGAAAGTGAACTGTTTGGTCACGAACGGGGTGCATTTACCGGCGCTGTACAGGCACGACGGGGGAAATTTGAACTCGCACAGGGGGGTACCATATTTCTTGATGAAATCGGTGAAATGCCTGCTCTCCTGCAGTCGAAGCTGCTGCGGGTTCTCCAGGAGCGGGTTTTTGAGAGGCTTGGCGGCTCCCTGCTGATCAAGGCGGATGTGCGCGTCATCGCCGCTACTAACCGTGATCTTGCCATTGAAGTTGCTGATAAGCGTTTTCGCGAAGATCTCTATTATCGCCTGAATGTTTTCCCCATTCTCCTGCCGCCGCTCCGGGAACGTGCTGATGCCATTCCCGCTCTTGTCAAATTCTTTTGTGCCCGCTTTTCTGCTGCGGCCGGACTTCGGCGTGTTATCGGCATAACGCCGGAAGCGCTCCGTTTGATGGGATTGTACGGATGGCCCGGCAACGTGCGCGAGCTTCAGAATGTCATTGAACGTGGCATCATACTGGCAAGAGGAGAGATAACACCGGATGAGTTGCCTGCGCAGATAGTTAATTGCAGCCCTGAAACTCAATCCGGTGAAGGGCTCCTCAAACAGAGCGAAGCCGAGACGATCAGAGCCTCTTTGCAGAAATATCGCGGCAACCGGCGTCAGACCGCCGAGGCACTCGGAATCTCGCTGCGAACCTTGCAGTATCGCTTGAAGGAATTGGGACTGGCGGGAAAAGAAGATGAGTGAGGATATATATGCAGTATAAAAATGAAATCCTGTTCCAGAATATTATCGAATACATTGCCGAAGGCATCTTTGTGCTGAACGAGGCCGGTGAAATTACCTTTATGAATCCGGAAGCAGAGCGCCTGCTCGGGTGGACTGCGGGTGAATTGGTAGATAAAAATGCCCATGACATCATTCATTGTCACAATGTTGATGGCTCCTCTTTACCGCTTGAGCAATGCCCGATGCGCAATGTTATCATGACCGGCAGCCAGTATTGTTCCGCCAATGACCTTTTTACCCATAAAAATGGCAGCATGTTTCCGATATCGGTTTTATGCAGTCCCATTTTTGAAGGCGACAGGATTGTAGCCTCCGTTACCGCTTTTCGAGACATTACCGAACTGAAAAGAGCGGAAGCGGCGCTGCGCGAAGCACATGAAGAACTGGAAGATAAAGTGCGGGCAAGGACTGAAGATTTGATCACTCTGAATCAGGAACTGGAGATAAAATCTCAAAATCTTGAGGATCTGAATACGACGCTGAAAGTGTTGCTGCGACAGAGGGAGGATGACAAAAACGAACTTGAAGAACGTGTTTTTTCAAACGTGAAAACGCTCATAATACCGACTATTGAAAAGTTGCGTAAATTTGCTTCCGACTCTTCATACATCTCCTATCTCGGCCTGCTTGAATCCAACCTGCTGCAGATTATCTCACCATTTTCCATGAGACTGTCAACAGCGCTTCATAATCTGACTTTTTCAGAAATTGAAGTGGCAAACTTCATCCGCGAAGGTAAAACATCAAAGGATATTGCAACGTTACTCAATATTTCCAAGGATACCGTTGACACGCACCGGCAGAATATCAGAAAAAGACTGGGACTGAACGGAAAAAAACAAAACCTGCAGAGCTATCTCCTCGCGCTAAAATAGCCATAATATCTCACTATTAATCCATTATTAAATCACTATTGCGTATTTTGTGTATCCAAGGCACTGTCCGGTCAGAAAAGCCCTGAAGTATGTCGCTTTATGGAGATGCCATGAAACACGGTAAAACGCTCATATGATTGATATAACAATTGCCAGAATTACCCATGTGGAATGGGTCCATCAGCTTGAAATGCTTATTCATAAGAACTCCTCGGCAGTCACCCTCCCTTCGTATCAAAATTGCGAACTTGGCGTCTGGCTCTATAGCGAAGGTTTGCGGACATACAAGGAAATTCCGGAGATCGGGATGCTGGAAAAGAACCATAAAGTTTTTCATACTGCCGCAGACAACGTTGTCGAATGGCATAATGGCTCAAAATTCAACTCGCAAAAGACGGCTCAGGCAGAGCTTGATTTTAAAAATGCTCTGAAAATGAGTAAGGAAATTGTCTATCTCCTGACGATGCTGGAATTTAAAATATTGCAGAAATACCAGGAGTCTCAGGAGGTTGCACCTGCCGGTCTGAAAAACATGATCAACCACCCCTGGCAGGCACTGAAGTCAGTGATTGGTGAAAGAAGCAGTCGGCTGGATGTTGCCAGGGTCTCACTGGATCTGCTGAAAAAAGACCTGGTAAATGGCTATGTCCGGGATTCTTCGAGTAGATAATGCTTAGCACATGAATGCTGATGAAGATAGCAGTTCAAACGGATACAACATACTAAACAGAAAAGGAGATTACCCATGATTTACAATTGCCCGAATTTGGTTGCCGGCGTGAAAACAGTGGCATTAGGGAATGGCGCAGGAGCAGGACTTGGCTACGGAGGCGGTTATGGTGCAGGCTATGGGGCCGGATATGGTGCCGGGTGTGGTACGGGTGGCGGCCTGGGGTTGCACGCACTTGCCGGTGGCTGCAAGGCTGCCTGCGGTTCAGTCCTGGGAGTCGGATTTTTGCCGATGGCACTGGTAGCTGCCGTTGGTTTTCTCGGGTACAAGGTCTACACAATGTCTAAAAATGAAGAGAACTCCAATGCAGTAAAAGTGTCTATTTAAACGTCGGCCAGCAATTAACTCCGTTCAAAAACTGTTAGTTGTTGCCATCGTGGCAGTTCTATTCCCGGCGGTTCTGTTCCCTGATCAGAACCGCCTTCCTTTGTCGGCCAAAAGATCGATATTCTGTCAAAAATGGCGCCTAACATTAAAAAGGGAACACCTCCGCCACATGGTAACAGAGGTACCTGTTCCAAATGTCACGTACTACTCTAAGTCAGCTTGGGATCAGTCAATAATGCAAAATGGCGAGTGGCTTGGTGAAATTACCGGAATACTGTCGCTGCTGCTCTTTGTGGTAGCCAATGTTTATTATCCGACCAGATTGATTGCCAATCAGTATCGCCCCTGGCCGAAAGATATCGCCATATTTTTCAAAAAATATCTTGATATCCATATGTGGCTGAACGTCATTGCCTTTGTGTTGATGACCATTCACGCTCACTTTACCAATGATCGCAATATATTCCTGTATGCGAGTCTTCTGGTTACGGTCTGGCTGACGTTTGCCGGAATTTTGATGCGTTCCAAAAAATTCTCCAGCGATACCAAGAAACAGATGCGGATGATCCATACCCAGCAGACGATCTTCTACATATGGCTCGTACTGCTGATACTTGGGCATATGGTGGGGTGAAGTGATGAATATCCTGGTGTACACAAATATGGAGGAATTATGCCTATACCACTTATCCTGTTAGGGGCGGCAGCGCTGGCAGGAGGGTTTGGTGTCAAAAAAGGTGTAGATGCCAAATCTCTTTTCAGGCGTTTAAAAACAGAAAACCTGCAGGCGCAGAAACGTCATGACTCAGCTTCAAAAGAGTTGGAACAGGCAGTTAATACCGCCCGGATAACGTTTGAGGTCCTTGGCAATCAAAAAATTGAACTATACAAGAATAGCCTTATTCCATTTGTAGAAGCCTTTTCACTGATCAAAAATGTAGATTTCAAGGACGGCAGGATCTTCGCAGAGGCCTCTCTCACCGTCACTCAGGCCGATATGCTGGCGCTTCTGGATGTAAGCTTGACGATGAAGGACGTTATCACGACCGGAGTCGGATGCCTGGGAGGAGGCGGTTTGACGGCTCTGGCGGCCTATGGCGTGAACGGGCTGCTTGGGACAGTCTCTGCCGGATCGGCATTTGGCTCTGCAACCGGTGCAGCAGCGACTAACTCCGTAATGGCCTCTATAGGCGGAGGAGGTATGGCTGCCGGTGCATGTGTCGGTGGTGGTATGATGACAGGTGCGGGTTGTATGGCAGGAGCAGCAGGTGGCATGGCAGGTGTTGCCGGGGGGATGGCCGGAGGTATGGGGATGGCTGGTGGTGCCGGAGCTATGGCGGGCGCCGGGGGTATGGGGATGGGTGGTGGCGCCGGGGCAATGGCCGGAACCGCCGGAGGCATGGGAATGTGTGGCGGAACCGGAGCGTTAGCAGGCGCCGGGGGAACGGCTGGTGGCGTCGGTGGCGGTGTTGTCAGCAGCGTTGCCGGAGGAGTTGCCGGCGGAACGGTTGGCGCCGTTACCGGGGGAGTAACCACTGGAACAGTTGCCGGCATGGCCGCTCTCGGCGGGATGATTGCCGGTCCATTTATGGCTGTTGGCGGCATGGTGCTGGCATCGAAAGCAAAAAAGGCCACCACAGATGCTGGTACAAACATCGGGAGGGTAAATTCCTCCGTTGAACAGCTGAAGAATAAGCAGCTTGCAACTGAAGCCGCCTTTTATCGAGTGTATAGCATACTTTCAGTCCTCGGCAGGCTTGATGAACGCTTCACCCCGTTACTGACTGAAGTGCAACAGCTTGTTGTCGTCTCACATGATTACAGCTCCTATGCCGACAAGGATAAAAAAGTTGTGATGATGGCAGCCATGCTGGCAAAGACAATCAAGAATGTTATGGAAACATCAATCCTTGACGATAACGGCATGATCACGTCAGCATCTGAGCAGATAGTTGCAGAATCCGAACGTGTCATGCAGGCAATTGCGCTATGAAAGTTACAGATACGGCACATACTGCACTGGATACGTATGAAGGCGTGGCGTTTCAGGCTCTTGAAATCATTGGTAAGAGTGGAGCGAAAAAAGCGTGGCGAATGGCACAGGGAGAGGATCAGGACGGATCCATCCTTGCAGAAGTGCTTATAGATTCAGCCAGGAGTGTGGCCAACGGCTTCGTCACCAGCAGCATCGGCACTGGTGTCGGGGTGGCAGCAGAAACAGCAGGATTAGGCGGGATAACCCGGATTAATGCTCATCTGGCCATTGCCGCCGCTATTGTGCAGGGCAGCAAATCATTGTGTGCGTATCTCGATAACAGGATAGATGCCGGGCAGATGCTTGATGAAATCAATCAGACGGCTGTGCACGGCACAGCATCATTCTACTACGGAACTGTGGGACAGACCGTGATTCCAATACCGGTTGCCGGTGCTCTGATCGGCTCGATAGTCGGTTATTTCGTCGGCACTATTCTGTACCAATCCAGTCTGTTGAGCCTTGGTGAACCGGTAAGTGTCAGGCAGGCGCAGAAACGTCGTCAATGTGTTGAAGAGATCTGTCATCATGCCATCCCGCTCATTCAGCTGCACCGTGAAGAGTTGCAACGGGTCATTAAGGAGAACTGTATCGGTCAGGTTGCTCTGTTTGATGCTGCATTTCAAACGATGGACGCCGCATGTGCAGAGTCGGACCAACATGCCTATATCTGCCAGCTTGAGACCATCTGCTCTGCTCTGCATGCCGCACTGCCATTCAAGACCTTCCGTGAGTTTGACCTGTTCATGCATGACAGCACAAAGGTATTTGAACTGTAGGAGTGGTACGACAAAAAGTATATGGAGGTGGCTCGTCATGGATAATGAGTTGATTTTGAAGTTTACCGGGATGGCGTCGTTAATGCTGTTTGTACTGGCTAATGCATATTATCCTGCCCGCTTGGTCGCCAGTCAGTTTCGCCCCTGGTCGGGAGAAGTCACGACTTTTTTCAATAAATATCTCGATATCCACATGTGGTTGAATGTCATCGCCTTCGTGCTTGTGACCATCAATGCCGATTTAACCGACGGTCCCACCATGTTCCTCTATGTGAGCCTGCTGGTAACTGTGTGGCTGACCGTTGCCGGTATCCTGAAACGCTCAAATAAGATAACCCGCGATACCAGGAAACAGCTGGGCCTTTTGCGCACCCAGCAGACGGCTTTTGTCACCTGGCTCATATTAGTGACGTGGGGCATCGTGTAGTGACATGTCTGACGTTTACCGCTGACAGATAAAAGGAGCCCGCATGTTAAGCATAGTTTTTGGATTGATTGCACTGAGTCTCGGTTTTTGGGGAATGGTCAAATACTGGTGGTATATGGTTGATGTGCTGATTGCCATGCTACCGCTGCTGCTCATTTTTGGTGGTGCTGTCGCGCTGCTGGCCGGCATCAAAAACACCGGCATGCGCACCTCATTCAAAGTCAAAACGACTTCCTCAAAGGAACCGGAAGTCGCACCACGAATAAAAGATGCATAGGAGCTTATGGGGCAAACAGAGCGGCCCCGTAAAAATTGCTGTTACCATGCTGTTTTTTGTACTTGCGGCTGGCTTGATCTATTACTACAACCTGTTTATTACCGAATTATTTGACGTGCATCTCGAAACAGCTCAGATGGAAGCGGAAGTTCAGCGGAAAAATCTCCTGATTCCCGGACTGGCACAAGTGGTAGAGGATTATATGGATTTCGAAGGAAGGGTGTTTGTTCATGCCGCAGATGTCAGAAGTGCCCTTGCGCCATTCAAGGAACTGACAACCGATGGCACGCGCCCGATGGATCTGAAGACCTTCAGCAAATTCAAGGAGGGGATATCCAGATTTCAGGCGGTTTCCGAAAACTACCCGGTGCTGAGATCATCGGAGACGTATCAGAAACTGATGCTGGAGTTAGCCAATACCGAAACGCGGATGACGAGTGCCAGAGGCAGATATAATGTTGCCGTCAATCGATTTAACACCGGTCTGGCACTGCTGCCGGGATGCTTCTTCGGTTACGTTCTCGGCTTCAAACAGGTAACATCATTTGTCGCCGACAAGCCGAAGTGACCGTGCGGGGAAACTGCCTGTGAGATGGTGGGCAACGGCTCTGACAGTTGTTTTTTTCTGCGTCCTGTTTGTATTCCAGGCAACCGCAGCAGAACAGGCGGTTATTGTCTGCATAGAATGCCACGCACGGCTGCCTGCGCACTACAGTCAGCCGGTGACTCTCTGGCAGGCAAGTATTCATGCAGAGCACGGCATCACGTGCAACATCTGCCATGGCGGCGATCCCATGGATGCAGCAGATGCAATGAATCCGGCACGGGGATACCGTGGTGTGCCTCTGCCGTCAGCAATTCCAGGGCTCTGTGGCGGCTGTCACGTTGGCGTCACCAGATACTACATGAGCAGTGCTCACGGCAGAGCCCTTGGCAGAGGCGGACCTACCTGCATCACCTGCCACGGCAGCCACGAAATCACAAGTGCATCGCTTGATCTTGTCAGTAAAGAAAACTGTTCCAAGTGCCATACCTTCGAAAAGGCTCGCCTTATCAGAAGTGCCATGTTGAAGCGTGACACAATGTTAAGGGCAATCGAGAAGAAAATAAAACTACTGAAGGGGCAGGGAATTGACACCGACCAACAGGAAAAACGGCTGTTTTCGCTGCGCAACCGTTTTCATTCCATGTTCCACAGTCTTGACATCAAACTGATCATTCTGGAGTCAGACCACATCCAGGCTGAACTTGAAAAAAACAGTGGAACGGGCGGTGCCGGAACGACACCTCTGACCGGATTTGTTGCGATTGGCTGGGCACTGCTGGCGGCACTACTGTTTTACCTGATCAAGAAAAATGTGGGTTGATGCTGTTCAGCCTCTTGTGAACGCACTTTTACGGCTTTCTGAATTCTGCAAGGGGATGCAATAATCGTAAGGCAGGTGCAAAAGCTGCACAAAATAAGGTTTTTATTGCAGTGATAAAAACTATTAGTTTGTTTGAAATCTGTACGTTATATATTTGGCACGCCTTCTGCTCTTATAAGGTCAGACTGACTATCTCACCACCAGAAGGAGCATCACCATGAAAAAATTAGTTATCGTAGCAACCGCCGCCCTTGTCGCACTTTCCCTCAGCGTCTCCGCTTTTGCAGCCACCCAGACCCAGACCGGTATCCGTACCCAGATCAAAACCGGTACCTGTGTGAAGTAGTCCTCCCCCGCTGCAACAGAAAGATGCCACCTGTCCTCTTGAGGGAGGTGGCTTTTCCTGTGTGCGGATTGGTATCACTACATAACTCAACGTAACAAAAGGAACAGATCATGAAGCTGATTCGGATGGTAATGGCGGTGGCTTCACTGCTTGTGGTGACAACGGGGACCGGAATGGCAGCGCAACCAACTCCGGGAGCGGAGTACAAGTCGAATGAACTTATCATTAAGTACCGGGAGGGGGCGGCTGTTTCAGCCGGTGATGACCTTCACCGGAGGTACGGCTCACAAAAAATCACTGCATTCAAAACCTATAGACTCGAGCATGTCAAGGTGAAGGCGGGCCGGAGCCTACAGGAAGCAATAGCCGCATACGAAGCAGATCCCGGCGTGGAGTATGCCGAACCAAACTACATTGTCCACAAAATGGTGGTTCCTTACGACCGGTACTGGAACAACCTCTGGGGCATGAACAGGATTAACGCTGCGGATGCCTGGGACAGCAGCATCGGCAGCCCTGCGGTAGTAATCGGCACAATTGATACAGGTGTGGATTACAACCATCCTGACTTGATCGCCAATATCTGGACCGGCGCTGACGGCAGTCATGGCTACAACGCCATCACTCATACCTATAACCCCCTTGACGACGCCGGGCATGGCACTCATATAGCCGGTACTATCGGTGCAACCGGAAATAATGGCATCGGCGTCGTCGGCATAAACTGGCAGGTTAAAATAATGGCCTGTAAATTTCTGGATTCCACCGGCAGCGGTTCAATCACGGGCGCCATTGATTGTCTGAATTATTTCAAAAACCAGAAGAACGCCGGAGTCAATATTGTCGCCACCAACAACAGCTGGGGCGGAGTCTCATATTCCCAGGCGCTCTATGACGTTATTAATGCTCAGCAGGATATCCTGTTCGTGGCAGCGGCCGGTAACAACGCTACAAACAACGATACGACAGCCAGTTATCCCGCTAATTATGAACTTCCCAATATAATAGCCGTTGCCGCCACTGATTCCGTTGATGCACTTGCTTCGTTTTCCCAGTATGGAAGACGCACGGTGGATGTTGCTGCGCCTGGCGTCAATATTTACAGTACCCTGCGAAACAGTAGTTACGGGTATTATTCCGGAACGTCCATGGCCACACCTCATGTAACCGGCCTGGCCGGGCTTATTAAAGCGAAGAACCCGGACGCCGACTGGCGGATGATTAAAAACCTGATACTGTCGAGCGGCGACAATGTTCTTGCCCTCAGCACCAAAACAGTGACCGGGAAGCGGATAAACGCTTATAATACGTTAACCTGTGCTGATAGCCGGGTCATGTCGGCCATCCGCTATCCGGCAACATTCACAATCGGGAGTGCCACGACCCTGTCAGCTCTCAGTATTAACTGTGGAAGTTCTGCCGGGCCGATGACCGTGACAATTTCCAGCGGCGAAGTCGTTGTTTTGAATGATGAAGGTATTCCCCCCGATATGGCGGCCGGTGACGGTCTTTTTACCGCTCTCTTCACTCCGACCCGCAGTGTCGAATCAATGGTCTTCCTCTCACCAGCCGGGACAGAGACCATCTCCTATCTGCCGCCACCACTCACTGTGACTGTTGCATCTCTTTCCGGAGCCACAGCAGGAGTCGCGTACAGTGCTAATCTCGTCGCCACCGGAGGAGTCATTCCCTACTCCTGGTCACTTGCTGCCGGCGTGCTTCCTGCCGGCCTGAGTCTCAGCAGCAGCGGAGTAATCAGCGGCACTCCGACTACGGTCGGCACCTATAGTTTTACAGTAAAGGTTACTGACAGCAAAGCAACTGTGGCAACTAAGACCTTTGGTATTGCTGTTATCGCCCCGGTTGCGAAGCTCGCCGTTGTTACGTCACTGCTGCCGGCGGCTACCAGAAAAATTGCCTATAAGCAGACTCTCTCTGCTGCCGGTGGAACGGCTCCATATCTGTGGTCAATTTCTTCCGGCACTCTCCCTTCAGGGCTTTCATTGACCGCTCTGACGGGTATTATTAGCGGCACTCCACGCTTTGCCGGTACCTCGGTGTTTTCGGTCACTGTCAAGGATGCCAAAGGGGTAATAGCGACGAAGAGTTTATCTATAAAAGTCAATTGAAGTAATGCCGACGACATAACGATGGTAGATGCACCAGAAAAACCACGTATCCCCCCGGGTAGGTGGTTTTTTTAGGTCACTTTTCAGCCTGAGTTCACCTGTACGCTCTCTACGACTGATCATGGCGGTACGTGTAGTGCAAAGTCATTCCGGTCGGCGCAGAATCTGCACCGATTATCACGTGCCTGTTAACGTTGAAATAATAAAAACCGTATTATACCGGCAGCTTAGAATAAATATTACGGTTGGCATGTATTGTGGATTATCTAAAAGCAAGAAGTAAATAACCCACGAGGAGGATACAAAATGAAAACGAAACAGATGATGGTAATGGGACTGGCAGCACTCTGCGCAATTGCTCTTGCAGGCGAAGCATCGGCTGCTGGCGGTAAAGGCAATAGCGGCCAGAAGAGGCAGGGGATGAACACAGAAGCTGCGCAAACAGGTGCGGCAGGAACAGTTGTCCGTCCGGAAGGGTCACAGCGTCGTGACGGCACTTTTTTGACCACAGGAACAACCGCCAATGGCGGCACAACCCGTCCAGGCAATGGTAACGGTTTGCAGGACGGAAGTCGCTTGACCACGGTGACACCCGTGGTAACACCCGTAGCACCGTAATTAATCAGAATTCAGTCGCCATGGTCGGGGGGGCGCTCCCCCCTTCTTTTTGAAAAACAGTACTAATGTGGAGAATCTCTATGAAATTCAAAATTATGATAGGCACGGCAGCAGTTGCAGCTCTTTTAATCGTAACCACAGTCAGCGGATCTTTTGCAGCTTTTCCAGCACGGATGGGAACATCACAATCGGTCGTGACGAAAATAATCCCGTTATCGAGTTCAGAGATATCAATGCTGACCTACATGCGGGAGGAAGAAAAACTGGCCCGTGACGTGTACCTCAGCATGTATCAGAAGTGGAGCGCCGTAACGTTCTCAAATATTGCCAACTCGGAGCAGAAACATACCGATACCCTCAAAAAGATGCTGGACAAATATAATCTCCCTGACCCGTTTCAGGATGTAATCGGCGTGTTCACTAATAGCGATCTGCAGGGCAAGTATGATCAATTACTGGTCATCGGTTCCCAATCATATATAGATGGCCTCTATGTCGGAGCGACAATTGAGGAGATTGACATGATTGACATCCAGCATGCTATAGACGTTACGACACATATTGACGTGCTTACCGCGTACCAGAATCTTCTTGAAGCTTCCAAGAGCCATCTGAATGCTTATGTAAAAGCACTTTCTTTCCAGGGTGTCAACTATGCACCGCAGTTCATCAGCCAGGAATTCTACGACGCTATACTCGGCTTATAATTTTCACTGATAGAATGGGTGCTATACGCCGCGTATAGTGCCCATCTTTGTTTTTCTGCCATAGCCGCAGCCAAAAGCGAGATCAAACGGCTCTCTCACCACTCATGTGTAAAAGAGTTCTCAATGCCATCGGTTATGATCCCCGGGACAACGCCCTCCTTCTGCCAAAATAGCTAGCATTTTTCACTATAAATAAGCCAATAATTCACTATTGTGTATTTTGTGTATTCGGGTCACTCTTTGGCCACTGAAATTCCGTAGTTCTTATGGTGTAACATGGGACACTGCAGTAATGAAGAATAATACAACTTACTAATTATTCAGAGGAAGCGCTACCTATGATTGATATCACTATCGCCAGGATTACCCATGTAGAGTGGGTGTATCAGCTTGAACGACTTCTTCATAAAGAGACTACATCTGCTTCCCTTCCTTCTTACTATGATTGCGAACTCGGTGTCTGGCTTTACGGAGAGGGGCTACGGAACTATAAGGAAATTCCTGAAATCGGGTACCTGGTAGAGAGTCATAAAAGATTTCACGACGCCGCAGACAACGTGATTGAGTGGCACAACGGCTCGAAGTTCAACTCACAAAAAACAGCACAGGCGGAGTTCGATTTCCGAGATGCTCTGGCAATGAGCAAGGAAATTGTCCATCACTTGACGATGCTGGAATTCAAAATTCTGCAGAAGTATCAGGAGGCACAGGAAGCCCAAGAGGCAGTGTCTGGTAGTCTTGAAAATACAACTAACCAGCCCTGGCAAGCACTGAAGTCGGTCATTGGCGAAAGAAGCAGCCGCCTGAATATTGCCAGGTTTTCACTGGATCTGCTGAAGAAAGATATTATTAAGAGTTTTGCCAGAGACACTTCACAGCCGTGATCTTAAATCCCTTCGGGTAATTCCCCGCCGCTTGCGGCGAATCAAACATCAACTAAGGTTACAAATACCCTGCTGCTTGCGGCGGGGTATTTTATTGTTATTCCAATGCAAAAGCTGAAATTCGTATCCATAACGTGTGGATTTAAGGCGCATGCGACAAAAAAGGAGCAGCTATGAGCAAGGTATTTATCGGGGTTTTCTCAGGCATATTTATCGGTGCAGTTATTTATGAACTGCTCAGCAGGTCCAATCCGGAGTTTGTCAGAAAGGTTGAAAATATGGCAAATCGCAAGATCGATGAACTATGTGACATAAAGCTCAACCTCTCCGCATAACGGATGAAGTGGCTGGATCTCATTCTGAAACCAAACCCCGATAAGCAGGGTACGTGCGGTAACGGTGGCGACTCTCAGGAATGCTTCACCTGTGAAAAGAAGGCGGGGTGGGCTGCGGTCTACGCGAACCTTGCATTGGCTCTGTTCAAAGCCGTGATCGGTTACCTCAGCGGCAGTAAGGCCCTTCTCGGTGATGCGCTCTTTTCGTTCAAAGATTGTATCGCCTCGCTGGTCGTGGTTATCGGTGTCAAAGTATCCGGAAAACCGGCTGACGACCAGCACCCTTACGGCCATGGCAAAGTAGAGTATGTCGCCCTGTTCCTGATCAGTGTCGGTCTGATCATTTCGACGATTATCCTCTGCGTTCATTCGGCCCAAGGTATCTGGTCTTGTTATCAAGGCACGGGTAACGCGCCGAAGTTGATAGCCTTCTGGGCGGCACTCATCTCGGTAGCAGCCAATTATCAGTTGGCTCAGTATCTGCGTTGCGTCGGGGACAAACTGCACAGTCCGTCGATGCTTGCCAATGCCCGCCACAGCAATTCCGGTGCGATTTCATCAACCATGGTTGCCATCGCGGTGCTTGGCGCACACTATTTTGACATTTTCTTTCTCGACCCGTTGGTGGCGTTCGTTGAAGCGGTCTGTCTGATCAGCATGAGCATTGAAATGTTTAATGAGTCCATCAAAGGGCTGTTCGACTCTGCGGCACCGGTAGCCACCGTTGAACGTATTGAGGCGGTAGCCCGGTCGGTGCCGGGGGTGCGTAAGGTTGTCAAAGTTGTCGCCCGGCATTTGGGGCAAGGTATATGGATTGAGATGACCATAAAGATCGATCACACCATGAGCCATCAGGAAGGGTATCTGATCGGGCTGCATGTTAAAGAGAGCATTCAGGCGTTACTTGGTAAACACGCCACCTTTTTGAACCATTCATCCCATGACTGATGCCAGGGTGGCATCAAATAACTACCGGAGACATTATGGCAATAAATATCGACACCAGCGGACTTCAGTTTTTCCTGCGGGCGGTCATCATAAACTTAAAAAAGCTGATCAATAAGTGCATAGACTCGTACAACAGCCTGTTCCAACTTGACCCTGAAAGCGTGTGCGAAGTCCATAACGAACTGGGCGACGACCTGGAAAAAGCGGGGAATTTCGAGGGTGCTGGCAAGGCATACAGAAGAATTCTGCAGTCCGAACCAACAAACGTCACTGTGATGCTCAAGCTTGGGAGGATCTACACCCGACTCGGCCGGAACAGTGATGCGCTGGAAACATTACGCAAACTAACCAGCATAGATGAACAGCTCCCCGAAGCCTTTTACCTGTTAGGTTCGGTCTATTTTTCCATGGACAACAGCAGCGAAGCCGAAGCGGCCCTGAACCGGGCTGTTGATCTTAACCCGGGTTATTCCGAGGCCTATTATAAACTCGGCCTGATTGCTGACGCCCGAAACGATCACGATGTGGCCATCACGGCATATTTCAAAACTATCAGCCTCAGGCCGGATCACGTCAAAGCATATCAGAGTCTTGGCTTTGCCTATGAAGCAAAGGGATTGCGCGAAGAATCGGTGGCATATTTCAAAAAAGCCATGGAAATGGAACAGAGAAACAGCTGATCGAGAAGATACACAGGAGCCGCTGATGTCATCAAAGAAAAAAGCTGGAAGTTGTGTATGTACCGATCAGCAGCCTGAGCATTCATGTCCGCGCAACTATAAGCCCTGGATATGGGTATTGGTGGTAATGTCGCTCGTAACCGTTGCCTGGGCGCTGTACGAAGGCGGAAAGCAGGACGGATACGTAAACAGCTTCATCTCCAGAGGCGCCAAGACCGGGCGATCGAATACTCCAAGTGCACTGCCTGCAGCCGGTGGCTCTCTTGTCCCGTTAGCTTCAGCACCTGGTGCTGCAGGAGAGATCCAGACCTCCTATCATGGAATCATTGATGCAGTCAGGCCGGCGGTGGTCAGTATAACCGCTGCCATGAGAAATATGCCGAACGTTGCCAATCAAGTTGTCATTGATCCGCTACCTGCCGACGTCGCTTTCACCAGGATCGGTTCAGGAGTTATTATCGACCCGCGCGGCTATCTGCTGAGCAGCTACCACGTCATAGTTGGTGCTGAAGCATTAAAAGTCACCGTATACGGTCCGGGCGGCGCAACCGAATTTCCGCTCAAGCTGGTCAAAGGGGATGTGCGCAGCGATATGGCTCTACTGCGAATACAGGGCCCCGGGCCCTTTTCGCACGCATCACTTGGTAACTCTGACGCCATTAGAACCTGCGACATGGTACTGACGATCGGCAGTCCATTCGGTCTTGAACAGAGTGTTACTTCCGGGATGATCAGCAGTCGCAACCGGACTCTGCAGATTGGTGACGCTGTTATTGAAAACCTCATCCAGACTGACTCGTCCATCAACAGCGGCAGCAGTGGCGGACCGATGCTCAATGTGCGCGGAGAAGTAATCGGCATTAATACCGCTATTTTTGCCCCGACCGGGGTTTTCAACGGCATCGGCTTTGCCATCCCGATCAATCGTGCTGCCGAACTGGTCGGCGGGGTTATTGACTTCAACAATACCGCACCCGGTGCAGTCACCGGTCAGTTGGTTGCCTGGACCAGTCAGGGGAGGCAGGTCGGCAACAGTTACCGCCTGCCGAATGGTCAGACCGTCATCGCACCGCACGGGACGCTCGGTACCTGCGTCGACTGTCACCCGCAACTCTTTGAAGCGCAGACTCAGGCTGTCCAGCCCGCCGCCTTTATGGGTCCTGGGTCATGGAGAGGTGGTGGCTTCTACGGGCGAGGCCAGATGTCGGGCGTGCCGTACAACGGCGTCGCACCACAGATGGCATATTCCGAACCATTGATGGGAGTGGGACTTGTCGATGTAGACGATGTCATCTGTCGTCAGGCCCGGATGCTGCATCCGGAAGGAGTGCTCGTCACCGGTGTGACTCCAGGCGCTCCGGCCAGCAGTGCCGGCGTGCAACCGGGTGATATTCTCGTGCGGATTGGCGGACGAAAAATTCTGAATATCAATAGCCTCAACACTCTGCTTGCAGCTCAGAATATCGGACGCCGGTTTGATCTTGTCTATTTACGCAATGGTTCACGCCAGTCAATACGAATCAAGATTGGCACCAGGAATCAGGCGGCGAATGCGCAGGTGCAACAACCGGCGCAATGACAATCATGAAGCTGTGTGCTCTCATCACTTTCAATGTTGCATATCAATGCTATCCGCTTCCTCTCAAAATTTACGTTGACCCAGTGACTACCGCCCCATTATGGCACAGCAACTTATAAGCATCATCATACCGACCTACAACGAAGAGGCTATCATCGCAGAGTCACTTCAAGTACTTCTCTCCATCACAGATAAAAATGAGAGGGTGGAAATCATCGTCAGCGATGCCAGCACCGACAGTACTGCCGACCTCGTCTCGAATTTTCCAGTGACGCTTTGCCGAAGCGAGAAGGGGCGTTCACGGCAGATGAACGCGGGAGCAGCTTGTGCCCGGGGTGAAATACTCTATTTTCTCCATGCCGACACGCTGCCCCCCGAGACATTTGTTGATGATATTCGCTCAGCAGTGGCATCAGGAAAAAAAGCAGGATGCTTCAGAATGAAATTTACTGACGGCAATCCGATTATGGCCATCTACGGATGGTTCACCAGGATTCCCGTAATGCTCTGCCGTGGCGGCGACCAGTCGCTTTTTCTCGAACGGGTACTTTTTACAGCAATTAAGGGTTTTGATGAAAATCTGGCTATTATGGAGGATATCGACATCATAGCGCGTATCAAGAGCCGTCTGCAGTTCCACATCATTGAAAATTATGTAACGACTTCATCACGGAAATTTCGTGACAACGGCATCATCCGCCTCCAATTTATCTTCGGGACTATTCATCTGATGTATGCGCTGGGATTTGAACAAGAGTCAATTGTCCGCTATTACAGGGGGAAAATTATATGAACCGGAGTTATAGGGCAGCCGGATTCGTTTGCCTTTTGATTTTTATCGTCGTTGTTATCGGTGGCTGTTCATCGGAAGTTCCTTATAGTAACGCTTCCTTTGAGGATCTGAATACTGAAGTTGGATGTGGTAGCAAGTACAGCGATTACATAAAAGAAGGCATTTTTAGATCCCGATATGAGAATCACCGGATGATCTGGAGCGGAGTGGTTGTGTTTGCTCAAGCTGATAAGGTATCGCTGAACATTGATGGGAAAGGCACCCAGGATCTGCAGGTTAACTTCGCCAATACATTGGCCGGGTACACTCTTGAGAAAGGTAGCTTCATCACTGTCAGTTTCGTAATGAAAAAGATGGGTAACTGCTCTCTGCCGTTCTTTGGGGAAAAAGCCACTATTGAGTCCACAGTCTATACCTCATACTCACCTACGCAGACACTCGAATTGATCAAGCGGAGAAAAGGTCTTCTCATCATCGATGTCCGCTCGCCTGAAGAACTGCGGGAAGGCAAAATTAAAAACTCACTTCTTATCCCGTTAGTGGATATCATGACAGGAAACTACAACATTCCCCGGGGACGTCCTCTGCTGCTGTATTGTGCAACCGGAGGCCGCAGCTATGCCGCCATGCAGATACTTGCCCACAATGGCTATATGGAAATCTACAACCTGCAGGGTGGAGTTTCCGCCTGGAAGGAGGCCAGCCTGCCACTCGTCTATTGATTCTGGGCATCGTAACCACCACCATCTACACAGGCGACATAGTTGTCGAAAAATTTGAAGGCAAGGGCATAGGCAAAAAAACTCTTGCGGGAATCTGCCAGGAGTTAAATCTCGATTGCACAAGAATCAAGCAAAAACTTGAAGCCAAGAAGATGTCGATTCAGGAAGACGAAACGCTGAAAGAGGCCGCCACTCGAATAGGTGTTGTGCCTATCGAGCTTCTCAAAGTGGTTCTGGTGGGAGAGGCAATCTAGGCAAACCGTGACGTTTAAATGCTTTTGCCCGATTTTCCCGTACATACTCGACGGGGAGGACGGCGGAAGTAATTCCGCCTCCTACCCGATGGTAACCATGCAGGCCGATACAGTGTGCACGAGTTAGGCTCACTTGTTGATTATGAAAAACATCCTCGCTAAAAAGGCTATGGCCCCGGTTCCAAGAACTAACATAAAAACTATTACCATTAACTCAAACCAATTTCTTTGACTATAATTCATGATGAATCTCCTTTGGGATATGTTGCCAGAGATTCTTCACGGAGCATACCAACACGTAAAACAAACTTAAATGGCTGTTATTAAAGCGAATTTTTTTTCATAATATAATGAATGTTTCTTTTTCAGTGCAGGATATGCACGATTGGGCGATTTGATTGCACGTGCCTGCACACACTCCCCGGATGTTACCAAAGTTGTTGAGGAATATTTCGAGGAGTTGGAGCGGGTACATGAGGATCGGCATCAGTCTCGTTTCGAGTATCTGAGACCTGGAGAAGGGTGCTATCACCCAATGGTACATGGCTCTGCTCATGTCGTGGCAACACAGCGGTTGCAGCATTCTGCAGTCCAGGTGCAGGCTTTGCACTAATAACATCTTGATATTAAATGGCTTCCTCAAAAAAACCTATTGATATCAATACAATAAGAAACTGGCATGAATCATGATTCCCTCTGTATAGCAGTTATCAAACGACAGGGGGTTTAAGACATGAAAACACGTATCATCACCACCGCAGCAGTAGTTGGCTTTATTGCAGTACTGGCATCGGGAGACGTTTTTGCGGCAGGACGCGGAAACGGCGCTGCAAACGGTCAGCGTAACGGATCATGCACAGCCACTGTAACAGCAACAGGCAGTAACTCCACAACCCGTCCGGCGGGTTCACAGCGCCGTGATGGCACCTTTCTAACCACCGGCACCACCGCAAGCGGTTCAACAGTTCGCCCGGGAAACGGGAACGGACTCCAGGATGGCTCTCGATTTGACACAGCCACTCCTGCAAATCCTTAACTAACATTGGAACGAGCGTCATAAACAACTACGCAAAGGAGACATACCCATGAAAAAACCATCATATATCGGCAATGCAATCATGATAGGGCTCTTCGCCATCGCCATAATCATTTCCGGTTATTCAAACAGCGACGCCGGGGCAACACGCGTCTCTGCCGTTGCTAAAGCTACAGCCACACTTTCAGTACCTGAAGCTGAAATGCTGACCTATATGCGGGAAGAGGAAAAACTTGCCCGAGATATCTATCTTATGATGTACCAAAAGTGGAGTGCCGTTACTTTCTCCAACATTGCCGACTCGGAGCAGAAGCATACCGACACCATTAAGAAAATGCTGGATAAGTACAGTCTCTCAGACCCTGCGCAGGATGCAATCGGGGTATTCACGAATGCCGATCTGCAGGGCAAGTATGATCAACTGCTTGCCAGTGGCTTACAATCATATATCGATGGATTGTATGTAGGTGCCACCATTGAAGAGATCGACATGATCGATATCCAGCATGCAATTGATGTCACGACGCATATTGATGTCATAAACACATACCAGAATCTTCTGGAGGGATCAAAGGACCACCTTCGCGCCTATGTCAGGTCTCTTGCCGCTCAAGGAGTAACCTATGCTCCCCAGTTCATCAGTCGGGAGTTTTACGACGCAATTATCAATTTGTAAATAGTGCCGGCGGTTCCGTGGAAATGAAGTAAAAGTGGTACTTTAAAAATTCTTTACAATAACCCGCCGATCTCAGTTTTTACTGTGATCGGCGGCTTTGTTTTCTTCAGGTTTCTGTCAGATCTTTCATACGGTAGTTTTTCCCGTCGCTGACCTCTGTTTCAGCAAGAAGCAATAGTCGGTTGATTAGAGTCGAGGTAAGTGCGGTGTGAAGTGCAGGCACGTGCAAAGAAAAGGAACGTAAATGCAGATTTTGCACTTAATTAAGAAAGAAGGTTTTTGTTAATAGAATATTTAATGTTTAAAATCAATAATTTAAAAAAATTTCTCTCTTTGGCACAGTGCGTGGAATAGATAAGACAATTAAACCACAAAGGAGAATCACCAATGAAAAAGCTCATGATCACAGTAACCGCCGCCCTTGTCGCACTGTCCCTGTCCGTAGCAGCATTCGCCGCAAATGGCACACAAACCAAGAGCCAGTCCGGCACACGCACCCAGATCAAACTGGGTACCTGCGTTAAGTAATTCCCAAACCATTTAAGCATCAACACCACACTCAAAAGGAGAAACACCAATGAAAAAGCTCATGATCACTGCAACCGCCGCCCTCGTCGCACTGTCCCTGTCCGTAACCGCCTTCGCTGCAACCAAGGCACAGACCGGTACTCGTGACCAGATCAAACTGGGCACCTGTGTTAAGTAATTCCCAAACCATTTAAGCATCAACACCACACAAAAAAGGAGAATCACCAATGAAAAAGCTCATGATCACAGCAACCGCCGCCCTCATCGCACTGTCCCTGTCCGTAGCAGCATTCGCAGCAAACGGTACCCAGACCAAGAGCCAGTCCGGCACAAAGACTCAGATCAAGTTAGGTACGTGCGTCAAATAATTAATATCAGCGAGATAATCGAGCTTTCAGTCTAGCTGTAAGGGGAGACGCTTTTTTAAGCGAACTCCCCTTTATTTTTAAACAGATCGTGGTGAACGACTTGAATCTGACCTGTAACCCGCTGATGGACCGATTACTCTTCTTGAACCCTCGCAGCTCCGATGGGCAATTCTGTTCCATAACGCATAAACGATCTTCCAGACGCTGGAATGTAATTTTCAGAATCGATTGACAATAGCGCTCTATATGTCTAGCTTTACCTGCGCTTTTGGTCTGCATTTACGTACATCAGGCGCAAGAGGGAAACATCGGCGTGAATCTCGAACTATTACGGGCAAATACGCTGCCGGAGTTTCTTTCAGGTCATACCTGTGGCGGTCATAGCCATCAGCATGGATGTTCACACTGAACATGGAGCGGTGTCATTAATACAATCCAGATCGCTAAAAAACTGACCTCTAACGGCTTGCACTATCGACGGTTGAAAGCAAGCGGTAAACCTCTCCGATTGGAAGCTATCAGCCTCGAAATAACTCACCGTTGCATCTGCCGATGCAGTATGTGCAACATCTGGAAGATTGGACCACAGGTCACAGACCTTGATCTGTCAGTATGGCTGGACCTGCTTGCTTCACCCGAACTTCACAGCCTCAAGGAGCTTGATCTGACCGGGGGCGAACCGTTCATGCGGAATGACATCAACGAACTGCTCCAGAGCATTTGCGACCTCCAGCCATCCAAATTTCCGGGATTACGCACAGTCGCAATTACCACAAACGGAATATTAACCGATCGGGTTCTGGAAGGTACTCTGAAAATAATCGGACAACTTCGCGCAAGAGGCATTGATCTGGTGCTGGCATGCGGAATGGATGGGGTAGGGGAGCTTCACGACCAGATTCGGAATTTTCCGGGGGCGTGGAAAAAACTCCATAATACTTTGTCTGGACTCCAGACCATCAGAAAGAATCACCCCAACCTTGTACTCGGTATCAAGACGACCGTTGTGCCGCTCAATGCTCATGCGTTGAATGAAATTGCCGCGTATGCCGAAGAAAATAGATTGTTTACCATCATTTCTCCGCGTATTATCACTGCCAACCGCTTCGGTAACAGTGACCTTGAAGCTGATCTCATGTTCAGCCCAGAAGAGCTCGAAACTATCATCACATTTTACGAAAGCCCGCATTTTGCCTGGAGTGGCCACCGTGAGGCGCTGCTTGGGTACCTGATGACCGGCAGCATTCAAAAACCCTGCAGTGCCGGATTCAATACGCTTTTTATCCGGCATACCGGCGAGGTTTATTGCTGTCCCGTCATACCGGTCGCGCTGGGAAATATTACAGATCAGACGCTGGGAACCATTTTCAGAAGTCCTGACGCCGACCGCTTTCGCAAAAAAACGGGGGCGTTTTCTGAATGCAACGTCTGCACTGAACCTGGTCTGGAGCGTATTGCCTGGCCCTTGGAGGGGTTTTCCCTGCTAAGAATGCTGGACAGAATCGGGGAAGAAAATTTTGGCCGCCTGATTCTGCATATGGGGATTGGCAAATATTTGTAACAAAACAGGGAGCAAATCAATGGATTTAGCAATTTATGTGGGACAGGTTATCAGCATTCAAGACGATATGAATGAATTTGAGAGTGGTGAGTACAAAATCAAAGAGTTATACGAGAACTACAAACAGACGGATACAATGAATATCACTGAGCTTGAAGAGCTTGAGACACGTTATGACGACCATGCAACGTGGATAGTACTTGAAAACGTCTGCAATTACAGTTGTATACAATGCAATCCGCTTTCTCTTAATATTCACGTTGACCAGTGAATAATTCCCCCTTATGGAACGACAACTGATAAGCATCATCATACCAGCCTACAACGAAGAGGCCATCATCACAGAGTCACTTCAGGCACTTCTCTCGATCACAGAAAAAGTGAAATGGTGGAAATCATCGTCAGCGATGCCAGCACCGACCGTACTGCCAATCTTGTTGCCGCTTTTCCTGTGACTCTATGCCGCAGCGCGAAGGGATGTTCACTCGTCTATTGATTCCCTCGTTACCAAGAGTCAGCAATACTTTTCCGCTTGTATATCCTTAAACCATCTTACAAAACAGATGAAACGCTGCACATCGCCGAATGTTGAGACTAAACCGAGCGAAACTCTCACTGCGCCAGTACTTTTGGCATCCATACAGCGACGAAAGTCGTCAAAGGTCACACGTTTGTCGGCAGTCACCATGCAGGTTGTCAGTTCCTCGGCAGATATCCCCAATGCCAGCTCTCCTCCACCAGGATTGCAGAAACAACCGGTCCTCAATGATATCCCCGCCTCGTTGGCTCTTCGCTCCACCAGGCGATGGTCGATAAACTGGCCATCCGGATCAAACAGGTTGAATGTCACAGTACCGCCACGATTTTTCGATTCCAACGGACCATAAATTCGTACGAGCGGAGCGCCATTTCCATGTCGCAGTTTGGTCAATTCCGACAGTAACCAGCCGGTCAGGCAGTGGACACGAGTATGAATTGTATCCAGTCCAATGGCGGCAATATGACGCAAGCCTATCTGGACAGCGGGTAGGCTCAGGTAATTCAGCGTGCCGTCCTCAAAAGCTGCCACCACCAGTAATGTGTTGACCCGTTTTTCTGAATTCAGGTTTACCCACCT
>JBMOEI010000071.1:0-23779 GCA_049318985.1 Desulfuromonadaceae bacterium
ATTGGGTGGCCGAGTTCAATCAGAATGGGTGGCCGACTTGGTGCGGAATCCGCACTCCCAGTCCCGGTTGCAAATTACACTCCATCAGAAGAGGAAAAAACTCTTCTCAAACACTTCAAGCAAATCGAGAGCAACCCAGATCGTCAGGCAGTTGTGCTAATCGCTCGCCGACTGGCAGCAAAGCGGTAACCTTTTTTGGAGAAAACCCGTTTTTCAAAAAAATAGGAGTTCTTAAAGATGGCAAGAACTTCTAAAGTGACCCGCCCCCGTTGCGCAGGGGGTCGGTCGTACGGGCAGGTGGGTGTCGGTGTTAACGCAGATCAGCCATGCCATGCCTTACTATGTTGTTCCCCTCATTCTCGTGCTTTCATTATTTTGTGAATAAATCACTGGCCGTCCTTGAAAACTTGGACGGTCTTTCTTTTTACTGTTGCTCGTAATGCTCTAACGCTGATATGTTCCGTTACCGTGTAACGATATTCAGGGGGTGGGGTTTATCATGGCGAAAACAACAGCAGAGCGGCAGGCGGCATACAGATCGCGTAAGAATGATGGCGAAGGGGAGCGGCGTATTGATACGAGGGTATCTGTCAGTGCGCACCTTGCCCTTGATCGTCTGGCACAGCGTTACCGTGTAACGAGGCGGGAGATGTTGGAGCGACTCATTACCGATGCCGATGATGTCATTCTTAAGACACTTCAGATCGATACGCCTGAATGGGATATTTACTTGACCGTTACACGGTAACGAGCAACAAGCACATTTCTCTGATCTTTCAGGAATAAGGGCAGGCGGTAGTATATCCTTGATGCCTTTCGTCCTCTCAGCGGCTTGTCAGGAGGTCGTGATAGGGCGGATTGATTCAAAGCGGCGGCGATTCAGGTATAATGTGTGATTTGCACACATTCAGGGCGGCAGGTGATAATGGGTTGCTTACTGACAAATAATCAGGAAGGCATAACGGATATTCACGCAAGGTTAACGGTTAATCCACGGTGACATTATAAAAGTATGGGAGGGTAGCAAAATATTTTATTACACCACCAGCTACACCACGACAAAAAAATAGGTTGCAGCCGAAGCCGTAACCTATTGTTTTTATGGAGCCGCTGATCGGAATTGAACCGATGACCTGCTCATTACGAGTGAGCTGCTCTACCCCTGAGCCACAGCGGCTTATCTAACTGTCTAATTTAGTCTGATTACAGAACTAAATTACACCAAAACAAGCTGATTTTATTACTAATTTCCTACCGTCTTCATCATTACGAGTGATGTGCTCTACTAACTGAGCTAAAATGGCACAGTGCTTATTTAGGGCGCTTCAGCCTTCGAACGCGGTAAACTACCGCAAAAGGATGTCAACTGTCAATGGCTTAAGCCATATATGAGGTAAATTTCTGCTTTACCACCGCTCTAATTGCGGCTACTATCCGACCCTGGTTCATTTCCACTCTTTTCGTAAAAACGGCGACCCATGATTTTTCGTACTTTTCTTATAGTAGTGCTATTTATTTCTTCTGCTCTGACGGTGCATGCGGCAAAATCGACCGGCATCAGTCGTCTCGGCCATGCCATTCAGATGGGGGCGTTTGCTGATGTGAAAAATGCCGAACGTTTTACTGCGAGGCTCCAGGAAAAGGGGATCGAAGCCTTCTATTTCCGCAAGGACAATGGCCTCTATGCTGTTCGTTTCGGCGATTTTCCCGGCAAGGAAAAAGCCCGGGTTGTGGCAAAACGACTGGTGGCGGAGCGGATGATTGACAGTTATTATATTGCCCCCCCCAATGAAGTCGTCTTCAGTCAGGCCGGGCAACCGGGATGGCAAAAACCTCCGCCGGATGAAATTCGTAAACAGAGTGGCCCTCTTCAGCCTGTGGTGCCACTGGCTCCGCCTGAGAAAGAAAAACCTGCATCAAAAGCGGCAAAAGAGACTAAGGACATGGGGGCAATCGCTGCCCGTACGGCCGAGCGCTTCGTCGGCATTCCTTACAAGTGGGGTGGCGATAATGTGGTTGACGGCATGGATTGCAGCGGTTTTGTGCGGGCGGTGTATAACCTGTGCGGACTCAGTATCCCCCGGACATCTCGCGACCAGTTTACCGCCGGTGATCTGGTGATAAAAGAGGATCTGAAGGATGGTGATCTCGTTTTCTTCGGTGCATCTATGGATGCCATTAACCATGTCGGAATTTATGTCGGAAACGGCAAGTTCGTTCACGCCCCTCGCCGGGGTGAAGAAATCAGAGTCTCGGAAGTAAGTGAAAGTTATTTTGAAAAGCGTTTTGTTGGCGCACGCCGGTATTTTTAATATTATAAGTATGTTACGGAGAATAGTTCATGGCCATTATTAAACCATTCAGGGCTCTGCGCCCACCCGGAGAGCTGGTTGAAAAAGTATCTGCGCTTCCCTACGATGTTATGAATGTTGCGGAAGCGTGTGCAATGGCGGCCGGCAATCCTGACAGTTTCCTGCATATTTCCCGCCCCGAAATCGATCTTCCTCCTGAAATAGATCCTCATGACGAGTCGGTGTATATACGCGGAAAGGGTAATCTGGATGAATTTATCAAACGTGGTGTTTTAACTCAGGACGGTCACGACTGTTTCTATGTATATCGCCAGCAGATGGGATCTGTCAGTCAGACCGGCCTTGTCGTCTGTGCCAGCGTTGACGACTATCAGGCCGGTGTTATCAGGAAACATGAGCATACCCGTGCTGACAAAGAAGAAGACCGCGTCAGGCATATCGATTATCTGGACGCAAATGATGAGCCGGTCTTCTACCTCTCCCGCTCCTGTCCAGAAGTTGAAAGGATTATTGAAGGGGTTACCGGCAGTCGAACGGAATATAATTTTGTCTCAGATGATGGCGTTGTTCACTCCGCCTGGATCATCAGTGATCAGGATCTGATTGACCGGCTGGTCGTACTGTTTGCCGCAATTCCGAATCTCTATGTTGCTGACGGGCATCATCGCAGTGCCGCCGCCAGTCGTGTCCGCGAACTTCGGCGGGAAAAGAATTCTGATCATAGCGGCAGCGAAGAGTACAATTCATTCCTGACCGTCATATTCCCGGAAAATCAGCTCAATATCATGCCGTATAACCGGGTCGTCAAGGATCTGAACGGCCACAGTCCGGCCGGGTTTATGAAGCAGGTAAGCAAACATTTTACGATCACACCGTCACCTGTTCCGGCGGTTCCGGGTGACCGCCACGAGTTCGGCATGTATCTTGATGACAGCTGGTATCTTCTGGAAACGCTCGAGTCAATCATCAACGAGCAGGACACCGTCGAACGTCTGGATGTCTCTATTCTTCAGAACAATCTGCTGTCGCCACTGCTTGGCATTGATAACCCGCGTACCGATCAGCGCATACATTTTGTCGGCGGTATTCGCGGCAACGATGAACTGGAGCGACTGGTTGATTCCGGGGAGTACGCCGTGGCATTTGCGCTACACCCCACATCCATCGCTGAATTGATCGAACTGGCTGATCAGAACCAGATCATGCCCCCCAAATCAACCTGGTTTGAACCCAAGCTGCGTAGCGGCCTGTTTGTGCATCTTTTGCAGTAACCAGGCAGGTTGTCCAGGATTTAACCGACGGCAGGAGTGCTCCTGCCGTCCCTCAATTCTTGTTCAGAAGTGCCATTATGGCGTGATTCGGCAGCAACGACCTCAATCTGGAGCGGTTTGTTGCTGTCAATATGAATATCCGTTTGCGGGAATGCAATAACGATTCCCTCCTCACTCAGGAATGCTTCAATAGAGGTTCTGATATCGCTTGAAATAACCCTGGGATCAATCATCTTATCAAACGCTATCCAGTAATAGAGCCCGAAGACGAGGGCGTTTGCGCCAAAATCATCAAGCGTAACGAGTGGCTCGGGGCTCTTCAGAACATCCGGATTACTGCTTGCCGCCTGCAGCAGCCGTGCTTTCACTGCCGCGATATCAGAGCCATAGGCTACTCCCACGCTAATACTGCTCCTGACATTATTTGATGAATAGGTCCAGTTAGTAACTTTTTTCTCAACAAACATACTGTTCGGAACATGTGTTTCAATGCCGGTGTTATCGAAGATCGTGCTTGATCGTATCCCAATGCTGGTGACCCGTCCGCGAACTCCGTCAACATCGATAAAGTCGCCAATGTGGAAAGGCTGCTCAGCAAGGAGTGTCAACCCGCTCATAAGATTTTTCATAAGATCCTGGATGCCGAAACCGATGCCGAGAACGATAGCTCCACCGAGAAACGCAAAGACGGTTAACGGAATGCGCACGAGATTGAGGCTGGTAAACAAAAGAATGATAAAGAACAGCGCCATCAGCCACCTTCTCGCAAGCAGGGCGCCCCCCTCCGGCAGCTGATACCGATGTACCGCAAAGCGAACGAATACTTTTGTGCTCTTTGAACTAATTAAAAAACCGATTATCAAGAGAGCGAAGGCAGAAACCACCTTACCGACCGTTACCCCCCGTTTCCCTTTGATCTCTTTGCCATCAACGGTATACACATCTTCTGTGGCAAACAGCTCATAACTCCAGATCCCGATGACACTACTTTTCCAACTGTTCAGCTTGGCCGTTTTGATGGCTTTATCTGTTCTTTCAGAATAGTTGTCACCCAGTCTCGTAAAAATATGTTTAGCAGCGGACACCACTTTTATTTTCGAGAGAAGTAATTTTTCACGAGATGTGTACAGAGAAATAAGGCGCGAAAAACTATTATGATTTGAGGCGGTTTCCGGCAGCGCCAGTTCAGACTCCAGCTCATTAAGTTTCTGAACGGTCATTGTCAGCTTGAGAGTTACCAACTCCTCCTCTTTATCAAGGGTCATAAGAGCCTGCGGAATCATCCGGGTAATTCGGGAAGCACTTTCTGCATCTTTAAGTACTTCAGAGGCATAGCGTAACTCCCAGATGACCAGTTCCAGGCGGTTCAATTCGAGCGAATCCTGTAATAACTCACTCTTGAGAATGCTGTTCTCCAGATTTTCCTGCACAAGCAGATTTTTCAGCTGCTCATTTCGTGTTGCTTCACTCTGCAGGGTTTCGGTACTTTCCCGCTGTCGGGATTTTTTAGCTGCAGGCAGATCCGGCACGCGTTTTTCCAGGCTGTTCTGCAGGGACTCAGTCTCTGTGAGGGCCTGTTCAAGCTCTTTTTCATACGCAGAGCGTCGCTCTTCGAGCTCATTTTTTATAGTATTCAGATCAGATTCTGAAAATCGTGAATTTTTTGAAACCTCGTTCAACGCATCCCCAAGGTAGGAAAGTTCCTTCCGGTTGATAGCCAGATCCTCTTCACTGTTCTTCTGGATGAGTCGAAGCAGAGCCAGTTCGGTGGATAACAATTTCCGCTGGAGGTTTACCAGCAGCTTCTGCCACTCTATTGTTGCCGCTTTGGCAGAACTGGCCTCATTTTCAACAGCTTCAAGAAGAGCCCGCTCCCTGCTCTCCAGTGATTTCAGCTGGTCTTCAGCCCGGGTCTTCTTTGCAGCGGTCGATTCAAGTGAGATCTCTGTCTGTCTGACATTGAACTGGGCCCCCTGAAGCCGCTCCCGTAAGCGCTCGACGATCAATATTGAATACGGGGGGGAGGAGTTGCCGGTGATTTCTGCACGAATATTACTATTCAGCCCGGCCCGTTTCCCGCTTAAGATTTCACTGCGCTTGAGTTCGGAGAGGATCCGGTCGTAGTTCGTCGCAATCAGCCGTAACAGGAGACGCCGCCGCACCAGGTCATATTTCGGTGTTCCCGGAGGGGCTCCTGTGGAAAGCCCGCCAGGAGCGTCAATCTTATTGAATTCAGAGCGGGCTTCAACAAGAAGTGCGCGTATTACACTGCTATTGGTTTCGGATTGTACCTGAGCCACAGTTGAAGACGCCGCTTCACCCTGCTGAGGAAAAAAGGTTTTGGGGGAAAACGCCGCCTGCAGTCGGGATGGATAGAGAGAGAGAACGGCGAGTATGAGTATGCTGACAGCAGAAATTCTGTACATCGGGACCTTCCCCTGTTTTGTAATATGTGTCAGATAGATCAGTACTCAACTGTTCTGTCGAGTCTAAGAACCCAGCCGGCTTCACCGGGGACCAGTTTGTACTGGAGCTGCCGCATGCCTCCGGTTGGCTTTGCGTTTGAGTCTGTATTCAGGTACACGGGGAAGCGTCGACCAAGAACGCCCTCAAGCACGGCAAACTGATCATGCCCCATGTACCCCGTCGAAAGCACTCTGTCTTCAGCCAGCGGTGGCAGGTATATTTCACTCAGTGATGCACGCCGATTTGCCGAGTAGGCTATCAATGAACCATACGAACCGCTGCCGGCAGATATTGCGTAGACATAGATTTCCGGCGAACCATCCGCATTGATGTCGGCCACTTCCGCACCGGTTACAATGCCTTCAATCTTCCTGACAATCGGAGTGTTGTCGTTGTTGAGCCCGGAGGGAGTGATGTTAAGCTTCGTGAAAGATCCTTCGTTGTCACTGACGACATGGAAGCGGATGCCCTGCATTTCCAGCGTCCTGTCGAAAAAGGAGCGGGGTGCAGGAGGTGGATCGGTTAGTGATACGGTAAGCCGGTAGGCAGATGTTTCGTTGCGCCGGGCGGCATTACGCATCAGGTAGACGCGGATGGTGTACACGCCGTCTGCAGTCAACCTCGCTTCATAGTTGTTCCCGTAGGTTGAGCCGACAAAGAGATCTTCTTCTGTCTCAGGAGAGTGAACGTTGAAATAGCAGGAGCTGTTGCCCGGTTTAAAGGCCACTGACAGCAGCTGTCCCGGGCGGGCGTGAACAAGGTAGTCAACCGTTTCGCGCCCCTTGATACGCCCTTTGATCTGTACCTCTGTTGAGCCGTTTTGGAATCGTACCGGTTCCTGGCGAATGTCCGAATCCGCCGAAGCTATAGAGGCGTACATAACGAGAAATACAAGCAACAGGGTGCAGAGCGCTTTCATCTACATGCCTGTTGTGATTTTGAAATTTCTGTTGATCGGGAAATCTGTCTTCGGCCCAAACCACTTCTGGAAGATCTTTTTTGCTTCTCCGCTTTTCTCCATTTCGACCAGGGTACTGTTGACGAAGTCGACAAAATTCCTGTCCCCCTTTCTCATCCCGAGACCGTACGGTTCTACCGTAAGCTGCAGTCGCGAGACCTCATATTTTGACTTGTCGGGCATTTTTGCGAGGAGTCCGGCAAGAATGGCTTCATCGGTTGACATGGCCGTAACTTTTCCCTCCTGCAGTGCCTGTAATGCCTCGGGATACCGTTCAAACAGGACTACATCCGCTGTCGGCGCCGCTTTTCTCAGATTCAGTTCAGAGGTGGAACCTTTTACGGTGGCGATCTTCTTTCCTTCGAGGCCTTTGAGCGTTTTTACACTCCCTTTCCGGGCCAGGAATCTTTGTCCGGTAAAGAAGTATGAGCTGCTGAAATCGATCTCCTTTGCTCTTTCTGGAGTTCTGGTCATCGTTGCCGCGATGATGTCAATCTCGCCTGACTGGAGTTGCGTAATTCTTGATTCAGAGGTTACTTTGACCAGTTCAACCTTCACACCGAGTTTTTTGGCTATGGCATACACGAAGTCGATGTCGTAACCGGTAATGTCCCCGGTGTTTTCGTCAATGGAGCCGAACGGGGGGAGCAGGTTCTTGACCCCGGCGACAAGTACCCCTTTTTTCTTTACTTCGGCAAGCGTATCGACCGGGGCAGCGGCGAATGCTTTGGCAGAGAAGGCAACAGCTATCAGAAGGAAGAAAATTGCGGCTAATTTTTTCATGGATACATCTCCTTATCAGAGTTCATTATTTCATACCCATAAAGTCGCGCTGTTGCACAAAAAGATAGCGAACCATAAGGTATTCAAACGGGTAATAGCTTTCGAAATACCTGAATTTGACCTGGTGGCGGGCGTCAATCACTTCCAGACCGGTCACGGCTGCTTCCACGGTGCTACCGTTATCCATGTTGCTATACGGGTCTATGGCACCCACCATGGCCATTCTGGCGCCGGTGTCAACAACATAGCCTGAAGTGCCGCGAGCGGTATTCGGACCCAGGAAAGGGAGTACAACGTATGGGCCTCTCCCCACTCCCCATACCGCCAGAGTCTGGCCGAAATCCTCCGGATTTCGCTTCATGCCGAACCCGGTAGCCACATCAAAGAGGCCGGCGATGCCGAGTGTGCTGTTGGTGGCAAACCGGCCGATGGCGTTGAGGGATTTTCCCCCTTTAGCCTGGAGAAGTGAGTTGTAGAGGGTCTTTACTTCGCCGATGTTGTTGAAAAAATTGCTGACTCCGGTCTGGACAACGGTCGGGGTAATAAACTCGTAGCTGGTGATTACAGGCATGACAACATATTTGTCGGCGTAGAAGTTGAACTTGTACATCCTTCTGTTGAATGATTCCCACGGGTCATAGACTGACATCATTGCCATTTTCTCGTCGTCGCTGAATTCAGCCAGGGAGTGCATGGGTGGTTCTTCCGGCGGCAGGTTGGCGGCTGTGGTGGCGCAGCCTGAGAGCAGGGCGGTCAGGTAGAGGCAGAGTAAGAGCCGGAGCATGACGGGAAGTGATTTTTTCATGGCTTTACTCCCCCTTTCTCATCAAGGATTTTGAGTATCTCAGTCATATCGATCATGTTTTCCCGGTATTCGAGATTGCCCAGATGGCCACCGCGCGGATAAATTTTTGTCCTCGCGCCAAAAAGATCTTTCAGGTAGGCGCGATCTGCATCGTCAAGGATGAAATCGTTTTCGTTGGTCATGGCTGAGAATTTCGGATTCCCTTTCAGGTAGCTCTCAATGTTTTTCAGTCCTAAAGAGGCTATCAAGGCATCTTTTGTCAAACCGGGTTGTTTTTTCTGCATATAGGGGTAGAAGTATTCGTTGAAGTAGTCGATAAAGCTGAGCCTGATCGCGACCTTGAAATAGTCGTCATATAAATCAGTGTATTTGAGCACGCGGTTTTTCGGAACGACATAGCCACCGTTGGTCATGACATCCGAGGTAAAAATCATCCCGGCCGAGGCGATCCTGAAAGCGAGTGCTATCAGGCCTCCCGCCTCCTCATGCGAGACAAGGCCCGCTTTGTACACAGAGTAAAGGAAGTCATTATCTATACCGATATAGTCGCCTGCCTGATAAAATTCGGTAAATTTTTCAAGCGTATTATTGAAGAATGTCCCGATTTTTCGCGGTCCGCCCGGAATCCCGTCGAGCAGCGCTTCAATTCTCTCGACAGAGTAGTAAAGATTGACCGCAGGGTTGATCAGCACCACTTTTTTGAAATTGAAGGTCTTGCGCTCTTCGTCAAGCTTCGCGACAAAAGCGGCCTGGGTGCCGCCGAGGCTGTAACCGGACAATTCAAAACTGGAAACTTCGATGTCACCCTTGACCTGAGCCCAGGCTTTCTCCATGACGTTGTAGATGTCGGCGGCATCGATGGACAGGTCTCCCGGCACTGACTCTTTGGAGGCTGAAACAATAAAGTTGGGATGAGTAGGCGAAGCGATGCTGATGACATGATACCCTGCCTTGTAGAGGTCATAGGTCATACTGATCAGCTTGCCGGAAGTAGCACTCGATCCGGTGCCGGCTATCAGGAAGATCAGGGGGGCCTTTTTTTTCTGCCAGGCGAAGTTGCAGACAACCCCCTCATCGTAAAAGAAGATATCCGCCTTTTTCTTCTCCGGGTAGATGTCCAGAACGAGCTGTTTCATGGAGATATTCTTCGGTTTCTCAAGTTGCAACGGCTGCGGCGTCCCCATGATTGTGGCGGCGTAGGAACCGGGGATCGGGTAGCCGTAGCCGTCCGCCGCCTGGACAATAACCGGTACACAGAGCAACAACAGTAACAACAATGCAGCAATTTTTTGCATGGTAATCCTCCCGTAGTATGAATTTTTCGTGCAGTTGCAGTGTGTAGCGATTATGGCATTATTTCAATGACTCCAGCAGTCTGGCCACTGCCGCTTCAAGCTGCAGATCATGGCCCTGTCCGACTGAGTCAGGATCATTGTTGACGAAAACATCCGGCAGAGTCTCCTGGTTCTCGAACCAGCCGGTTTCAATGTCTTTTGCGCCGAGTTGAGGAATGCCGTATTTGATCTGATCATTCAGAACGTCTATCCACCATACCGCTGTTCCCGTGCCCGGCACCCCGGTGCCAATCACCGGACCGATTTTCTGGCGCTTGTAAAGATGGGGGAAGATGCTGCCATCCGAGTAGCTGCCTGCATTTGCCAACAGCGTACTCGGTCTCGTCCAGCGGTTGACCGGCATCAACGCCACGGTGTTGCCATCCCGGTTAGTGAACCCGGCATAGGATTCACCGGTAAACAGTGCAATCAGCTGGTCATGCAGATTTCCGCCCCGATTGAAACGAATGTCGATAACCACCGCCTTCTTGTCCTTCAGTTCGCCAAAAATTTCACCGAAAGCCCGCTGATAGTTCGGAAGTCCCATTGCGGAAAGATGCAGATAACCGATACGCCCGTTTGATAACATCGCCGTTATGGCTTTGCGCTCTTCGACCCAACGCTCATACGCGAGGCTGAGAGACTGCTCCTGGCTTATCGGTGTGACAATCTGCGTAACGATGCTGGTATCCTCCCGCCGTATGGTGAGCTGCACCGGAAACCCCGCTCTGTTCTTCAACATGAGGTCAGAATCCATCTCTGCAGATATCGCTTCACCATCAATGGCCAGTACTACTGTACCCTTTTTGAGAGCACTGTTTGCAGTATCTGCGGGCCCTCCGGCCAGAACATCATTGACACGCAGTCCCGGTCCGTCGTAGGTGTGATCAACATATATGCCGAGAGATGCTGTCTTGTCGGAGAACTTTGCTTTCGGAAGGTAGTAACAGCCCATGTGTGAAGCGTTCAAACCGCCCGCCATTTCTCCCATCAGATCGGCAAAATCCTCCCAGGTATGGATATAGGGAAGAAATTTTGCGTACTCCGTGCGTGCTGCCTCCCAGTCAACGCCGTGCATATCGGGACGATAGAACTTCGACCCGGTCAGCCGCCAGAAGTGTTTGAACAGATATTCCATTTCCCCCCGGGGGGTATAGGCAATCTGCGCTTGAAACGGGATGACGCTGGTTGTGCCGTTGCTCAGATTGGTGCGTTCAATCCCCCCTGCACCAAGGGAATAGAGAACCTCTCCCCTCGCATCTGTGGCAAAACCTGCTGAAGTCAGAGGTTTTAAAAACAGCTGCTGCAAGGCCCCTGAGTTGAGATCGACACGGTATCCGGCCAGCCTCCCCGGCATCTCGACGCTTATAAAAACGAGAGACCGGTTATCGGCGGTTATGTTGAAAAAAGCCGGAACAATAGAGAACGGCGTCAGACGCCGGGTACGATGCTGAAGCCCGTCAATATTCGGCTGCCACGCTTTTTCGACGATTTTCTTGCTCTCTGCCTTATCTTCGTCCGACAGTCGTGAGCTGTCATAGGCTTCCTGGGTGAGGTAGGTGATATAAACGTCAAACTGGGCTGCATTCGAGTCGGCCTGCTTCAAACCATTTCGTCCGCTTGCCCAGACGACCGCTTTGCCGTCACGGGTAAATTGAGGCATGGCATCCCGGTAACCGTTGCGGGAGATGAAGACCGGCTTTGACACGCCGGAGGCATCAAGCAGCATTATGTCAGTGGTACTGACGATCGATCCGACTGTTGCGACCAATCCGCGACCGTCCGGTGACCACGCGAAGCTGAGGTCACCATCGACATAGGAGTAGATATAACCGTCCGGTAGTATGGTTGTATTGCTGCCATCACGGCGGTTATACACTTTTATACGCTTTCGGTCGTCAAGGTAGGCAATTCGTTGCCCGTCCGGTGAATAGACCGGCTGCAGGCTATCGCCACCCGTGTCGATGATTTTACGTTCGACGATCGGCCCTGCAGCCAGAAACGGCGCCGGCCCTGCTGCTCCTGTCGTGGCTTCATACACGGCCACGCCGCCGTCACGTTCGCTGGTGTACATAATTGATCGGCCATCCGGACCAAAACTGACAGACATTTCATGCTGAGGCGTTGAGGTGATGCGCCGGGTCCGCCCGCTGGCTGCTGAAACCACAAACAGTTCGCCCCGGGCGATAACCGCTATTTGGCTGCCATCGCGAGAAACTGCCAGTTCAGTTGCATAGTCGAGTGCGTTTATGGAAAAACTTCCCTGCTCAAGTGAATTCTGACTGATGTGGATCGCAATACGCCTCGATTCTTTACTGCCGACCGGTCGCAACCAGATTTCACCGTCAAGCCCGTACACCAGTGAACCATCGGGTGCGGCACTGAGAAACCGCACCGCCTGACCTTTGTGGGTGGTGATCTGTTCCGGAGCGCTGCCGCCGTCCAGGGATGCATACCAGATATTAAAGGAGCCGGACCTCTCACTCAGGTAATAGTACCCTTTGCTGTCGGGAGACCAGACGGCATCACGGTCTTCTCCCCGAAAATCGGTCAGTTTACGGTGTGACTTCTTCCGGAGATCGTACAGCCAAATGTCCCGGGTTCCGTCAGAAACCCCGCCTTTCCGCCATTCATTCTCATACACGGGGCGGTTGTCGTAGAGCAGATAGCGGCCTGAGGCATCGGCAGCCACGTCCAGAGCGGGGGTGGGCAGAAGCAGTCGGGAACGTCCTCCCGCAGTCGGCACGGTGTAGAGTTGGTCACTGGCTGTGTAGGTTCCGACAAGCACCGATTGCGGGCTTTCAACTCGAGACGATGAAAAATAGATCCGCGCCCCGTCGGGTGAGAATGCATACGGGAGATCGTTGGCGGAATGGTGGGTCAGGCGTTTAATTGCTCCGCCGGAAGCGGGCATGATGAAAAGATCCAGGTTGTCGTGCCGTTTTGAGGCAAAAGCGATGCGTGTTCCGTCCGGGGACCAGACCGGCCGTGTGCTGTAGAACTCGCCGCTGGTGAGCGGAACCGCTTCGCCACCCTTCGCAGAGACGCGCCAGATCTGTCCACCGTAGGTAAACGCGATGCTGCTGCCGTCCGGAGAAATGGCCGGATAGCGCAGCCAGAGGGGCGGAGTGGATTCTACAGCGGCAGGGGATTGGGCTGCCCAGCCGAGTAAAACCACACTAAAGAGAAACAATACCCGTATTAAGATGTTCATTGAGCCTCCAAAAAACGGTGACACATTGCAGCCCGCAGTAGTGCCGTCTCACAATATTTGCGACAGAATAATTAATTATTGTATTAAAGACAATAATTATCTTGTTGTAAATGTAATGACTCCGATTTTTTTCTTCTCTCTCTTAATTGAAGCGCGGCGACGCACTCAAAACGCAAAAAGACCTCCATAGTTACAGGAACCATGGAGGTCGAAATGTTAAACAGGAAAAAAGGGTTTCTTATCGCTTCATCGCATCATCCATCAGCTTATAGGCACAAAATTCTCCGCACATCGTGCAGGCACCGTGATCGGATACCGGTGAGCTGGCGCGGTACTCGCGCGCTTTGTCAGGATCCATCGCCAGGGCGAACTGTCCTTCCCAGTCGAGCTTTTTCCGGCATTTTGCCATGGCGATATCCTTCTCCATTGCCCCCTTGACCCCCTTGGCAATATCACCGGCATGGGCGGCAATGCGGGTGGCGATAATACCGTCACGGACATCCTGGACATTCGGCAGGCAGAGGTGCTCTGACGGGGTTACGTAGCAGAGAAAGTCAGCTCCGGCCGCTGCCGCTATAGCGCCGCCAATGGCGCAGGTAATGTGATCATAGCCGGGAGCAATGTCAGTCACCAGCGGCCCGAGAACGTAAAACGGGGCGCCGTGGCAGAGGCGCTTCTGCAGTTGGATATTGGTCTGAATCTGGTTGAGCGGCACATGGCCGGGGCCTTCAATCATGACCTGAACCCCCGCTGCCTGAGCACGCTGAGTCAGTTCGCCGAGCAGTATCAACTCATGGATCTGGGCCCGGTCGGTCGCATCAGCGAGGCAGCCGGGGCGGAAACCGTCGCCCAACGAAAGGGTCATGTCGTACTCTTTGGTGATCTCCAGCAGCTTGTCAAAATGCTCAAAGAGTGGATTCTCCTTGTTATTGTAGCTCATCCATTCGATTGTGAAGGCTCCGCCGCGCGAGACGACGTCCATGATACGCCCTTCGTTCTTCATCCGTTCGACGGTACCACGGGTCACGCCGCAATGGACGGTGATAAAATCTACGCCATCGTCAGCATGTTTGATAATCCCGGCAAAAATGTCGTCAACCGTCATATCAACGATGGCTTTATTCTTGTTGCGCACCGCATCGAGAGCCGCCTGGTAGAGCGGCACCGAACCGATACAGGCGCTCGTTTCCGCAATAATCGCCTTCCTGATATCATCAACCGGACCGCCCGTTGAGAGGTCCATGATGGCATCAGCACCGTATTTAACAGCAGCGCGAGCTTTTTCGAGCTCTTTTTCGACATTCATATCGTCGGATGAAGAACCGATGTTGGCATTTACCTTGGTACGCAAGCCGGCTCCGACCGGAAGAGGGGTGCCGTTGACATGCTTGATGTTGTGGCAGAGGACGATGGTGCCTGCGGCAATGCCATCACGGATGAATTCCGGAGGGACACCCTCTGACAGTGCGGCGATCCGCATTTTTTCGGTGATGACGCCGCGACGTGCGTATTCAAGCTGAGTCATGTTAATTATCCTTTTTCAAAAGTTCTTGTGCTGCCAGAAAGTGGTTAACCGGGCTATGTCCCTTACCCAATGACCGGGCAGTACGAATAGCTGTCGTGATAAATGTTTTTGCGCGTTCGACCGCTGTCAGCAGCGGCTCTCCCCGGGCGAGCAGGGCGGCGATGGCAGAGGCATAACTGCAGCCGGTACCATGAGTGTTACTGGTGAACATCCGCTCGGCACTGAAATGGTGACAGCGTTTACCGTCAAAGAGAACATCAGTGGCAGTGCGACCGGACAGATGTCCCCCTTTGATCAGGACATTAGCCGCACCGAGCGCATGCAGATCGCGGGCTGCCTGTTCCATATCCGGCTCATTTTTTATCGTTCGCCCCAGAAGCCGCTCCGCCTCGGGGACATTGGGGGTCAGCAGATAGGCGAGTGGCAGGAGCAGGTCGCTGAAAACCTGTACCGCTTCCCGCTCCAGCAGCGGTGCGCCACCTTTGGCAACCATAACCGGATCAATCACGAGCGGAATGAGCACCTTCCGTTCGCCGAGACGTTCCGCTAACGCCGCAATCATGGCCGGAGTATGGAGCATCCCGGTTTTGATAACGTCAATAGGAATATCGTTCAATACGGCATCCAGTTGATCACGCATGAAACTTGGCGGCAATCCGTGAATAGAAGAGACACCCCGTGTATTCTGGGCGGTCAGGGCGGTCAGGACGGTGGCGGCATAACTCCCCAGCAGGGTAATCGTCTTGAGGTCGGCCTGAATACCGGCTCCGCCCCCGGAGTCACTCCCGGCAACGCTCAAAACCGTGCCACGCGGGAAGGGGAGAACCCGATTGAACAGCAACAGCAGTTCTGCCGCCGCAATATCGGGCCGGGGATTGGCAAGGACTGACGAAATGACCGCCACTGCGTCAGCACCGGCATCGATAACGCGACAGGCATTACCCGGCGTTATCCCGCCGATGGCCACGATAGGAATCTTGACTGCACCACGAATCGACGCCAATCCTTCAACGCCGGGGAGATGCGAGATAACCTTGCTCCCGGTCGGGTAGAGGGCGCCAAAACCGATATAATCGGCTCCTTCCTGTTCTGCCCGCAGCGCTTCTTCCCGGTTATGAGTTGATTTGCCGATTATTTTATCTGGTCCGAGCAGTACACGGGCTTCGCCGATATCACCATCATCCTGTCCGAGATGGACGCCATCGGCATCCAGTTCCTGAGCGAGTCGCAGCTCATCGTTGACAATAAAGGTCGTGCCAAAACGGGCACAGAGCCGCTTTAAATCTCCTGCTTCAGCCAATTGCGTGTCATAGTCCAGGCCTTTGGCACGGTACTGCAGTACGGAAACCCCGCCCCGTAGTGCCTGTAAAACCCGGTCCATAAGGTTGCTCCCCTGATCAGTAATCAGGTAAACGCCCGAAATATCAGGCGGCTGCGCTGCCTTGTTTACGACAAGTCGAAATGGTCTGGTATCACTCATGCCGCTGTCCTCACACAAAAAAAACCGCACTGATCATACAACATCAGGCGGCTGGATAAAGGTTACATCCTGCAAGCCGCTTTCCTACGCCGGAATTACCCGGATCAGATAGTTTTACTGCACAATACTATATGACAAAAAAATACAATAAAATATGTTATATCGGGTGTTTATAAACATAATACTAAAAAAGTTTTTCAATTTAATGCCATATAGAATGATAAATATATCGGAATCCATTTTTCATTTATTGACAATTGATGAACACTACCCTACAATTTCAACATGCTACCCACCTTAGAATTCGAAAGCAGAATAGTATCTTTTTCGGACATAAACCTCATGCCAGTTAGGACTCTTAACATTCAAGAGGCTACCTATTGCTGCCCGCCATTCCATCCTGAAATAAATACAGGAATTCTCACCAGAGACAGTGCTCTCCTCCTCTTACAGCTCTACCCTCTTTTTCTGTGGTCAGGGAAAAATTATTGTGTTCTGGGGCGTCGGATATTACACATAATTTCCCCCCACGTCTACGGTAAAGACAAGATCAGAGTAGTATATTTGCCATCGGCTTCTGAAAACGAAGTTAAAATTTTAATGACCGTTGAACCTCTTCTCAATCAGATTGCCTTTGCTACACCGTCTGGGAGCAAGGGAATTCTTGAAACAAGCCGCAAAATAGGCAACTGCAATGTCAGTGCGGTATCGCCTCTCCTTAATCAACCTATGGATACAATTGCCAAGCTGTTTTCAGATAGCAGTGTTTCAACCCTAAGCAAATTGAGTGCAAAGCTTGAGTGCAAAGCTTGATGACATCAATTAGACCAGCACCGCATACACTATTCTGTAATGAAGTAAACAAGCTTATGCATTGCGATCCAAATGCTATATACAGCTTGTTTGACTTGATTCAGGCTCCATCGACTCTTAAAGCTTTTTTTCTACACATTCCGTTACTGCGTGAAATACTCAGAGCAGCAGTTGAAATTGCAGAAACGTCCGAACTAATTGATGATCAATACCGACAAGCAGAAGAGACAGTCGTTCTTCTTAACACAGCCCTTCCCATCTTAATACAAAATACCAGACTCGGAGCCTTACGTCTTCCCGTACCGAAACCGCGTAATGGACCGTGTGAAGGGATCCTCACAACCCACCCCCTCTATTCTTTTTTAGCAGAAAATGTTCCAAATAAAGCTTTTCATAAACCTTTTGTCTTTTTGCAAGCCCATGTACTCTTGGCAATGGATAGTCTTAATCCGGTTGAAGGAGAACTTCTTGAATCTCTAATCATTCCTTTTCGCTTCCTCAGGAAAATTAATAACTTTAGCTTTTGGGAAAATCTTGGGCGTTTACCCAATGAAGTCGTACCAATAACTTCATATGCTGAAAAAGTAAGAACAGCATTATCCCATACCCCCTTTCAGCCGATAGGCAACATATTTCAGATAGCAGCAAAAACTCTTGGCAGCAGAAAGCGCCAAAGGCCTGTACGTCCAAAAGTAATTGATCGCAGTTCAAGTGACAATATTGATGATGAAGAAAATGTCCCTGAAAAATATTTGGGCTCCATCAAACCCTCCTCAACCTTGTCCGAAAAGGAGTCAGCGGAATATACCACCCATGGTGGGCGACCCGAAGAGTTAGGAGCTGGCCAAACCTTTGAACCTGTTCTTTCCAAAGACAGGTATCACGGAGCAACCCGCCGCCAACTTGCTTTGCAAGCGAAACAAGCCAGTAATAAAAGGGCAATGATCAACCAAAACTGTGCCCTTGCGTGGAATCAGGCAAATCTTTTTGACATAAAGGTTCTGTTTGAATTCCTGGAGGGAAACAACCAGTTGGAAGGCTTCGATTTTCAACCGTTGAACCGGGAAGAAACCATTTCCATACTCGGCCTAATATTTTTTACCAGCAACTCTTTCAAACGAATACTCTCGCTTCCTGTATTCCCCGGTACTGCCCCCAGCGGTAACTCTCCAGAAGGTTTCTACTACACTGACAAACGTTTCCCGTTGATACATCTGTATTCACCCGGACCTGAAATAAAGAATCGTATATTGATACCTGGAGCATTCCAGGTTGAACAATATATTACCATCCCGCTGCCCGAATTCTTTTGTATCTGCCTAAACAAAATTGGGGCCTCATTACTGTCAGGAAAGGCGAGGCCATATTTATTCAGCAGCATCGACCCAATAGACGATAATTGTATCAAAGACACACATTCCCATTTGCGAAGGGCCTTGGGTGAGTTGAACAAGCAGAGCGGAGCACGCCTGAGTCTTGGAAGAATCAGTTCTTTTCTGTTGTACAGAATGGCGGAAGCTCGCCATTGCGACTTACCAAGTGCGATGCTTTTCTTTGGAAGAGATGACAAAATTGTGCGCACACGCATTCATTACTCTCTCGTTTCGTCTGGTGTACTCGAGACAATCTACCGCAACTGCTGCAACAATTTGTTAAACAGTCTAATGCGGCCAGGAATTTTTAAACTCAACGAAGTGAGCAATTTAGAATATTATCTTGGCACTCCTAACTGCCCCACTCCGAGCACTGTCAAAAATATTGCAAGAGAACTGCAGTCAGCAGTAGCGTCATCCATAAAGTCGACACTGTTTCATCGCCACAATCTTTATGCGCTCTATACAGCAATGCTGATTTCGTTTGGGACAGGATTCAGAGCCATCCATGATCCCTCCTTAAAGGAAGTTGAAATCGATTTTGAATATGGAGTTGGAATCATTTGCGACAAAGGTGACGTTTCATACCGTTCCCGATACGTCTACCTTGCACCAGTTGTTCTTGATCAAATCAGATATTACCGTCAGCATATTCAGGTCATCTATACACACCTGGGCGTTATTAACCCCTCTCTGTTCGATATGCTGAAATGCCTTGACTATGAAGGTCTCCCACTGAATCTTTTTTGGCTGAAGGGTGAACTGGAGCCACTTGAATTGCTGACTCCTGGAGTAGAGAAAAAAATACTGGCTACAAATCATCAGTACTCAATTCCTATCAACGCTGGACGCCACTATCTAAAATATCAACTTCAGAATGCCGATTGTTCACCGGAATTAATTGAGGCCCAGCTTGGTCACTGGGAAAATGGCCAGGAACCGTGGGGTCAATACAGCAATCTGGACCCGATGGACTTTATCGAGCAGATGGCTCAGTATCTGCCAGTCATCCTGGAAAATGATGGTTGGAGAGCAATCCGAGGACTTGGTTGATGACTGAAAATGACAAATCATCCCATATTTGGCAGCTTGCCAGACAAAAGATCCCTCAATCTAAGCACGTCGATGTAGTCGCAGAAATCGAGTATGTTCTGCAATACCTGGCGGATTATGCTCCAGATCTTTACAGTGGAAACCCTGCTCCGATTAAGTCAGAGCAGGAAATTGTGCAGCTTGCCAGAGATCTGAGTAATAAGACCACTGAGCCACAAGTGCAGGTAAGATTCTACTTCCTGTCAATCGGCATCGAAATCGGAAATATGACTTATGGGTGGAAAGTTCCACTAGTGCCGCAACTTGTCAGAATAAAAAAGCCGAAGAACTGGGCTACTACGGATAATTTCCTCCGTCGGAGAGCAGCTGGTAAACTGGAGCAGGCTTTTGGCAAAAACCTGGAACTTCCTATTTCTTCAAATCCTTCCGTATATTTCGGTCAACTCCTGTTCACCGCGATTTTCTTTGGTTGCCTACTGGACAAAAAATGGCTGGAGCCGTTTCTGGCGGCAATCATGCGGCAGGATTTGTTTCAGTACAATGGTGTCCTTTGGGTTGAAATGGTCATGCAATCCAGTCTCTGCATTCAGGATGATGCCGATTTACAACCAGAACCCACCTTTTTTACCAAGCGTTTTTTCCCCGATAACTTTACTCTCATCCTGCTCTACCGTCTTTTGGACCATAAGTTGGTCCCCGCAACTATATCATATACAACCGCCTGGAATTGTATTCAAACCTATTTAAAAACTCTTCCAGACCTTTCCTCTGCCGATTTGCCAAGTTCCCTTAACGAATTCCTCAAGCTAAGCATCAGCAGGAACCTAATTATGCCAGGGAGTATGCTTGGGTATGCAACCGGGCAACTTAAGTCTACCTCTCTTGCGATCGGTCCTTGGTTGCGCTGCATCAGCAGAAGAGCAGTGAAGGTTGTAAAGGTTGTGAAGTCTGAAATTTCAGAAGGTCTTATAAAAGCTCCTATCGCCAAGATAACGGTACCCAAACGATATAATGCCAGACGGGTTGAAGAGCTTTTTGTCAAGCTACTGCGACTCCTACATCCCAAAGGGAAAGACCTCACAAAAGGTGGAGCGTCCAAAATCATTGAAAGCTTTTACGTAAAACATAAGCATGAAATGAGCCCCGCATTTCAACTTATGGTTCAATGGGGTATACAGCTACTCAGTACACGAATCTCCTATTTGGAACATCGCGGGAAAAAGGCAGCTGTCGCGGTCTCAACAATAAGGCGGTATTTCAGGGCCATTAATACCCCATTCCTTTCGGCTGCTGAGGATCAGAATCTCACCACAATAGACCCATTGGAACTTGAGCTCATTTATGAACAAACAATCAACGAACGGCAAGGCGACTCGATGGCGCTTCAATGCCTGCAACAGTTTCACGGGTTCCTGGAAGTTTTTTATGGACTACCGCCCATTGAGAGTGTCGATTTAAAGAGTTCTTCTTCCGTCGCTACTAACGCGAATGCCAACCTGATTACCTTGGATCTATATTTTCTTGTGCTTAAGGGTCTGGGCTGGGGGGATGAGGCTAACACCCGCTGGCAAAAACTGAGAATAATTGCCTGGGTGATTTGCTACCGGTGTGGGCTACGTCCTCTTGAAGTACGTAAACTGCGTGTAATTGATCTTCAACTGATCGGCCCTGATACATTTGAAATTTTGGTGCGAATTACTCCCAAAAGCGACCGCGGGAAAAGAAGAGTTCCAGGATCATTGCGTATGAGCAAAGAAGAGATTTCATTAGTGATGAATTATTTCAGCCAGAGATGCAATGAGATTGATTTGTTCGACAATGACTACTTATTGGCACACCCCGGGCAGACATCTGGACGATTGGCTGACGAGGATCTTTTCAACCAGACCAGAATTTTGCTTCGTGATATCACGATGGACGAGACCTTGGTCCTTTACCATGCCAGACATACGTTTAATTCGTGTTTGCAGGCGCAATTTCAACTACAGGGCAAGGCGATCTTCAATAAAAATGACTTTTTAAACCTCGCCATCTCCATTGAAAATGACATTCTGTTACGGGACTCCCTTGAAGGCAACGAGCGATGGGGGCGGAAGGACCAGCATGTTCAGGCCATTATGGTCGGACACGCAAGTCCAGATATGACCAACCAGTATTACAATCATCTGAGTGATGTACTGCTCGGATGCCTGGTACAACAGAAGAGAGACCGGGTGCCCATTACCATTAAGGGGATGATGATGCTCAGTGGTTTGGGCCAGAGCAGAGCCGGCGATATGATTACTGATTGTATTGATCATCCACTGACAACACTGGTAAAAAATCAAGCCAAGAAATATGGTACCAAGCTCCTTCATCCTCTCATTGAATCAGCCGAACCATTGCGATTGCCTGTAGTTGCAGCGTTAAAGGTATCCAAGCTGCCACCTTGGGAGGAGGTTGTCTCAAAAGAAGCAGCAAAAATATTGAGACGAGGCGAACATAACTGGGAAATTGCTTATAATATATATGAGGGAATACGACGACTCGGCGACAAGCGGCTTAAGACAGCTCTGGAAATGATAAAGAAGATCAACACCCAACTCGAAAAACCCACGAGGCGCTGGAGAGGGCCGACGTACAGAAGCGTCACAGAATTATTATCAGTTCTTTCGCTGCTTTCAGAACTCGGTGTCGCGGATAATACTATACTACTGATACATCACCCAAGAAGGGGGCAGCCACTAACTGATCAATCAACGTCATTGTTGCAATGGCAAAAAAAGGTTACAAATAAGGCCACCTGGTCACCCGGTGAACAGGCAAGCTCGGCGGCCTCAAAAAAAAGTTTTGTTGAGGTACGCATCATCAGAGTCGGAGGCAAAGTGGATAGCGCAGGCAGACAGCCCCCAATGAGTCGGGGCTTTGAACTGGTCGTTAAAGCCGTTACCGAATATTTACACTTAGCCCAGTCAAGTTAAATTCAGTGGTTCCTGCCGACCATCAACATCACCCCGAATTTGATCCACAACTTCTATTACCTTATAGACCCTTTTGTCCTTCAACTGATCGTTTTCAATTTTATACTTTGCTATTAAGATATCTCCATTGAGTAATCCGTTCTGCGCATTTCTTTCCGATGATCGAATTTTATCAATGAATCCTTGATCGGCAATTACTAAATCAACGAGATCCTTCTCTGAAATATTGACCATAAGTGCTTGCCAGCGCATTTCTTTTTCGAAATTTATGCGGATAAGCTTGAAACGCCAAGTATGTATCACATCATCGTCTATTGAGCCGAGCCACTCTTCAAATGGCGGTCTTTCTGAAAAATACACTTCGGGTGCTCCTTCAATACTTACGAGCGAACTCTTGACCGATCGACCAGTTTTCTCGAAGCAACGCCAGATTTCATCTAGCAGTCGAATTAAATCTACTTCTTTGATATGTGTACTGTTTTCGTCTGATGACAATAATATTGCCATATTCCTGCATGTTAAATTCACTAATTCCGTCAGATCTTGAATGAGTAGGTCAAACCCCTGCCGTTTAGAAACCATCGGTAGTCTGGATAAAATCAGTTCCTTGCCAGATCTCAGATATATCAATATTAACTCACCAATCTCACCAGTAATACCTGTTTCAACATCAATATATAGTTGATCATCAACACTGTCTTCATGACGCAGATGGGTAAACTTTACCTTAAGTGGTAGAAACGTAACTAAAAAACTATCTAAAATAATGAGTATTGAAGCGATTATTGACATTTGCTTAAAATATGCAGTGGTCTTTTCTCCTTTTATCACAACTTTAATGCCAAATCGATCTCCCACTTGTTCCAGAAGTTGATAATACTCATCCTTTTTTCTTGATGAACTATTACCAGGCTGATTTCCAGATGAAACATCACAGTGCTTCTTAATTTTGATTTTTTCCATTCATAATCTCCTTGGCTTGATTTGACCTTCCGGTAACAAAAGTCTTCTAAAGACATAATCAAGCCAAGAGAGACAAAATTGGTGCACTTTGGCGAATTTATTTTTATTATTTTGCTTTTATTGGGTATTCCGGCGAAGCCGACTGCTGTTCCGGCGTGAAGCCGACCGACGAACCGCTGATGGCGACCGATTGGTTGTGAGGTCGATTAGATATGCCTCTGAAAACACACACCGAACAGGAACGTGTAATTGCAACTTGTGAACAAAACCGCGAGTACGATTTTAGCCGATGTAAATTGTGTGCAACATACGCTGCCAGCCCGAAATACAAACTGAAAAAGACGATAATTTACGCATGCGCCCGGTGCGACTTTCATTTCATTAATCACCTCGACAGCTTGCCGCATGGCTCTCAAGGTGCCACCACCGGTAATGTGTTGACCCACCCAGCGCCGTTTAGTTGACCCAC
>JBMOEI010000072.1:0-23455 GCA_049318985.1 Desulfuromonadaceae bacterium
TGGCACCATTAGTAGTCAGAGTTACCGGCACCTTCACCTGACCACCGGCAACCGCATTTGCACTCCCGATGTCGAGCGTAGGAGCAGCGGCCATCACCTTGGAGGGCAGCAGACAGATACATAACAGAAATAATGAACACGCAAACTTAATGAGCCTCATACTTCCCCCTTGCAGACTAAAAACGCTGTAACCGTTACTACCCGCCATTGGTACCAAAGAGGGAGCCTCCGTGAGACTCCCCCTCTGGTGAACTATGCTGTTTCATTCTGTCAGGTATTACCAGAAATAGAGGTTGTCAATGTAGACGGTATTTCCTCCCGGTGTTCCAACAAACTTGAATTGGTAAATCTGGGTCTTGTCCGGTCCAGTGTATGAACTCAATGGAATATCAAAGCTGTTCCAGCCGTTCGTAGTCGGATTTAACTTAACAGCCGTCTCAGTCGGAGCTCCGGCTTTTGAGATCAGGAACACATCAAATGCTGTGGTTGTTGCCGCCCAGACATCAATGTGCAGCATAGTCTTGCCTGTTACGTCTATACCGGAGGCTGGTGAAAGATCCATGCCCTGATAGGTCAATTTGTCATATTTAAGAACCGTGTCACCCTGTACCGTGATGGACGACATAATCGTTGACTGGCCCCAGTTCGGATTGACGCCTACCTCAACCATATCCCCATACGTCGTACCGATAATTGAGATGACATTTGCTTTCGGCAGTGTCGGAGTGGCAGGTTTAACTGTTGGATCGTTAGATACAGGCGGAGTCCATGTGACTGCTGCAGTCGGGTCATACGTCAACTGATCGAAATACCACGTCTCTTCTATGCTTTTTGCAAGGAAGTTGGGTAATAATGACATTTTGTTATAGACAGTTCCTTCAACGTAAAGTGATGTAGGGCGAGTTGGCGTACCTCCCGAATCAGTAATGCAATTGAACGTCAAAGTCTGCCAACCAGCGGCAGACGTAGTCTTAAGCATTTCGATGTTTTTACCTTGATCACCGTCTTGTTCAAGTTTTAGATCAACCAGTAACCCTGCAGCCGGCGCATACACTTCCAGGGTAATCGTAGGCTTGGCGGTCGTGCAGAACTCTTGATCTTTAAGTGTCAAGAAAGTTGTACCAAAGTATTGTGCGTCGAGCGCAACTGCAATCTTCGCGGCATTGGCAGCAGCGCCACCAGCCGGTTGATCAGTAACCAGAGACGTCGTAGCGCCATTAAAGGCGTCAGTACCACCCAAAGCCCAACTGGAGGCCGTGGAAGTGACGACACTGGTAGTTGGCGCGACAGGGGTAACGGCATTAGAAGCTGCCGAGGCGCCACTCGTGCCGACTGAGTTCGTGGCGGTGGCCGTAAAGGTGTATGCGGTGCCGTTGGTCAGGCTGGTAACGACATGCGACAACCCGGTTGTTCCGGCATTACTGTCAACGCCACCGGCAGGTGTTGATGTCACGGTGTAGCCGGTGATTGCAGCACCACCGTTACTGGCGGGAGCGGTGAAGGTAACTGTTGCCTGTGCGTTACCCCCCGTGGCAGTCACGTCTGTCGGAGCACCGGGAGCAGTTGCTACGGGAGTTGGGTTGGCAAGAAACGCGTTAATCACGGCCTGAACGTCAGCGGCAGAGACGGGCCGAGATAAATCAATAACCACCGCCTTAGCCACCAATGGCAATGCAAGCAACATAACACCAAAAAACATAATCACCAGATTCCTTCTCATGTCCTACCTCCTTTTTTGACTTCATGATTTTTCAGCAAGTTGACGCTTCTAATGGTGGTTACATGCCGCCCAAGTCTATTGATCATCGGTTATGCGCAACTTATTGCTATATAGCCAACTGGTTTTAACAAGTTATTGCTATATAGCATAGCAATAGTTTTTAGAAAGTCAAGCATTTATATTCCTGATTCGCTCTGATCTTCCGCTTCACAGCTGTCTTGCCGGAAATGTTCTATCCGGCATCCAGTTTTCAGCAACTTTAAGGCTGGATTACGGCCAGAAGCCTGCCGGAATGACAGGAGCGGCGAATGAGAAGGAGTATTTGATATACAGGCAGCGACTGCCTTTGACAGGGATGCTCCTTTTGAGGCTATACCACTTCAGGAATAACTTCGCTTTGCCGCCGCAGATTCAGCTCATCTCGGATTTCACGCGCCTTTTGCTCGGTAATATCATAATTCCAGATAACGATGATCGCCAGGACACCGGTGATAATCGGAATACAAATATCAGCTATACGCAGGTTGGTTAACGTCTCTACCGATTGCACCGTTATATTTTGGTCGAATCCGACCCATTTGAGAATCGCGCCACTTAACAGAATCGCACACGCAGTGCCAAGTTTTACCATCCACCAGTACACAGCACCAAACGTCGCTTCACGACGGGGACTACCATGCATCAGTTCATCGAGGTCGCAGACATCGGCGGTCATTGACATCATCAAGGTAAACAGGCCACCGATACTGAATGAGATCAGCGGCAGCGGCAAAAACATCAGCCAGGGATTGGCCGGATTAAAGCACCACCATTTTAATATGTAGCCGGCGAAGGAAATCAATGTAGAGATAATAAAGGCATTTTTCTTTCCCACTTTTGAAGCGATGAACGTGATGATGGGGATAACGAGAAAGGCTGTGGCAACGGCGCTTATGGTACCGAACCAGGCCGGCCAGTTGCCCGCAGCAGCTTTATCTCCCTGGAAGAGGTAAAACAGAATAATGAAGAAGGCAAATTGAGCGATTGTTTGAAAGCCGTTGAAGATGAGAAATGTTGCCCCGCATAATTTCATAAACGGCTTACAGGTTGCGGTCTGCTTTATCCCCAACAAAAACTGCTTGGTATTGGCGGCAATATCTTTCAGCGCCAATTTGGATTCACCTTCGACCTGCACGTTTTCTTTACAGAACAATGCCGGCATTACCCCCAGGATCAGACAAGCCCCCCCGACCCAGAGGGAAAGACTCCGTGCCCCCTCGGGACCTGAGCTATAGATGGCAGGATTGTAGATCAATACCCAGGCCCAGGGTGCCAGCATCCAGGCTATCTGCCCCATCCATTGTGAAACCGCCATCAGGCGGGTACGCTCGTTGTAATCGGGGCTCATCTCATAGCCCAGGCCGATGAGAGGCGCCGCGAAAATGGTGTAGCCGATATAAAAAAACATGGACATGCCTAAAAAATAAAAGAAATTATAGGTCACCGAGTTTTCGGGATAGAGTTGCCACATGATCATGAATGTTATTCCGGCAATAATACTGCCGATGAAGATGTACGGCTTTCTCCTCCCCCAGCGTGATCTGGTATGGTCGGAGATAAAGCCCATAATCGGGTCAATGATTGCGTCCAGAATGCGCGGGAGCGCTGAGAGCAATCCGGCCAGTAATGGATCCATCTTGAGCGACAACACCAGTACAATCATAAAGACACCTAACGCTGCCGGAAACAGCTGATTAGCCAGGTGCCCTGAGCCAAACGCGATTTTTTGCCCAAAAGGGACAACATCTTCGGGAGCTGTTTTGTATGTCATTTAGTGCCTCCTCCGTTATAACTGGACTCGAACCGTTTGAACTGAATTTGCGGCAATATGTATTTCGGCAAATTGAGCGCCTATCTGCAAGCTGTATCTGATCGGTTTTTTCGTCGTATTTAAGAGCTGAACGCTCAGGACCCCGGTACGATTCAAGGTTGCACAGGCATGCAAGGTGTCTGGATCCAGACCAGCCAGGTGCGTATCAGTTTGGACGACCGTATCTCCGGGCCGGATGGTTTTGCTGAATTGAGCCAGCACATGAAAAATCGGGGTGTAATAAACCTGCTGCGTAGACGGATCAATCATTATCGGTGCGCCGCAAAAATTACCGGCATGATTCGGCCCGCCAGTGCGATCCAGCACGATATTCCAGTCAATCCAGCCGCGCACCGCATGGTTGAGGCTGACGATAATATTTCTGGCATAGCGGTGAACCGGTGTGTAAATCGGATGGTCAGCCGCATTGACACCAGCCCAGGTCGCGCTGTAGCCCCAGTCGGTAGCGTTTTTATTCCACCAGAACGCATCGTTATTGAACCAACCTGACTCTTGAAAACGAACGGGGTCCAGAATGCCAGCCGGCGCAGGTTTGCCGAGATCGTCAATGCACCCTTCCGTGTGAATAATGGCAAATTTCGGGAATTTGCGGATAACGCGATCAAGCACATCTTCAAATACCCTGAAGGTGCTTTCGTACCAGTGAATCGCCGCGCCGTAGAGATATTTTGCCGTCACCGGATCGGCAAACAGAAGATCCGTCCATTTTTCCAGACCGTCCCGGTTATGATCGTAGGTCAACAGCTTTACATCGGCATGGCTGCTCGCATGGAGTTTCGGGCCTAACTGGTTTTTGATAAAATCATTCTGGCCCTCCGGGGTAAAGTGCATGCTTTCCCACTGCCCGTTGTTGCCATACGGCTCATTGACCGGCGTTATTCCCCAGATACGGATCCCTTCGGCCTGGTAGGCATCAATATATTTGATCAGGTAATCGGCATAGGTCGGGACGTATTGTGTCTTGAGCGAGCCACCGGTGCCCTGCCAGTTGTTTTTCGGCGAGCCGGGAATATACCACTCCTCAATATCTTTCATCCATGCAGGAGCGGTCCAGGCCGAGGCGATAATGCGCAGCTCTTTATCCTGCTGCCTGCTCTTAATGGCGATAGCCTCCTGGATCATCGGCAGAAGATCGTATTTTTCATCCTTGACACCGGGGTATTCACTCCTCTTAAAGCCATCCTTATCCTGAGCGATACTGAAATTTTCCAGCTTCAGATCGCCTTTAACATCAGCATAGGAATATTTCCCTTTAACAGAAAAATCACAGGATCCGATATGGGTGCGGGTCAGGGAAAAATTAGCCCCTTTCGCCCCGAAAATAGTTTCCATGACCTCCTGCCGTTTCTGTTTATCCAGATGTGCCAGAACAAAGGCGGAAGATTCGGTAAATGACGTGCCGATGCCGTCGATGGTCTGTTTGATGATTTCCGGCTTGACCAGAACGACAGTGCCACCCGGTGTACCTTTTTTGAATGTGACATTTTCTTTCCGGGCACTGATATCGCCGTTTTCTGCGGTCGAGAGAATTTCTAACGTTCTGGTGGGAGTATAATTTTTCATAGAGTAGGATTGTGAGGGAAGAAGACTGCCGCTGATTGCGGTTACAAAAATTAAAATACGCAGGATTTTCGTCATTACTGCCCCCGTACCAAACACGTTTATCTATAGATGAGCATATTGCCTACGCATCACAATTTTCGGCTTCCGGTCAACAGTAAACAATCCCCAATGTTTTTCAGGTTCCAGCGTTTCCTCAGAACCTTTCCACGGTTCATCAAACGCTTCAAACACAAACGTGAGGATCCCTGCCTTTGTGCTCCATGAGACAAGGTCATTGTAATAAATGGCCTGCAGTTCCTGGCTGACGTTTTCAGGATCGATCCCCCGACCGTTGGAATTAGTGGCCCATCCGGCTTCAGTGATGATAACCGCTTTGTCGGGGTATCTCTCTGCAATGCCGGTATAGTTTTGCCTCGTGTATTCCATGGCTTCGTGGATGTTTTTGTACTCCCAGACCGGATAGGTATGAATGGAGATAAAATCAACCTCAGCAACAAGGGGTTTCAACTTATCGTTCCAGGGGACATAGTTTTCGCAGAATGTTACCGGCTGGCGGGTTTCCTTTTTTATCATGCGAACGTAGCTGATTACTTTGTCAACCGGTACATAATGATCAGTCCAGTCAACGGTGGCCTCATTGCCGGCGGAAAGGGAAAAAACAATATCCGGATATCTGTTGGCCAGCTTTATCAGTTTTTTAATCTGCATCAGGTTTTTCTTCTTGTTTTGGGTGAGTTCTTCTACGGTATAAATCGCTCCCCAGGGGCAGCCAAAGTTGTTACACTCAGCGCCGATGAATGCGCCGAGCATTACCTTGAAGTCCAGATTTTCCGTTTCTATCACCTGCAATACCGTTTCAGCATGTTGGCTGCAGTCGTACAAGCGGAGGTACGCCCACTGTTTTTGCAGGATCAACAGGTCTTCTTGTATCTGTTCGTAGGTCGGATATATCCCTGAGTCAGGACTCTGCCCATCCCGATACCCGGAGTAGCAGACAGCTCTGCCGCTCGTAAGTCCCACCATTTCAAACAGGTTCATAGATATCCCTGCTATTTCAAGTATTTCAATTTTCCGTCTGTATCCCAGAGCCCCCAATATGCTCCTAAATCACCCTCATCGCTGACCTTCCAGTTTTCGTCAAAACTGGTGAAATAAAACGCATCGATAGAGTCTTCCCTGCACCACTTTTGCGTGTTGATAAAGTAGAGGATTGCATTGCGGTCTGAAATGACTGAGGCTTCAAAAGGAGTTGTGCCACGATTTGGCCAACCGGTCTCGGTAATGATCACTTTCTTGCCATTCCCGGCATTCAAGGCGCGCTGATACATCTGTTTCATGTAAAGCAGCGAATAGTCGATATGGCACCCTTCCCAGAACGGATAACAGTTGGCGAAAATAACATCGCATGCAGCGGTAATGGCAGGCCGTTCGCAGAATTCATAATAGGCATCGACATAGCCTACCTGAGTATCAGGCAACTCCTTTTTTACCCGCCCGATATATTTCAGCAACTCTTCCTCACTCAGATCCTTGCGATACAGAACTTCATTGCCGACCGCAACCAGATCGGCATAGCCGTCTTTAGCCAGTTGAATCACCGCTGCAACTTCTGCTTCATTTTTATCGAGATCTTTGCCGAGCCAGGCTCCAACCAATGTATTCAGGCCGTACTCTTTGGCGAGAGGCGGGATCATTTCATTCCCTTCGCTGCATGAAAAGACCCTGATCCACGTGGTATATGGTCTGATGACCTCGATTCTTTCCCGGATCTGTTGTTCTGTAATGAGGGAACCGGGTTTTTGGTTACCAACATACGGACCAAAGCAAAGGCCGTGCATTCCGGAATTGAGAACTTCGTTAAAAGTTGACCGCAAATCCTCTTCCGTCTTGCTTGAAACGTCCCATCCGGTTAATGACAGATGATTTTCACTTCTAAATGACATGGTCGGCTCCTGATAGGAAACGTCAGTTACACGTTACGGTAGATGAAGCGGTACATGCGCCGAAATACAGATCATCAAAATAGAGCGTGCCTGGAATTACCGTTCCAGAGGCGTTTACCGGGCTTATATATCCGAGGAATGCCAACTTGCTGAGATCCGCCGAAGGGATTGATTTGAGCGGTATCTGGTAAGTGGCCCAATTACCCGTTACTGTGGGAGTAAAACTGGAGAGCATCACACTGCCCGCAATATTTGCAGAGTCTTTGAATTCAATTTTGATGTCTTTAAAATTGGCAAATTTGGAAGTATCGACGCTGAAGTAGAAAGAGCCAAAGCTGGCTACGCTCACTGAGCCGAAATCGAAGAAAATACCATTCCAGCCTTTGCCCAGGTCGTTCAGGTATTGCGCTGAAAGAACATAGGTACCTTCCTTTTCCTTGGGAGTGACGGCCGTGCTGGTTTGATCGGTTATCGCGCTATCGCCGCTCCAGTCGGCGCTGTTTACGATTCTGGCGTAAGGCACCACAGGATCGGTCTTTGTCTCGGAGTATAATCCTGCATCTATCGACGACGAAGGCACAAACGGGGCTGAACCGTAAACCCGTACCCAGTCTACGTACATTGTCTGCGGCCACGTGGCACCACTGACAGTCGGGGCTTCGGCAAGATTGCCACCGACAGCCAGATTTAACAGCATGTAGAAATTTCGCAGGAATTCTTCCATCGATGCAGGATCAATAACCTTTGTATAGTAGGTTACGCCGTCAATTTTCCCGATAATTCTGTCCGCGCTCCAATCAACTTCGTAAACGTGATAGTCGTTGCTCAATGATTCTGCAAACGTTTTGCTGCCGGTGAAATAGGTCCACCCTTTTGCGATGCTGTTTACAAGGGTCTGATCATACCAATGGATAGTCGTATGTGTCGTCTTATCCGCCGCATCGTATTTGGTTACTTCCGTAATGTCTATTTCACCACATTTTGGCCAGTTAACAATATCTATGTTGGTGCCGAGCATCCAGAATGCCGGCCACGTTCCCTTCCCGCCTGGTACTCTTATACGCGCCTGAATGCTTCCGTATTTTGTGTAGAATTTACCCTTGGTTGTGACCCGTGCCGAGGTGGTAGTGCCGTCACGTTTGCCGCAGTTACCTGAATCGCACCGAGCGGTGATAACGAGGTTGCCGTTCTCCACCGTAACATTAGTGCTGGAACTGGTGTACAGTTGCCACTCGTCGTTACCCCAGCCGTTATTGCCGTAGCCGGTGTCGTAATTCCATTTGGCGGTGTCGAGAGAAACCCCGCTAAACTCATCAGACCAGATCAGGTTGAGCGTTTTGCCGGTTGCAGGATCCGTAATGCTGCTCGGACCACTGCCGGTTCCGCAGCCGAATAAAGCGACCGAAACCACCAACAACAGGAAAATTTTGCTCAGATTACATCTGTGTCTCAGTAAAGCCAGCAACTGCAGTGAAAACTTCGCCTGACTGTTTTTCATTGGATTTACCTCCGTATTTGTATGCTGCGGCAGACAGCGGTTAAGCAGACAGGAAACAGTTAACCGGCATATTGATGCTATATAGCAAGATATTTTGAATGTCAAGCACTAAAATTACCGTTATGAAAGGGTGTTACAAAATATATGGACGTAAAATATGATGGGGTATTCAAAAAAATCTTGACGAATGATGAATCATCTGTGTAAAAGCTATATAGCAATATCGGGTGGTATGTCCGATTATAAAAAAAACCCGATAAAAGGGTGACTCCATGGTGAAATCACCACCAAAATACATATTTGTTCAAAACAAGATAATTGAGGATATCAGTACGGGGCTCATCGTTGACCAACTCCCGGCTGAGCGGGAACTTGCGAAACAACTCGATATTTCGTACATGACCGTGCGGAAGGCAATCGACAACCTTGTCACTGCCGGTGTTCTCTTCAAGGTTCCAACGAAGGGCACTTTCGTAAATAACGGCGGCGTGGTGAAGTCAGTTACCAAAAATATCGGCTTTTTTCTCGATGACAGCGTTGAAGACTCTATCTCCAGTCCCTATTTTTCTCTGGTTTTTATGGCTCTGGAGAAAGAGGCGGTCAATCACGGGTACAACCTGATCTATTTTTCCGATTTTAATTGCCTGGATCCGGAAAAAGCTGTGAACAAAATTGACGGAATAATTATCTGTTCTTTCCCGCACCTTGAATACAGGCTTCTTGAGTTAAAAAAACATTTCCCTATTGTGCTCTTTGGTAACAGTGCTGCCGATAAAACAATGCCGTCTACCATAATTGACAACTTTAACGGCATAGTCGATGCGATGGATTATCTGTGGAATCTGGGGCACTCCAGGATTGGCTATATTACCGGACTTATTGATTCCGGAGTTGGTAGAGATCGGCTGCAGGGCTATGAAAGTTCTTTATATAAGTACGGCGTTGCGGAAAAAAAGGAATTGATTTACGAGGGAAATTACTCGTACGACTCCGGCGCAAAGGGGGCAGAATATCTGCTTTCGCTGGCTCCCCCCCCCACAGCCATCGTCTGTGCAAACGATTCCATGGCAATTGGTGCGGTCAAGGCCATCCACGAAAAAGGGCTGGAAGTCCCGGGAGATATCAGCATCGTCGGATTTGACGATATCAACGTTGCCTCCCAGATTTACCCTCCGCTGACAACAGTCGCCGCTCCGATCAGTGATATGGCAGCCATTTCCGTAAACATGCTTATAGCTCTGATAGACGGTGATGTACTTGACAATAAACATGTGGCACTGCCTGCACCGTTGGTCATCAGAGAATCATGTGCCCCGCCAAAAGGTGCATGATAGAGCCACCCGCAATAAGGAATAGGTATCATCTGCTAAACATGCAAACACGTACTCTTGGATTTGTAACAAAAACCATGTAGGGGGAGGAAATCATGCCTGAATCAGATCACATCTACCATCTCAAGGGGCTGTTCATCGTCATGGCACTATTACTGCTGACCGGTTCTGTCACTCATGCGACGGCTCAGGAATCCGCTGTGGCCGCAACAGTCAAGACCTACCAGGACAACAGCGGCTGGAAACTGCTGGTGAATGGCGAAAGTTATTTCGTGAAAGGTGTTGTATGGGGGTATACTCCCATAGGTGAAAACTATGCCTACAATCTCTGGTCAAAGCCGGATGATGACATAAAGAAAGTACTCGATTATGACTGCGCACTGATGAAAGCGGCCGGTATCAACACGATCCGCTCCTTTTTCAATACACCACCAAGATGGATTGAATACATCTATACCAAATACGGCATCATGACCATTGTCAACCACCTGGCAGGTCGGTACGGTGTTAAGGTTGATGGCTCCTGGCGCTCACAGACCGACTACTCTGACCCTCGCACTCGCGAAGCGATAAAGAAAGAGGTTCTGGAGCAGGTTGTTAAATTTAAAAACACACCCGGCGTGTTGATGATTGCCCTGGGTAATGAAAACAACTACGGGCTTGAATGGTCGTCAAATTTTGAAATTGAAAACCTCCCCTCTGGCGAACGGCAAGCGGTAAAGGCCAAATTTCTCTACAGTATGTACAACGAAATCATTGCAGAAGGAAAAAAAATCGATCGGGATCGCCTCTTTACCATCGTAAATGGCGATATCCAGTACATTGACCTGATTGCAGAACAGTGCAAAGAGATAGATCTTCTCGGCGTAAATTCCTACCGCGGCAAGAGTTTCACCTCTCTCTGGAAAGACACTAAAGAAAAACTTAACAAGCCGATTGTCTTTATGGAGTTTGGCAGCGATGCCTTCAATTCAAAAACAAATCAAGAGGATCAAGCGGCGCAGGCCGAGATTCTGAAGGCTAATTGGCAGGAAATTTACAGCAAAAGCTACGGAAATGGCGCTGAGGGCAATGCTCTCGGCGGAACTGTTTTCGAGTGGCGGGATGAGTGGTGGAAGTACCTGCAGACCGAGAACCTCTTAATTCACGATAAAAATGCCTCATGGTCCAACGGTGGCTACTCCTTTGACTATGTTGCGGGTGAAAACAACATGAACGAAGAGTGGTATGGAATTGTTGCACTGGAGCGTCCAAACGATGTCGGCGTTTCTGAAGCGCGACCACGGATGGCCTACTATACTCTGCAGAAAATTTTCCAGATTGATCCCTATCGGCAGGATTTAAAAACTATTAACTCAAGCTTTGAGCGTATCGATATGTCCAGTCTGGCGTATGAAAGCGATCTTCGCTCGCTGAAACAGACACAAACACAGAATAAATCCCTCTACCTTGCCGGCGGAAATGTCAGGATGGATTTTGTTTCCAACGCGAAAGACAAGGATATTCGTGAGAATGGGAAGGAGGCGCAGAATTATTCCCAGGGGGTAATGGGCTTTCTCGACTTCGGATTCCAGCCCTCAAGCAAACTGACCGGAGATTTTTCCGTCAACTATATTAACACCATCCCCGACAGGGTGCTGGAGGAGTTCTACGGCAAAACAAGAAATAAGAACAGCATCGAGTTATACAATTTCAATTCGACTCTAAAAACCGACGCTGCCGATATTACTACCTTCTATCATACGCCACGCTACCACTGGGGCTATGAAGGTGACTTCTACGGACTTCTCAAGGAAACGACCGATATCAAAGGGATAGATATCTGGGACTCAAAAGCTCCAATCGGAGTTGAGTTTGCCGGTAAAAAAGAGCTTGAAGGCTTGAAGGTTCTCCTGGGACCGGAGGTATACTGGGGCGCGAACCCGAAGATTATGGCCAAATATAATTTCGGCACCGGCCATTATAAGTTTTCGATCATGCATTCGGAAGATATCGCCAAAGCATCGACATCTGCAACCAATAGTGCCATTGAAAAAGCGTCTCGTGCGACCACTTTCTCCGTAAAGTCCACCGTCATTCCGAAAACGATCATTGAAATTGGTGCCATTGCTGCCGCTTCGGAAAAAATTGACGACAGATACACCTATCTTGATAACGGCAACATCGGGTATGGTAAAATCGAATTTGCAGATACCCTTGGCGCGAAAGCCAAGATCACTCATACGCTCACTGACTCTCTATTAGTCTATGCCGGTGTTAACTATGCCGGTTTGGTTGCAGATGGTGGCGATCCGCTTAAAGAGTTTGATACCCTGCTTCCCTATTCCAAGTACGGCAACAAGATCGAAGCTGACGGGGGCGTCAGAATAGCGATGGGAGAATATTACACTCTGTTTCCCAGAGTTCTCTGGCGCGATAACCTCAAAGCTGCGAACCCATCCATTGCTGCGTCCACAACGGGTAACAGTCTGTATCCGGGCCTGACTCCCCGTAACCGCGATTCCGATCCCTTTGCCGTTTTGGATAACCGCAAGGCTCTTGCCTGGGAACTTTTTTTCACCTACGATCCGACTCCGGCGACTGACTTTTATAACTGGGACAACAAGAACCGTGAAGATGCACCTTTTGCCTTTAACGTCGGCTTCAACTACACAGACTACAACACTCCGACTGATTCCTACACATTCTATTTTAAAGAGGGTAACACCAATGCCGCCTTCCCGGCGGGGCTCTCTGAGGCGCGTGCCTGGAAAGCTCTCAGCAGAATGGTTTTCAATCCAAAGCCCTGGCTGAGGATCGCAAACAAAGTGGAAGTCGGGCATCAGCAATCGACCGGCGCTGCGGGACCGGCCCGCACCTACTACTCGACGGAATTTGATTTCGACTTCTACAAGAGACATCTCGTGAGCGGGTATATCAAGAAAGACCAGTGGGGACCGTACGATTATTACCAGCAGTTCAATGTAACCTTTCCCTGGCAGTACAGTCTTGATTATATGTACCGGATTGATCACCTGCTGCAGAAATATGTCCCGGCCCGGCTGGGCAAGTCAGCAGGTATAGGAATCACCGGAATAGTGAGAACCTACGATCAGAATTCACCACCATCTGATTACATGAACGGTAAGAACGACTATTCTTATCAGATAAACACCTACCTGACGTATGAATTTTGACCGTATAACCACCAATCCAAAGCACCTTTAAACATAAAGGAGGATGTCACATGTTCCGGAATATTTTCATATATTTGCTTCTCACCCTGACGTTAGTCACCTTACCCGGTTGCGGGGCTGGCGACGGCCAGATTTCCAATACTATTACTCTGCCTACCGACTCGCTCCTGACCCTCTACTGTGATAATGTCGGCATCTATCCGGAGAAATGTATTCTTAACGATCCTGCCAACCCGTACAGGCTGGTCGCTATCGAAACGGATTTTACGAAGAAAGACGCACCAAATTACGTATTTACTATGAGCGCCAACGCGCCGAGCGCAAAATCACGGTTTTATCTCTGGGCCACGGCGTTGGCGAAAACCCCCACGGGGGATCATCAATTCCAGGTAGCGACCGCTCTGCATCAGCTTTATACGGAAGGTAAAAGCAATACCGCCCGGAGGCAGGCTTTCAAGGCATACAGTACCGTTCTCGGCAATCCTGACTTCAGAGGTTCATCTACCTACTGGAAGGCGGACTGGTTAACGAGTCAACCGACCTATGCCGTTCCGGTTAAGGATTTGACGGGCATGCACCTGTATGACCCGAGACCGGATAACCTCCTGACGTTATATCCCAACACGATCACTGAGCCTGCTCTCTCTCTCAGTCAATCACAGTATGATGGTCTGCAGAAATTGGGTGATTGGAGGTGTGCCTATGACCCGAACCCCAATCCACTTACCGGAGTTGGCACACTGAAGCCCTGACATACAGCTGCCACGCTCAGAACAGCACCCGTATTATGAAGCTTTTTACACCATCTACAAGGATCAATCACTATGCAAGATTCTAAAAAATCTGACGTAATGACAACGACATATTGCCTGGATGAGTCCGGGGAATTTGTTATAACTGACTATAATTCAGCCAAACTGTTTTCAAGTTTCTTCCCTGGTGTTGCCGGTCAGAACGGCATCCCGATGTGGACCTTTTATGTCAACCGCGGCCAGTGCATCTGCAGCATGGGAATTCAGGACAAGGAACATGCAACCATGGAGTTCCTGTCTGCCAATCGCGCCTATCAGCTGGCATCAACCCAGGGCTTTCGGACGTTCATAAAACCGCTCAACTCGAAACTGAGTTATTATGAACCGTTCCAGAAGCAGTTCAGGGAGTCTCCCGTTGTGCGCACCCAGAAGATGATTATTACCCCTTCATCTCTGACCCTTGAAGAAGTAAATGAAACCCTCGGAGTGACCTTTACGGTTGGATACAGCAATGTCCCGCAGGATGATTACGCCGGGCTTATCCGTACACTGCGCATTACCAACAACAGAGCCGAGCCCTTCACTCTGCAGGGACTCGATGGCCTGACTCTCGTTGTCCCGTATGGAGTTACCAACGATAGCCTGAAGTTCACCCGCCGCCTGGTTGAAGCCTTTGTTGAGGTTGTTAATCACGACCGGCAGGCTCCGCTTTTCCGTGGCAGGGTGGAGCCGGTTGACCGGCCTGAAGTCGTCAGGATCAAACAGGGAAATTTCTACGTCGGATTTGAACAGGACGGTGAGCAGAACAGGCTCATAACTCCAATAGTAGATCCAGTCAGAATTTTCGGCAGTCAGAGTGACTACAGCTATCCCGACAGGTTTCTCACCGTCTCAGCTGATGAGGTCGTCAGCAATCAAATTCTGGAGAACCGTCTGCCCTGCGCTATGGGACTGTTTGCTACAACTATCGAACCGGGCAATACCTATACCTATACCTCCATAATCGGACATGTCGCTTCGGTTGAAGCATTGAACAGTATGCTGCCCCGTATCACCGATCCAGCCTATGCGTACGCAAAAGTCCGCGAAGACAGGGAACTGATCGAAAAGCTGACTCAGGGCAATTTCATCTGCAGTCAAGAACCGGCCCTCGATCTGTACACCCGGCAGAACTACCTGGATAACGGCCTTCGCGGCGGTTTTCCGATTACCCTTGAAGGCTCGGAGAAGCAATCTACGTTCTATCTGTACTCAAGAAAACATGGTGATCTGGAACGGGATTATAATCATTTCAGTCAGTCGCCAACCTACTATTCGCAGGGCAATGCCAATTACCGGGATGTCAACCAGAACCGGCGTAGCGACCTCTTCTTTAATCCCGATGTCCGCGACATCAACATAATCCACTTTTACAACCTGATCCAACTTGATGGCTTTAATCCATTGGTGATCAAAGAGGTCTATTTCTCACCAAACGACCCTGCGAAACTCGACACTCTTCTGAACTCATGGCTCGGAACTGATCCGGCAGAATCGGCCAGAAGGTTCTTTGAGTCTCCATTTACACCCGGATCGGTAATGGCCTGGCTGGAGGAGCAGGGCATTGCATTGCACGGCACATCTGATGCTTTTCTCGGCAGATTGATAGAGATCAGCGATCAGATATCCGAAACGGAACATGGCGAGGGTTTTTGGACTGACCACTGGACGTATAATCTGGATCTGCTGGAAAACCATGGTGCGCTCTATCCGGAAGAAACACATGATCTGCTGTTTAATAAACAGATATTTACCTTCTATGATAATGCGCACCGGGTCGAACCCCGCGACGAGAAATACGTCCTGTGGGACGGGAACGCCATGCAGCTGAATGCCGTGGTGCTCGATGCCGAGAAGGAACAGTTAATCAGCAGCCGGCCTGAAAACCGGAATACTGTGCGCACTGCAGAGGGGCACGGAGAAATTTATTGCACAACACTCGTCTGCAAAATGCTCTCCCTCGTCGTTAACAAACTCGCTTCTCTTGACCCTGAAGGTGTCGGAGTAGAGATGGAAGCGGACAAACCGAACTGGTATGATGCCTTGAACGGTTTGCCGGGGATACTGGGATCGAGCATTAGTGAGACCCTTGAGATAAAAAGGAATATTCTTTTCCTGCAGAATATTTTCGCAGCATTGGCTCAAAAGGAGATGCAGCTGCTGATCTATGAAGAACTCCGTGAGTTTTACGATGTTGTCAATTCGCTGCTCAAGGAGAAAATCTCTTCTTTTGATTTTTGGGATCGCGCCACGGCTGCCAAAGAAAAGTATCGGGCCGCAACCAGACTTGGAGTCAGCGGCAGAGAGGTGATACTCCCGCTTCATTCGCTGCAGGATTTTTTTGCTGCCAGCCTGGAAAAGCTCGAACGGGGGATAGAAAAAGCCTGGAACAGTGAAGAGAATATCCTCTCAACCTATTTCGTCAATGAGGTTATTGATCACACTGGTATCAAGCTTGAGGATGGAAGCAGTAAGAAAAATGCGAAAGGAATGTCGTGCTTTCGAGCCGTCGCCTTCAGGCAGAGACATCTGCCTCTATTTCTTGAAGGGCCGGTGCACTATCTGCGTACTCAACCTGAACGTTCGGCGGCTTGCAGCCTGGTACAAAACATAAAAAGCAGTGCTCTTTATGACAAAAAATTGTGCATGTATAAGGTCAACGCTCCGTTGGAGAGCCAACCGATGGAAATCGGCCGGGCCAGGGTCTTTTCTCCCGGCTGGTTTGAAAATGAATCGATCTGGCTGCACATGGAATATAAATACTGTCTCGAGCTGCTTCGTAATGAGCTGTATGATGAATTTTTCCATGATTTCAAAAAAGTATTTGTGCCTTTTTTCAATCCGGAAGTGTATGGCCGAAGCATACTTGAAAATTCATCGTTTATCGTGAGTAGCGCCAACCCCGACCATTCACTCCACGGAAATGGCTTTGTGGCCCGCTTAAGCGGTGCAACCGCTGAATTCATTCACATGATATTGTTAATGACAGTGGGTAGGCAGCCCTTTACCATTAATCATGAAAAAGAGCTGCAGCTTAATTTTAAACCCGCTCTGCCAGGCTGGCTATTTACTGAAAAAATTCGTAAAGTCAGATTATTCAGAGAAGGGTGCTGGCAAGATATCGAGTTTTCTGCGAACACATTCAGCTTCATGTTTCTTGGCAGTATTTTGGTGACCTACAACAACCCGGCTCGAATCGACACCTTCGGCCCTGCGTCTGTATCTCCTACCTCCTGGACAATAGAAGGTCCTGATGGCAAAATCCAGACATACCAGGCGAATGCGATCAAAGGAAAGACAGCTGAAGAAATCCGTTCCAGAAACATCCGTGCCATCAGGATTGATCTTGCTTGACGCGCTGAAGCCATTCAGCCAGTCCGATAGTTGTTCCGGCTCTCTCCCCGTTGCTACACCCGGATGATCCAAATTCATCCCCATTGCCCTCTTGTACCACCCAAGTCGCCCCCCGCTCCCCTTCACCTCCCGTTCAGACTCCTCTCTTAGCTGACCTGTACGGCGATCCGGTTGTAACTGCGAGGATTCCAGGTGAGGAAATAGCCGGGCTGAGCAGCAGGCGGTACCGGTATGACATGTTGCAGGATGTGGTGAAGATGGTTATTCCATCGTGCTAGGTTATTGCGTGTTTGTATGCTAGATTCATCGCCAGTTGTCATCCCCCCATCTATCAGTCGGGCCAGATCTTACGAAAAACGGGAACCGCATCCATGAGCAGTTTTACACCCCACGGCTTGATTGTAGCCCATCACGGCATCTCGGTTGAGGTACTGTTTGAGAATGGCGTACGCAGAATGGTGCGGGTCAAGCGAAACTCCGGGCATGTGGTCGGAGACAATGTTGTCGTTACCGGAGAGGTGTTAAAGCGCCTGCCGCGCCGGACAGAGCTGCAGCGGCGTGACGCCCGTGGCGGCATCCATCTGGTCGGCGCAAATCTGGATGTCCTTGGCATAGTGGTCGCGCCGCAATCACCGGGCGGATTTATCGATCGGGCCATTGTGGCCGCACGCTCTGCAGCATTACAACCTTTTCTGGTGGTCAATAAATGTGATCTGGACGGAACAGCCGAGTTGCTGGCCGGGCTGAACAGCCTGTATGCCGCATCGGTACCGATATTTCCACTCAGTGCCGCCACACAGAGCGGCCTTGCCCCGCTGGAGAAATTTCTCGGTGAAGGCCATCGTGGCGCCTTTGTCGGCACGACCGGGGTAGGTAAAAGCTCTTTACTTAACGCGCTCTGCCCGAATATTGATCTGAAAGTGGGAACCCTCAGTTCCTATAACAGCATGGGGAGGCATACCACGACCGTTTCCACGCTGCATGCACTCGCAGGTGGCGGCGAACTGGTGGACACTCCCGGTTTTCGTGATTTCGGACTGGTCGATATCACGGTGGAGGAACTGGCCGAATATTTCCCCGGCTTTGAAGGTCATCAGGATGTCGCCTGTAAATTCCGTAACTGCCGACACCGTACCGAACCGGAGTGTGCCGTACTCACGCTGGTCGAACAGGGTCGCATTCCGGCAGAGCGATACGCCACCTACATGGAAATCCTCAAAGAGGTGGAAACTCTTCAGGCAGCGGCGCGCAGCAGGGATTGGAAAAACAACTGACAAAGCGAGTCCACACTATGATCAAAACAACATACGTTATCGGCCATCGCAACCCCGATACTGACTCTATCGCATCCGCAATCGGCTATGCCGCGCTGAAACAGCAACAGGGTGACAGCACCGTTATTGCTGCCATGGCCGGTGCACCCAATCCCCAGACACGCTACATCCTGGACCGCCTCAACATACCGGATCCACTGTTTCTTGCGGATGTTCATCCCAAGGTACGTGACACGCTCAAACGACAACCGGTGACGGTTAATCGGCACACTTCAGCATACGAGGCGCTCGCACTGTTCAACAAAAGCGGTGTGCGGGTGCTTCCGGTCGTTGATGATGACAACAAACCATGCGGACTGCTGTCGCTGTTGCGCCTGTCGGAAAGTTACCTGCTCCCGAGCCATGACAAGCTCCGCCAGGTTACAACGAGTCTGTCGAGTCTGGCCCGGACGCTCTCCGGTCATTTTGCAACCGGCGGTGGCAATGACACTCCAGTTACCCTGAATCTGTTCATAGGTGCGATGCTGGAGGAATCATTCAGCAGCAGAATAGATGGCTATAACCCCGGTGAACTCCTGATCATGACCGGAAATCGTCGCACAATCCAGCAGGCGGCAATCGAACGGGGCGTAAAAGTGCTTGTGGTAACCGGCGGTCACCACTTAGAGGAGGATCTGCTCGAACTGGCTCAAAAGTTGGAGGTCACGGTACTCCTGACGCCGCACGACACCGCAACTGCCGCCTGGTTGGCACGGCTCTCCACACCGGTTGCCTGCCTTGCTGACCAGGAATTTGCCACCATCGAGGTAGATAAATCGCTGACAGCATTGCGGCAAAAACTGATGGGAGCGGCTGTGCCGGCCGTGGTGGCACTGAAAGGTGATGGCACGCTGGCCGGTGTCGCGACCAAGTCGTCTCTCCTGGCACCGCTGCCGTACCGGCTGATTCTGATGGATCACAACGAACTGGGGCAGGCGGTACCGGGTGCGGAACTGGTTGAAATAGATGAGGTCATAGACCATCACAAACTGGGCAACAGCCACTCAAACAGCCCGATCTCCTTCGTAACGTCACCGGTAGGGAGCACATGCACATTGGTAGCCCGCCGCTACCGCGAATGCTCAATTGAGCCTGGCAGGCAGATTGCCGCGCTGCTGCTGGCCGGAATTCTTTCCGACACGGTGATTCTGAAATCACCCACTACTACCGATGCCGACCATCAGATGGCCGCCTGGCTTGAAGAACGCTCCGGCCTGGTCGCCGCAGCTTTCGGTCGCGATATCTTTGCCGCCAGCAGCTCTCTGAAAAATTACGGTTCGGCTGACCGGGTTGTCGCCGCTGACTTCAAGCTCTTTACCCATGAGAAATACAGCATCGGACTCGGACAGGTTGAGGTTATCGGTTTCGACGAATTTTACCGTATGAAAGACGGGTTGCTGGAAGCTCTGGCGGAGGTTAAGCGGCGGGATAACCTCTTCATCGCCGGGTTGATGGTAACTGACATCACCACGGAGACAACGCTTTTTCTGGTGGAGGGGCACACCCTTATCGCCCATGTCATGGAATATCCACAACTGGAACCGCATCTGTATGAGTTGAAAAATGTCATGTCCCGTAAAAAGCAGATGGTACCGCATCTGCTGAAGATTCTGGCCAGAGTATAGGTTGCATTGGGCTGAAGAGCATGGCGTACTTGATTTTTAATAAAACATCACGTAGTTTGTGGCGTCTTTGATCGGCAGCACCATTTTAATTCCAGGGATGCGTTCCATGTCACAAAAAACCGTTCAGGATCTACTATCAAAGCACCGGCTTGCGGAAGAGTCCACCCGCAACGGCCTGAACGAACCAGCGACACAGAAGCAGCAACTGATTGAGTTGGCCCAGCTGTTTGCCCGGCTGGAATCGTCCGAGATTGCCGGGATCCTCGACAGGCTCTCCCCTGAGGATCTTTTACTCGTCTGGGGCCAGATTGACGAAGAACGACTGGACACGATACTTGATGATGTTTCCGATACCACGCGGGACACCCTTGCCAGTCGCAGCAGTTATCTCGGCGCTGCCTGTGTCGTAAATGCCTTTGAGCTGGCGCAGGGACGCTTAAGCCAGACCACGATCGAATCGGTCGAAGATCTCGATGAAATCAAGCCGATCTGGGTCGATCTGGTCGGAACAACCAAGGCGGACCGCCGTAAAATAGGACAGTATTTCGGCCTGGAACTCCCCGACCCGGAAGACCTCACCGACATCGAGTCGAGTGCCCGCTTTTACGTAGAAGAGAACGGCGAAATTCATCTCCACTCCGATTTTCTCCTCGACCGCGAAGGAGACTCCCGCAACGTTCCGGTCGCGTTCATTCTGTTCAATGATATCCTTTTTTCGGTACGTGGCGAAGAGTTGCCGGTCTTCCGTCTGCAGCGACTTCGCGCACGTATCCAGGCAGGGTATGTTTCCGACGGTATGGGCATGCTGCTTGACCTTTATGCTGCAGACGTCGAATATTCGGCTGATTCACTGGAAGAGATCTATTCGGCGCTCGGCCAGGTCGGCAAGCAGGTGCTCCATAAGACCATGACCGATGAGGATGCGGCGAAAATACTGGCCGACATTGCCGAGGAAGAGGATCTGAACGGGCACATCCGGAGAAATGTCCTTGATACCCGGCGGGCGCTGACCTTCCTGATCCGCAGGAAACTTCTTTCTGTCACCCAGCTTGAAGAGGCGCAGCAGATCCTGCGTGACATTGAATCGCTCGACGGGCACACCTCCTTCCTGTTCGATAAGATCAACTTCCTGATGGATGCCACGGTCGGTTTTATCAACATTAACCAGAACAGGGTCCTCTACCGGCTGACCATACTCAGCGTCATATTTATGCCGCTCAATGTGATCGCCGGCATCGGCGGCATGTCCGAGTTTTCCATGATGACCAAAAATATCCCCTGGCCGGTTTCGTACAGCATATTTACGGTAGGGATGCTGGTCGTGGCCTGGGTCACGTTTGTAATACTGAGACTCTTTGAAAAGCGCGGAGTACAGCGGTAGTTTTTACGGGACGATCGGCGACTGAAAAACCGTCACCAAGTCAATCTTCTGTAACGGTATTGTAATAAATCTGTAACATTTAGGGTGCGCTTTGCCGTGAAATCATGCTATAAACCCGGTTGATTTTATTCCACTGTATGGCAAGGAACCGGGGGGTGTATTCATGTTCGGATTGAAACCGAAGGAAGAGAAATTCTTCAAACTTTTCAAAGAGATGACCGAGAACATCATTGAAGGAGCCAAGCTTCTTAAAGATATGCTGGACAATTTTGAATCTCCGGTCGACAGCCAGCGCAGGATCAAGGAGGTTGAACACAAAGGCGATTCAATTACCCATGAAATTATCAAGACATTGCACAAAACCTTTGTAACCCCTCTCGATCCTGAAGATATCTACGCTCTCGCCTCCAAGCTGGATGACATACTTGACCTGATCGATGCATCCGCCCAGCGGATCATCATGTACAATGTTGAAGCAATTCCCTCTGAAGCCAAATCACTCGGATTTATCATTTTACAGTCGTGCATTGCAGTCGACAAAGCGGTTGCCATGCTTGGCAAGAAAACCAATGAGCAGATCTTTGAAGCGTGCGTGGAGATCAATTCGCTGGAGAATGAGGCTGATCGTGTCTCGCGTGAAGCTATCAGTCGTCTGTTCGATGAGGAGAAAGACCCGATCCAGTTGATCAAATGGAAAGAAATATTTGAAACACTCGAAAAAGCGACCGACCGGTGTGAAGACGCCTCGAACATCCTTGAAAGCGTGGTGGTAAAGAATGCTTGATCCGGCCTTCCTGATGCTCTGCCTGGTGATTGTGGCGGCGCTGGTCTTTGACTATATAAACGGCTTCCATGACACAGCCAACGCCATTGCCACCTGTATCTCGACCCGGGCCCTTTCGGTAAAGTCGGCCATCATAATGGCAGCAGCGCTCAATTTTGCCGGCGCCATGATTTCCACCAAGGTTGCCACGACCATCGGCAAAGGGATTGTAGACGGCTCCAATGTGACCCAGACAGTTGTCCTGGCCGGCATCATCGGAGCAATCGTCTGGGACTTGATCACCTGGTACTACGGACTCCCCTCCTCGTCGTCTCATGCCATTATCGGCGGTATCGCCGGTGCGGTTATTGCCCATGCGGGGGTCAGCGCACTGAAGTGGGCAGGGCTCAAAAAGATTGTCCTGTCACTGATTTTTTCACCAATCCTGGGAACCGCAGTTGGTTTCATCTTCATGATAATCATCTACCGGATTTTTCGTAACAGATCCCCAAGCATTCTTAATAAAAACTTCCGCCGCCTGCAGGTCGTATCGGCTGCCTTAATGGCCTTCTCACACGGCACCGCAGATGCCCAGAAGTCGATGGGGGTCATCACCATGGCATTAGTCAGCTATGGCACCATCAAAACCTTTGAAGTGCCCTGGGAGGTGATGGTTGCCTGCGCAACGGCTATGGCTTTTGGCACGGCGGCCGGTGGCTGGCGGATCATCAAAACGGTTGGTCGTGATTTTGTCAAATTGCAACCGGTGCACGGTTTTTGCGTGGAAACCGCTTCGGCAGGCGTTATCCTCGGTGCCTCCGCCTTCGGCATGCCGACCAGCACCACCCATGTCATTACTTCTACAATTCTGGGCGTCGGCCTTTCCAAAAGGCTCAACGCGGTCAACTGGAATGTCGCAAAACGGATTTTGTACGCATGGGTACTGACCATCCCGGCTTCGGGCCTGGTGGCCTACCTGACCTATCAGATAATGAATCCGCTGCTTGGCAAGTAGGCGGATACAGAGTACGACCATATTCACTTCACCGTATTTACCGGACGTTTTTCTTCATTTACATTTCTCTTGACATATAAATTGGTATTGAGGTACTTATTTGCCTGAATAA
>JBMOEI010000073.1:0-22929 GCA_049318985.1 Desulfuromonadaceae bacterium
GTATCGTTGCAACACCGTTACTCACTTTCACCTTCTCATATTTTCCGAGTGAGAAGGCGAACACACTTGCTGCGCTAACCAGGAGCGCTACCATTAAAATACCTGTTAATACCGCCTGTCTTGTGTGATTTGGTGCCATTTCGATCTCCTTTTCAGCTTTGTTTTTCCTGTTTTACGGAGCCACAACCGCCCCCTTTACCACCACAACATCCCGCAGTCGAGGCGGCTTTCCCTCCGATATCCCTGCCGGTTATCTGCTTGAACTGTTCCGGAGTAAGTATCCGGTGGACAGCGCTGACGAACCCGCTGGTGTTCACTTTTTCAGCCAGAGTTTCCGGTTTGACCGCTTTTGTGTCATACCCGACGACAACCCATCCCCCTTCAACATCAACTTCGGCGACTGCGACACCTTTTACATCCTGGAGAGCTGCTGTGATTATGCTTGAACAGCTGCCGCAGGTCATGCCGGCTGTTTTGAGGACCGCCACTGAATCGGCGCTTGACCCGACTCTGACGAAGAGCGCGAGAACGGAGAGAAGTACGACAGCACCAACGACCATTGAGATGATTACGAATTTAGTTTTCATGTGATACACATCTCCTCAGGTGGATAATTTCTTTCTCACCTGATTAAGCAGATGTCGTGCCAATTTGTAACTAATTGATATCAGTGATATATTGTTCCTGATAGAGGGTGGGGTGTGGGTGGTTTGAGGATTATTCTACACCAATGGAAGGATATTCTTCATTACGGAATACTTTGCAACCCTCAGCGCTTGATTCTCTTCTCAAGCTCCATATCAAGTTGCTTCAACTGTTCCAGGCTCTGGCGCATCTCTTTGTTGTCACGGCTCAAAGACAGATTTTGTTCTTTAAGCACTTTTAACTCACGTTGACGGTTTCGCAGAGCCTTAAACTCTGCAAGGTGTACACGCAGCTGAGATGATTGTCTGGTCCAGATACTGTCAGGATATGATTCTGTCAGCCGCTCCAGCGATGCCTGAGCCCGCTGTAAGCCTTTTCCCCCTTCTTCTTTCAGGCTCAACAGTGCGAGACGAAAAAGCGCTTCATCGGTCACACCAACCGTCGGCACACCGTCAACAACCTTTTCCAGAAGGCTGTGTGCCGCCTGTTCGTTCCCCGCATGAAGCTCTCTGAGCCCCGACTCCAGACTCCGCTTCTCCGGGCTTGTGATAAAACGAGGTGTGCTTTTTTCAAAACCTGCACACCCTGAAATCAGTATACACAGGAGCAGCAGTACGGCGCATAAAGTACGCTCAGGCGTCATGAGTTTCTGCCTCCCGCACAATGATATAATTGCTGCCCGTTGCTGCCTTCACATGGTCTTTAACGCCGGCAGCGGCCGTAGCGATTTCGGCAGCGGTGGCATAATCGCCCGGGCAACAGACCAGAGCCGCTATCGACATAGAGCAAATTGGGAATAATCTCGGTACTCCATAGCGATCAATCCCTTCGATCACCCCGGCAGTGCGGTCTTCTTCCGAATAATATGTCAGTACCATGCCATCAAAATTAGAAATAATTTCCCGGCAGAGAGCCTCTGCCTTGTCAGCACTGACAATGGCAACAAAATCGTCTCCGCCGATATGCCCGACAAAGGCATCCGGATCCTTGAGTTGCGTGACGGCATCATACACCAGTCGGCCGGTCTCTTTGAGCAGTTCACTCGCTTTGATATAGCCATAGTGATCATTGTATGATTTGAAATTATCAAGATCCATATAGCACATGGTAAAAGGGGCCCTTTCGCGCAGGCGCCGGTTGAGAGAACGCTCAATTGCAATATTCCCCGGTAGCCGCGTCAACGGACTGGCGTCGAGACTCAGCTGTTCGAGTTCTTTCAACCGCTCCGCCATGCGAGAAAAGTCCTGAGCCAGAGAGCCGATTTCATCCCCCGGCGGGATGTCGGGAACATGGCTGAAATCACCGTCGGCTATCCGGTGCGTGGCGCTCTGCAATTTACCGATGGAAGTAGCAAAGGAGTAGATCATCAGGAAGGCGATGATGAAAGCAAATACAACACCTCCGATTGCAAGCCCTGTTGATATCAGGACGGTGCGCTGTTCCTGATCCTCCGATGCTGCAAGTTTACGTTCCAGGGAAATTTGTTGTGATTTTCTCAACTGCCCCAAAGCAACATCGACCCGTTCAGACGCTGTCCTGAATTCTGAAGGTGAGACCACCTGACCGGCAAGAATTTTCTCTGCCATGTCTGCATATATCGCATATTCAGACTCCAGAGCAGTTAAAGCAGTCCCCCGGTTTCCCGGCTTGACCACCGCCAGTCCTTCAGAAAATCTGGCCGCGCTGCGCTTGTACAGTTCCCGGAATTCCGGTTGATGCAGGATTTGATATTTTCCGATAAGCCGGTCCTGAGCAAGCAGTGTTTCATACAGTGTCAGAGTGGTGGTCGCAACAAACAGGTCATTATGAGCTATTTCATCTTCCATCAGACGGATTTCACTCATGCTGACTACTGAATATACTAAAGATGCCATCATAAAGAGACCGCTGACAGCAAAGCTGATGACCAGCTTTTGAATAAGAGTCAGGCGGGTGTATTTATGAACAGGCGGATGTTGAGCCCCGGAGGTGCACGTAAGTTTATACATATGATTCCTGGCTGCGCGTTGTGAGCGAAGCTTAAAAAGAAAAATTATTGATACATTTTGTGCGGATAATACCGAGGATTGCTGCAAAATACAAGCAGTGACCGTGCGCTAATGGCACTAAATAGTCATACAAACGGGGCTTGGCAGGGCTAACTTACCGGATTCGATGGAGAAGATCCGGAAATTCCGTATTTTTCCATCCGATAGATAAGTGTGTGTCGGGGAATGCTCAGGAATTTCGCCGCAGCGGTCTGATTCCAGCTGTTTCGCTCCAGAGCCTCAACGACCACCTCCCGCTCCAACTGTTCCAGAGAATAGCCGCGATCCGGCAGATTGATAACTTTCCCGGAGCTGTTTGAGGAACCGGACAACGTGCCGCCATTGACTATTTTATCCGGCAGATCATCAATACTTATGGTGTTGCCATTCCGCATGATCAGGAGGCGCTCGACAAGATTCTCAAGTTCCCGGACGTTCCCGGGCCACCGGTATTCAGTGAGCGCAGCAGTGGCACTCTTGTCAAAGACAACAGAGTCCGCTCCCTGTTTCCCGCAGAAATAGCGCAACAGCAGGGGAATATCCTCCCGCCGTTCCCGCAGCGATGGCAGATGGATCGGGATGACCGCCAGGCGATAGTAGAGATCCTCGCGGAAAGTGTTTTCAGCGAGCGCTTTATCCATATCAAGATTGGCGGCGGCTACTACCCGTACGTCGAGCTTCTGCTCTTTTGTCCCGCCAACCGGCTCAATCACTTTTTCCTGCAAGGCTCGCAAAAGTTTTGGCTGGAGTTCGAGCGGCAACTCTCCCACCTCGTCGAGAAAGAGAGTGCCGCCATCGGCCCGCTGAAACCTGCCGGTTTTGTCTTTAACGGCTCCGGTAAACGCCCCCTTGACATGACCGAAGAGTTCGCTTTCCAGGAGATCACGCGGGATCGCCGCGCAGTTGATGGCGACAAAGGGGGAGCGGCTGCGGCCGCTGTGGTGATGGAGCGAACGGGCAACCAGCTCTTTACCGGTCCCCGACTCCCCTGTAATCAGAACCGATGCCTCCGTGTCCGCCACCTTGCGAACGATCTCAAAAACCCGTTCCATAGCTTTTGATGACCCGACAATAGTACGGTAATCGGCTTTGTCTGCCAATTCATCTTTCAAGCGCCTGTTTTCTACTGCCAGTCCCCTGAACTGAAGCGCCTTGGCAACGGTCAGGCGCAGTTCATCACGGTTAAATGGTTTGGTGATATAGTCATACGCCCCGGCCTTCATTGCATTTACTGCAACATCTACGGTGCCAAAAGCAGTTACCATAATAACCAGCGTTTCAGGGGAGCGTTCCTTGATTGCCTTCAGCACCTGCAAGCCATCCATGCCGGGCATCTTCATGTCGGAGATCACGAGTGCGGGTGACTCTTCGGCAAAGAGAGCCAACCCCTCTTCACCGCTTGCGGCGGAGAACACCTGATAGCCGACATCCTGAAGGTTGTATTCCAAAACGCGCCGCAGTGACGCATCATCATCGATGACAAGTATGGTAGGTTTCATGGTTCTCCCTGAAAAAAGCAAATTCAATTTAACCGCTAATCCTGGTCCGGATAGAGTTTCCCGATCTGGCGGAAAGTATCAAGGGATTCCAGAAAAACTTCCACAAGTTCCGGATCAAACTGCCTGCCGGACTCTTCGCGAATTTTTTTAACAACATCTTTTTCGTCCCATGCCTCCTTGTAGACCCGTTTGCAGGAAAGTGCGTCATACACATCCGCGAGCGCAACGACTCTTCCGAATAATGGTATTTCTTTGCCGCGTTTCCCCATCGCTGAACCATCACTGTTTTTGAACTCGGGTAATACTTTTTGCGTACGTGTATCGACATGCCCGGGATAACCATTGCCGTCCCAGCGCTCATGGTGACTGATCGCGACAATTTTCGCCGATTCGTCAAAATCGGAATGGATATCAGAAAACAGATCGGCTCCGAAAAAAGTATGCAGTTTCATCGCCTGGAACTCTTCGGGGGTAAGCCGTCCCGGCTTTTTCAGGATAGTATCAGAAATAGCAACTTTACCAACGTCATGGAGCATGGCAGACATGCGCAGAAGATCCCGATTCTTATCAATTTCCGGCTGGGGAATCTTGTGTTTGAACGCCCAGTTTTCGTACAGCGCAACAGAATATGCGGCAACTCTGTTGACGTGCGGGCCGGTTTCATTCGGGTCTCGCATTTCAGCCATTTTATTCATGCGCAGAATTATTTCGCGGGTCAGTCTGGCACGTTCGATGGCATTGGCGGCATAATTGGCGAAATAGGGAATTATTTCTGCATCATCAGCTGCAAAAGGGATGGTGTTGCCCTGCCGGTCCTTCGCGTTGATCAGCTGAAGGATGCCGATAACAGCTCCGCGAAAGTTTTTCAGTGGAATGGTCAGCATTGAACAGGTGCGGTATCCGGCACGATCATCATAGGAGCGATTAAAGGTAAACGGATACATCGTTCCTGCTTCATCTACGTCGGCAATGTTTACAATGGAGCCGCTGGCTGCAACATAACCGGCAACCGAGTTGTTGTTAATCGGCACGTTGAACTCAGGGTAGGGGAGCTTTTTTCCCGGCAGCAGTTGCCGCTGCAGCGTATCATTCTGGGCATTTTGAAAGATGAGAGTGTCGTTTTTGCGGACATAAATCGAGCCGGCATCACAGTTTGTCAGCATGCGTGCTTCGGTCAGAATTTTCTCAAGAAGCAGATCAATGTCCTTTATCCGGGAAAGTTCATTGTCAAGCTCGATAATAGTACGAAGTTTTTCTTCCAGGTTCCCCATGCAACTCCCCTTTAAAGCCGACGCTGCGCATATATACATCAATTCAGCCGACTGTGACAAATCTGAAATGAAGAACGTACCCGCTCACCGTTGATGGTGCTAAACCATCAGGCCAAACCCCCAGTAACAGAGCATCCCGACAATGACCGTTCCGGCCAGGGAACGGCTCTTTACCGCACAGAGCAGGGTCGGGAGAGCTGCCAGCAGTTCTACTTTACCAAGGGTAAAAATTCTTGGGTCCGAATGCGCGAAAAGAGTCGGGGCGATCAGGGCGCTCAGGATGGCGACCGGGATCAGTTCCAGCCATTCGGCAAACCAGGTCGGCATGGTACGCCGGGATAATACCACCAGCGGCAGCATACGGGGGAGGTAGGTCACCGCCCCCATTGCCAGCATCAACAGCAGGAAATCCCGATTACTCATGAGTATATCCCTGTTTCCGCAGAAGCCGTTTGAGAATCAGCCCGAGCGTCGCCGCCAGGCAGGATGCGACGATCACATAGGCGTTGCCCGGCAGCCAGAGATAGGCCAGCAGCGAGCAGACCGCAGCTGTCAAAGCGGTGGCAACAAAAATTGCACTGCGCAGCTGGAAGACCAGCAGGCAGATGAACATGCCGGTGAGGGCATAGTCAACTCCGGCAGCGCCCGGAGGCACCAGTTGCCCCAGATAGACACCTGCTACGGTGCTGACTATCCAGGTTGCGTTGGCGGCATGATTGAGGGTCAGGGCGCTGTAGTAATGCCAGTCCCCCTGGTTGAAGCGGGTCATATTGACGGCAAAACTTTCGTCGGTGAGGCCATAGGCGAAGAGTGCGAGAAAACGGCGGGAGACGCCGGGGAAATGTACTGACAATGCTGAGCTCATCAGCAGGTGACGCAGGTTGACCATAAAGGTAGTGGAGACGATTGCCAGCGGTGAGGCTCCGACACCTATCATGGCTACGGCGATGAACTGGGAACCTCCGGCAAAAACCAGTATCGACATGGCAGCCATCTGCCACGGTACCAGGCCCCCTTTTTGTGCGAGCACCCCGAGCGAGAGTCCGATGGGGAAATAGCCGAGGCAGATCGGCCAGGCGGCTGACAAGCCACGGCGGATATTACTTTCCATAATCCTCACCCTTGCAGCAGCTCATGAGCCAATTTTCCCAGCGTTTTAATCCCCTGTTCCACCCGCTCGTCCCAGAGCGCCGCTGACAGGCGGATGTGGTTACCGTATTTGTCGGCAAGCGAGAAGAGCGGGCCCGGCACGATACTTATGCCCTGTTCAAAGGCGCGGTGATACAGCTGAATGGCATTGATGCCGACCGGCATCTCCACCCAGAGGATAAAGCCGCCGGAGGGATGGGTCATGCAGGTGCCTGCAGGGAAGTAGCGGGCAACGGCATCGGCCATTTGCGACATATTGCGGGCATGGACCCGCCGGATAGTGCGCAGGTGGTGGTCGTAACCGCCGTTTGCCAGAAACTCCGCCAATGCAAGCTGCGAGGGGGATGAGGATGCAATATTCATCATCATTTTCAGGCGTTCCATTTCTGCCTGATAGCGACCGGCAATCGCCCAGCCGATGCGGTAACCGGGGGCAATTGTCTTTGAAAACGATGAGCAGTAAATGACACTGTCCGAACGATCAAATGACTTCGCTGCGACCGGACGCTCGTTGGCAAACGTCAAATCACCGTAAATATCATCTTCGATCAGCGGTATGCTGTGCGCAGCAAGCAGTTCAACCAATTCACGCTTGCGCTCATCCGGCATCAGGCAGCCGAGCGGATTGCTGAAATTGGTAACAACCAGACATGCGCTGATGCTGCTCTGCTCAATGGCGTAGCGGAGCGCTTCAATGCTGATCCCGTCCCGGGGTGTTGAAGGGATCTCCAGAGCTTTCAAACCGAGTTCGGCGATCATCTGCATGAAATTGAAATAGAAGGGTGACTCGACCGCAATGGTGTCTCCGGCACGGCAGGTTGCCTGTAATGCGAGCCTCACCGCTTCCACACAGCCGGATGTGACCAGTATGTCGTCAGGCCCGCTGCTGATTCCGGCGGCGAGTCCCCTGCGGGCGATTTGCACCCGCAGACGCTCATATCCGGGCGGCATCTGATACAGCACCGCCTGTTCGCCACAGCGACGGAGCTCACACGCCATAATCCGGTTGAGTTTATCAACCGGCAGATTGCGGGCGCTCGGTATGGCGCTCCCGAGTGGCAGCAGATCCCGGTTCATCATGTTACGCATAACCTGATGACAGAGTTCACTTGTGGTAACGGTGGTCGGAGCGCTTGGTGCCCGTGACTGAAAGTCGGGCTCCCTGATCTCCGGCACCCGGCTGCGGACATAATAGCCGGATTGCGGGCGTGCCTGGATCAGTCGCGTATCCTCCAGCAGGGTATATGCCTGCATGACGGTGTTGATACTCACGTCAAAACGTGTGCTGAGCTGCCGGATGGAGGGGAGCCGGTCACCGGCCCGAAAGGTGCCCTGAGCAATCAGGGTGGAAATTTCCCCGGCAACCTTTTCATAGAGCAATGATCCGCCGACACTTATTTTCTGTACATTTTTCATAGTCGTATCATACCCCGGTCTTCTTGCAGTTGTCAGGTACAGTTCCCGTTACTTGCTATGGGTACAATCCTTATAACATGAAACTGTAACGGTTACAAAAGTTGTTTTCTGTATCTGTTATTTTAATTCCGAGCGGTGTAGAGTGTGATCATCACGTACACGAGAGGAATTGATCATGGAATGGTATCTGGCGCAGGGTGAACTGATTCGGGTGGATGGCGGTAAAGAAGGCGTTACGCTGCGCTGTTCGAGCGGGACCGTCTGGCTGACCAACGGGAACGGGGTTGATTATCTGCTGCATGCAGGGAAGAGCTTCGCCGTAGCAGCCAATCAGGTTGCGGTGGTAGAGGCGCTCAAGGCCGCTGAATGTACCCTGGTGAAACCTCTGTCAGAGCGGAGTCCCGTGGTGAGGCCGGTTATCAGGCTCGCGGCGTGTTAAATAAAAAAAGACCTCCAAGGTTTTTAAAACCCCGGAGGTCCCTTTTAAGCGGAAGCCACCTCACCATTATTCCACCCGGTCATCATCCTCTTCAAGCGGTGCAAATCCTCTTCTCATCGTATTCTCTGTAACCACCCTCGGATCCATGAAGTGCAGCAGATAATCGGGTCCGCCGGCCTTGGTGCCGACACCCGACATGCGTGAACCGCCGAATGGTTGGCGATCGACCAGCGCGCCGGTGTTGTTGCGGTTGATGTAGAGATTGCCGACGCGGAATTCCCGCCGTGCTTTGGTCAGATGTTCCGGGCTGCGGCTGAAGATGCCGCCGGTGAGGGCAAACTGCGTTGAATTGGCCCATTCGATCGCCTGGTCGAAATCACTGGCCCGCATGACCGCCAGTACCGGTCCGAAAATCTCTTCCTGGGCGATACGGTGCTGCGGCGTGATGCCGCCGATTATTGTCAGCGGTACCCAGTAGCCTTCAGTTGTCGGGACCGGACTGGAATAGAGCAGTTTCCCCTCATTTTTTCCCACCTCAACGTACTCAAGTATATTTTTCTGAGCGGCTGCGTCCGATACCGCACCCATGCTGTATTTTGGATCTTCCGACGGTCCCACCTGATACACCCGGGCCGCCTTGACGAGGCGGTCGACGAACTTGTCGTACACTGAATCGAGTACGATGACCCGTGAACAGGCGGAACATTTCTGCCCCTGGAACGCAAAGGCGGAGTAGAGTACGTGCGGTACCGCTTCATCGAGGTCGGCATCGTCGTCAATAATAATGGCGTTCTTGCCCCCCATTTCAGAGATGATTTTCTTGACGTTGATCTGTCCCGGATGGACTTTGGCGGCCCGGTCGATGATGCGGAGCCCCGTTTCAACTGATCCGGTGAAGGCGATCAGCGAAATGTCAGGATGATCGACCATGTAGTCACCTATTACGGAGCCTTTGCCGGGAATGAAGTTGAAGACGCCGGACGGCAGGCCTGCTTCCCGGAAGATCTCCACCAGGTTCCAGCCGATGATGCCGGTGATGTTGGACGGTTTGAAGACCACGGTGTTGCCGGTGACGATTGCGGCGGAAGCCATGCCGAGGCTGATGGCAAGGGGGAAATTCCACGGTGCAATGATCGCTGCAACCCCCTTTGGTTCATAGAAGTACTGGTTGACCTCGCCCGGTGCGTTACCGATGCGCTGCGGTTCACCGAGGCGGATCATCTCACGGGCATAGTATTCGAGGAAATCGATCGCCTCGGTGACATCAGCGTACGCCTGATCCCACTGCTTGCCGATTTCCAGAACCTGCCAGGCAGACAGTTCAAAGAGCCGCTTCCTGCCGATCTCAGCCGCTTTCAACAGATAGTTCGCCCGATCACGAGGTAATGTGTCGCGCCAGGCGGGGAACGCTTTTTTTGCGGCGCTGATCGCCTGCGTTGTTTCGTCTATTCCTGCCTGCGCAATCCTCCCGAGCAGTTCCGAGGGTCTGTTCGGATTGACCGTGTCGCACGTGTCTTTTGTTGTAACTTCCCTGCCGTTGATATAGAGGGGATAGCTTTTACCCGCCTGTGCACGCACTGCGGCTATGGCCTTCGGGAAGGCGGCGCGGTGGTCCGGGCGGGTGAAATCTACCATCGCTTCATTGGCAAAACGGTCCAGTCCGCCGGGGCCCTGGGCGACTTTACGCAGTTTGCTGCTACGGGCGGTTCTCTCCCGGAGTGCGGTGACGGCGGGGTCTTCGAGCAGGCGTTCAATCTGGGCATCTTCGGCAAAACTCTGACGCAGGAATGATTCATTAGCGGTGTTTTCCAGCAGACGCCGCACGAGGTAGCCCATGCCCGGAACCATGTTGCCATAGGGAGCGTAGAGGCGGATGCGCCCGACGACTTTGAGGATGCCTTTGCGAACCGGTTCAGCCATGCCGTACAGCACCTGAAATTCATAGCGCGAATCGGGGACATTCAGCTCTCCTGCCATCTCCATGACTGCGGAGATGGAACGGATATTGTGTGAGGCGCAGGCATAATGACAGATCTGATGGTTCTCCAGAATAACCTGCGACTGACGCTCAAAGGCGGCGTCACTTTCAGCTTTAACCGTCCAGACCGGGATCGCCCAGCCGTTCTGTTTCGCTTTAACCGTTTCGTAATCCCAGTAGGCACCTTTCACCAGGCGTACCGAAATCGTAGTATTCTGTCGTTTAGCCCAGTTCAGCAGGTCGGCCAGATCCTGGTCGTTGTCTTTCAGGTACGCCTGCAGAACGATACCGATATGGGGGTAGTTCAGGTACTCCAGCTTCAGGCGTTTATATAATTCGATAATGATACCTTTGTGTTTGTATGACTCCATATCAATGCAGAGAAAACCACCCAGATCAACAACCCGCTCTGCAATACGCCGCAACTGCTTCAGCATGGCTTCAACGGATCCTTCAAAATCCTGCGGGTTCGCCAGGGCAAACAGCGCGGTCGGTTTAACCGCGACATTTACCCTGGGAGCGTGGCCCCAGTCGAGGTTCGAGTCGCCGCCGTTCCCCGGCAGTCCTTTCCAGTCGGCCTGTTCTTTTTTCAGGCTTGCCAGCACCTCCAGATAGGTCGCAACATACTCTTCAGCTTCCTGTTCAGTCAAAGTTGCTTCGCCAAGAACATCAACAACTGCGGCAAAGCCGTCTTTGCGCAGCCGCTCGATGTTCCTGACCGCTTCTTTGGTGTTTTCACCGACGATAAACTGACGCGCCATCTCCTGGATGTTGGCGGAGATAACCTTGTTCAGCACCGCCCCGCCGAGCGAGCCGAGCATGCCGGCCATTTTGGCACCGGTCTTGAGTACCGGCGGCATATCATTTTCCTCGCCGAAGTATTCGCGGATATGGTCGGTCAGCAGTTTTGAGGTTGTCAGGGAAGGGAAGGCATCAACAAAACGGAACATCTGGATCTTGAACTGCTCGTTCTGCATGCTCCAATCCATGACTTTACCCATCCAGGCGCCTTTATTGAAGAGTGACGGTTTTTCTCCGGAGATTGAGGAAAAAAACTCCTTGCCGCGATTGATGATCTTGTCGTTGAGCGCTGCTTCCATGGCGGTTCCTTTCGTTGTATGAAATTCAATAAGGGGACTTATTATGCTAATGGTTAAACCATTAAATCAAAATGCACTGTTTGTCAATAATTTCCTGCAGGTCCTTGTATGACGGCTGCTGTGGTGGTATAAAGGTGCAACCATTCAAGAAGGGGTTCGCCATGTTCAAACAGGTAAAACAGAGTAAAGCGTATCAGGATGTTGTCGACCAGATTCAGGAAGCGATCATGGCGGGAACCCTAAAAGCCGGCAATCTGCTCCCGGCGGAGCGTGAGTTGAAGGAGCGCTTCGGTGTCAGTCGCGGCACACTGCGTGAGGCGTTGCGGGTGCTGGAGCAGAAGGGATTGATCGAAATCCGGACCGGCGTAAGCGGCGGTTCGATGGTGCGTGAGGTTAATAGCGACACGCTCAGTGACAATCTGGGGTTGCTGATCAGAAATTGTGCTGTATCCCTCAATGATCTCGCCGAATTTCGTGAAGAGATGGAGGGGAGCGTCGCTGCTCTGGCGGCGCAGCGGGCAGGAGAGGGTGATGTGGCACTGTTAAGGGAGCTTCTGTCTGAAGCTGAAGCGAGCCTGAAAAAGGGGCGTCCGGGGTGGGATGCTTTTATCCGCACCGATGAGCAGGTGCATCTTGCTCTGGCGCGTATGAGCGGCAACCTGCTGTTTCTGACGGTTCTGCAGAGCCTGTACGTTAATATCCACACCTATTATGTTAAATACCTGCCGCGCAACAAGGCGCTGTTACAGGAGAATCTTTCCGACCTGAGTGCACTCGTTGCGGCGATAGCAGCGCACGATGCGGCAAAGGCGCGGGAAGTTGCACAGTCCCATGTCAGGCGTTTTAACAGTTATATGGAGCAGAAAGGGGCGGCATAAGCACTACAATGGCAAACCGAGCTGAACCTTTATAGCTCGCTCCACCTGCTTGATATCCTTGTTGCTGATGCTGCCGGCACAATTCTGAAGTCTTTGTTTGTCAACCGTGGCAATCTGATCGGCCATAGCCTTGTTTTCAGCGTTATTAAAGGTAACAACAGCTTCACTTGGATAGCATTTTCCGGTGTTACTGGTGAGGGGGATGACTTGAACGCGGTTTAGATGGGCATTGGAGAAGTCGTTACTAACGATAACCGCCGGTCTTATTTTTCTCGTTTCAGAACCAACCGAGGGCTCAAAATTTACCCACCAGACTTCACCTCTTTTCATTGGCACCATCTCCGATAACAGCATTCGACCATTCCAGTGCCTCATTTTCTCGAACGGAGTCAGCCGCCATCTCGCTATAAGCGGCATCAAGGTCATTTCTCTTAAGCTGAGGTTTGACGAGGTTCTCAATGAATTTGCTGATATTTCCCCGGCCAATAACACGGCATAACTCGTCGTATACCAGTTCATTTAAAGATATGGTCAGCTTTTTTTGCATGATTTTCCTCCTGTCGTACTACTTACCACTTACGTAGCACGTATAGTACCATTTGGCCTCGTCTTAATCCAGTAATTTATCAGTTGTTCTGGCGGGCAGTCTGTATTCTCCGCCAGGCATCATACGAATAACAGCAGAGTCCGGCCCAGATAAGGACAAAACAGGCAAGGTGCGCCCGGGTGAACGGTTCCTTGTAGAGCAGAACGGCGAGCAGGAAGTGCATGGTGGGGGTAATGTACTGCAGAAAGCCGATAGTAGCGAGGCGAAGGCGGCGGGCGGCCGAGGCAAAGAGCAGCAGCGGTACAGATGTCGCAACGCCGGCAAACACCAGAAATATATCTGTTTGCAACGCCTGTCCGGGGAAGCTGCCGGTTCCGTTCAGTGTCACATAGGCAAGATAGCCGAGTGCAAAAGGTGCGAGCAGCAATGTCTCTACGGTCAGTCCGGTAATGGAATCAACAGTAACAACCTTGCGAAACAGACCGTAGGAACCGAACGTAACCGCAAGGATCAATGATACCCAGGGAAAACGGCCGTAGTGAGCAGTCAGCAGCATAACCCCGGTGGCTGCCAGTAACAGACTGATTATCTGCAGGCGGCTCAGGCGCTCCTGTAAAAAAATGACACCAAGCAGTACGCTGACGAAGGGGGTTATGAAATAGCCAAGACTTGATTGAATGACCTGAGCGTGACCAATCGCAATGATAAATACCAGCCAGTTGGTCGCAATCAGCAGCGCCGATGAGATGAGCAGTACGACAACACGCCTGTCCAGAAAAGCCTCCGTTACCACACCCCACTTACCCCGCCAGGCTAAAATCAGCGAGAGAAACAGCACCGACCAGACAATGCGGTGACTGACAACCTGCAGGACCGGGACAGTGGTCAGCGCTTTGAAGTAGACCGGGAAAAATCCCCAGATCAGATAGGCAAAAATGCCATAACCAAGTCCTGCTGCCGCATTGTTCCGGCTCTCCTTCGTCTCCGGTACGCTCATTGACGTGCCGAATAGCGGGTAAAGATAAACAACCCGGCAAAGATGATGCTGCCGCCGATTGCCTGCCGCGCAGTCGGGTATTCCCGCAAAAAGATCGATGCCCAGAGAATGGCTCCCAATGGCTCCCCCAGAATACTGACCGAGACTACTGACGCCTGAACGTGACGCAGCACCCAGTTGAAGACGGTGTGGCCGAAGATGGTGCAGACAACCGCGAGGGCCAGAAACAGCAGCCAGTCGGTGGCAGGGTAGGGGGCAAACGGCGTGCTGGTGACCAGGCATGTGAGCAACAGTGCCACCGTGCTGCTGCCGTAGGTATAGAAGGTGTACACCGGCAGGGAGATGCCCCCGCGCAGAAGGCGGCCGATCAGGAGATACCCGGAAACAAAGATCGCTGCGGCCAGGGCGAGCAGATCCCCCCGGAACGCTTCCCGCCCGATTTGGAAATCCGCTGCCCCGATAACCACACTTCCGCAGAGTGCGACTGCGCCGCCGATCATGGCGATGCGGCTGACCCGTTCGCGGAAAAAGATCCAGGAGCCGATCACGACGAATATCGGCTGCGTTGTCACCAACACCACCGAACTGGCAACAGAGGTGTAGCGGAGCGAGATGAACCAGGTTACAAGATGCAGCGCCAGGCAGATACCGCTGGTAGCGGCAAGTCCGCGCTGCCGCCATGAAATGCTGACGAGCTCGGCTCGATAGCGGAACAGGGCGTAAGGGGCGAGGAGCAGAAAGGTAAACAGCAGGCGGTAGGTGGCAATCATCAGGGCCGGTGCGGTGGCAAGCCTGACAAACAGTGCAGAGAATGAAACGGCAAAAACCCCTGCCAGCACCGCCAGGTAGGGGTTTACGATCGGTTTGTTATTCACGCGGAGGTCCTTTTAAAGACAAGAGCTGAACTGCAATAGAACGCGGGAAAGGCGGATTGAACGGATAAAATCTGATTAAACCTGAAAAAAAAGGGTAAAAACCGGTAAATGCATGAGTTTCGGTTTGTTTTTGACTTTACGAGTTATTCAAGTTTTTAAGACCGTTAAAAAGAAAAAATCCGCCTTTACCCGTTAGATCCGCCTCTTCCGCGTTCTATTGCCTGTGATTTTAACATGCTACTCCCCAAGATACGCTTTACGCACTTCCGGATTGGCTGCCAGTTCTTTGGCATCGCCCTGCAGCACTACCTCACCGGTCTCAAGGACATAGGCACGATGGGCAATCGAGAGCGCCATGTTGGCATTCTGTTCAACCAGCATGATGGTTGTGCCGCTGGCATTGATCTCCTGAATGATGGCAAAAATCTGTGCTACCAGCATTGGCGCAAGTCCCATGGACGGCTCGTCAAGAAGCAGCAGTTTGGGGCGCGACATCAGTGCACGTCCCATGGCGAGCATCTGCTGTTCACCGCCGGAGAGGGTTTTGGCCAACTGTTTCTTGCGCTCAAGCAGGCGTGGGAAGCGGACAAAGACCTGATCAATCTCCTCAAGGATGGCACTCTTGTCATTGCGAATGTAGGCGCCCATTTCAAGGTTTTCAAGGACGGACATATTGGCAAAGACCCTGCGTCCCTCGGGAACCTGAGAAATTCCCCGTTTGACGATTTCGTGCGGAGGGATGGTGGTAATCGTTTCGCCCAGAAACGTCACCGTGCCGGACAGAGTCGGGACGATGCCGGAAATAGCGTTGAGTATTGTCGTTTTGCCGGCACCGTTGGCTCCGATCAGTGCGACAATCTCGCCCTGTTTCACTTCGCAGGAGATGCTTTTCAGCGCCTTAATGGCGCCGTAGTTGACATAGAGTTGATCAAGCGTGAGCATCGCCAGCCCCCTTTCCGAGATATGCTTCGATAACTTTAGGGTTCTGTCTGATCTCTTCCGGTATGCCCTCGGCAATCTTCTCGCCGTAATCAAGCACGGCAATCCGGTCGGAAATGCCCATAACGAACTTCATGTCATGCTCGACCAGAAACACAGTGACGCCGGTAGCCCGGATGCGCTTGATCATCGCCATCAATTCTGATTTTTCCTGTGGGTTCATCCCCGCAGCCGGTTCGTCAAGCAGAATGATAGATGGTTTCAGTGCCAGTGCCCGGGCAATTTCAAGGCGGCGCTGTTCTCCATAGGGGAGGTTTCCTGACAGTTCAAAGGCGCGATAGGTGAGGTCAACCATCTGCAGGCACTCCCTGGCCAGATCGAGCAATTCGCCCTCTTCTTTTTGTACCCAGGGGGTTAACTTCATCAGGGCTCCGGCCAGATTCCATGAGCCACGACTATGAGCACCGATGAGGACGTTATCGAGCACTGTCAAATCGGTGAACAGGCGGATGTTCTGGAAGGTGCGACCGATTCCGGCTGCGGCAATTTTGAAGGTCGGTGTGCCGCTGACCTGCTTGCCCTTAAAAGAGATGGACCCGCTGGTCGGAGCATAGATGCCGGTGATCAGGTTGAAGAGCGTACTCTTGCCGGCGCCGTTCGGGCCTATGAGGGCCTGAATCGTGCCTTCTTCAACTTTCAGGTTGACGTCATTGACAGCCACCAGGCCGCCAAAGCGGATAGTTACATTATTAAGTTCAAGGATTGCCATTGCCGGGTCTCGATGTTTCAGAATTTTTTTGATCCATAATTATTTTCAGGCGCGGTTTACGTCCGAGAGCGCGCAGTACCATATCAGTAAAGCTTGTGCCGCCCATCAGGCCGTTCGGACGGAAGATCATCATGCAGACGAGCAGACCGCCGTAGACGAGCATGCGATAGTTTGCCATGAAGCGTAAAAATTCCGGTGCTGCAGAAAGTATCGTTGCGCCGATAACACTGCCGGTAATACTGCCCAGACCGCCAAGGACGACCATACTGAGAATATCAACTGATTTGAGAAAGCCGAAGTCCGAGGGGTTGATGTAGCCCATGAAATGGGCGTACAGTCCGCCGCCGACACCGGCTATAAAGGCACCGAGGGCAAAGGACTGGACTTTGTAGCGGGTGACGTTGATACCCATCGCCTCAGCGGCGATCTCGTCACCCCTGACCGCCATAAGCGCCCTGCCGAAGCGGGAATTATGAATGAAGGTGACGCAGACAACCGTCAGCAGAACGACAATCCAGACGACAACCGGCATCGGAATTGTGGTTTTTGCTGCGGGGACGCTCAGCCCGAGGGCCCGGTTGGTGATGTCGAGATTCAGGAAGACGACTTTGACAATTTCGGCAAAGCCAAGTGTGCAGATAGCCAGATAATCACCGGTGAGGCGCAGAATAGGCAGTCCGATGAGGGCTGCAACTCCGGCAGTGATGAAGCCGGTCAGCAGGAGGTTAATACTGAACGGCATGCCGAGTTTGATGGTCAGTACCGCACTGGTAAAGGCTCCGATACTCATAAAGGCAGCGTGTCCAAGGGATAGCTGGCCGGTCAGTCCGGTAACGACATTCAGGCCGAGCGCCAGAATGATACCGATGCCGATATTGACGATGATCTGCAGGTAGTAGGGGTTTAGATGTCCGATCAGCTGTTGAAGAAAATCACCCATGTATGACTCCAAATTGAATTCAACTTTGAAACATTACGATCTACCCCATCCCCACCCTAGCCCTCCCCTTGAAGGGGAGGGGATTTTGACTATATTCCTCCCCTTTCAAGGGGGAGGTTAGGAGGGGGATGGGGTGTGATTACACTTTCTTCTGAATCTTCCGTCCCAAAAGTCCGGTCGGTTTAACCAGCAGCACCAGCACCAGGATGGCAAAAGCGATGGCATCCCGATAGGAGGAAAAACCGATGGCGACACCGGCTACTTCGGTAACTCCCAACAGTAGACCACCGAGCATGGCACCCGGTATTGAACCGATTCCGCCCAGAACTGCGGCGGCAAAGGCTTTCAGGCCGGCCATCAGTCCCATGTTGAAGGATACCGCGTTGAACAGGAGGCCGACGAGGACTCCTCCGGCGGCGGCAAGAGCCGAGCCGAGTGCGAACGTGAACGATATGACCATGTTGACGTTTATGCCCATCAGAGCTGCGGTGTTATAATCCTCTGAAGTAGCGCGCATGGCTTTGCCGATTTTTGTTTTATGGACAATGAACTCAAGGGATATCATCAGAATTGCTGATATGGCGATAATAAGAAGCTGCAGGGTCGATATCTCCGCAGAGCCGATGGTGATCTGTCTGACCGGAAAAACACCCTCCGGATAGCCTTTGGCGTTGGCACCAAAGAGCATCTGGGCGAGGGTGGAAAGAAAAATGGAGACCCCGATTGCCGAGATGAGGGCTGACAGCCGTGATGATTTACGTAAGGGACGGTAGGCTATCCGCTCAATGAACATGCCGAGCAGCATGCAGACAACCATGGCGATCAGCATGGCGACAAAAAAATTTACCTTGAGAATCGCTGTTGCAAAGAGTCCGACAAAGGCTCCGACCATATAAATTTCGCCATGGGCAAAGTTAATTAGCGTAATGATGCCGTAGACCATGGTGTAACCCAATGCAATCAGGGCATAGGTACTTCCCAGGGCGATGCCGTTGATGAGTTGCTGGAAAAACATGCGGGCTCCTCGTTGAAGAAGTAAATCTACGGTTTTTGAGGCTCTATCATTCAGGAAATGCGGAACAATACACACTTTTTCCTGAAATAACAATATGGATTAAATGCAGCATCAAACTATTCTCAGCCGCAAAAACAGTTTGCCAATACATTTGTTCCTATCATCAGTCAGAGTGGTTAAGGTGAACCGTTAGAGGATTTGGCTTACGGCATAAAGCGGTACGGTCACAATGCTACCGTACGTGGTGAAATTTTCTGTTGATATCCGCAATCCCACAGGCAGATTTCTCTCCGATAAAAACAGGTGCAGGCTCTGCATCAGTCCTTTACTGCCGGATTTTACTTCGATCGGAATAATTTCCGTTTCCTTCTGGATAATATAATCCACCTCCGCATTGCTGCTATTTGCCTCTCGATGCCAATAGTAAAGTGCAGGTTGAAGATGGGGGACACCATATTTTAAAAGCTCTGTGCCGACGAATGCTTCGGCAATCCCCCCCCTGTTTATATCTTTATCGTTCAGCGACATGAGCAGCGGGGTAATGTCATTGCGCTGAATCCGCTGATGGACTCCCACATCGAACAGGATTGTCTTGAACATGTTCAGCTTGATCTGTGCACCAAGCGGAATCCCCCGTGCATCGGTATGAATGATTCTGTGTACCAACCCCGCTTTAACAAGCATATCGAGGGACTCTTTGTATAATGCCGATTTTACGGTGGGATCTATGGAGGCGTATTTAAATTTATTGCCAGCCTGAAAGGGTATTGCGTGCAACACCTCGTCCAGTCGCCCAAGCCGAGCACGTGTGCGATACCTGGCGAAATCGTCCCGCATTGTAAGGATTATATCATCCAGAATATGTTGACATGCCGTGATATCGCGCTCTTCCAGATAGTGTCTGACAACTTCCGGCATTCCGCCGATAATCAGAAATATCCGCAGGATATCAAGCAATTTCTGGTGAAAAATATCATCAAGAGGATTTGTAGGGGTTGCGGTATGTATAAGCTGAATGAGTGATTCATGTCCTCCGTTTATAAGAAACTCTTCAAAGGAAAGCGGGTGCATGAAAAGGTTGGAGATGCGTCCGACACCGTGGGACGGAATTTCCGACAATGCAAATTCAAGTAATGACCCTGCGGCGATCAGGTGAAGTTCCGGAAGCTCTTCGTAAAAGAAACGCAAGGATCGGATTGCATCCGGGCATCCCTGTATTTCATCGAAAAAGAGCAGGCTACTCCCTGGTTTGACAGGTATCTGGTAATAGGCTGAAAGTTTTTCGCAGATCTGTTTTGGTTCCAATGATCCGGCAAAAAGCGAGGCAATGCGGCGATCTTTTTCAAAATTAACCTCAAGAAAATGATCGAACGTTCCGCCAAGCTGACGAACAGAGAATGTTTTGCCCACCTGACGTGCGCCGCGAACGATCAGCGGTTTTCGTTTACTTTCGTTTTTCCATCCAAGCAGATGCTCTTCAATAGACCGTTTCATAAGTGTGATGCGAGCCACAAACAACAGATGATGTTGGTATACCTCCGGCAATGACGAGTTCGTCACTGTTGCACCCGTTTTATTAACACTTTCCCTAAATACCGTCGAAGCAAGAGAAAAATACAGGTCATTCGTGGAAAGTGCTTTGAATGAGGAGATAGAAAGTCCGCTTAAAAGCGTTTACGGCGGCATGATCCTGGGCAGTTCGTCATTCATCAAAGACACCTTGGCACAGCTTGAAAATGAACTGCTGAACAGTGAGGAGACCTCACACAGAAGAGCATTACAGGCTTCCCACGGTGTTGATGACATTGTCGCAACTGTTTGTGAACGACATGGTGTGACTCGGGAGGAACTCCTGAACACAGATCGAAACGATTTGCGGAAAATGTGCATCTATTTGATGAAGAGATACGTTGCTGAGACCAATCGACAAATAGGAGATCAACTTGGCGGAATGAGTGGTTTTGCAGTTGCTAAGGCATATCAACGAATGATGATGGATTTGAAAACGGATGATTCTCTAAAGAAGGAAATAGTTTGGTTTGAAACAAAGTTGTCTCGTGTCAAGGGCTGACCCCTTATGTCTCCTTTATGTCTCCTTATGTCTCTTATGTCTTGACCCCTTATGTCTTTGAGACGACAGCAATCACGGTTGGGAGCACCCAAGGGCATTACCGCAACAGCTCACAAGCTGGCCAGATTAGTCTACAGCATGCTCAAGCATGGTACTGCATTTGTTGATGCCGAACAGGTGCAGTATGAAGAACGCTACCGATCTCGGGTGGTACAAAACCTAAAACGGAGAGCACAAGAAATGGGATACAAACTGGTTTCAATACAAGAAGAGCCCCAAACTGTATAAACAAGTTAATTCAAATACTTACGATTAAGTTGCTCAGAAGATGCGGCGTTACAGAAGGAATGGTTGGTGTTGAAAATGATGAAAATATGGTGTTTTGCGGATCAGGCGCTGCTGGTTGTAAGCGGTGATGCACATTAGGCTGTCGGCAGGTCAAAAACTCCTCGTTTGTTATCAGTTATCCCTTGAAATATCCTCATATCCTCCGAAATTGCGTTGACACTGCCCTCTGACGGGTGTAATTTTCCTCCACCCAGAAAGCAAATTCCTATCCTTACCTTTCCTTTGCCTGATCGTTGGCAGCAACAAAGAAAGAGACAAATCCATGACAAACGAGATTCTGGATCGCGCTTTTCAGGCGCATAAAGTCGGAGATTTGGCCGCAGCCACGCAGGGATATGAGACCGTCCTTCAATCGACTCCCGGGCATTCGCTCTCGCTGGCCTTATTGGCGCTGATCCGCCATCAGTCGGTCTGCTCGCGGATGTCGAAGCGTCTGGGACTCGCCAATCTGAAAGGTCAGGGCTTTGTGCCGGGCACTGTTTTCGATGTGGGTGCCCAAACCGGAACGGCAGAGCTGTTCGAAATTTTTCCTGATGCGCATCACGTGATGCTCGAACCGGTCGCTGAGTGTGAGCCGGTGCTGAGAGCATTGTGCTCACAGTTGAGGAGTGCCGAATACCACATGGCAGCGGTCACGGAACGGAGCGGCCAAGTCACACTGAAGGTATCTGCCAGCCGGCAATACGCGTCGGTAGTACGCTCTGCCACCGCTGACGGCGCGGAATACCGGACCATTCCCTGCGTGTCGCTCAACGATCTGTGCAGCCGCCGACTCTACCCCGGCCCCTATTTGATCAAGATCGACGTGGACGGCACCGAGATCGATGTGCTGAAGGGAGCCTCGGCACTGGCCAGTCCGGACTCAGTGTTTGTCATTGAGGCAACGCTCAATAATGGGGACCCTCGCTTCCCCAAAATTCTCGATTTCTTCCGGCTCTATGACTTTGTCCTGCACGACATCGTCGATCCGATGTTTCGCCCCGCAGATGGGGCCTTGTGGCAGGTCGATGTGATCATGGTTCACAGCGCCAGTCGCTACCGGCAAATGAAGCAATACCAGTAAGGGAGGCGATCGCCGCCAAGGTGGAATGACGGTGCAATAAGTAAAAGGGTCAGCCCTAAGTAAAAGGGTCTAAGTAAAAGTAAGTAAAAGGGTCAGCCCTTGACACGAGACATTTATTGCTGTACTTTCCTTTGAAATCATGCGGAGGGAAGTGCAATGGCGAGACCTTTACGGATAGAATACGAAGGAGCTTTATACCACGTTACGGCGCGTGGTAATGAGCGTGGGAAAATATTCTTTACAAAAACGGACTATCTGAAGTTTAAGGAATACCTTGCCGATGCACAGACAAAGTACGGATTTTTAATCCATTGCTATGTCCTCATGACCAACCACTACCATATCCTCATCGAAACACCCGAAAAGAATCTGAGTAAAATTATGCATCACCTGAATAGCTCTTATACAACCTATATCAATATCAAGAGAAAACGAAGTGGGCACCTGTTCCAAGGCCGATACAAGGCCATTCTTGTTGACAGAGACAGCTATCTGCTGGGATTGAGCAGGTACATGCACCTAAATCCTGTACGGGCAAAAATGGTCGCGCGTCCTGAAGAATATCCATACAGCAGTTATGACGCATATACCTCCGGCAATGACGAGCTCGTCACTGTTGCACCCGTTTTATTAACACTTTCCCTAAATACCGTCGAGGCAAGAGAAAAATACAGGTCATTCGTGGAAAGTGCTTTGAATGAGGAGATAGAAAGTCCGCTTAAAAGCGTTTACGGCGGCATGATCCTGGGCAGTTCGTCATTCATCAAAGACACCTTGGCACAGCTTGAAAAAGAACTTCTGAACAGCGAGGAGACCTCACACAGAAGAGCATTACAGGCTTCCCATGGTGTTGATGACATTGTCGCAACTGTTTGTGAACGACATGGTGTGACTCGGGAGGAACTCCTGAATGCCACCACCGGTAATGTGTTGACCCACCCAGCGCCGTTTAGTTGACCCACC
>JBMOEI010000074.1:0-22729 GCA_049318985.1 Desulfuromonadaceae bacterium
GGTGGCCTTTAAAAGCCATATTGTGTGGTTCTCCAACGCATCAAAACATCCTTATCGTGTTCGGGTAGATTAAGCAAACCATCTTTGATCGCGTTAGCAATAACCCCGCCGGCAGAACTTGAAAGTCGATTGCCGTGCAGGAGGTAGAAGTACCAGGCGAAAGGGTAGCCAACTTGCTTGTCGAATTGAGATAACGACTCCATAACTCCGTACGGGCTGGCCTCCCAATCCGGCGTAATCTTCGGTAAATCCAATCCACCGTCTGCATCTGACCACTGTGGAATAAGAGAGTATTGCTGTTCTCCATTCTCTTTCCACGTTCCGGCCTCAAGCCACCAGTGATCGCAAAACCGCCGCCCTCCCCTACCCGCCGAACTTTCCGCCCAATCCTGGAACAACCGAAATGCAGACGGCAGCCGATCAAGCCAGTCTGGACAAAGATCGAGAAACGGGATCTCAGAAGCAGTCTGTTCTCCAGCGTCAAGATCTATATTCTGAATGCGCACAACCTTTTTCTGTAGTTCCGGATACTCTGCCAAGCGATTTTGCTTATAACGCTCTACAAGGCTTTTCACGAAATGCCGAACGTTGATTAGATTGCGGAATTCATAACGAGTTGGTGATAAAACCCTTTGCTCTTTTTCACTGAGAAGCAGGTAATGACCGTTGATAAGATCGTGGCGGTCTTCGGGGGGAAACATATCTTTCGGATCAAAGAGAAGTTGCGTTGTCACTTCCTCCCCGCTTAAAATTTCGAGCTGGTAGAATTGATCCGGATCTGGGCCAAATGGAGCTGTGAGGAATAATGAACTGCCTTCCCGCTCAGTTCTGATCATGCCTTTGTCTTTGTACTTTTCCCAAACAGCTCTTGCGTCGTTATTTGAAAGCGCCAGTTCCTGGTTGACCCAGGCGCCAAGGTTGTCGGTGATCCTGGTGCCGGTGTCATCGATTATGCCAACGTCCCAGGTGCGTCCGGATCGCTTTGAAATGAGTTTAAATGGAGTGTCGGGATAACGTGAATTCAATGCAGCAAGAAGGGCAGAGTCGTCGGGAGTTACCGGGGTTGTCTGGCAAATTGCGGTAACTTCGTTAATGTTGATGATTTCTGGTGACGGCATTTTCTTGTGATCCTTCTGCTGTTGGGCGGCCTGATAATGCTGTTGGCTGTTGCGGTGAGACAGTGTGCTCCTGTATTTCGGCTATTACACATCAACCGGCTCACTATCCGGTTAAACAACCGGTTCATTAGCCAGATAATTAGCCGCTTTATTGGCCGGTTGTTTTACTGCCCGAAAAAAAGATCCCGAAGGGCCCCAATCAAAATCTCTCCGCCCTCTTCTTTTGCGAATGAATTGTCAAGCTTGGCGTAAAGAGCCTTGTACTTTTCTCCGTCAGTATCAGATAAAATTCTCTCAAAGGCCACTTCCCTCTCTGCTGCAGCCAACCTCTTGCGAATATCAGCAAGTTCCTTTGCTTCTTTCTCCAGTTTCTCTAACCGCATCAATTCGTAAGACTTATAATTGGCTGCAGAGTAATCACCCTTGCTTTTCTTTAAAACGGAATAGAACCAGTTTAAAGGATTATCGATATTCTTTTTCGTAGCCATATTCTCGATTTCAAAATCATAACGACCGTGACGAAGTGACTTAATTATTTTATCTGCTGAACAATCGCACTGGTCTGGTGTTGTCCAGGAGATGACTTTGTTCATACTAACGCCACGATCTCTCCAGTAGCGAAGTTCAGGGTCTGTTTCAAAAAGATCCTGGTTTTCAGTAGTAGTAGAATATTCTTTTGAACTACTACTACTAAAGGGGAATTCAGGCTTAACTTCAGGCTTAACAACCGGGTTAACAACCGGGTTAACAACTGGCCTATTAACCGGATAACGAACCGGCTCATTAGCCGGATGATAATTTATCGAGTAATCTTTACCAAAAAATCTCGACGCATATTCGTGGCATTTGTGTGGATTGAGAGAATAACTGAACCCGCGATCGGTATGCTTTACATCTAATACGGTCTGACTGATAAACTGCTCTTTAACGAACATACGTAGAGCGTATTTGACTGTAGCGATATTAATGCCGGTGTCCTGTACAATCTGAGCCCTTTTTGTACGTCCGTTCGCCTCGATCAAATATAGTAATATTCGGCCCTGTTTTTCAGTGTAGGGATACCATAGTTCCGGGTCAATATTGTTAGCCAGTTGATTAACCGGTCGCATAGCCGGGTTATTAACCGGCTCAATATCTGACTTAATAACCGGCTTAATGTCCGGTTCGTTAGCCTCATATGTAACCGGCTTATTAACCGGATCAACCGGATATTTACCCGGCTCACTATCCGGATAACCGGCTTGATCCGCATATATAGCCGGTTTACTATCCGGCTTTTTAACCGGTTCATTGGCCTGTATATGGTCCGGTGAGTTAACCGGTTTATAAGCCGGTTCATTAGCCACATGGTTAGCCAGTTCTTTATCCGGTTGAGTAGCCGGTTCATTAGCCGGTTGTTTGGCCGGTTCATCGTTTGTCGAGACAGTCGGGGTAGGGGAGGTTGCGGTAAAATCAGAGGCCGCTCGTTCTATTGGTTCTTCTTGCCGTTCTTCTGAAAAATAATTATTGAATGCATCATCTGCTTTCTTTTTTGGTTTAACAGGAGGGGTAGGCAAAGCAGATTCAATAGCAGGTATATTTGACGGCTCAACTTCAACGCCAACTTTTGGATCAGATAGAGGTCCCGCAGGAAAGCCCCGCTCAAGCATTGCACTGAAAGCATCTACTGACGGAAGTCTTTTAGCCATTGGTCAACTCGATCAGCTCTCCCGCTAACGCCCGGAAACGCTTACTTGCACTGCATTGAGGATCGTGCTTTAACACTGTAGTCCGGTAAATTTCGGCTTGCTCAATCGCAGTATTGTCGGGGATCGCTGTTTCAAAAGTTTTCCCAGGGAATCGCTTCTTCATCGTCTCAACAATGAGTTTTGAAGCGGAGGTTCGCAGATCCACTTTATTTATCAGCGCTTTAAGGAATTTAAGCTCTGTATTTGCCTTAATTGATACCTTTTCGACGGCGGAATAGACGCTTGAGAGTCCATCTAACGACATCCTTGAACCGGCCGCAACAGGGACAATAATAGCATCGGCAGCGACCATGCACATGATCACCCAGATTGCGCCTAGAGTCGGCGGGCAGTCTATAATACAATAGTCGTAATGCTCTTGTGAGTAAGTCCGGATTAAGCGGCGTAATAAGCCGTAATTGGAAGGATCTTGATAGAGATCGAATTCCAACGTCGCCGCGTCTACGGAGTTCGGCAGAACATCCACGCCGAATACCGTTGGATATATACACTGCTCTAAAGTTGTTATAGGAGGGGAGGGGAGGGCGGTTTGGTCGAAGAGGTCAACTTCGGCAATCGCCATTGAACTTTCCAGCAAATTGAATAACGTTTTCTGCGGCGCTTGGTCTCCCATAAGAAGAGATGTGGCGTTGGACTGCGGGTCGTTATCGATAACAAGTACACGTTTGCCCCGAAGTGCAAGCGCGTGAGCAAGGTTACAAGCGCAGGTTGATTTCCCAACTCCGCCTTTAGCGTTCACCATCCCGATTATCATATTTGACACTCCACTGTTGTAATAGTGCCATATATAAATGCAAGTGTCTATAAAGTCAATGTGTTTTTAGTGATAATGCGGTGAAGTCAATTTATTATTTTAATGGCAACTCGTGTGATATATATAAAATACATTGTATTGAAAAGCCAGCAATTCCATGTGCTGTTTGAATTGTTGTGATTTTGATTGTTATTGCAGATCCCTGTCGTAGTGAAACTGTGTGCTTCTGCCGACTCAAATTGACAATCCGTTTAACCGGCTATTTAACCGGCTAACGAACCGGTTCTTTATCTGGATAATTTATTCGATATATCTTTGCTCTTACCAAACAGTTAATATACAAGCTGGTTATCGAAGCGGCTAAATAAATGGTTAATGAGCCGGTTATGTAACCGGTTAATGATCCGGTTGCTGCTGATATAGGATACATAATCAGCGAACTATGAAGGCAGGGTAGGGTAGGTCGGTGTTTTGCGATATACACTGATGCAGCGAAACAGGGTAGCCGTTGTACTATGTTTTTCAAAAAGGTAGTACAACTCCGCCGGACGACCGACCGTTGGGTGTTCCGACTTTTGAACCGCTGGGTGTGCCGACCGTCCGACCCTCGGCACGTCTGATGTGACGTACGACCGTCTGAACGACCGTCTGAACAACCGTCTGACTGATCGTTTGATGACTTGATCCCCTTTCCTTAAATCGCCGAAATATAACCGTAAATTTCTAAATCACTATTGTGTTTGCGCGGACAGTCGGTCTGTGAGGACAGACGGTCTGCTGTCATTTTTCACCCGTCATTATACCATAGTTATTACACTATAAAAATGGCAGTAACCCGCGAAAGGACGTTCATAATGTCATGAATGGTGTATCGATGCCGGTATCAGTACCGGTATCAGTGCCAGCATTGGTGCCGGTACCAGTATCACTAAGGGTCCCACTAAGGGTCCCACTAAGGGTACCACTTTATATCCGCGTTCCGGTCTGCATATCACTATGGGTATCAACCGGCACAGGCTGATATGATTGTGTCGCTTGATCCGGAGTACCCTGAATACCCATCGAATTTCTTCTTTAATGAAGAATGATTCCCGTGTTATTCCATCCCATTTCCTGCTATATAAACACATTTCTTTTTACTCAGACACCATCTGTAATTTTTACAAAATCCTCATAAACTACGCCTGCCACTGCCGTTGTAAGGAATGCTCATAGGATGCCTGAACTACGTACCCAGAAACCTTACTCACTCACCTTCACCGCCGCTTCTTTGCGCCCGGAACTTGCCCGCATCGTTGCCGAGATATATCTCGAAAATGGTGACTGGAAACAAGCGAGGAAAAAGGTAATCAGTGACAACGCCCTTCAGGCCCGTTCCCCGTCCAGTGCTGCCCGTATGGAAATTGAATTCAGACACCGTCTGCAAACACTTTCCCCACGACAGATTGAGATCCTGGCTACTGCACCTGCTGACAGTCGTTTGTCGATTGCATGGCTGTCAGTATTGAAGCATAGCGCCTTCGTTTTTGACTTTACCGAGGAAGTGCTGCGCTCAAAACTTGAAAATCATGATGCTGTGCTCCGGCACTCTGATTACGAGAATTTTTTCAATACCAAAAGCGTCTTGCATCCGGAGCTGGTAGCGCTGCAACCGGCAACTCAGTCCAAAATTCATAGCGGGTTGAAAACCATGTTCCGCGAGGTCGGTATTATGGGCCAAAGCATCAAGGATAACTCCTTGCGCCGTCCGTTGCTCACTCCGGAAGTTCTGGCCTCAATTTTGGCGGATAACCGCAGGTGGCTCGCCGGTTTCCTGGTGCCTGATAACGAAATCGCAACACTGTAAGGAATGTACATGGCCGACGCTCTGGAGCATCTCTTTAAAATACTGAGTCACCCCGATTTTCTTTCCATGAAAGGATTAACCGGTGAGGTGCCGATTTTCATTCACACCTACGATCCGCACGAGGAAGATGCTGTGCGCCGCATGGTGGACAGCCTTGTGTCTCGCTTGAGAGCGCAGGGGATTTCGCTTTCGATAGTTGACCTGTTTGAGCTGTTCATCAAGCATCTTGAAGATGAAGGAAGGCTTGAACGGATAATCGAAAAAGAAACATCTCTCGGCAAGCAAAAACTGCTCGAAATGTTGAAAAATCTTGCTGATCCGAAAGAACGTCTTATCCCCCGTCTGGTGCAGCAGATAAATGATGACGGCATCAAGTTGACCCTGTTGACCGGCATCGGACGCTTGTTTCCATTTCTTCGCACCCACACCATTCTTGAGTCGCTGCAACCTGCAATGATGCGTCATCCCGTCGTCATGTTTTTCCCTGGTCAATACACTCAGGAAGATGGGATCGGTTCGCAATTACGACTGTTCGGTGCAGTTGCAAACCCGCCGATGTATAGACCGTATTATCGAGCCTATAACCTGGAGCACTACCGACTATGACCATGAAAATCCATGAACTATTCGTTAAGCCGGTTGAACGATTTATTGAAGGTGTAATCAAGGCCGATGACGAGCGCCATCTGCAAACAGAGGTCGAAGAGTATGTCGTCACTGCCGAAATTTCCAAGGGTCTTGGAGAACTTGCCGACAGGTATTTAAATGAGTCCGAGGCTAACGGGACTTGGATCTCAGGCTTCTTCGGTTCCGGTAAATCTCACCTGCTCAAAATGCTCTCGCTGTTGCTTGAAAATCACCCGTTACCGAGCGGCGTACGAGCCAGGGAACTTATCCTGCCACATATTGAGGATGAGGTAGTACGGGCCAATCTCAATACGGCATCAAATATTCCTTCACGCAGTATCCTGTTCAACATCGATCAGAAATCTGACGCCATCGGTGGTGACCATGGATCGCCAATCCTGGAGGTGTTCGTCAAGGTGCTGAACGAACTGCAGGGCTACTACGCTAAACAGGGGCACATTGCCCAGTTTGAGTTAGACCTCGAAACACGCGGCCAACTGGTTCCGCTTAAAGAAGCATACGCCAAAGCTACGGGTCGGAGTTGGGAACAGGACCTTCCGGTCATGGAGACCCTGGAGAATGAAACCTTTGCCAAAGTCTATGCTGACCACTTCAGCAAGGATTATGATGAAGGTCTGCGGCTGTTTGACCGGATGCGGGAGAGCTACAAAGTCTCGATTGAGTCGTTCGCTGCACGGGTAAAGAGTTACATCGACCAGCAGGGGCCAACCTTCCGGCTGAATTTCTTTGTGGATGAAGTCGGGCAGTTCATCGGCAAAGATTCAAAGCTGATGCTGAACCTTCAGACCATCGCCGAAACACTCAGCACCATCTGCAAGGGGCGGGCTTGGGTTTTTGTCACTTCGCAGGGGGATCTCAAGCGTGTCCTGGGTGAACTTGAGGGAGCAGAAGCGCAGGACTTTACCAAGATCGAGGCCCGCTTCAAATCACGGTTGAACCTTACCAGCGCTGATGTTCGAGAGGTTATCCAGAAGCGACTGCTCGCCAAGCACGAAGCCGAGCCTGAAGTCTTGACAAGTATCTACGATACCGAGAAGGAAAACCTTCAGACCCTGTTCCGCTTTGGTGACGGCTCCAAAGAGTATAAAAACTGGCGGGGGAGCGATCAGTTCTGCGCCTTCTACCCGTTCCACACCTATCAGTTCGATCTGTTCCAGCGGGCTATCGAACAGCTTTCTCGTCATGACGCTTTTACCGGCAAGCACACTGCGGTCGGCGAACGCTCGATGCTGGCTGTTTTTCAAGAGGTGGCGAAGAAGCTTCGTAACGAGGACGTAGGTCGTCTGGGGACTTTCGACCTGATGTTTGACGGCATTTCCGCTTCATTGCGGGGGGATATCCAGACATCGGTGCGCCAGGCCGAACGGCAGCTTGATGACCCGATAGCAGTGCGCATTCTCAAGGCGCTCTTCCTGCTCAAGTGGGTTCGCGAATTCAAGTCCACGCCGCGCAACGTCGCCATTCTGCTGATTGACCGACCCGATATCGACATCCAGCAGCATGAAAAGAGCGTGCGGGAAGCTCTCAAGTATCTGGAGGCGCAATCATACCTGCAGCGTAACGGCGAGTGTTACGAGTTCCTGACCGATACCGAGAAGGACATTGAAATTGAAATCAAGAATACCGAGATTGACGACTCGCAGTTATCCAAGCTGCTGGCCGATATTCTGTTTTCCGATATTCTACGTGATCCGAAAATTCGCTATGAAGGGAACGGCCAGGATTATACCTATGCCCGCAAACTGGATGACCAGCTCACTGGACGTGATGCCGATCTGGCCGTCAACCTGATCACCACTGACCATCCCAACCACAGCGACCTGATGACTCTGGCTGCCCAGAACACCGGCAAAGCCGAACTGCTGGCAGTTCTGCCAAACGACCTGCGGGTGATTGGCGACGCCCGCCTGCTGCTCAAGACCCAGAGATACATTCAGAACAATACCGGGCTTAATACCGATGAAACCCGGCGTGCCATCCTGGCCGAAAGAGGGCTGCAAAACAGCATCCGGCGCACAAATCTGCAGGGCCTCTGTAGTGATCTGCTGAGTAAGGCGCCAATGTACCTGAACGGCAGCAAGCTTAATGATATCGGTGAAGGAGATCCCCGCAACCGTTTTGCCAAGGGGTGCCAGTCTCTGATTTCCTTTGCCTATCCGAGCCTGCGCATGCTCAAGGGGGCCTACGACGAGACAACTCTCACTAAAACCCTGCTTGATGCTGACGATCTTTTTGTCGGTGGCGGTCAGCCGCTGTCAGAAGCGGAACAGGATGTCCTCACCTACGTCATGCGTAACCAGAATAACGGCGAACGCACCAGTGTCGAGGAAATTGTCCGGCAATTCGGCAAGCGGCCTTACGGCTGGTATCCTCTGGCGGTTCTGACGCTGATTGCCCGCCTGTTCCGTATGGGCAAGGTTGAGCTGCGCACTACCGATCTGCTGGACTCCAAGCTGGCGTTGGAATCGTTACGAAACAGCCGCCAGCATGGCAGCATCCGTGTGCGGCTCCAGGAACAGTTTGATCCGGCCAAGGTTGCTTCACTCAAACGGTTTCATCAGGATTTTTTCGACAAGGTCAATGAAGGGAATGATCCACGCTCCGTGGCGCAGATTACCTCAGAAGCACTGGCTGGTGAAGTTGGTAAACTTCAGGATCTGCTTGACCAGTCAGGTCGCTATCCGTTTCTCACACAGCTCAAGCTGCCGACAGATAAAGTAAAAGCGGTTGCAGACAAGGATTACACCTACCTTCTCAACCATTTGGAAGATTTCTCCGACGAACTGCTGAATGCCAAGGATGACCTGCTTGCCCCCATCAAGGCCTTTATGCATGGCCCGCAGCGGCAGACCTGTGATGAGGTTATCGCCTTCTATCGGGAAGAAGAAGCCAACTTCAGTGATATCGCCCCGGCAGAGCTGGAGCCTTTGCGGGATCTGGCCGCGTCCAATGCACCTTTCCGGGGCAGTGTTCTCCCCAACGCCAAGGCAGCCGTTACCAAGGTTCGTACTTTGATTGACGCCATGCTGAACACCGAGCGTGTGGCAGCACATGCCGCATTGGATGAGCGGGAAGCCCAGTTACGAGCTATTGAAGAATTCGGTATGCTTGACGCCACCGCTCAAGGCCAGGTGATGGTTAAATTGATCGAGGCACGAGATGCCATCTCATCCGCACGGTTTGTCTCCGCCATCCGTGATCGTCTGATCCGCTATACCACACAGGATTATCCGGAACAGTTGGCTCTGGCAGCCAGACTTGCTGCACCTCCACCTGCACCACCAAAACCGGGGGAAGATCCTAAGCCGGCTGATCCACCAAAACACCGCTACATCCCGGTAGGAGGCGTTAAAGTCGCCTGCAACCTGCCCTACATTGCCACCGAAACCGAACTTGACCAGTGGCTGGCTGAACTGCGCAAGGCTATCGCCGCCCAACTGACAAAAGGAAACCGGATCAGCCTATGAACCTCTCTGCCCTTAAATCCTTCGCCCCCGAGGTTCGCCGCCAGCTTATTGAAGCGGTAGGTCGCAAGCTTGATTTTGTACTCACCGGCGACACTGCCGACCTGCGGGCTGCCACCGAACAGGTTGCCCACCTCCGCATTCAGGCGGATGCTGACCGTAGCGGTCTGATCGAGCGAGTTGCATACACCTGGTTCAACCGCCTGGCGGCGCTTCGCTTCATTGATGCTCATCCTGGTTGGCATCCTTTCCGTGCTCGCGTGGTTACCCCGGCGAATATGGATGAAACCCAGCCGGAACTGCTCAAGTTGACCCGTTCCGGCGCACTCCCGACTGAATTGGCACCTTTTACCGACCCAAAACGTCTCAATGATCTGCTGGATGGCCATCTGCCCTCACCCGACCCACAGGGGGAGGTTTACCGCAATCTGATTCTTGCCACCTGTCGGTTCTATCATGATCTGATGCCGTTTCTGTTTGAGGCGCTGGATGATGAGACGGAACTGCTCCTGCCTGATGATCTTCTCACGGAGCATTCCATCGCCCACGGTTTCCGCACCGGGATCTCCGAGGAGGATTGTGGTGAGGTAGAGTTGGTCGGCTGGTTGTATCAGTTTTACATTTCCGAGAAAAAAGACCAGGTCATGGCCCGCAAGAGCGCCGTGCCCAGCGAGGATATCCCTGCTGTCACCCAGCTTTTTACTCCGCACTGGATAGTGCGCTATCTGGTAGAAAATTCACTTGGCCGCCTCTGGCTGAACAGTCGCCCCGGTTCCCGCTTGCGGGAACACATGCCGTACTACGTGGAAGATCCTGATGGCCAGTCACCAACTGACTGCTTGACGATCGCCCGACCGGAGGAGATCAAACTGCTCGACCCTGCCAGCGGTTCCGGGCACATGCTTACTTACAGCTTTGATCTGCTCTATCGAATCTATGAGGAAGAAGGACACGCCCCCAGCGAGATTCCCGCTCTCATTCTGCAGTACAATCTCTATGGTCTGGACATTTGCCCACGTGCCGTGCAGCTTGCCCAGTTTGCGTTGGTCTGCAAAGCCCGTGAGAAATCCCGCTCTGCTTTCCGCAATCCAATTCAGCCGCAGGTGATGTGTCTGGTGGATGTGGAAATTTCTCCGGAGGAGATGGAGGCGTATCTGGAACTGCCGGGCATGCGTGAGCTCTTCACTGAAAAGGTGATGCTGCAGATTCATCAATTCAGAGAGAATACGGCCTCTTTTGGTTCGCTGATCCAGCCGGTTCTGAATGCGGTAGAGTTAGCAGACTTCAAGACACACTTGTTCTCGCTTCCAAGTGACGCTGCCCTGCTACAACAAGTTCATCTTAAAATACTTCACGTGTGCGAACAAGCCGAGGCGCTCACTCAGCGGTATTACGTCGCCGTGGCAAATCCGCCGTATATGGGCGCTGCTGCTATGAATCCACAGCTCAAAGACTACGCGACGAAGAATTTTCCAAATGCAAAGTCAGATCTATTTGCATTATTCATGCAGAGAGGGTTTTCCTTAGTGCCCGACGGTGGTTACTGTTCGTTGATTACAATGGAGAGTTGGATGTTCCTCTCTTCATATGAAAAATTGCGAAGCGAGATTCTCTCCAAGCGGACGATTCTTTCACTAATTCACATGCCTTACTTGGGTAAGGGTGGCACGAGTATGGGCATAAATTTCGGAACTGCGGCTGTAACGTGGAACTCCAAAAAAATACCGCAACACCCCGGTGAATACAGTTGTATCCGATATTTTGAGACGGACGATTCAGGCGTTCCATTGCAATTCCCAACAGTGAATGAAAGGAGATCGCAAGTTCTTGAGGAGGACTTCGCAAAAATTGATGGGAGTCCGATTGCTTATTGGGTAAGTGGCACAGTTCGACAATTATTTGCGGAGTCCAAAGGTATCGATCAAATCGCGCCTGTTAAACATGGAATGTCTACGGGCTGCAATGCACGGTTTCTCCGATTATGGCACGAAGTCGAAACATCTAAACTGGGTCTAGCTTTTGAAAGTCGGGATGAAGCTGAGTGTTCTAATTTCAAATGGTTTCCATACAATAAAGGCGGCATCTTTCGGAAATGGTATGGCAACAACGAATATGTCGTTGATTATTTCCGAGGCGGAGAATCTATGGTCTCGGGGTTTAAAGATGGAACAAACCGAGGCTTCAGGCACGATGGAAGAGAGTATTATTTTAGGCCTGGTGTTACTTGGTCGTTTATTAGCTCAGCCGCTTTTGGGGTGCGCTATGCAGACGTTGGTTCTGTATTTGATGTGGCCGGTTCCTCAGCTTTTCCTATAGCGTCTGATATCAAAGCTGTTACAGCATACTTGTGTAGTATCCTTGCATTTCGATTCATGCAGATTCTGAATCCAACGTTCAATTTTCAGGTGGGTAATGTCGCAACTCTTCCATGGAACGAGGGAAGGTTATCTCTTCATAAGGCATCTATTACAGCGATAGCTGAAGAGGCAATTCAGATGTCAAAAACCGACTGGGACAACTTTGATTACTCCTGGGACTTCCGCGACCAGCCACTACTTCGACCGGGACTGAAGGAAGCGACACTGGATATGAGCTGGAGGAATTGGGAGGCGCAGAGCAACGATGCCATTCGCCGGATGCAGGAACTAGAGACAGAGAACAACAGACTATTTATTACCGCCTACGGTCTCGAAGGTGAGTTGCAGCCGGATGTACCCGAAGCCCAAATAACTCTTGCCCGCCCCGACTGCCGCAAAGACATGGCCGCTTTCCTCTCCTACGCCGTCGGCTGTATGATGGGGCGTTACAGCCTGGATGCCCCCGGTCTGATTCTCGCCAATGCCGGTGATACCCTGGAACAGTATCTTGCCAAGGTCGGCAAACCGCTTGACCAGCTCACCTTCACCCCAGACGAAGACGGCATCATTCCGGTACTTGAAGGCGAATGGTTCGAGGATGACATTGTCGCCCGCACCCGCGACTTCCTCCGTGCCACCTTCGGCGATGCTACTCTGGAAACCAACCTGCACTTCATCGAGGAATCCCTCGGCAAGGATCTGCGCAAATACTTCCTGACCGACTTCTATAAAGACCACCTGCAGACCTACAAAAAACGCCCCATCTACTGGATGTTCCAAAGCCCGAAAAAGGGTTTCAGTGCCCTGGTTTATCTGCACCGCTACACAAAGGACACCCCCAACCGTCTGCTCAGCAGCTACCTGCGGGACTTCATGCACAAACTACGTGGCCAGTTGGAACACCTCGACCATCTTACGACCAGTGAGTCAACATCCGCTCGCGATGTTACCAAAGCGCGGAAAGAAATCGAACAGTTCAAGAAGACCCTGCGCGAATGCGAAGATTGGGAGCGTGAGGTATTGCTGCCGCTGGCACAGAAGAGGATTGAACTGGATCTCGATGATGGCGTCAAGGTCAACTATCTCAAGCTCGGTGCCGCCTTGGCGACTATTCCGGGTTTGGCCGCGAAAGAGGATGAATAACAGATGACTACACTTCGCCTATTCGCCGCAGCGCCCCCTTCCATCCCTGCCGGTTCTTCCTGGTATCTGGCTGACCTGAGCGAATTCCGTGGCAAGCAGGAACTGTATACCCGCCAGTCACCTCAGCGCCTCAAGGCGTTGCGGGAACATGCCATGATTGAAAGCGCCGTTTCTTCAAACCGGATCGAGGGAGTTTCGGTTGCCCCTTCACGCATTCGCGACCTGATGTCAGTTCCAAAACCTCTGTTTCGTGACCGGGATGAGGAAGAGGTGCGTGGGTACCGTGATGCCCTGAAGCGTATCCATGAGCATGCTGCAGATCTGCCTTTGAACGAAAACACCGTGCATGAGTTGCACCGGTTTGCCCGTGGTCAGATCTGGGATGCAGGCTTGTACAAGGAAAAAGACGGCGACATCATCGAACGTTCTCCCGATGGCAGGGAACGTCTTCGTTTCCGCACTGTCTCCGCTCAGGATACCCCTGATGCAACCAGGAGTCTTCTGGAAGATTGGCAACTCTGCCTGCAGGAGAGATGGATTCATCCAATGATAGCCCTTGCTGCTTTCAATCTTGATTTCCTCTGCATTCATCCATACCGGGATGGTAATGGCCGTGTTTCCCGCCTTCTGTTGCTGCTGCAATCCTACCACCTGGGCTATGAAGTCGGCCGTTACATCAGCCTTGAACGGCTGATTGAGCAGAACAAGGAGCGCTATTACGAAACCCTGGAACAAAGCTCCCAAGGATGGCACGAGGGTATCCACGACCCGTGGCCTTACATCAACTACCTGCTCTCCATCCTCAAATCCGCCTATCAGGAGTTTGCCGAACGGGTTGGCGAAATAAAAGCTCCCCGTGGAACCAAGACAGAACAGATAATGGATGCAATCAACCGCTTTTCCGACTCCTTTACCCTGACTCAACTGGAACAGGCATGCCCCGGAGTCAGCAGGGATATGATTCGCCTGGTACTAAAGCAGCAGCAAAAAGCCGGTGAGGTTTACTGCACCGGGCGTGGTCCGGCAGCTCAATGGAACAGGAAAGGGTAATTACCTCTATATAAGGGTAATAATGAGGGTAATAACGTGGACCAGGCATTTGAAAATTGCACTTTTTACATACCCTTAGAAACTTGAAGGGATAAAAACTGTTCAAAACAACCTATAAATTGACTTATTTGTGAAAAAATCACGGTTGTTGCATAAAATATAGTGACAAAAATTATTTTATAACTATATTTGTGAAAATTTCACGCGAGGTGCTGCCATGATAGTCTCATTTTCAGTTGAAAACTTTCGCTCGTTTGCAGGCGAAGAGACCTTCAGTCTTGTTGCCAGCAATAAAATCAGCGGGCTTGAGGATCACACAGTCGCTATCCCCGGATCAAGTGAACGGGTACTTCGTACCGCTGTCTTATACGGTGCCAACGGTGCAGGGAAGTCAAACCTTTATAGGGCGATTGAGTATTTCAAAAACATGGCGCTGCTTCCGCGTTCAAAAAACAGTGGAACAGGAAGAGAAGTATTCCGGTTTAGTGAATTTGAAAACAAGTTATCGAGTTTCGATATGCAGTTTATTGTTGGTGACAAACTATATCGGTATGGGTTTCGGACTGATGACCATCGAATAGCTGAAGAATGGCTTTTACATATCAATGGGACAAAAGAAAAGGTTGTCTTTGAACGCATTACAACTGTTGCCGGGGAAGTTACCATTGAAGGCAAAGGATTAAAATCTGCCGGTAAGAAGATAGAAGCTCTGGCTACAATCGGCGGTCCACCCAATCAGACTTTTCTGGCAACAATTCGGGCAACTCTTGCCGCAACTGATTACGGTAAGGAGCTTTCGTCAATATTTAAATGGGTTGAAGATAGTCTACAGATGATTAGTCCGCAGGCAAATTTTGTGCACCTGGGGCACTTGTTATCGCAGGATGAAGAGTTTCAGAAATTTGCCAGTGAATTTCTCCGCATGTCATCAACAGGAGTCAACCATCTTGAGGTTAATAAAAGAATCCTGTCAGAGGACGATCTGAAAAGTTTACTAAAAGAGCCGTTCGTCGCTGACATTCTTAATAACGTTAAGGAGAATGGTACAGCAGTATTCAGGCTTGGAGATGATGCAGAGGTTCTTGTTGAGAAAGCAGAGGAAAATAACTTCTACCTCCTGACCATCCATGCGGCACATGAACATATTCCTGGTAAAAAAGTGTCTTTGCAGCTTGCGGATGAATCTGATGGGACGAGGCGACTGCTTCACCTTATACCGGCACTGCATCAGTTGCGCACCAACGGTGGGGTGTATGTGGTGGATGAGATCGACCGTAGTATGCACCCCATGCTGACATTGAAGTTCCTTGAGTTCTTCCTTAAATCATGTGTTGGTTGCCACCGTCAGTTGATAATCACCACACATGAATCAAATCTGCTGAATCTCGATCTGCTGCGGCGGGACGAAATCTGGTTTGCTGAAAAAGACAAGCAGGGGGCAACACGACTTTATTCACTGGCAGATTTCAAGATAAGAAAAGACCTGGAAATTCGGAAGCATTATTTGCAGGGGCGTTTCGGGGCGGTACCATTTCTGGGCAATATTGATCGGCTTCTGGAAGAGGATGTCACTGCATGAGCCTGTTTCCACGAAAACCACGCCCGGTAAAACGGCACGAGGCAACGTTTAGAGATGATCGACTCTTCATCGTGGCATGTGATGATACCTATGCCCCTAAACAGTATTTCGAGTTCTACGAAATTCCCAGAATTCAAGTTCATGTTGTAGCGACGGAAGACAGCACCTCTGCAGCGCACCACGTACTCAATCGCCTGCTGCAATATGACCACGATGAAGACGACGAACTCTGGCTGCTTCTTGATACTGATCATTATGCCAGTGGCAGCCATTTGCCGGGGTTTATCACAGCAATCAGCGAAGCAAAACAGCGCGGAGTAAAAATTGCGCTCAGTAAACCATGTTTCGAGTTGTGGCTTCTACTTCATCATATAGATGAGTCTGAAGTTATTGATCTTGTAGATGCCTCTGCAGTGGAGGCCAAGCTTCGTGCGACCCTTGGGGAGTACAACAAAAAACGGCTGAAGGCACAACACTTCCCTCTTGAAAAAATCCCTGCTGCTATCAGTCGTGCCGAAAGGCTTGATTCATCCATTTCTGGAGGAGATATCCCCGGTGGTACTACCAGCAGGGTCTATCAGCTCTGGCAGGCGATTATTGACAAAGCTCTTCCCTCCCAGTTACCAGCGCCATTGGCCGGGTTAAAACCATGAAGCGTGTTCACGAAAGTCTGCAGAATGTCTTCCAGCGCAATCGCCTCATTTTCTGGTATGACCCGGAAGGACAATGGGCAAAGGCATTTGATACCTTTCCGGTGGATGACATCAAAAAACTCCGTGTTGACGGGACAGAGTTCGGTACCAAGGTGGCGATCCATCGAGACCCTGATCCACAGGCACGCTATCTGCTCTATTTCCCCACTGGACGTCCGAAAGATATTGAAAACTGGCTACTCGATCTCTTGCTCCAGGGGCATGAATTCAAGGCTGATCGAGCATCATTAGCCCTACAGGAAGTCGGCCTGCCGTATGATTTCCGCGAACTGGTCATGGAACACGTCGGCTTCTATGAAGCACCAAAAAGAATGCAGGCCTTCCGTGAACTGTTGACACCCGACGAGGACTCGACAAGCCTGCGGCTCAAAATGATGGCGGTTCTGGCAAAAACTGAGCCGGACATCGATGCCCTGCTACTCAGCTTTCTGGCCAAGGACTCTTCAGACTCCCTGTTCGATCCCGTTGAAGAGTGTTTCGGGCAAGCCAAGCTGGTGGCCTCTTTCTGGAAAGAGATTGGCATCGCCTTCAGTTACACTAATGATAAGCCGACGCTGCGCGACTTTGTGACAACCCTCTTCCGCTGGGCAAATCCTTTGGACAGCGGCGTTTCGCTCGACCAGCACACCAAGGTTTTTCTGCAGCGTTGGAAGGACAGCCAGGCACACAGCTCATCATTCAGGGTGTGGTCAGCACAACTCGAAGCGAACCTGCATATTGCTGAAAAGCTTGAAGCGCTTGACAGCACCCGTACTATCGAAACATCAGACACGTTCCCGGTTTTCGAAAAATTCATTATCCATCGACTCTGCCGTGCCTTTGAAGCTGGTGCCACAGAAGCGGCGCTTCTTGCCACCATCCAAAACCGGCGCACCTCATTCTGGTTTGCCGAGCACCAACACGGCTATGACGCTATTGAACAAGCCATCGTACTTCGCCAACTATTGGAAGCAGCCGAGCTGAAGGTCGAATCAATCGAGTCCGGTATCAGCCGCTACATCTCATCCTGGCACCGTATTGACACCGCCTACCGCCGCTTCCAGTTTCATCTGCGCAATTATGGTCAGGTGGCGTTGATGGAGAAAATTGCCGAATGGGTTGAGAAGTCATACGTGAACAACTATCTGCTGCCACTCTCAGACCGCTGGAGCGACCAAGTGCGCGGCATGAAAAACTGGAGCTGCGAGCAGTTGCAACCACAACAATCCTTTTACACCCATTTTGTACAACCCTTCCTGGACAAGGGGCAGAAGGTGTTTGTGGTGGTTTCTGATGCGCTGCGCTACGAGGTTGCTGCCGAGTTCCTTATCAAGCTGCGGGAGGAGAATCGCTGGACAGCAGAACTGGAGGCTGTGCTGGGCGTGCTGCCATCATATACGCAACTGGGTATGGCGGCGCTCTTGCCGGGAAGTGAGCGGTGCATCCAACTACCGGAGGGAACCGTGCTGGTAGATGGAAAAAGCGCTTCCGGGACTGCTGCCCGTAACCAGATCCTTGCCGCTGCTCTGGGAGGTAAAGCCGCTGCTGTGCAGGCGGAAGAGTTTTTGGAGATGAACACGAAGACCGAGGCACGGGCACTTATGCGTGACCATGAGGTGGTTTACATCTTCCACAACTGTATTGATAAGGTCGGTGATTCTGCGGCAACCGAAGCAAAAACGACGGCTGCTGTTGAGACCGCTTTTGAGGAGCTGTTGCAGATTTTGCGAAAGATTGCCAACGCAAATGGCAATAATATGCTGTTGACCGCCGACCACGGCTTTTTGTTTCAGCAGTCTGAAGTCCATGTGGGCGACGATCTGCCACTACCAACCGCTGCTGAATGGCTCTATAAAAACCGGCGCTTTGCCATCGGTAATGGCATTGTGGCAGATACATCGGTCAAACTCTTCACAGCCGGTGAACTGGGGCTTGCCGGCGACTGGTCTGCTGCCTTTCCGCTGGCGCTGGGACGGTTCCCGCTGAAAGGGTCAGGCAAACGGTATGTGCATGGTGGTGTGAGCCTGCAGGAGGTTATTGTTCCGGTCCTGCGCATTCATAAGGCGCGTAGTAACGACACAGAACGGGTGGAGGTGGAGCTGCTCCGCATACCTGCCAAGATTACCACCGGTCAGGTTTCACTGGCGTTGTATCAGGATCGTCCGGTAGCTGATAAAAATCTGCCCCGGACGTTGCAGATTGGGCTGTTTGCCAAGGATGGCACTACCTTGTCAGAAGTACGGACGTTGACCTTTGATTCATCCGATTCAGAGCCGAGACAACGGGAAAAGAGCCTGGTCTTAACTTTGTCCCGTGCTGCAGATGACTTTAACAACCAGGATGTTGAAATCAGACTGGAGGAAACCGTTCCCGGCACAAGCCAGCAGGCGGTCTACAAGAGTCATAGGGTAAAAATCCAGAAACCATTTGCAGGGGACTTCGATGAACTCTGAAAACGAAAATGCAACCGTTGATCCGATTGAGGCTATTCTTGCTCTTCCGGCATCCCTGACACCGCTTGACCGTAAAATTTTGGAGAACTTCCCCGGTCTTGTTGTCAGAAAGGATCTCACCAAAGGGCTCAAACAGAATGCCGTGGTGCCCACCTACGTGTTGGAATATTTATTGGGTCAGCACTGTGCGACCGATGATGCCGAAGCTCTGAAAGCCGGCCTGGAATCAGTACAACGGATTCTGGCCAAGCATTACGTTCATCGCAATCAGGGCGAACTGGTTAAATCCACCGTCAAAGAAAAAGGGCGCCACAAGATAATAGACAAGGCAACCGTTGAGCTGAACGACAAGGGGGGCTTTTACGAGGCGCGGTTTACCAACCTTGGGTTGAAGAAAGTGCCTGTCTCGGATGATTTAGTCAGGCGACACCCTAAACTGCTGGTTGGCGGTATCTGGTGCATTACCGATCTAATGTACGAACTGAGTGACGATCCGCATTCGAGTCCGTGGCAGATCGACACACTCAAGCCGATTCAGGTCTCTAAGGCTGACTTCGAGGAGTTCATCAGGCTGCGGGCAAGCTTCACAACCGACGAGTGGATGGGGGCCATGCTGCAGAGTATCGGCCTGAATCCGGAAATGTTCAGTCGTCGCGGTAAACTGCTCCAGCTCATCCGCCTGATCCCGTTTTGTGAGCGCAACTACAACCTGATTGAGCTGGGGCCAAAGGGAACCGGCAAGTCACACGTTTACTCGGAATTTTCACCACACGGTATTCTGATCTCCGGGGCCGAGGTAAGCGTGGCCAAGTTGTTTGTCAACAACAGCAACGCACGAATCGGCCTGGTGGGATATTGGGATTGCATCTGTTTTGATGAATTTGCCGGCAAAGACAAGAACGTCGACAAGAACCTTGTCGATATCATGAAAAACTATATGGCGAACAAGTCATTCTCTCGCGGCATCGAACAGATGAGCGCCGAGGCTTCCATGGTATTTATGGGCAACACCAAGAAGTCGGTGGCCTATATGCTTAAACATTCCCATTTTTTCGACCAACTGCCGGACAAATACATCGACTCCGCCTTCCTTGATCGTCTGCATGCCTTCAGTCCAGGGTGGGAGGTCTCGCCAGTCAGGAACGAGCTATTCACCGACGGCTACGGATTCATTGTGGATTACGTGGCCGAAATCCTCAAACACCTCCGTTCTGAAGATTTTACCGGTGCTTATAAAGAACATTTTGAGATAGTCTCCGAAGTCTCCACCCGTGACCAGACCGGTTTTGAAAAGACCTTCTCCGGTCTGATGAAAATCATTTATCCCCATGGCAAGGCGACACCGGAAGAGGTTGAAGAATTGCTGTCCTTCTCCATGGAAGCCCGTCGCCGCGTTCGCGAACATATCCTGCGGATTGATGACACCTTTACCCGCAACGATTTCATCTACCGCAGTATAGATGGCGGCAAGCCGGTGACGGTTCTCACCCTTGAGGAGAAGCAATATCCTACCTTTTCTGCACCAAGAACAGCAGTGGCCCCTTCTCCTGATAGTGAAGAAAAACCTGCTGCAGAGCCAGTAGCAACAGAACCTGCGGAGGATGTTGAGCAAACTGAGACCATTTCTCGCGGGCCCGCAGCCGGTCATGTGGTTGTCCCGGAAAACACGAAGGGGTGGAGTTATCAGCGCCTTTTTGCGGAACATCTGCGTGGTGCCGGTAAAGTAGTCGTAAGGGATCCGTATGTCCGCCTGTTTTTTCAGGCCCGCAATGTTATGGAGTTCCTGGAGATGGCTCATAGCCTGGTACCTGAAGGTGATGAGATGGCGGTTCATCTCGTAACTCAGTCTGACATTGAATCCTGCATGAAACAGGAAGAGTTCCTGAACCAGATAGCAAGTTCATTCACCGGATCCCGCATCGCATTTACTTGGGAACTTGATCATAACCCCAACTTTCACGCCCGCAGTATAACTACAGATACCGGTTGGAAGATAACCATAGACCGTGGCCTGGATATCTTTCAAAGATATGAGAGTGGACCATTCTCGCTGGAGTTGGCGCTTCAGGAAGCGAGGCTGACGAGGGGTGTTGAAGTTACGTACATTCGGGAGGGCTAAGAAACACTCCCTGTTACTTGGCCCAGTGACCACATAGCTGCCAAAACCGCCAATTGTTACATAACATCGCTTTAGCGTATCATTTGCAATTTTGCATGCAATGCACTCAGAGCTTCCCCCGTAACAATACCTCAATTTCCAACTCCAGATCGCTCTTGGCCAAAATCTTGTCGATGGTGCCATCTTTGAGTTCGTCCGCCAGAACCAAAATGTTTGTCAAGACTATGCGCAGTTGTTCAAGTTGAACGAACAGTCGATCGATTTCCTCCCGCCCGTTGGTTGTCAAATCCGTTCGGTGCCAATGATCCAATTGTTCCCGAAATACTCACGTAAATTCAGGCTGTTCCGTGTGCAGTTTAATGGATCTCTCCACCGTCGCATCGCCTAGCACTTGCGGTTTATCCCGAACTACACTATGTGCCGCCATAAGTGATGACTGCGGCAAATACGCCACAAATATACCTAAATGCGCCCTAAAGCGGCATCTAATGTGTATCAAGTCAAGTCTATTTTGAAGTACACCCCAGAATGTCTTGATACGATAGATAAATATTTCGATATTTAATGCGAAAAATCTATTGTTGCTCCATCAAAGTTTGACTAGTAAAGAATAGTTGGTTCTTCACGTCGAAAAAATGATGTTTATCGAAGTAACAAATTTTCCACAATCACTTTGCCCTTCCGTACCGTGAGGGTGCCATGCAGTGTGGTTTTGCCGCTATTTGAGGTGTACGCTTCATTAAATCCCCCCTTGATGGTGACAGCACCGTTTTTGTTCAGGAGAAGATTTTCGGTGAAATCGGTTCCCCATGCCTTGATGACGGCTGAAGGCAGAGCAGCGAGAAAGGCCTGCTGAAGTGCGGGATAATAGGTTGTGGATGGGGTATCAATCAGAACCGCATGTTCCGTATCCTTGCCAAAGGAGGCGGTGGCTGTGTAATCGGCATCCATGGTCAGATGGCAATCATCTGTGCCGGTGCAGGCATCGCTCCATCCGGAAAAGAGGGAATATTCTTCGGCGCTGGAGTGGAGGCTGACGGCGGTTCCTGGGTTGAAGAAGGCTTCGCTGCTGATGTTGGTGGCAATACCGCCCGGGGTGCTGACGACCTGCCCCTTGCCGGAACCGGTTATGGCGAGGTCAAATATATACTGGCCGATGGGGGTAACAGTGATTTCCTGGCTCTTGTCGCTTTCCGCACCGATGCTGTTCAGGGCTGAGATACTGAAGAAATATGGTTGTCCGATTGAAAGGCCGGTCAGTTTGTGGCTGGCAGCATCCGTGAGCAGGAGTGGAGTGCCATAGGTTCCGGCCGCGGTTCCGTAATAGAGTCTGTAGCCGTTCGGCACGGGATTGGTGCCGGCATTCCAACGTAGCAGTGCAGCAGAGTAACGGGGTAATCCGGTCAGGTTTGTGGGGACGGCGACGGCTGTTGGCGGGGTGCCGATCCAGGGGTAATAGTTTACCTTGTCGCTGACTTTGTTGCCTTTGCCGGTCGGGTTGTAGAGGCCGCCGGTTGCCCGGTCGTCGGAGTCGTCGAGAGGGCCGGAGGGGTCGCCCCAGTTGTTGTTGGTGGCGGTGAGGACAATGCCTCCACCATAAAATAGACCATATATACCATTCCCTGTTACCATGTTCCCCGTTAACGTTGGACTGGAGTTGCCTGTAACTGTTATCCCATTTCCCGGCATGCCGCTAACGGTGCTGTTGCTGATAAGAGGAGAACCATTCTCAATATTGATTCCAGAATAAGCATTACT
>JBMOEI010000075.1:0-22342 GCA_049318985.1 Desulfuromonadaceae bacterium
CAGATATTTCTCGGTCGCCAGGGCCGAGACCTTTTCGGCAATGGCGGTCATAACAGTCGTATGTTCAGGAAGATCAACTTTTGTGGTGGGAATAAACATACCATTTTCGTATACAGCGGTAATGGCCTGTCGCATAAGAGGACACCTTTAATCCCTTTGGGTAAATTCCCCGCTGCGGCGGGGAATTTTATTTGATGAAAATACGGTAGCACAGATGTCAGGTGATGACAAGATTGAAGCAGTTGCAACACCGGAGGAACCGGTAATGAAACATCAGATAATCTCGACAGTTGCAACCGTACTTGTGAGTGGTCTATTTCTGTTTTACGGAGAAATTAATGAAAGTGAAGGGAAATAGGTGCGGTAACGAGAGGCGTCACGGGTCAAAAGCGTCAGGCCGGAAACTGCTGCGTGGGCTCCGATAAAAAAGTCCGGCAACGGTGACTGTTTTCTTCCCCCCAGTTTGCGATACCGTATAAAACACTTTCCGGCTAGAAACGCTGCTTCATATGGAATCGGTTTTCTTTGGAAAAAATCCATAGGCAGAACATCATCCAATTCCTCAATGCGCTTAAATCCGACCGAAACTTCCGCATAGATAATCGGATTAATAATTAATGTACTACGATCAGCCACTATTTGCAGTTGTGTTGATGACCATGCGTACCAGTTTTCGTCATCCTCCAGCACATCAAGCAACACATTGCTATCCACAAGTACACCGCTCGCTATCAATCTTCACCTCGGGTAAACGCCATTATTTCGTCAGTCGTCATCCGTACCGTCGCGCGTCCACGGAGTGTTTCCACCAGCCTTTTCCCTCTGCTGGTTTTTTCCGTAACCGTACGCAAAATGACAGTATTGCCTTCCACAACAAATTCAACCTCGCTCTGGGGAAATATACCAAGTTTCTGACGAATGGCGCCTGGAATAGTTACCTGTCCTTTACTGGTTACCCGCATGATTTTGGCTTTCCTTTCAAAATGTAATACTCAGATCAGTATTACTTTCAGGGTGTCATGTCAATAGAGCATTTATATACCGGATTCGTTCGAGTCTGCCGCTTCACTTCACAGGCTGTCTTGCCGGAGATGTTACATCGTCACTGGAAGTTGTGCGGCAGGAGTGCTCTTGACGCAAAGCGCACCTTCCTCTAATGCCACCGTCAAAGTCCCCCCTTCAATCACAGTCCCGCCGATAATCGCCCGCGCTATCCGGGTTTCCAGCTCACGCTGCAGATAGCGTTTGAGTGGTCGGGCGCCGTAGACCGGATCATAGCCAGCCTTGGCAATAAATTCAAAAGCTTCTGAACTGATTTGAAGAGTTATACGTTGTTCTTTCAAGCGTTGCTTGAGCTGTTCTGCGAGAAGATCGGCAATTTTCATCACCTCATCAATATGAAGTGGTTTGAACAGTACAATATCATCAACGCGATTCAAAAATTCGGGGCGGAAGCAGGTTTTCAGTTCATTCATGACGCTCTTGCGTGCGTCTTCACGGATATCTCCAGTCGAGGTGATTCCCTCCAACAGATACGCAGAGCCGATATTTGAAGTCATGATGATGACCGTATTTTTGAAACTGACCGTGCGGCCATGACTGTCGGTGACCCGGCCATCATCAAGAATCTGCAGGAGAATATTGAACACGTCCGGGTGTGCCTTCTCAATTTCATCAAACAGCAGAACGCTGTAAGGCTTGCGTCGTACCGCCTCGGTCAGTTGCCCCCCCTCCTCATAGCCGACATATCCTGGCGGAGCACCGATAAGACGCGAGACGGCAAATTTTTCCATATACTCGGACATATCGATTCGCACCATGTTTTCTTCGGAATCAAAAAGCGCTTCGGCAAGGGTGCGCGCCAATTCGGTTTTGCCGACTCCGGTCGGACCGAGGAAAATAAAGGAGCCTATCGGACGACGCGGGTCCTTGATGCCGGAGCGGGCACGGAGTACGGCATCTGATACCAGTTGCACCGCCTCATCCTGACCAATAACCCGCTGATGCAGAATATCCTCCAGTCGCAGCAGTTTTTCCCGTTCACCCTCGACCAGTCTGAGCACCGGAATCCCGGTCCAATGGGCAACAATTTCAGCTATTTCGTCCTCTGTCACCTCTTCGCGCAGCAGCTTTTGCCCCCCCTGATTCCGGCTCATAGCAGCTTCTTCATTTTTGAGAGCGGTTTCAAGTCCCGGAAGTTCGGAATATTTCAGCCGCGATGCCTGCTCAAGGTTACCGCTCCGTTCTGCCTGCTCAATTTCGCGTCTCGTTTTTTCCAGTTGCTCGCGCAGTCCCTGCACCCGCTGGATCGCAATTTTTTCAGAATCATAGCGCGCCCGCATGCTGTTGGCCTTTTCACGATCATCCGCCAGATCCTTACGCAGTGTCTCCAAACGCTCTTTGCTCGCCTTGTCTTTCTCTTTTTTGAGGGCAACCTCTTCTATTTCAAGCTGCATAACCCGGCGCGAAATGGTATCCAATTCAGATGGTAATGAATCGATTTCTGTCCGGAGCATGGCGCACGCCTCATCAACCAGATCAATCGCCTTATCCGGCAGAAAGCGTTCAGTAATGTAGCGATTGGAGAGGGTAGCAGCCGCGACCAGGGCATTGTCCTGAATGCGGACACCATGATGTACTTCAAAACGTTCTCTCAAGCCCCGCAGAATCGACACGGTGTCTTCAACGGTCGGCTGCTCGACCAGAACCGGCTGAAAGCGGCGTTCCAGTGCGGCGTCTTTTTCAATATTCTGACGGTATTCATCAAGTGTCGTCGCCCCGATACAGTGCAGTTCGCCACGGGCCAGCATCGGCTTCAGCATGTTTCCGGCATCCATGGAGCCCTCGGCTTTACCGGCGCCGACTATGGTGTGCAGTTCATCAATAAAGAGTATTATCTGACCATTAGCCTCTTTTACTTCATTCAGCACCGCTTTCAGCCGCTCTTCAAACTCACCGCGATATTTTGCTCCGGCTATCAGAGCACCCATATCAAGAGCGAAGATGTTCTTGTCTTTTAATCCTTCCGGCACGTCGCCACGCACGATGCGCTGTGCGAGGCCCTCGACAATTGCAGTTTTCCCGACCCCCGGTTCACCGATCAACACCGGATTGTTCTTTGTTTTGCGCGATAAGACCCGGATTACCCGGCGTACTTCATCATCGCGACCGATAACCGGATCAAGCTTGTCTGTCCGGGCCATTTTAACCAGGTCGCGACCATATTTTTCAAGAGCCTCATAGGTCGCTTCCGGATTGGTGCTCTGCACCCGTTGACTGCCGCGCACCTCCGTCAAGGTCTTCAGGAATCGTTCGTGAGTGACGCCTGCCTGTTTTAATATTTTCCCGGACGGAGTCTTTTCTCCTTCCGCCAACAGCGACATAAAAAGATGCTCTACCGAGACATATTCATCTTTCAGTCGCTTTGCTTCATTCTCGGCAGCTACCAAAATCCGTGATAACCGTTGAGAAACATAGATTTTACCAGCTTCCGCACCAGGACCAGATACTCGTGCAATACGATCGAGCACCGTTACAACTTCATTTTTAACCAGCTCCGGGCGGATATCCATACGCTGCAGGAGGCGGGGAACCAGTCCATCCGGTTGATCCAGCAACGCCCAGAGGAGATGTTCTCCCTCTACTTCTACATGGCCGAATGAAACGGCCTTGTTTTGCGCCTCGGTAAAAGCTTCCTGAGATTTTTGTGTCAGTTTGTTAAAATCCATGACGTACCTCTAAATGCAAAAGTATTGTTTCATATATTAAGAGTTAAGCATGGAGTAACGGGAAGTCAAGCGGCGAGGAACGGAAACAGACGACTGATTATGAGGTGTGAACTGAAGGCGGAGGTAAAAAATTTATGAGACAGCTTCATCTAATTGAGCAATTATCCGTAGAAAATTCCGGGTGAGGGCAGGGTGGAGATCGGTCCCCATCATACTCTGCAGCATGGCGGTAATATCAGCCAGAGGAACCGGCTCGCTGTAGGGACGTCTGGTACGCAATGCATCAAAAAAATCTGAAATCATTGTCATATGACTGCAGAGGTTTTGTTGCCACCCGGCAGCAACCACCGGATAACCACTCAAATTAAATTTCAAGTGATGTTCATATGCAGTAATGACGGCCAATCTTGGAACTGCCGGTATTTCCAACAGATGACGAGCGCCTTTTACCGGATGCTGCTTCATGATGGTAAATTCATTATCAGTAAGTTTGCCGGTTTTTGTCAGAATTTCTTCCGGAATGAACAGCTTTCCAATGTCGTGGAGCATAGCCGCCACACCGATATCATTCAACAGTTGGCCTTTGATTCCGAGAGCCATTGACTGAGCAAGGTTAAGAACGCACACATTTGTAGAATGAGTAAAGGTATATTCATCGGCATCTCGAAGGGCAGCCATGGCAAGCAGTGGTTTTCCCTCCTGACGGAACACATCGATAAAGCCGGTCACTATTTCAGCGACTCCGTTAATCTTTAATTTATGCTTATTTTTTAAGGTAGTATATATTTCCATGAACTGGGACAGCTCTTTACGCGGCATGTCAGGCAACGTAAGTTTCTCCGGAGGGGGGCTGTCAGAGGTTCTGTCTCCGGCCATTCCTGAAATAGTGGCGTTAACTTTACCAAGTTGGATGTGTTCAGATGATGACAACACCTGAACAGCATCATCAAAATCGAACTGTTTGGCCAACCCGGTTATCAGGCTGTCAACTTCCGGTTTTGTGATGCCCTCCAGTAGTTTGAGAGTTCCAATGCCCCTGGATTTCAGAATCTGCGTAAAACGGTTGATGAACAGACTTACGGTCTGAGGTTGTTCGTCGATGACCAACTCATTTTCTACCACCATCAGGGTAATTTCCGGTCTTGATTGCAGTACCGCTTCTATACTGGCAAAAGCCCGCGCTGAAAGGCGGGCAACCTGGGGGTGCGATAGCCCGTATAAAGAGACATTTGCGGTGGCAGACAGCAGATGACAGATGAAATGGTTAAGATTCGCGCTATTCATGAATTTTTCCCTGAGATTGTGCGTAATGTTTCTCCCGCCAGGCGGGATATTTTGCCCAACGTGCGTACTACGGCACTTTCTTTTTCATACTCTCTCTGTGAATACCCCCCCTGCTGCAGAATATTCAGTACTTCATGACGCAGGCGAGGATCTTCGCTTCGCAGAAATGGACGGATTCGGTTTGTGATAGAGGGGTCTATCTGGGAAGAAAGAATAATCAAAAGATTGCGCAGAAAATACCAGCGCGTATCGTCATAAAGCCGGTTGAGGATCGGTTCCCGTGTCTCCGGACCCATTTCAATGAGGCAGTCGATATATAATCGCCGTATCGACATCTTTTTCTCCACAGATAAACGATCAAGCATAGACTCGACAAACGGGCCGCCAATCATCATGATCAGTGCTTTGATACCGCTATAGCGTGGTTTACCCCAGATGGTAAGGCCATCAAGTATCTCCTCGATAAACTCGCGACGCCCGTACTCCTCGCGTAGCCGGTTTTGAATTTCAATCGGAAAGGTACCGTCCTTAAGCTGGTTGATCATTACATACAGTTGACCATAGTCCCCGGTCTGGAGAAAAAAGCCGAACATGTCCGTCACATTTTGCAATAGCATGTCCCGTTCTTCCGGCGATTCAACATCTTCCCGGATCAAATTCATCAGAATCTGCCCGATACTCCCTTCAATGGCACAGCTTTCCATTGTCGTCAGCAGGCTTGACACCTCTTCCATGTTACGGTTGGGAAGATGGTCAGATGCAATAATCCTGTTTAGTTTTTTCTGGTAACTGTCAGGAACAAATTCTTCTGAAGCATGCTCGCGTAAGATAGTCTTCATTTTATTTGAGATCTCGTTGTCCCCTGTTTCCTTCACAATTCTGTTTTGAGGTGAGCCGATAGTGGCGCCAAGTCGTTGCAGTAACCCGAACAGTACCGGCGACACACTGAGGTCATCGTGACTAATTTCATCAATGGTATCCTGATTAGTCGCCTTAAAAAGGTCATAGCGAACTGGCCGGATTGTCATTGCGGTAATTCCGGCCTTGGCCCATATCTGTTCAATCCCCCCGTACTTCTGGATTGTCTCACGCTTCAGAATTAATAGAGTAATAAAGTTATGTAGTTCACCTCTGGTCAGACCGCTGCGGAACAGCACTGCTCCGATGCCGCGCTCAAAAAGCAGACGGGAAAAATTTTTAACAACAAGGTTTGACTTTTCAAGAGCAACACCATCTACTATCAGGGCTTCATTTGTTACGCCGAGGATGATTTCATCATGCTCCCGCAAAAGTTTTTCGTAGACGAGCAGCACTTTTGCCAAAGAGTCAGTGATGACCGGGTGATCTTTAGGGTACGTGCTCCTGTTTCGCCGTGCGATGTAAAGCTCGGTGATCAGTGATACAAGAGCCCCGGTTTCAGGCTTTTGAGTTGATATGATGTTTGGAGGAGTTATCATAGTAGACATGATACCAAGTATACTATATTTTTACAATTCTTCGCACTTGACCTAAACCACTATTTACGCTAGCTTCGCCCGACTAAGAGTTTAAGCGGGTTGTATGTATGAGAGTTATTGCAGGAACATGCCGGGGCAAAAAGTTGCTCACACCGGCGGGCGTTGTAACTCGACCTACTTCTGATCGCGTTAAGGAAGCTCTGTTCAGTATTTTGACAAGCAGGATTGATTTCAGTCTTACTCGTGTCCTCGATATCTGTGCCGGTACCGGCAGCCTCGGTATTGAAGCAATCAGTCGTGGCGCCGGATTTTGTTGTTTTATTGAAAATAATCGTGCGGTAGTGCCGATACTTGATAGAAATCTGACTGATACCGGCTGTAAAAACAGATCGGAAGTTTTGCACATTGACGCCGTGGCAGCATTGAGGCGTTGTGTAGAGCGCGACAGGCATTTCGATCTTGTGTTTTTTGATCCACCCTATTCGTCTGATTTATATCAAGCGGTTCCGGAATCTCTTGCATCCGCAGATCTTTTAGCGCCAGCCGCCATTCTTGTTATTGAATGTTCCGTACACCGCCAGTTACCGGAATCGTATGGAAAACTGGCCCGGTTTGATCGCCGTGAGTACGGAGAAACCGCTTTAGAATTGTTCATAATGGAGGAAAAATGAAAAAAATTGCGGTGTATCCCGGTTCCTTTGATCCAATCACGTATGGCCACCTCGATATAATAAATCGTGGTTTGACAATCTTTGATGAAATTATCATTGCTGTCGCTAAAAACTCTCAGAAAACTTCCCTGTTCACAGCTGATGAACGGGTCGAACTGATTCAGAATGTTGTTAAAGAGGAGGGGAGGGTCTCGGTTGACACGTTCAGCGGACTTCTGATAGATTACGTGTCATCGCGTGGAGCGCATGTCATCATCCGGGGACTCCGGGCTATATCAGATTTTGAATACGAATTTCAGATTGCTCAAATGAACAGCACTATCGGCAAGCATATTGAAACGCTTTTTATGATGACGTCACTACAGTACGGCTATCTGTCTTCCTCAATTGTCAAAGAGGTCGGATCTCTAAACGGAGATATTGACAAATTTGTGCCGCCCGAAATTAAAAAGGCGCTCCGTCAAAAATACGGTCTGACAGAGACGCCTTAATCCGAAATATATAAACGCATGAGGTGCAAAATGATCAGCCAGGAAATGATAATCGCCGACATCATCGCTCAATATCCCGAAACATTACCCGTTTTCAAGCAGTATAATCTCGATTGTTACGAGTGTCAGATAGCCGATCTTGAAACACTCGGCCATGGAGCCGGTGTCCATAAAATTTCAATTGATCAACTGCTTACTTCCTTAAATTCCGCCCTTAAAAAATGATACTCCACCTCTCTCCCGGGAGTATTTATTCGTGAGTGATATGGATCTCTACGCACTCAATTTTTCTGTCGGAAAAAAAGTCGGAGTCGGGATTCCGCTTCCTGATGCCTATGTCTTTCGAGACTGGGCAATAATTCATGACATCAATGAAGATCTTGTCACCCTGCAGCTTTCACGAGACATGCTACCGGTCGGTGTTTCTCTGAAAAATGGAGTTATCCTTGAGTTGAGAAGCGGGGATGAGGAGAATGGCTACTGTTGCAGGGCGATAATTGTTTCCGAAGGTGCTGAAAAGAGGCTGCTGCTGCGTTTAATCGGTGAGATCGTATCAAATGAACTGCGGGAATTTTACCGGGTAGATGCGTATCTGCCAATAAAATATTTTGTCAGTCGTGAACAAAACAGTGACCGTCTTCGCAGAGAGTGGGAAGAACGTCGCGTACGTCGACAAAAACTCATATCAGCTCAAAAAGAACAGCGCTGGGAAGTTCAATATCTACAGGAAAGCGATTCATTGGAGGTTACCGGTGTCGATGATCAGCATCATGGTCTGAATCCGTCTGAGGAAGAGCATTCTGACGGTTCATGGGACTCGATTATCCCTCTTGCGGCAAATATCAGTGGTGGCGGCCTGCGCATTTTCACTCACCAGAGTTTTGAAAAGGGGGAATACGTCCTTCTGGAAATTTTTGTACCATCGCTTGAGAGGGTCGTTGATGTTGTCGGGAGGGTTGTGTTTGCCAATCAAAATTTTGCAGCCGGAAACGACTATGAATATTTTAATACCGGCGTGAAGTTTGTCTATCTCGATGAAAGTGATCGTGATGCAATTGTAAATTACATCTCCACAATTCAGCTTAAAAGGATCCGGCAATTACGTGAAACGTATATGTATCGCTCGCTGCCTGAAGATGAAGGTCTGTTTGACGCATCAAAAGAGCCGCTCTTAGTGCGGTCCGTTACCCGCAACCTGTTAATAGTGCTGTTTTTAGCAATCATTTCGTTAATGAGCAGCTATTTTTGGTATTACACACATGAACACCCAAAGGGAGAAATTCAGCGCATATTCGAGGAGAGCGTCAGAAAATATAAAGGACAACAATAGCCAAATTAATAACCTGCTACCCCCAGAACCCCCTCCTTACCAAAAGTAGGCGCTTCTCAGCGAAAACAGGAGGGGGTTCGCGGGGGGAGTTATTTTTGATCAATTTTGGTCAATTTCCATGGGTTGTTGCCGACAGGACGGGTGAAGGTCCAGTACTCTTCAAATTTAACCGGATCACTCTTGCTGCCTGATAATAGAGTACCAGCCTCATCCGTTGTATAATCAAGCAGGTTGGCATAAATCAGGGTATTAATATAATCCTGTCCTGATTCCTGCCACGCTTCAACGATATCAACTTTACGAACGGCAATATTTTCAAGCCGGTTGATCTGTTTATCCCGAAGCAGTTTATCAAGATCTGACTGGAATATGCGGCGCATTTCATCCGTCAGCAGGTTGTTCACCGGAGCCAGGTCGCGATTCATCCAGGCACCTTGAATTTTGAAAAAGTTATCCATTACCAGATCGTTATAACGGTTTTCGTCAAACGCCTGATCGAATTGGCGGATATGAGTCAGTCCCGTACCGACATCATCACTTTCCGGTAGTGAGCTCTGGTAGTTCGAGGGAATCTGAGTCACATTCCCTCCGTAATATGGTTCCGGTGCAAAAGAATTTGTGGAGCTCCCTTCCCTTTTTTTCTTGATATAGCGATAGATCATATAGCCAATGCCGGCAAGCAGTACTATTTCAAACAATCCGATGCCTCCACCCATTCCGCCGCCCATACCGCTGAAGCCAAGGCTTCTGAACAGCATGCCGCCGAGCATACCGCCTACGATACCGCCTGCCATGCTTCTCATGAAGCCGCCTGCAGCCGGTTGCTGAAATCCGGGAGATGGCGCTGCCTGCTGCTGGCGGGAAGGTGCCGATTGCTGGCTGGGACTGGCGGGGCGAGAGTAGCTGCGTGACCCGCTGCTTCCCGAGCGGCTCCCTCCACCGGCCCTGGCGTGAGCTTCAAATTCCATTACGGTGACAGAAAGAAACAGCATGGCAGCCAGCACGGTGAATATTTTAACAGTTTGCTTCTTCATTGTGTTCAACTCCTTATGAATTATAGATTGAATCAGTTCCCCAGTTTTGCCCGGATAGCCTCGACTACATAATACGCATCATTGATAGCGGTGTAAATGAGATTAGGATGGCGTTCCTCTGAAATAGACCCTTCATTGATCTTCATATATGAGGGTGAGATCGCCCCACCTATGACATACACACCTTTACGTGTCGATTCAAACTCTGCCGAGAGCAGTATCAGGCGTTCACCTTCTTTTGCAATCTTACAGACGCCGGCCGTACAGGCGATACTCTGAATATTCAGTTTATCGAAAATCGGCACCGGCCCTTGGGAACCGATACAGGCGATAACATTCTGCATAGGGAAGCTGAGGGCATGATAAAGGTCGATGCCGTCTGCTTGTTTAAACTCATTGATCCGAATGACCAGACGATCCACCCCTTCATCATCGACTTCGCCGATGCGTGGCGTTGCTCCAAGCAATAGCCTGATATTGCCACCGAGTAATATCTCTTCTCCAAGTCTTTGTGCCGTCTCTTTATTTACGTCAAACGTTTCGGCTTTGTGAGCCCAGAAGACCGGGTGAGTGTCATTCGCCTCGCGTTTGGCTTTCAAAATATTGATGATCACGTCAGCAGCCGTATTGCCGCCGCCAATCACGAGGGTTTTGATCCCGACATATTTACTGGCATCATCAAGGTTTTTTGCGACCATTTTGGCGTCACCATAGACGGTGAGCTCGCGGGGAATATTGCTGCCAAAGGAGAGGACAATTTTTTTCCCTTTAAAATTACCTTTTGATGTAATTACGGTTAACCCGTCCCGCTCGTCCTTGATATCTTCGAAATCGACCTCTGTCTGGACAAGAATGTTTTCATGCTGAACAAAATGCTGAACATACTGCAGGTAGCTTTCCACGGTTACCGGTTTGTCCGGAGGGCGTAATTCATCAACCATGAACGGCATGGGGGCATCTTTTGGTTTAGAGGCGTATACCAGCTTTCCTTCGGGATAGCTGTTGGAAATCCCCTGGAATATAGCCTTTCCTGATTCAAGTACCAGGTAGGAGAGACCATGTTTGTGGCACAGATACGCTGTTGACAGACCGGCCGGGCCACCACCGACTATCAGAACATCATAGGTAGTATTTTTCATGGTAACTTCCTTGTCAGACGTATATTTAGGAAAAGCTTTGGTAATTTAGCATAATTATAAAGTAAGATAAAGCGGTAAGGGGCTTGCCAAATAAACTAAATTCGCTATTATTAAACCAAAATCGCACTACTGGAGGTTATCTATGGAAGATCGGGAAAAGAAGGTCGCAGCTGCTGCATTACTGATATTTGCAGGTGGCTTTATCGGAGCCAGTCTTGCCCTGCTGTTTGCCCCTCAGTCGGGGTCCAGGACGAGAAATGACATCGTACGTTACTCACGAAGAGCACGCAACAGAGCGGATGAGGTAGTAGATGACCTGACTGCTAATGTGTCAAACCTGGTTGAGGCGATCGGTGAAAAGACCGATGATCTGCTCGAAAAAGGTAAAGATGCTGCGGGAGGTGCTCGTAAAGATCTGATCCGTCTCATCGAAGAGGGCGCTTCTAAGCTGGAAAAATTCAGGACTATCCTGAGCAGAATGAAATAAACGGCTTTTGATCTCCCGTTCATGGTTCGACACGCTCACCACGAACGGGAGATCAATGATTTTCTCTCACGCGATGGTTACGCAGCTGCTTCCCGTTTCCGGGATAAGTTTATTGAAGTAATCAATAGTAGGAAAGCGCTCCGACAGTCGTGGTTCTATTTTTGAGCTATAGTGACTGATATACACGAGATAGCGAATAGAAAAACTCTCCGCCGTCGCCAGGTTTGTTTCACTGTCTTCCCCCAGCAGCGTCCGTTCCGGGGCGTACCTGACAAAATTCTGCAGCATCCCCCAAAAACGTTTATCTTCCTTCGGTAGGCCAACCTGATGTGCAGAAATAATGCCGTTAAAATAAGGCCCTATGCGGGTATTCTTCATCTTCAGGTCGAGTGTTTTCGAGTGAGCATTCGTAACGAGCCACACCGTTTTCCCCGAATGATTCAAAAACAATAAAAAATCGATCACATAGGGATGCACGGCGATCAGGTGCTCAACTTCCTGCTTGAGTACGGGAATATCCAGTTTAAGCCGGTCGGACCAATAATCAAGATCAGTCCAGTTAAGAGTGTTTTCCTGACTGCGGAACAGGCTGTACAGATGTTCCCTGGCATACTCTACGGTGGTATGATTACTCTGGCTCCACCGTTTCGGCACATGCTCCAACCAGAAGTGATCATCAAAATGACGATCAAGAAGGGTGCCGTCCATATCAAGTAGTACAGTGTCGATATCATTCCAGTCAATGTTCATCGGTTGCATCCTGTGGTAAAGAAAGTGCTGTCAGGGAGTGAAAAAGCGCTGATTCATTTCCGTTAGCCCCAGAGTGCTCAGAAGTTCATTCAGGCGTTCAGAAGGGCGCCGGCGTGGCAGGTTTTTATAGCTGGCGATAATTAACTCATTTTTCATTGAATGTTCCCAGCCGACCAACTCGGTCACGTTTACCTGATAGCCGTGTGCTTCCAACTGCAGACAGCGCAGGACGTTGGTGATCATACTGCCGAATTCGCGGGTGTGCAGAGGGTGTCGCCATATCTCGGTCAGACTGTGTGAAGAAAATGAAGCTGATTTATTCCTGCGCAGCACGGCGGCAACTTCAGCCTGACAACAGGGCACCAGCACGATGAAACGGGCCTTCTTTTCAAGGGCAAAACGAATGGCGTCATCGGTTGCAGTATCACAGGCGTGCAGAGCGGTAACCACATCTACTGACGGTGGCAGGGTATCAGAATATATTGAGTCAGCTACGGTCAGGCTGAGAAATGTCATGTTACGGAAATCAAGCTTCCTGGCAAGCAGGTGCGATTTATTGACCAGTTCGTCTCGCGTTTCAATGCCGAATATGTGTGAATTGCCATCCTGAAGTTTAAAAAAGAGGTCGTACAGGATGAAACCGAGGTACGATTTTCCGGCACCATGATCAACCAGCGTAATCGCAGTATGATCGCTTTGAACCTCTTTCAGAAGCGGCTCAATAAACTGATACAGGTGGTTGATCTGCTTGAGTTTCCTCCTGCTGTCCTGGTTCAGCCTGCCGTCCCGGGTAAGGATATGCAGCTCTTTCAATAATTCTATTGACTGTCCCGGCTTTATGTCATGTTTTTCAGGCATATTTTCACAACCTTGCGTATCGCTTTTGACCGGAACCGGTATTAATTGTCGAACATCAGTTTACGTTCAAAATCCATCGAGTGAGTCAAACGCTGTGCGTCCTGCAGGGTAATCAGATCCTGGCGATACAGTTGCATCAGGTGCATGTCAAGCGTCTGCATGTGATACTGGGAGGCGCCATTTTCAATATGTTTTTCGATTTCATCAAGCCGCCCTTCTCGAATACATGCCTGAATGGTTGTGGTCGTACGCATGATCTCGACAACCGGCATAATGCTTTCGCCCGATTTATCTTTGATCAGCCGGATGGAAATAGTTGCGACGAGGATGTCGGCCAGTCGTTGGCGCATTATCTCCTGGGCATCCGGCGGGAAATGACCGATTATCCTGTTAATGGTAGAAACGGCTCCCTGTGTGTGCAGGGTCGAAAGCACCAGATGCCCGGTTTCTGCGGCTTTTATACAGGAATCGATAGTTTCCTTGTCGCGCATTTCACCAACCATTATGACATCAGGATCCATTCTGAGAGCCGCTTTCAGGGCTGTCGTAAAGCTGTCAGTGTCAGTGCCGATTTCCCGTTGGATAATACAACTTTTTTGTGATGTAAATAAAAATTCTATAGGATCTTCGATAGTTATTATATTGTAGTTAAAGTTTTCATTGAGGTGACGAAGCATTGAAGCGAGTGATGTTGATTTCCCGTTTCCGGTTGGACCGGTTACCAGAATCAGACCGTTAGGGGTTTGTGCTATTTCACCGAGAACGGTAGGAAGATGCAGTTCTTCAAACGTCCCGATTACGGGTGGAATAACACGCATAACGATGCCGAAATGTCCCTTCTGGCGAAAAATACTCACCCTGAAACGCCCACCGGAGGGGAGAGAATATGATGCATCACTCTCTTTAAGATCGTCTTGTATGTGGCGGCCATTGTGAGCGAGAACTGTTTCAGCGATAAACCTGGTGTCATCCGGGGTCAGATTAGGCATTTTTGCACGAACCAGTTGGCCCCGTCCGCGAAAAAAAGGGGGGTTGTCTACTTCGAAATGGAGATCAGAAACTTTCCTCTGGAATGCAATGTCCAGAATTTGATGCAGGATATTAGCGTCCATCATATTCCTCCGTTGCCGTTGGCATGGGTAAAAGTGAGCTGCTTTTTAAGTATTATACCGGATTTTCAATGTTTTTACGATACAGGGCGTTGTCCAGCGTTAATCCTGCCTGTTGTGCAAGGGCTTCAAGCAGATTGATTTGCGGCGGAGATACCGGTTTGCTGCCAAAGTCTGCATACGTTACGGCAATTACCCTGCCACGACTGATCAGCGGCACGGCAACCGCTTTCGGGCTTCGCGGCACGCCAATCTCTTTGTAGAGATGCTCAGTCAGTACACCATCACTCCGCTGTCCATAATACAACTTCCCTTTTTCGACCACCTCCTGCAGCACTGAATTCCCCTCCAGCGGTATGCGAAACAGAAGAGGAGCAGACGGCCCTTCAGAGAGATCCGTAGAGATACCTATTGATTTTTCAGCGATCAATTCAGTTTTTGCGACAACAAAAGTCACTGCCCGTTCAAATTGGACTGCGGCAAACTGAAGCAACGCAAGCGCGATTGCAGGAGGTTCAGAGAGTGACTTCAGTTGATGTAACGCCATAACAAACTGTTGGCCGACGTCAGCTCGCGGCACCGGTAAAATTGTTTTTAAGTATGGACCAATTCCCGAAAGAAACGCTATCAATTGATCAATATATGAATCTTCGTGACAGCTTCTGCATGGGCGGGGGATGATGGCACGCACACCAATGCCAAGGGCAACCATACTGATGGTGTGCCAGGTTTGACAGCAGGCGGTAATCAGAATTGAAAGCTGCGGATAGACTGCCGCTTTAGTGCGTACCAGTGTAAGAGCAAATGAACTGTCGGTATCATGATCCAAATCTATAATCAGCACCGGATGAAGGTCTCTGCCGAGTGATTGCTCGATGACAATGTCCAGTCCTGTCTCTTCGTCTGTGGCAAAAATAAACAGATTTTCCTGTTTGCAGAGTGTCGTGACTGCGTGTGAAAGCAGTTCATTATGTGTCAGCAGGATAATTGCCGTAACCGGAGGGGGGAAATGTGAAGGTGCCTGAATGGACAAGCCTGTCAGGAACGTTATCAAACAGTCCTGTTGATCTATTGTTGCTTCAGGAAGCGCCCGTATCACCACCTGACGGTGTTCCTCTTTCGGATCACGGTCTTTCAGGCCGATAAACACTTCCGGAATTTTTCGGCTGATTGTGTCAAGCGCATCAAGACCGAGCAGATCGGCCGTAATTTCGGTACTGCCGGAAATATCAACTGAAACCGCTGCGCCGCTGGCGCTTTCCACGGTAAAGAAAATGTTACTCAGAGTGCCGTCGCGCATTTTTTCATCATAAATGCGCAGGGAATCCATAAGAATCCCCTGTGCATTCAATAAAAATTCCCGATGAAGTTTTTCCGGAAAATAGCGGTATTCATCTGATATACATTCCTTGGCAACATCGAGAGAAAAAGTGCCGTTATCCCAGGTCAAAACCTCGACAATAGTCATTTCAATCAGTGTTTCAAGCCCCTTGAAGGCGGTTTCCTTGTCAATGGTACCCTGTTCGATCAAGGTTGCCACCAGAGGCTTGCGATCCTTTCCGGCATTTTTCTGCTCTGTCAGAGCCTGATCTAGCGCCTCTTTCGTAATCGCATTCATATCAATCAGCACTTTACCGATGCGGCAACTGTTCTCCAGGTGATTTGCGCTGATAAAAAAACCCTCACGAAAAACAAGCTGGCTTTCGCCCTTCAGGCTTTTTAAATATAAGACGCCACTCTTACCGGACATGTGCAACAGTTGTATGACATCCACTAACGGAAAATGTTCAAGGTCACCGTTAAATGACATAGAGCCCCCTGTACAAACTTAAATGTTGGCACTATAGCGCATATTTATTTACTTGTGGTGCAGTTTTGTCATGAAAATAACGAGAGTGTTGGTGACAGCACACGAATGTTTTGCTAAAAAGGGTGGTGGAGAATCAGAAGTTACCTGTCCGGAGCATGATTACCATGAAGATTTCCTGTCCGAAATGTAACGCCGGCGGTACGCTGCCTGAACATGAGATTCCTGATTCAGGACGTTTCATCACCTGCCCGCGTTGCAAAGAAGGGTTTACCGTTACCAAACCCTGCTCCGAAAGCAATGTCTACCGTGTGGATACCTGTCCTTCCTGCGGATACAGTTCTTTTGGCGATCAGATGTTCAGTGCCTGTCCCGGATGCGGCGTTGTAATCAAAATGTTTGTCGAGCGGCAACGGGAAGAACTTCTGGTAAAGCATAATCAGGAGCTACTGGAAAAAAAGCATAACAGTAGTGAGTTCTCTCCACCGCCGCCCGAAGCCGCGACGAAAACGGTAGCTGATTTAATTGAGAACCTCCATCCGGTTAATCTTATCAGTTGGGGCGTTGCTGCCGTTGCAATTGTTGTATTCTGCACGGGATTATGGGGAGCACTTGGTTTTGATATCACAAAAATCCAGGAATCGTTGATGCTAGAAAGTGATGAGCAGCCTTCCCGGTTCTCTGTATTTCTTCACTACGGCCTGATCCACTGGGTCAAAATACTTTACGGAATAACTGCAATGACTGTTGCTGTGTTGTTTATGAAACGACTGAAGCTTGGACTGAAGGCGCTCTGTTACCTGTTGTGGACAACAATTGTTCTTGTGCCGACGCTCTACACCATCACATTTATCTATTGGATCATAGGCCCGATATCTCATTCAATCAGCGGTTATTTCATTAATAGTATGGAAATTATTTTTATAAGTGCTCTCGTTGGTGTGCCACTCTATCTGCTGGAACAGTATCTTCACAAACGTACTATTACCTCGGTTGTCAAACTCTGATATGGGTATGTCTTCTTCAATTCCATTACTGCTCATTATTGTCGTTGCGTGCCTTTTTTTGGGTTCGTTCCGGCGCGCCGGTCTGGTGGCTGCTCTGATCTGCCAACTGTTTTACCTGTTCAACCGTGGCCTTATGCTCGGTCGTCTCCCTCTGCTCGGCCCCCATGACACTTTGCTGTTCTTCAGTATGTCGGTAGTGCTTATGGCTTTTATCTCCTCATATTATCCGGCTGTACGGGATAAACGCTGGTTTACGATTGTCGCCGGAGTTCTGGCCGGTTCAATCACACTTGCGGCGATCATGTTCAAGCCGCTCAATATGCCGCTGCCACAGATTCTCGACACCCTCTGGTTTGAACTGCACGTAGTCGTGGCATTTTTCGGGTATGCTCTTTTTGTCATAGGCGCCATAGCGAGTGCCGCATATCTCCGTACCGGCATCCGCGGTTACCTTGATCTTTTATACAAAACGGCACTGGTAGGCTGGACATTTTTTTCTGTGTCAATGATTTCAGGTGGCATTTGGGGGTATTACGCATGGGGGACCTATTGGCTCTGGACGCCGAAAGAGCTGTGGACCTCTATTCTCTGGCTGTTTTACGCGCTGCTGCTCCATTTCAGGCTGAAAGGGTCACGTTGGGACGCCGTTTTTGCCTGGCTCGGAATTGCCGGGATGTTTGTGATGTTGTTTACCTATCTGGGCGTGAGTTTATTGATGAAAAGTTCACATAGTTTTTAAGGTGCTCATGGATCAGCTCTTTTCTTCAGAATGATGGAAAAAGCCGGAAGGAAACTGTTTGATATCTGAACTGAATTAGGGTACAAAGACACTCATCTAAAATTGCAGGAAGGAGTAAAATATGGCTCGAGTAACGGTTGAAGATTGCCTGGAAAAAGTTGAAAACAGATTCCAGCTTGTAATACTGGCTGCAAAACGGGTAAAGCAGCTCTATAAAGGAGCGCAACCATTGACTGAATCAAAAAACCGTCAAGTTGTTACTGCTCTTCGTGAAATTGCTGCCGGCAAAATCACGTGCGAAGTTTCAAAAAAACATCGCGTATAACCTGCCACCTCGGGTGAAACCGGTTTTTTCCGGTTTCACCCTTTTTTTATCCACTTTCCGTATATCCCCGTTTAATCTATTACAGGCGACGAATTTCGTATGATCCGACTCAACGACATTCTTGATAAGGTTTCAGTGTACAATCCAACTGCTGATCATAATCTGATTCGCAAGGCATACGTCTACTGCGCCAAAGTGCATCAGGGACAAACAAGGTTGTCCGGCGAACCGTATATCATCCATCCGATGGAGGTTGCCGGTCTGTTGGCCGATTTAAAGCTCGATGTTCCGAGTGTCATAACCGGTTTTCTCCATGACACAATTGAAGATACATTGGCGACATCGGAGGATTTGACCAGAATGTTTGGCAGCGAAGTGGCTGCCCTGGTAGAAGGTGTCACCAAAATCAGTAAGATTGACTTTAAGACCAAAGAAGAAAGTCAGGCCGAAAACTTCCGCAAAATGCTACTGGCAATGGCCATCGATATTCGGGTCATTCTCGTCAAATTGGCAGACCGCCTTCACAATATGAGAACGCTGGAGTTCCAGGCCGAGTTGAAACAGCGACGGATTGCCCGTGAAACGATGGACATTTATGCTCCTATTGCCAACAGACTGGGGATCTCATGGGTAAAAGTAGAATTGGAAGACCTGTCATTTCGCTATTTACATCCGGAAATATATTTTGACCTGGTTAAAAAAATATCTCAAAAGAAACAGGAGCGGGAAAAATTTGTCGAGGAAGCAAAAACCATCATATCTGAAAAACTGGCATTTTATGGCATCCACGGTGAAATTTCCGGGCGAAGTAAACACCTCTATTCAATCTATAAAAAGATGGAAAAACGCAACGTCGAGTTTGAAGAGATCTATGATCTGATCGCCGTGAGAATTCTTGTTGCCGATATTCGTGAATGCTACGAGGTTCTGGGGGTTATACATTCGGCGTGGAAGCCTATCCCGGGGCGTTTCAAAGACTATATCGCCATGCCGAAAGGGAATATGTACCAATCTCTGCACACGACAGTTATTGGTCCTCAGGGCGACCGGATGGAAGTGCAGATCCGTACTCACGACATGCACAGTGTTGCCGACGCAGGCATTGCGGCGCATTGGAAGTATAAAGAAGGGAAGGGGTATGACGAGAAGGAGGTCAAGCGCTTTGCCTGGTTGCGGCAGCTTCTCGAATGGCAGCAGGATTTGCAGGATTCAAAAGAGTTTATGGATTCGGTCAAGGTGGAGCTCTTTTCTGAAGAAGTCTATGTGTTTACTCCGAAAGGTGATGTAAAGGGGTATCCAAAAGGGTCCACGCCGATTGACTTTGCCTACAGCGTTCATACCGATATCGGGCATCGTTGTGTCGGTGCAAAGGTAAACGGCAAGTTGGTACCGCTCAAATACGAACTTAAAAATGGTGATATCGTCGAGGTAATCACTTCTCCGCACCATACCCCAAGCAAGGATTGGCTTAAGATTGTCAAGAGTTCCCGTGCACGCAACAAAATAAGGGCCTGGATTAAAATTGAAGAGCGTAAGCGGAGTATCGTACTGGGACGTGAATTTTGCGAAAAAGATTTCCGCAGATATTCAATTAACCTTCAGAAAATACAAAAAAGCGGCGAGTTCAAGAAGATTGCCGCTGAATTCGGCTATGCCGCTGATGATGACCTGTTGGCGGCAGTTGGCTATGGCAAGATATCCAGCAGTCAGATTGTTGGCAAAATCCTTCCGGATGAAAAACTGAAAGAGCGTACCGAACACAAAGAGTCACGACTTGAGTCGCTCATAAATAAATTGAAGGGCAAGTCAAGTGGAGCTGTTGAAATTGGCGGACTGGATGACGTGCTGGTTCGTTTTGGCAAATGCTGTAATCCGGTAACAGGAGATGAAATAGTCGGTTTTATAACTCGTGGCAAAGGAGTAACCGTGCATACAGCCGATTGCCAGTTTGCCATGGAAAGCGACCCGGAGCGGCGTGTCGATGTTGCCTGGAACAAGGTGAAGACGGCTGTGTTACCGGTAAAAATAAGGGTGCTGTGTCATGATGTTAAGGGGATTTTAGCAACAATCACGCTGGCAATTACCAATTGCGAAGCCAATATTGCCAGTGCGCAGATCCAAAGTACCATTGACCAGCGCGGAGAAAACATCTTTGAGGTGAACGTTACCGACCTGGCTCATTTACAGAAAGTAATGAATGCGCTTATGAAAATTAAGGGAGTAATTAAAGTGGAAAGGATTAAAAAATAAATCACGGTACGAAAAAAAGCCGCATCCCTGAACAGGGCGCGGCTGATTAGTGAGGCTGAGTGACACTACCTACAGGGACTTGGTGACAAATCCTGAGCGGATACAGCGGGTACAGACCTTTACCGTCATGATGCTGCCGTTCTTTTTCACCGCTTTAATTTTCTGGAGATTCGGATACCATACCGTACGGGTTTTGTTGTTCGCATGGCTGACGTTGTTTCCGAAGCTGGGGCCTTTTCCGCAAATTTCACATTTTCTTGACATATCGTTTTCCTCCGGTAATTACTGAAAAAGAGCTTATAGCAGACTGATCTTATTGATGCAAGACAAATATTGGATACAGTATGAATATTATTAAGGCATTCCTTACGCTTTGTATCATCGGTTCGGTTATTATAGCGGTACTTTTCATAGATTTTACCTACAAAACCTTTTCATATCGACAGAATACGCTGAAAGCCGATGCAATAGTCGTTTTGGCGGGAGGTAAAGGACGAGTAGATGAGGGCGTGCGTCTTTTTCGGGAGTCCCGGGCAGCTTTTCTGTTTTTAATCGGAGTTGACCCGTCTGTCAGAAAAAGCGATCTTTACCGGCCAAGGCATGGCGACCCTCCTTCCGACAATGTTGTTCTTGAAAAGTTATCGCGCAATACTGTCGAAAATTCAATCTTCGGACGCGATCTTATTGTTCGCAGCGGTGCCCGTTCAATACTTTTGATTACATCACGTTATCACCTCAAACGTGCTTCACTATTGTTCAGAAATTCACTTCCCAAAAATATCACCATAATTCCATATCCTGTCGATAGTGTGAATCTGAAGGAGTCCTGGTGGAATCATGGCGGGAGTTTTCAACTTTTATTCCAGGAATTTTATAAATACTGTATGTTACGGATGTTTTTTATTTTTGCTCCCGGTGAATTCCGTGAAAGTATCATGCCTTCAACATCGGGAGGGTGATTGTGTTCACGGCTACAGTCGGCAGAGCGGGTATAGGAAAAAAATGAACACATCTGCAATTTCAATACATACCCTTACCAAAGCGTACGGGGCATTAACCGCGCTCGATTCCTTCAACCTGGAAGTGGAGCAGGGGAGCATTTTCGGGTTACTCGGCCCCAACGGTGCCGGCAAGACAACACTTATCCGCATCCTGACGACGTTGATGCGACAGAGCTCCGGCCAGGCGACGATTGAAGGATACGACATCCTCCAATCGGGACAGGAAATTCGTCGTATTATCGGCGTGGTTTCGCAGGAGAACAGTCTAGACCGCTATCTGACCGCCCGCGAAAATCTGGAGCTGCACGCCCGTCTGCATGGGATGGAACGGCGCTTGTATGCACCACGGATTGATGAGCTGCTTGAACTTATGGGATTGTCGGGGCGGCAGAAGGATTTCCCCGACACATTTTCGGGCGGCATGCAGCGTCGTCTGGTGATAGCCCGTGCTCTGGTGCATCAGCCACGGGTACTGTTTCTTGATGAGCCGACCACCGGGCTTGATCCGCAGTCACGTCGGGCTGTGTGGGAATACATCCGTTCTCTTGCCGGAAAAATGACGATATTCCTGACAACGCACTATCTTGAAGAGGCTGAGCAGCTGTGTGATCGTATTGCCATTATGGATCACGGAAAACTGATCGCCATCGGGAGCACCCCGGAGCTGAAAGATCGGTATCAGGAGAGAACATTGGAAGATGTCTTTATCTCGTTAACAGGCGAGAAGGTGAGGGAATAATGCTCAGGGGATCTCTGGCAATCTGGCAGCGGGATATGCTGATCCTGCGCCGCAGCATCATTTCTGAACTGGTGGCGGTGATTGCCTATCCGCTGACCATTTATCTTGCCTTCGGCATCGGCATGCAGGGGTACAT
>JBMOEI010000076.1:0-22166 GCA_049318985.1 Desulfuromonadaceae bacterium
GTATCCCATTACCTTTTCCACGGAAGGGCTTACATAAGTAAATGCCCCGCTTTGGCTCATGGTCCACACAATTTCAGTGGCATTCTCTGCAAATATACGATTGTGCTTATTGCTTGTACGTAAATTTTCTTCCGTCAGTTTGCGCTCGGTGATGTCGCGACTAATCCCGAACAATCCCGTCACCTCTCCTTCTGGATTAAACAACGGCCACTTGCTCGTGCTAATCCATCCTAAGTTTCCTGAAGCGTCATAATAGGGTTCCTCCTTGTTTAAAAGCACCCTGCCTTCACTCAAAACGTGCAATTCCTCTTTATAATAGATGCTGGCAGTCTCTTCAGGAAAAATATCCCGATCTTTTTTGCCGATTATGTCGCGCCAGCTGGTGTGGCCTGTGATAGTGGCCATTGCCTGACTGCAAAAACGAAAGCAACCGTTTGCATCCTTGAAGTAGATAAAGTCACTGGTATTTTCCAGAGAAGTTATAAAATAGTGACTGAGTTCGGCAAGCTTTTCTTCCACTTTTTTGCGCGCACCGATGTCGAAGAAGCTGATGACAGCGCCGGAAATCTTCCCGTTTTTATGCTGAGGATACGACCAGTATTCGGCAGGAAATGATGTACCATCCTTGCGCCAGAGAAACTCGTCGTCAACATGAGTGCCTTCCCCACGTTGGATTGCCTTGAAAATTTTACACTCATGCACAGGGAAATGAGAACCATCCGGAAGCGTGTGATGAATCTGGTCGTGCATGTTTGTGCCGAGCAGTTCGTCCTCGCTCTCGTATCCAAGCATATCTATACATGCCTGATTACAGAAGGTGCAGTGACCGTCCTTATCAATGCCATATATAGCTTCAGCGGCAGAGTTCAGGATCAGGCTGAGTTTTTCCTTACTCTTTTGCTGCTCCAGTTCTGCCTGGAGGATAAGCAGGGCAAAAAGCAGCGTCATTGCCACGGCACAGACCGTTACGACCACCAGTATCAGCATCATTACGCGGGTTGAAGACATAAGGTCTCCGGCTTTTTCAAGCAGGTCTTTTCCCAGTTGATTCTCAACCACCTTGAGCATGTCAATGCGTTTGGTAGACATGTCGAACCAGAGCGGCGCTTCAATCCCTCCCAGACTCGGTTTATGCCCTTTTTCCATGGCAATTGTTCGTAACCTGGCAACCTCTTCTATCGGAGAACCGGTGAGTGTCTCAGCAAACAGTTTTTTTTGTGATTCATTGGCGTAAGACTGAAACAGACCGAGATAGGTTTCCTGCTTGGCGACAACCATCACGAAAACGTTGAAGAACCCTGGAGCAAAACTGTCGCGGGCAAAGGTATTGGAAAGTGCCGCTCGCTCGATGCCGGCCATTTCCTTCGCCTGCATCAGGTACGAATAAGAGCTTGCCAGGGTGGCAATTTTGACGTTGCCGCAAGAAAGGGAGAGGTCGGCGGGGATTTTGAGCAGAAAATCGATGGTTTCGGTATAATATTTTATCGCCTCGGATGCCTCAATGGACTGACTGGTCACGCCGCTGCGTATAGAGTTTATTTTATCGAGATTGCCCATTGCGCTCCCCGCCAATGTGCCGAAGGATACGCTTGAATGTTTATGGCCAAAGCTGTCGAGAGCGGTTTTAAGATTTTCGACCCGGATATCACATATTTTGCGCTGTTCCGGCAGTTCGGCAACAAACTTGCCCCCCTTGCTGCCTAGAAAACCGGCCGACATACCGCGCTCTTTCTGAAGTTCATGCACCAGATCGCCAAACTGCGTGGTCAGTTTGGTCTGTTCGGCAACCACCTTCAGCTCACGATACACTCCGACCTTGGTAAACATTGAAGTTACATTAAAATAGAGCAGAAACAGTATTGGGATACTGGCAAGCAGCAGCAGTTTTGTCCGGATGCTCCAATTTTTCAGCACGGAAAATCTCCTTGACATTTTTGTCCAACCAAAATTCGGCAGTTCCGGGAGGCGGGAGGAAGGTTCTGTTCATGATGGGGTCTCCAGGCATGATTCTCCCTTTTAGTTATACATACTGGCATTTACCAAGCAAGTTGAGTGCCAATTAAAAAACGTCATTTTATTGATTAATATCAGCGAGTTGTGTTGTCAGCAGGAGTAGATAACAAGATAGGAGAAAAGCGACATTAATTGACAGTTATGCGTATATTAGCGCTAACAGGCTAGAATCATTAGTCTAATACGCATGGGACGTTCGTTGCTACTGCAACTATTGTCTTATTAATAGCACTCATCATCGCAGGCGCACTAATGGTAGTTTCCATATAGAAAAGCGATCCATACGGGGGCTGGGGCCGTTATTATCGTAGTTTCAGTTTAGCTAAACTCGATATGCATCACTTAACAAGCAGATTTTTATAAAGAATTTATTATCGAGCAAGAATATCGATTGCTTCCAGCCCCCGATTTGTTCCACTCTCCAAGCTGATTCTCGAATTGCTTCTGCATGTTTCTCTTTTGACCGGTCGGCTTTTTCTACAGCGATCCGACCATTTTCAGCCTCTCCAACAACCGCCATATTGCTCAACGATGCGAACATCATCTTGAGACCTTCTCGAATAATGGCATGGTCGTCGACTATCAGTATTCTGACCGGCATCTAAGCCACCTCCAGCGGCTGTGGTGTCAACAAATCAGGGGTAAAGAAATGTGCGGCACATTGATTTACAAATTACTTAGATGCTAAAAAATAGTTATAAACTTGACTTCCGTCAAACAACACCAGAAGTAATCGGTCTATTTTACAGATATTGAAGATCGAGATTGCTGGAAAACCACATAAAAGGGAGAAAGAAATGAGCATGTTTTGTAATCAATGCGAGCAGGCAGCAAATGGAACCGGCTGTAACATTTCCGGAGTATGCGGCAAAAATCCTCAAGTAGCAGCCCTGCAGGATCACCTTTTGTACGGACTTAAAAGTCTGGCACTGTATGCCGACAAGCTTGGCCGTAATGCCGAAATCGACCGCTTCACTATCGAAGCACTCTTCAGCACAGTTACTAACGTTGACTTCGAAGCGGCCCGTATTGGTGACCTGATCACACAATGCTATGAGCTGAAAGAAAAAGCCAAAGCAACTTCGGGCGTGACTATTTCCGGTCCGATAGCTGATTGGCATCCGGCTGCTGATCTGGCTGGAATGACTACGCAGGGTGAAGCTCACGGCATCAATACTCAACATATCAACGAGGACATCCGTTCCGTCATCGAGATCCTTATGTACGGCCTGAAGGGCATGGCTGCCTATATGGATCATGCCATGATACTGGGCAGGACAGACGACGAAGTTATGGCCTTCTTCCAGAAAGCACTGGCAGCAACAACCGATTCAAATCTGGGCCTGATGGATTATGTTGGCCTCTCAATGGAATGTGGTAAGCAGAATCTGACTGTCATGGGCCTTTTGAATACTGCCCACACCGACGCATATGGTCATCCGGTACCGACACCGGTTCAACTGGGTACCAAATCCGGCAAAGCAATTCTGGTCACCGGTCACGACCTGAAGATGATGGAAGAGATCCTCAAGCAGACCGAAGGCACGGGTATCAATGTCTATACCCATGGTGAAATGCTTCCGGCTCACGGCTATCCCGGCCTCAAAAAATACAGCCACCTGGTGGGCAACTACGGCGGCGCATGGCAGGACCAGGCCAAAGAATTTGCTGATTTCCCCGGTGCCATTATCTTTAACACCAACTGCATCCAGAAACCGGCCGATTCCTATATCGACCGTCTCTATACCTGGGGGTTGGTAGCATGGCCCGGTGTCAAACATATCGAAGGCTGGGATTTCAGCCCGGTTATCAACAAGGCTTTGGAATGCCCGGCCCTGCCCGAAAATCCAGGCCAGGAAATTCTGACCGGTTTTGGTCACAACGCTGTACTTGGTGTTGCCGACAAGGTCATTGCTGCAGTCAAGTCCGGTGCCATTAAACACTTCTTTCTCGTAGGCGGTTGCGACGGCGCCAAGTCGGGCCGCAACTACTACACTGAGTTTGCCGAAAAGGCTCCCAGGGACACCGTAATCCTCACCCTGGCCTGCGGCAAGTACCGTTTCAACAAGCTTGAGTTTGGAGATATCGGTGGTATTCCCCGTCTGCTGGATATCGGGCAATGTAACGACGCCTATTCGGCTATCCAGATTGCCGTTGCCCTGGCTGGCGCTTTCGAGTGCGGCGTCAACGACCTGCCGCTTTCAATGATCCTCTCATGGTACGAGCAGAAGGCAGTAGTCATCCTCCTGACCCTGTTCCATCTCGGCATCAAGAACATCAAGCTTGGACCGACTCTCCCGGCCTTCATAACACCGAATGTGCTTAACTTCCTGGTCGAAAATTTCAATATCGCCCCCATTACGACTGCTGAAGCAGATCTCAAGGCTATTCTTGGGTAGCAGTATTGCTGCAATGAGTTGGAGGCAGACGCCCCCGTTGAAAATTTCAACGGGGGCGTTCAATTAATTGGTAACAAGTTTTCGTCCGAGTTGTTCAATTGTTTGGCCTACATCAAACACGGCTATTGCCCGAAGAAAGTCCCATTTATGTGTACCTGCCCCGGCAGTATAATTTTCTGTATCTGCTTACTGTTTATGCTACCGGTATCGGCGCACGCCATACCTGCCATTACCTGTCATTGTTTTACCGACCGCTCCTATGAACCGACTCGTCCTGCAGCGGCTGACCCCTATTTTCTGGCTACAACTCAAAACTCCTTCTTTGCGACCGTATTCAACACCGATAAGAAGTCTCTCGTGATGAAGAAACAACAAGGCACTTCTCCCGATGATCTTTGGATTGCCTACTGGGTCGCCTCGAAATCAGGATCACCAGCTCATAGCCTGTTGCAAGCCAAGTCGAAGAGCGATTCATGGAAAAATGTAACTGCACCACTGAGACTATCATCGAAAACTTTGGGATCAGGATTTTCAGGAGCACTCAACACAGATGGATCAGCGAGCCAATTGTCACAAGCGGTGGTTGATGAGATTTTTATCCAGAACCAATTGCTCGGTGAGCGGGATTTGGACAGCTTGCGGAAAGCTGGTGCCACCAATCAGGAGTTGATTATCGTCACCGTTATAGCTACGAAGATGAAACAACCAGCAAAGCAGCTCTACCTTGAAGTCAAGTCCGGAGCTAAAACGTGGGGCGCTCTTCTGTCAGCGGCAAAGATTGATACGAAAAATATGCAGCAGGAAATGGTCAGTATTCTGAAATTACGCCCTCAGTAGTTCATAAATACATTTGCTGTTCTCACATTTGTTTCCTTTCGCCTGAAATGAAACCAGTTTATTGACCCACATCAAACTAATCTGCCAATTATTGCGCTAAGCTTCATTCACAACAAAGTAAAGGGAGCATGTAATGGAATTCAACAACGGACTTGGTGATAAAGCAATACAGGATGTCATGCAGACCTACCCGGAGATAGGTGAAATACTTGCCCGCTACGACATAGGCTGCACCGCGTGCAAAGTAGGCATCTGCCTTCTGAAGGATGTGGTTTCAATCCATGGCTTGTCTAAAGAAGATGAAGCAAAAATCGAGCTGGAAATTAACCGGCAATTATCAGTAAAAGGGGAATAATCATGGGAAATTTGGGATGTGGCTGCTCCGGCAGCATGGCAAAGGTAATTGAAAGACCGGCTCATTCAGAAGTAAACACCACAAAGGCCGTTTCTGAACTGAGGCAGTGGCCGGTGCAACTGCACCTGGTGCCGCCTGCCGCACCGTACTTCAAGAATGCGGATATACTTGTGTGCGCCGATTGTGTTGCATTTGCCATGGGGAGCATGCATCAGGATCTGTTGAAAGACAAGGCACTGGCAATCGCCTGTCCAAAACTGGATGATACTTCCAGCTACGTGGACAAACTGGCGACAATCTTTTCAACCAACGAAACACCACGTGTCACCGTGGCAATTATGGAGGTACCCTGTTGCAAAGGGCTGGACATCATGGTCAAAGAGGCGATCCGGAAAAGCGGCAGAGACATCCCGCTGGAGACTGTGATCGTGGGCATCGACGGTACCAGGAGGTAATGATGAAAACAGATATTACCCAGGCTTTGGTAGCCGAACACCGCCTGATTCTGCGCATGATTGCACTGCTGGAGAGAAATGCTCCCCGTACTGCTGCCGGTGATTATTCCAACTGGCAGTTTTATCTCGATGGTGTTGATTTTATCCGTAATTACGCCGACCGTTTTCACCATGCGAAAGAGGAGGATGTCCTCTTCTCGGCCCTGGTCACGAACGGAATGCCACGAGATAACAGCCCGGTAGCTGCCATGCTTATGGAGCACGATCAGGGACGGGCGTATGTGTTGGCTATGGAGTCAGCCGTTCAAAAAACGTTGGACGGCCTTTCCGGGCAGGAGTGTGTCATTGCCGAAAATGCCCTGGCCTATGCTGCGCTTCTCCGGGAGCACATCGCCAAAGAGGATGACATACTCTATCCGCTCGCTGAACGGGTTATTCCCGAAGCCATGCGAGCGGAAATTGTAAATGGATATCATCGTGCTGAGACTCAAGCCGATGCAGGTTTTATTAAACATTACACGAAACTTATTGAGACATACGAACTGCAGTAACACTCTGTTGCCGTTGTTTTTCTTCATGACACACATGAATCGTGCAATTTTCTTCACTGTTATTCTGATACTTTCTCTCCGGCGGTGGTGGTAATTTTGATGTATCCCCTGTGGACAGTCGTGACCGCCCACAGGGCTTGGGAGTGTACTGGCAAATCAGCAGCTCAAATATTCAATCCACCAGTGTGAATAACCGTTAACTAAAATCCTTCCTGTCAAAGTTAAGCAGCAGGGACTTTAGGGATCGGCGGCATATTGGCAGCAGTAAATTTACCGCCGTTGATATCATTGATCCTGCAGAAAAAAATCACCGAACTGGTGGTTTTATTCACAACTAAAAGGGTACCGTTGGAATGAATGAATCCGACTGATGTAAACAAAGCCTGGAGAGATTCATTGCTGGCATTGAGAAGCCCGGTACTCTCCTCAAAGGTAATGCCGAAGCCGTTAAAAAGCGGCTTGAGGTTTGACCCGAGAGCGGCAAATATTTTTGGCATACCATCGCCCACTTTTTTAAGTTTTTCCTGTTCAAAACTGTTAAACACCGTCTCTGCTGTATCTCCTTCGGCTGCCCCGGCTACAGCTACCTCTGTCAACGGGTTAATATTAACGACACCCGTTCCATTTACCACGGTATGCAGTGTATGACTTATACCGCCGGAAAGGCCGCTGGCTTCTATGGTAAATGGTGCCTTTAATCCGCTGACATCGATGGAATAGCCGCCATCTGCTCGGGTAGTGGCCATAATTTGCCTGCTCGGGACGGATGAATCCCTGACTGTCACCATGCCGGCCAAAGGGTGGCCCATAGTGGCTTCGCCGGTTATAATACTTTCAACTCCCGGCCCGTTGCCAACAACACAACCTGAGAGAAGAAAACTGACCCCTGCTATCAATAGACAAATCAGACTGCTGTTTTTCCGCATGTTCGCTCCTTTTTCCTACGCTATTTTGTTACTGTTCATACTTAAGAGAAGACACTTCTCCTTCAGTTCAAATCCATAATTCAGGCTGTCTGCATTCTGAAATCAACTCGACGTATCACCCCCCTTATTTTTCTGTACCAACGTGCCCGATCCACAAAAAAAGCCGGGTCGCTGAAATATAGTAATATTTCGGCAACCCGGCTGTCTTCTGGAGACCCTATAGGCTTTCCGCCCCACCCTTGCGGATGGTTTAGTATTATCGTCTACCACTGCCTGTATGTTCCGCTCTGGCAACAAAAAAAGCCGGATCGCGAATATCTGGAGATATTTTGGCGACCCGGCTGTCTCAAGGAGACCCTATGGGCTTTCCGTCCTACCCTTACGGATAGTTTAGTATTTTCATTATCAACACTGTAAGCATTTCTTTATGCTTTGGGTATTGTTTACTTTTTTATAAAAACAAAGTCAAGGAAAAAACACCGTTTTTGACTTGGGTCAAAGTTATTTATACCAGCAGGCGTCATAAATGATTACGCATAATTTGTGTGACTTTTTGAGGCAGGCGCATTCGGTCAACACAAGCACCTTTATAATCCGGAGTGCGTAATAAACCCAAACAGAGAACGTAATCCCATATAAAACAATGCTTCATTTCCAAATCACGGAAGGAGAAAACCGTATGGCACATTCATGTAGGCTCCTGAGTTGTTTAACCTCGCTGCTGGTTCTGTTATCAACCGCACTTCCTGTCCTGGCAGATCAGGGAAAAGATCTGTTCGACAAACAGTGCGCCGGCTGTCACACAATTGGTGGCGGCGATGGTGGTGGTCCAGACCTGAAAGGAGTGATCTCCAAGCGGACGCATGAGTGGCTGGAATCGGTCATCATTGAGCCGAACAAACTTTCAGCGAACAAAGATCCTATCCAGATTGAACTGGTCAAAAAATACGGCTATGAAATGCCGAATCTGGGCATAGGCCATGAAGATGCCCTGAAGATCATTGCCTATATTTCGGCGACAGAGGGAGCCGGCGCTGCAAAAGCCTCACCACCGATTACGGAACAGATTGCAACTCAGGTAACTCCCGAGCTGATCGCACAGGGGAAGGCACTCTTCACCGGGAGCAGAAGCCTGACGAAAGGCGGCGCACCCTGCCTCTCCTGTCACCCCTTTACCTACCCGGGCATTGACGGCGGTAACCTCTCCATTGCAGATTTGAGCAAATCCTACCAGAAGATGGGTGATACGGGCATGAAAGGCGCGCTCAAAGCGCTCAAATTTCCGACCATGAAGAAAATCTATGCCGACCGACCGCTGACCGACGAAGAGATCGCGGCGCTGATGGCTCTGTTTAAGGATTCCGCTACCCAAAAAGGTGGGGGCGGCTGTCCGGTACCGTTTTCCGTGATGGGTGGGACCCTGTTTGTCCTGTTATTACTTGGATTGTCTCTCTACAAAAGGAGGATCAGATAATGTCGAACGAACGGATCAAGGATGACCATAGCCCGTGCGACCGGGGGTGGGAGGAGTTTTACCGGAACCGGTGGCAGTACGACAAAGTGGTGCGCAGCGCCCACGGGGTCAATTGTACCGGTGCCTGCAGCTGGATGGTACATGTAAAAGACGGCATTGTCGGCTGGGAACTGCAGGCCAACGACTATCCACAGTTCAACGGTGACCTCCCCAACCACGAGCCACGCGGCTGCCCGCGCGGAATCAGCTTTTCCTGGTACCTCTACTCCCCGTTACGGGTCAAACACCCGTATATGCGCGGGACACTGATCGATCTCTGGCGTCAGGCCCGCGCCCTGCACAACGATCCGGTCGAGGCGTGGAAGAGCATCGTCGAGAACCCCGAATCGCGCGAAAGCTATGTCAGCAAGCGCGGCATGGGCGGTTTTCGCCGTTCCTCCTGGGACGAGGCAAATGAGCTGATTGCCGCATCCTCGCTCTACACCGCCAGGAAACATGGGCCCGACCGGGTAATCGGCTTTTCTCCGATCCCGGCCATGTCGATGATCAGTTATGCGGCCGGCACCCGCTTCCTCCAGCTGTTCGGCGGCGTTGCCATGAGTTTCTATGACTGGTACTGCGATCTGCCGCCGGCATCGCCGCAGGTCTGGGGTGAGCAGACCGACGTAAATGAATCGGCAGACTGGTATAACGCTTCCTACATTGTCCTCTGCGGTTCCAACGTGCCGATGACCCGCACCCCGGATGCCCACTTTATGACCGAGGCCCGCTACCGTGGCACCAAAGTAGTGGTCATGTCACCGGATTACAACATGGCCTGCAAGTTCGCCGATGCCTGGATGCCGGTCGAGCAGGGGCATGACGGCGCCTTCTGGATGGCGGTCAACCATGTCATTCTGACCGAGTTCTACGCCAACCGCGAGGTCCCCTTCTTTACCGGCTATGTGCGTAAGTACACTGATCTGCCGTTTCTGGTCAAACTGTCCGTGAAGGATGGTGCCCTGCGGCAGGGGGAATTCCTGCGGGCATCAGAACTGGAGCGAGCCGGTGACATAGAGAATGCCGACTGGACCATGTGTGTCGGCGACAGTGCCGGGAATGTCCGCATTCCGCACGGCAGCGTCGGTTCCCGCTGGAGCAAACAGGAGGGGAACTGGAACCTCGACATGGTGGATCTCGTGGACGGCGAAGATATCGACTGCGCCATGACGTTCCTCGGCCAGGAAACCGGTGCCGTCCGCTTTACCTTTGAGGCTGATGGCGATGTTGTCAGGAACGTCCCGATCCGCCGCGTTATGACGAAGGATGGCGAAGTGATCGTCGCCACCGTGTTCGATCTCATGATGGCCCAGTTCGGCGTTTCACGGGGACTTGACGGTGATTATCCACAAAACTACCAGGACGATAAACCGTTTACCCCGGCCTGGCAGGAGAAATATACCGGCATAGCAGCCGACACACTGATCACGATGGCCCGTGAATGGGCGGTGAACGGCGAACAGAGCGGCGGTCGCAACATGATCATTGTCGGCGCCGGTATCAATCACTGGTACCACAACGACCTGATCTACCGCGCTGCCATCACCGCCCTCATTCTGACCGGCAGCGTCGGCAGGAACGGCGGCGGACTCGGCCATTATGTCGGCCAGGAGAAGGTGGTGCCGCTGGCCCCCTGGACCACAATCGCGATGGCCCAGGACTGGACCAAGGCGTCACGGCTGCAGAATACGCCGAGCTTCTGGTACATGCATTCCGACCAGTGGCGTTATGACCGCAATTTTGTCGACTATTTCAAGCCGGAGACCGGCGAGAACATGCCGATGCACACCGCCGACTTCAACGCCAAGGCGGTTCGGCTCGGCTGGCTCCCCTTCTCCCCCCATTTCAACGAGAGCCCGATCCGCCTGATCGAGCAGGCCACTGCGGCCGGCGCCACGACCGACGACGAGATCCGTGCCTGGCTGATCACGCGCCTCAAGAGCGGCGAGACCCGCTTCGCGATCGAGGACCCGGACGGTGAGGGAAACTCCCCCAAGGTCTGGTTCATCTGGCGCGGTAATGCCATCTCTTCCAGCGCCAAGGGGCACGAGTTTTTCCTCAAGCATGTTATCGGCGCTCCCAACAGCAGCTTTACCGCCCACGAGGCAGCCAAGGGGCAGGTCAAGGATATCGTCTGGCATGAAAAAGCCCCGACCGGCAAAATGGATCTGGTGGTTGACCTGAACTTCAGGATGGACACCTCGACCCTCTACTCGGACATCGTTCTGCCGGCTGCGACCTGGTACGAGAAATCGGACTTGAATACCACCGACATGCATTCATTTGTCAACTGCATGGACGCCGCCGTCGATCCTGCATGGGAATCCAAATCAGACTGGAAAATTTTCGCCGGAATCGCCGAAAAGGTCAGCGAGCTTGCGCCAAACCATTTTCCGGTTCCGTTCAAGGACATCATTGCCGCGCCGCTGCTGCACGACACGCCGGGCGAAATTGCCCAGCGGAGTGTCAAGGACTGGAAGCTCGGCGAATGTGAGGCTATTCCGGGCAAGACCATGCCGAACCTCCCCATTGTGGAGCGCGATTACGTCAACCTCTTCAACCGCTTCATGTCGCTCGGCCCGCATATCGGTCACCTCCATGCCCACGGGGTAAATTATGATGCGGAAGACGTTCACGAAAAGCTCCTCACTGAGATGCCGACCCGTGCATGGGGCGGCAAAACCTGCATCGACCTGGAGGACGCACGTATCGTGGCTGATGTGCTGTTGGCTTTTGCTCCGGAGACCAATGGCGAACTGGCACACCGCGCCTATCAAAACCTGGAGAAGCGTGTCGGCAAACCACTCAGCCAGATTTCGGCCGGTAACCGCGACTTCCGTATCAGCTGGGAAGATATCACCCAGAAACCGCAGCGTTTTATCAGCACTCCGGTCTGGAGCGGCCTGGTCAACGAAAATCGCCCCTACGCGCCATACACTCTGAACGTTGAGCATGGCGTACCCTGGCGGACCCTCACCGGACGGCAATCCCTCTACCTCGACCACCCGTATTACGGCGAGTTCAACGAAGGATTGCCGACCTTCAAAGCCAAACTCAACCCGGCGTTCCTGGATGAAACCGAGGGTGAAACCGGCCTGATCCTGAACTTTTTAACTCCGCACGGCAAGTGGGGCATTCACTCCACCTACACCGACAACCTGCGGATGCTGACCCTTTCGCGGGGCGGTCCGGTCGTCTGGCTCAATCATGAGGATGCGGCCGGCGCCGGGATCGAAGATAATGAGGCGATTGAGGTCTTTAACGCCAATGGCGTCGTCACCAGCCGGGCCTGTGTTTCGTCACGTATTCCCCGTGGTGCGGCGGTCATGTATCACGCCCCGGAGCGGACACTGAACGTCAAGAAGTCCAGGAAGAGCGGCAAACGTGGCGGTGTGCACAACAGCCTGTCACGAATCCGCCTGAAACCGACTCTGATGCTCGGAGGGTATGCACAATTCAGTTACTACTTCAACTACTGGGGGCCGACCGGAGTTAACCGGGATAGCTACGTGGTTGTCAGAAAGTTGAGGGGGTGAAGCGATGAACGTCAGAGCACAACTGGTAATGGTATTCAATCTTGACAAATGCATCGGCTGCCACGCCTGCAGCATCTCCTGCAAGAACATCTGGACTGACAGGAAAGGCGCCGAATACATGTGGTGGAACAATGTGGAGACCAAACCCGGCGTCGGTTATCCCAAAAAATGGGAAAATCAGGACAAGTTCAAGGGGGGATGGGTTCGCGAAAATGGCAAACTGAAGTTGCGTGCTCCCGGCAAAGGTCCGACGCTCCTCAACATGTTCTTCCAGCCCGATATGCCGAAGCTGGACGATTATTACGAGCCGTTCGATTTTGACTACAGCAATCTTTATAAAGCACCTCCCGGCAGCGACCAGCCGGTGGCCGAAGCATTTTCGCAAGTCTCCGGCGAGCGGATGGAAGAGATTACGAACGGTCCCAACTGGGACGACGACCTCTCCGGTTCGCAGGTATACGCCGTCAATGATGTCAATCTTAAAGACAGTTCCCTTGTCTCAGATTACGGCCGCATGTTCATGCACTATCTCCCCCGTATCTGCAATCACTGCCTGAATCCGGCCTGCGTTGCCTCCTGCCCGTCACGGGCGCTTTACAAACGGGGCGAGGACGGGGTGGTGCTGGTCGATCAGGACGTCTGCAAAGGGTGGCGTTTCTGCACCAGCGCCTGTCCGTACAAAAAGGTCTATTTCAACTGGCAGAGCGGCAAGGCGGAGAAATGCATCTTCTGTTTCCCCCGCACTGAGAGCGGGCAGTGCAACGCCTGCGCCCACAGCTGCGTCGGCCGGATCCGCCACGTCGGCGTGCTGCTCTACGACGCCGATCGGGTGGAAGAAGCGTTGCTCAAACCGGATGATCAGCTGGTAGCGGCCCATCGCGACGTGATCCTTGATCCGCGCGATCCGCAGGTTCGTGAGTCCGCCCGCAAGAATGGCGTCACCGATCAGTGGCTGGAAGCGGCTGAAAAGTCGCCGGTCTACGCACTGGTGAAGGAATTCGCCGTAGCTCTGCCGCTGCATCCGGAGTTCCGGACCATGCCGATGGCCTACTATATCCCGTCGCTCTCCCCGGTAATTTCCAGCGGTGGCGATCTTCATGAACTGGCCGACCATGGCACGTTCCCGCTTCTCGAAAAGATGCGTGCGCCGATCAGTTTCCTGGCCAGCCTCCTCTCAGGCGGCAACGAGGAGATAGTTGCCGCAATACTGCGGAAACAGATCGCCCTGCGGCTTTTCAAGCGGGCGGGCAACCTTGGTCAGCCTATTGAAGAGTCTATTTTAAAAAATGCGGGACTCGATGAAGCGGGCGCCAACAAACTCTATCGCCTCTTCACCATCGCCCCGTACCGCGAGCGCTTCATCATTCCGACCCAGCAGCGGGAGGAACAGGATCCGCACCAGCGTAAGGGAACCAGCGGCTTCGGTATCCTCAAGAAGACAAGGGGGCCGAAATGACAATTGCCGCCAGCTACGATGCCCTCGCCCGACTGCTCGACTATCCGGCGGGCAGGGAACAGCTGCAGACCGATTATGCCGTTGTCAGTGATTTTCTGAATCGGCAGCAGCTGAACAGTTCTATCGCCTCCTTTGCCGACTTTGCCGCCATCTCTACCGAGGCGGAGCTTGAGGAGGAGTACGTCGCCAGCTTTGACTTTAATCCGGCCACCGCTCCGTATCTGGGACATCACCTCTTCGGCGACAACCAGAAGAAGGGGAGCTATATGATTATGCTGAAACAGGAATACGAGCGTTGCGGCTACACTCCTGCCGGTGTGGAACTTCCCGATCATCTTTCGGTGCTGCTCGGTTTTCTGGCTCATCTGGCACGGCAGGATACCGGCGGATTACGTCAACCGTTCATTATCAAGTGTGTATTGCCCGGGATGGAACGCTACCACGCTGCTTTTAACACCACGCATAATTCCCACTGGAAAGTGCTGGTTGAAGCGGCATTGCTGCTTTGCACAGAGGATTGTAAGGAGGTGCACTCATGTTAAACAGCTTTATTTTTGTCGTCATGCCGTATGCCGCTCTGGCGTTATTGATCTTTGTAACTCCCTATCGTTTCTACTCCAATCGTCTGACCTGGTCGGCCTACTCCACGCAGTTTCTGGAGCGTAACGTCCTCTTCTGGGGAATCAATCCGTGGCACTACGGCATCCTGCCGGTGCTCGCAGCCCATTTTCTGGGGGTTGTTGCCCCCGGTCCGATGAAGGCGCTTCTCGGCAATCAGAACAACCTGATCATCTTCGAAAGCATCGGTCTCGCACTCGGACTCTTCGCAGTTTTCGGCTGTCTGGCACTGCTTTTGCGCCGCGTTAACACGCCGCTTTTGAAGCAGGTCACCTACGCCTCAGATTGGGTGCTGCTTTATCTGCTGGCCGCCCAGAGCCTTACCGGTGTCTACGTCGCAACGTTCATGCGCTGGGGTTCCCAGTGGTACCTGCATTCGGTGGTCCCCTATTTCTGGTCACTCGCGACATTCAATCCGCAGATCGAATATATGGCCGACTTCCCGCTGGTCTTCAAGCTGCACGCAGCCTGTGCCTTCCTGATTGTTGCCCTGCTGCCGTTCACCAAACTGGTGCACATGCTCTACGTCCCGGCCCGCTTCCTGATTGACCCGCCGATCCTCTATCGCTGGCGGTCGAAATAAATCGAATCAGGAAAGGACCCGCACATGCTGGAAGTCGCAACGTGGAAATCACATAAAAATCTCTTTCTCAACACCCTGGCATTTACCGTCTGCTTTGCCGCCTGGATGTTCAACGGCGTGTTGGTGACGTTTCTGGTCGACAACCAGGTCTTCAACTGGGGGCCGGTCCAGATCGGCTGGTTGTTCGGAATTCCGGTTCTGACCGGCTCAATCTTCCGCCTGCCGGCAGGGATGCTGACTGACAAATTCGGGGGCAAGCCGATCTACGGGTCACTCCTGATTCTCTGCGCAATCCCGATGTACCTGCTCTCAAAAGCTGACAGCTTTACCACGTTCGCCCTCTGCAGCTTCGGCTTCGGCATGGTCGGAGTCAGTTTTTCCATCGGTATCGCCTTCAGCTCGGTCTGGTATCCTCGCGAGCGACAGGGGACGGCGCTCGGGATTTTTGGTGCCGGTAACGCCGGGGCGGCTCTGACGACGCTGTTCGCCCCGACCATGCTCAACAAACTGACACATAACGGCGCCAACATTGAGGGGTGGCGTGATCTGCCGGTTTATTACGCACTGATCCTGGCTGTTATGGGAGTTATTTTCTTTATTTTCAGCGACAACAGGAAACCGGCCAGTTCCGGCAAGACCTTCATCCAGATGTTGACACCACTCAAGCATATGCGCGTCTGGCGCTTCGGACTCTACTATTTCCTGGTATTCGGCTGCTTTGTTGCCTTTTCTCAATGGCTTGTCCCCTATTTTGTCAATGTCTATTATCTGCCGCTCGTCACCGCCGGTCTGTTCGCTTCGATGTTCAGCCTTCCATCCGGAGTAATCCGGGCCCTGGGGGGATGGATGTCCGACAAGTTCGGCGGCCGTCAGATCATGTACTGGGTCCTGGGTAGTTCGACAGTCATCAGCGTGATGGTCATGATACCCAAAATGGAAATTCAATCTCCCGGGCGCGGGGTTATGGCCAAACGGGCCGGAGTCGTACAGACAGTGGCGGATGGCTCCATTGTGGTTAAGGAGGTCAAGATAACCTCTGAAGTTATCGGCAACCAGACCTACCGGCTGAAAGCAAAACCGGAGGTTATGAAAAATATCGATGATCAGATCCTCGTACTCCCCGGAAAACAGACCTGGCAGGAACCGGTGGTAAAACCTGGACAAGCGGTTAAGAAGAAGGAATTGCTGGCTAAAGGGGTAACCAGGATCTATTTTCAGGCCAATGTCTGGATTTTCGCTGTGCTGGTTCTGCTGCTCGGCACCATCTGGGGTATCGGCAAAGCGGCGGTCTACAAGCTTATCCCGGACTACTTCCCGGAGGAGGTAGGGGTAGTCGGCGGCATGGTGGGGGTGCTCGGAGGGCTGGGAGGTTTCGTCTGTCCAATTGTGTTCGGCTACCTGCTTGAATGGACCGGGCTCTGGACAAGCTGCTGGATATTCATGCTGTTCCTGTCGGTCGCCTGCCTGCTTTCACTGCACTATGTTGTCGGAAAGATGATGAAGGAAAAACATCCTCAAACCATGCGGGTGTTTGAGGGATAAACCACTAAAGCTGAACAGGGAGATAATGATGGCCAGATTACCACGATGGGAACCGGAAGATCCGAAATTCTGGGAAGAGACCGGCAGCGCAGTCGCATGGCGCACCTGCGCGTTAACAACATTTTCGCTGGTATTTTCGTTCGCGACCTGGTTTGTCATGAGCGCGGTGGTTGTCAGGATGCCTGCCATAGGCTTCAAGTTCACCACTATGGAGTACTTCTGGCTTGCTGCGATTCCGGGGTTTGCCTCCGGCATCCTGCGGCTGATTCATTCCAACTTTATTCCGGTGCTCGGAACCAGACCGGTCGTAAGCATCTCGACCATCATCAAGATAATTCCGATGGTCTGGCTCGGTTTGGCGGTTCAGGACACCAACACCTCCTGGGCAGCATTCATGGTCATCGGGTTCCTCACCGGCATGGGAGGCGGGGACTTTTCCTCATTCATGCCGTCTACGAGCATCTTTTTCCCCAAACGGCTTCAGGGCCTCGCAATGGGCATTCAGGCCGGACTGGGCAACTTCGGGGTGAGTATTGTCCAGTTTGTCGCGCCCTGGATCATCGGTTTTGCCGCTCTCGGGGCAATAGCCGGAGGTCCGCAAGCCTTTACAAAGGTTGATGTTCTCAAAGATATTACTATTACAAAAAACGCCGCTGGTGTTGTTACGGATGTAGCAGCAAAAAGGCCTGACCTTGTGGCCGCCACGGTCATTACGAGAGATGGTGATGTAATTAAAGACGTGGTGATTAATGAGACGGCAACTACCAAAAACATGAAGGTGGAGCTGAAAAAAAATGACGCCGGCCTGATTACGGATGTGACCGTCAAGAAGGTGATCAAGAAGCAGATTTATCTGCAGAACGCCCTGTTTGTCTGGGTTCCGTTCCTCATAATCGCCTTTATTCTCTGCGCCCTCTTTTTGAGAAGCGTTACTCTCCCCGCAAGAGGCTTCAAGGGGCAGTTTGAAATCCTGAGCACTCTGAACAGAGCACGTACGCATACGTGGAACTGCACCATAACCTATATCACGTCATTCGGTTCGTTCTCCGGGTATGCGGCCGCGTTCCCGATGATGATCAAAACCATTTACGGCGGCTTTGACGGCGCTCCGGATCCATTAGCGTACGCCTATCTCGGCCCGCTCATCGGCGGACTCATCCGTGCTCTTACCGGCCCGATATTCGATAAATGGGGCGGCAGCAAAGGGATGCACTGGACAACACTGGGGCAGATCGCCGGTTGTCTGGCCCTCGTATTCGGAGGATTCCTCACACCAACCGGTCTTGAGCAGTTCCAGGGTTTTGTCTGGATCATGCTCTTTATATTCCTGATGACAGGCACAAATAACGCCGCAACATTCCGCCAGTACCCGATCGTGTTCGCCTATTCGCCCGCCAAAGGCGCTCAGATGCTCGGCTGGACCGGTGCCTGGGCGGCATTCGGACCGTTTATCTGGACTTCGTTTATCGGCGGAGCCATAACCAGGTTCGGCAGCGCCATTCCGTTCTTTGTGGGTGTATCCGTTTTTTATGCATACTCCTGGTTCATCAACTACTATTACTACACCCGCACAGGAGCCGAGCGTTTTGACTACGGCAACTCAGGCGGCACATGGTGGGATAAACTCTCCGAAGGCGAAAAACAGGAGATGAAGCGCATAGACTTGCGCGCAAAATGATGGTAACTCTGCCGGAATGAAAATGGACATTGCAGTCAATGTAATAGGCATCATTTACGGACTCGTCCTGATCCTTACTGCTTTTGTTCGCAACAAGGCACTGGAACCAATGCGTGTGGATGCCCTGTTTATGCTGCAACCAAACGAAAAGACCAGACCGGTAAATCTGGTATTCGGCATTCTGGTTGCGGGGTATGGCATCTATTCAATGGTAATCAGATAAAAAAATCTCGTACTCAGTTGCATCTTTATGATCAGGTGATACTATTTCCACAAGAATACAAGGAGAAACTACATGAATACCATGTCATTTACCTCGTTGGCCGAGCAGATAGTCAGAGAAAACAGCGATGCCATAATGTTTGCCGACCACGAAGGTGCCATACGACTCTGGAATAAAGGGGCCGAGGCGATGTTCGGCTATTCCGCTGCCGAAGCAGAAGGTAACAGCCTCGATCTGATTATCCCCGAAAACCTGCGCGGCAGGCATTGGGAGGGATATCACAAAGTCATGGCAAGCGGCGAAACCCGCTACGGCACGGAACTCCTCTCGGCACCCGGCATACGCAAGGACGGCACCCGGCTTTCGCTGGAATTCAGTATGGTCATAGTGCGCGATGAAAAAGGCGCTGTGCTTGGCACAGGGGCGATAATCAGAGATATTACGGCACGTTTTCAGAAGGAAAAGGCTTTGAAGGAACGGCTTAAGGTTTTGGAAGGCGATGGGACACGTTAAGTAGGTAAACGTCCACAACTGAAAGGAGTAATAACATGATGAAGAACCTGGCTTTTGCAGCGGCTTTCGTGGGTGCAATTGCAGTATTGTCAATTCCAACGATGACGACCGCTGCCAGGTTGATATTAAAGAGCTTGTGCGGGTGATGAAACTGGTTATCAACGCGTATGAGGCGAAGGAGTAATATGAGGCGTATAGACATAGATTGGATTAGTATATGCATCCTCTAAAAGGCGTTGTATTTGGGAGTAAAGTTTATGAATACAGACATTACAGAGAGAGAAACGCAAGAGTACCTCAAAAGTCTCACCGTTTTATTTGTTGAAGATGAAGATGACTCCCGCGAACTCTTAAGTGCATTTCTGTCACGACTTGTCGGCGTACTTGTCACCGCGCAAAACGGAGCGGAAGGTTTGGACGCCTGGCGGCAGCACAAGCCGGATATCATAATCACTGACATCCGGATGCCGGTCATGGACGGTCTGTCCATGCTTCAAGAAATCCGCACTGTTGACACTGAGGTTCCGGTAATTATCCTGTCTGCCTTTGAAAGTTCTGATTATTTGAAACAAAGTATCGACCTCGGTGTGTGCGGATACGTGTTCAAGCCTGTCGATTCAGCCAAGTTTACCAAATTGTTACTGAAGAGTGCACGGGGGTTACTGCTGGAGAAAAAGAACCACCTGGCTCAAGTGGCGCTGGCAACCAACTTTCGATTCCTGCAAAAACTGACAGAAGTTATTCCAGGTATGCTTGCTTACTGGAACACAGAATTGCGCTGCACCTTTTCTAATAGTGCCTATAAGGAGTGGTTCGGCAAAACAGTAGAGCAGATGCGCGGCATCCATATCCGCGAACTGATGGGGGAAAAGCTGTATCTCATATCCGAGGCTGACATTCTTGCAGCCTTGCAAGGAGTGGCCTGCTCATTTGAACGTTCCATGACCAAAGTTGACGGCAGCATCGGCCATACGACAATCCATTACATTCCCGATAAGTTTGAATATGAGGTCCAGGGGTTTTTTGTGATGATAACCGATGTGACCGAGCTCAAACTGACTGAAAAGGCACTCAGGAAACAGAAGCAGTTTGCCAGGGCCACACTTGACGGTCAAAGTGCCCATATCTGTGTGATAAATGCCCAAGGGGAGATTGTCAACACCAACCGTGCCTGGGATGCCTATGCTGTAGCAAACAATGCCGCATCTGGCACCTGCTGTGTAGGCAGCAATTATCTGGATGCCCTCTTGGTCGCGGTAGAGGAGGGTCAGGCGGATGCTGAAGAGATCCAGGCAGGCCTTACTGCTGTTCTAGAAGGTACGCTGCCGCGATTCGTCATGGAGTATGAATGTTCTTCTCCTGAAGAGGTACGCTGGTTTCTCGCCAGGGCTAATCCGTTTGTTGTGGATGTCGAATCGTATGTCGTCATTTCACATGAAGACATCACCGCACGTAAACAGATTGAAGCGGTGCTGATTGAAAATAAAAAACAGTTACAGTCTTTTAATGACCAGTTGGAAGACCGGATTGCGGAAGAAGTCGGCAAGAACAGGGAAAAAGACAGCCGGCTGCTGCATCAGGACAAAATGTCCTCCCTCGGCCAGCTTGCAGCCGGGGTAGCCCACGAGATCAATAACCCGATGGGCTACATCATCAGCAATCTTGCGAGCCTCAGCAGGTACGTAGATAAATTGACCACCTATCTGGATGCCAATGAGCAGCACTTTGCCGGGAGTGAATCGGAAACCTGGGAGCACCTGGCCCAAAAACGAAAAAAACACAAGATCGATCGCATTCGCCTGGATCTGCCCGGGCTTATTGCCGAATCCCGAGAGGGGGCAGAGCGGGTTCGTATAATCGTCCAGGATTTGAAAAACTTTTCCAGGCTGGACAATAATGCAACCAAAGAATTCTGCGATATCAACAAGGGGTTGGAGAGCACCCTGTCCATCGCCTGGAATGAGATGAAGTACAAGGCAACAGTAAACAGGGAGTTTGGTCAACTGCCACACGTATGGTGCAACATTGGCCAGCTTAACCAGGTCTTTTTAAACATCCTGGTGAACGCCGCCCACGCCATTGAGAGGCAGGGGGAAATCCGGATTGCGACCTGGGCTGAGTCTGAATCGGTTAAAATTTCAATCAGCGACAGCGGCGACGGTATTGCCCCTGAACATGTCAAGCGCATCTTCGATCCGTTCTTCACTACCAAGGAGGTGGGCAAAGGGACAGGTATCGGTCTTGCCATCGCCTACGATATCGTCGTTAACAAGCATGGGGGGATTATCGACGTAACAAGTGAGATTGGTGAAGGAACAACGCTCACTATTACCCTGCCGGTGAAAAGAGAAAATAAGGACGTAATTTGTGAATCAGCTTGTAACAATGATCTACATCCAGTTTGAAGAGAGACGGAATCATTAGAACCGATGATTCTATGTGGTCTAAGCTGTCCCGGGCTGTTACCCAGAGCCCCGTTTCAATTGTCATTGCCAACCTAAACGGTACCATTGAATTTGTGAACCCCAGATTTTCTGCAACTAATGCTCCCCTACTGTATCAACTCTCAGCAATACAACATTGGAAAATATTTCTGTTGATATTAGAAACTTTATCTCATGATTATCATCCGGTATTACCCGAACCACCGCCGCCTGTCTGGCGATAACGATTGCCTTGAACCCGGTTATTTCCCGGTCCGGCTGGGTTGATGACTGGGTGCAGCAAAAAAGTTCCACTTCGCCCAGCTATTATGAGGGGTCGAAGCGTGGCTACTACACCGGCGGCAGTTTCTCTGCCAGATGGGCGAATACCGACGATCGTCTGTTCACGGCGTAGTTGCCAAAATTGAAGTCCGGTTGCGGCGGTATCGAAATGTTTCTCGGCGGCTTCTCGTTCCTGAATGTGGATTATCTGGTGCAGAAGCTCCAGAACATCCTGTCGGCAGCTCCGGCGGCAGCCTTTGACA
>JBMOEI010000077.1:0-22142 GCA_049318985.1 Desulfuromonadaceae bacterium
ATGTTCGTCTGGATCGCGCCAATGTTACGGTCCAGTTCAACCGGTACCGTGTAACCACCATCTGCGTTTGACCCTTCGGACATGGCGTTTTGGAATGTCAGTAAGCCGCTGTCGTTGCCGGTCTTTGCCCAGTTGCTGAACGCATTCATGTGCGCCGGATTGCCAGGGCCTGAAAAACCGCCGCCTGCATTGTGGCTTTTCATTTTGGTAATGTCCGTTTCAAGAGCGGAAATTTGATCGTCAAAAATAGATTTCAGTGCCTTCGCGGTAGTGACAAGCTTGGTATCGAATTGTGCGTTTATTTCTTCAAGTTGTGCCTGGTTCATGTTCTCATCCTTCGCGCCGTCGTGACGCTGATTTGGTTTTTTGTTCTGCCAAGTGCTTTCGTTAATGTACCGACTACGGACATTTTCATAATTCTGCCATACGCCGGGTGGTGCGCTGTTCCGAATCCGCGCCATGTACTCTTTTTTAATCTGTTCCTGGTCGAGAAACATTTTCACCTCCTGCGTACTGATTTTTATAAGCATCATACCGTCACAGTGACCCGAATGCCTTTGCATCCAGGGTGATCCGATTTCAGCCGGTAAACTGGAATCGCCCCCGCAAGGGTTCCAGGGTTATTCCTTCCATCCGCCTTCAGTTTTTGGCCCGTTCAGCTTCATGCAGAGCATGGCAATGGTGCCACCTGAGATAATCACGTCGTGCCTGATCCCCTGCGGCCGGTTGTCTGTTTCAAATTCTGCGACTTCAGCGTCGAAATAGCTGATACGCGCCCACGGCTGTCCCTGGTTGATAGAGACCTGCGAACAGTCGAGCATAGACGGATTCGACGACAAAATACCGGTGAGAGCATCCTCAAAAGTCCGGCCGGTTTCGTCGGTGGCAAGTAACCTGTCGGCGGTGTACTTTGCCAGGTCAACAAAAGCCGGTGCCGTGATCCCGATCAAAAGAGCGGTAACGGTGGCCGGCACCGCTTCGGTGGTGGCAAGTCCTGCCAGTGATAACGCTGTGAATACCGGCTGTGCATTTGGTGCGCCCTGCTTTTCAAGATGGCGAATAATGCTTTTCATGGTGTGTTCCTCCGTTTCAATTTTCCTTATCGTAACCGGTTCATTTTCAAAAGTCGGCGACGCTGTTAACCTCTGGCGACAAAATCGGTGCGAGATTTTATAAAGTCTTGTATCGAGTCCACAAAAATTCGATAGCCTTTGATAGTCCCGTGCTTGTACGCTTCGATCTTCCCGGCATCCCGTAACTTGTAGACCTGTTGCCGGCAACATCCAATCCATTCCGCGGCTTCCGGAATACTGACTGATCTGCGTTTCATACTTCCCCCTTTTTCTGATTCTTTGATTTAAATAAATCAAACAGCAGGATTAATTCTGCGAGTGAGTCCAATCGCGGTTTCCAGAGTGAGAGCTGCCAAGGATAGCGAGGCCATACCCCTCAATAACCGCGAATCGCCGGTACCGGTGGCTCATGACGTGGCATGTTGCGAGCTGGTCGATACACGCGCCTTCCGCAACTGTGGCAATAGACATAATCAAGCGGCCCGTCGGTTGTGATTTCTGACTGGTGGGAGAGGTAGCCCCCGCAGCGGCATCGTTTTCTCATGGTGCCCCTCCTGATAATGTTTTGACGGCATCAACAAACGCCATACCGTCACGCTGAATGAGTACGTCGATACTGTTAAATGACTTGCCACAAGGAAAGCAGGTGGCGCGATTTTTGGAGCGGTGCCAGGTCAAGGAAGGAACTTTATCGTCGTGACACCATGCAACAGCTTTGCCCTGCCGATCAAATTCAATGAGCTGCTCAATAGGAATCAAACGAGACTGTTCTATCAATTCAGGGGTTATGCTGCCGACGTGTGATGTAGAACCTTTGGCCAGCCTGGTAAGGTGCCGCAACTCCCGCGCCATCTGCAGAACCTCATCAAGTACCTGCTGTGCAAAGTGTGCCGATAGTTCGCCTGTATCATCTGCCAGCCATACGGCATCGAGGGCGCGTTCCTGAATGTGCCTGGTAAGATACTCAATCCTACCGGCGCGACATTCCGACAATGGCAGTCCGGTATTATCGGACATACGCTGAAGGTTCATGCCTGCTCCCGGTATTCGCATTGTGCCGCCGTGCATGTGCCGGTCAGCTTGGCACTGCACCACGATCCGGACGGACGGCAGTAGTGGGGTAGGTTCCGGCCATCGGTGACGGGTGATACCTTCCCGGCAAGTTTTGGATAAACACTTTCCGGAATGTCTATGACTTCGCCAGGTGAAATAATTCTGTCGGCAATGGTGAGCTTTTCGAGGACGGTAACTATCATAAAGTCGCCGCCTCAATCTGTGCTTCTGTGAAGGTCGGAATAACTGGAATATCAGACGGGACATTGGGACACTCCTTATAAGGAGAGTGTCCCGTGTCCCGCCCCCCTGATACGGGACATTGTCCCTCTGTTGTCCCGTCAATGTCCCGTGTCCCGTGTATAAGAATTGAGTCGAAAATGTGTTTTTGGTCGGCGTCACGGAGTGGAATAGCTCCCCGATTTTCGGCAAAACCAACAAAACATTTTTCTTTCAAACCGCCTCCGGACACTCCGGTACCGGTCGCCCTTTGGAATGCTTTTTTTAATGTGCCGGTGGTCAAGGTGTCGTCCTCGATCCGGCGTATTCTGTAGAACTCTTGACGCCATCCTTCGAGACTCCCGGCAAATTGTTGACTCTCAAGATTGTTTTCAGCAATACAGACGGTGACAAGCGCTTTAAGTGCTGTTTTTTCCAGTGGTGACATGGTAGCGGCCTTCTGACTTGCTGAACGCTCCCCAAATTGAACAATGCAGCTTGTTATAGGTTTACCGTTTTTTCTGGTACCAATCACAACAGGGACAAGTTTAAATTCAATCGGCTGTGGTTTTTCTGACTCTTTCATTTTCGTAAACTCTAAAGTCCCATCAATACAAAGTATCTCATAGTCAAACGCGCCTTTCCCGGCCCCACTGCCACGCCCACGCCGTTTGTTTTCTCCAGCAAGTCCAGTGTGGTGTACTGATTCAACAACACTGCCAGGGAAAGCAATTCTAAGCCGGTCTTTTGCTTCTATGAACGCATTCATATCAGGGGTTTTGTTTTCGTCACCAATAATATGACGGGCAAGAGTATCAATCACGATGTACGCTATAGATTCGCCCAGCTCTCGTTCAAGTGCCTTTCCTTCGGTGATTACTTCTCTTATGTCTGTGGCTTCAAAGCTGATCTTCTGACGGGATAATCTGAAATTACGAATATCGGTGATAGTTTTGCCGTGGTGATCCATCCATGCTTTGACACGGCGCTTGATACCTTTGTATCCTTCCCCGGCCAGGTACAGGACTACGCCTTTTTTGCACTGGTATCCGTTCCATGTTCCGCCTTCTGATACAGCAAGGCTCTTGCTGATTACCACAAACGATTTACCGCTCCCGGACTCCCCGAATGTTTGCCCTATGGTGTCGCACTCCATAAGCTCATCAATCAAATATTCCGGTTCAAGGTCTTCTTGGAACATTTCCTCAGGAGAAATGAAAAGGGATTTGTTTTTAACTTCCGGTTCCGGCTGTCTCTCCTCGCTCCCGATCTCCGGTGCTGCCTGTAGCAGCTCCATCAGTCGCGCCTTGTCATTCCCCGGTGTCTTGATCCAATCAACAATGTCGCCTTTTTCTTGGAGCCCCGGCAGGTCAACGACTCTGATACTTGCTGCCTTGCCCTGCATGGCCTTGATAATCTTTGCAGCATATCCGCGCCCTGGTGCGTCGTTGTCCGGTAAAATTGCAATGTGCTTGCCGGTGAGAGCTGCAACCATTGCCGGTTTGAGGGTAGAGTCTGCCCCGGTGTCCATACTGGTGCCGACAAGCCCCCAGGACTTCACCACGTCTGCTTTTCGTTCACCTTCACAAATGATTATCTCGCTTGCCTGTGCCACGTCCTGAAGGCAATACAGGGCGGCATCAGTTCCGCGCCCGTTCTTTTTATTGCCGTGGTAAAAATAAAAGTCCTTTGTCTTGCCATCCTGCCCAGGTTCTACACGTTCTTTCCAGTACAGCAGAACACCGCTTGCATCGTGGTAATCATACCGGCCCGTAACAGTCTGCTTGCTTTTCCCCTGTTCAAGCCCCGCCCGTGCCGTCAATGCTTTAATGCTCCCCCTGAAGTCAAGACCATGTATTTTGCCGAATAAATCAAAAATGCTGCCCTTTTCGCCGCAAGCATGGCACTTGAAAGCGCCGGTGGTCGGATTGACATTTAATGAGGGGGACTTGTCATCATGGAAAGGACAAAGGCCGGAATATTCCGCCCCCGCCGGTCTGCTGGTCGGTATCAGCTCTTGAATAAGCGCCGGAAGGTCAAGCCGCCCGATGATCTCTTTTTTGTCGGCCATTATAGCGCCTCCATAATCAGCCGTTTCCGCTCAATGCTGAGGTCTTGATAAGCTTGCAGCACTGACTTTTGAGGGACACGGATCACAAGACGGCGCTCGTAGTCGAGGATTAATTTTCTTATGGCGGGTGTGTCCAGGTATTCACCGACAACCATCTGCGGTGACGCTGCTTTGCGGAATAGGTTCACTTCGATTCCGGACGCAATCAATACTGCAATCAGTTTTAAATTTGTGGTGGTCATAGTTGGCATGTTGTCATTTCTCCTTGAATGGTCGCTGTTATGCGACAAGCCCCGCGTCGGCGGTCACTTGTCTGTGTGGATATTGCATAATGCCTCCCTTTTGGCTGTAGAACCGGCTCCCCGTTGGAGCGGTTATTCTTCCGGTAAAAGTTCTGCAAGCGTGTTTTCGATGTGAAATATTAAAAGATGGATGTCAGACCACGTTTGAGCGGAAATGACCTTGTAGCCTTCAGGGTATTTTTCAGCATTGCAAGCCGTATCGAGTGCCGAATCAATCAGCGATACGTAGCTGCGAATATTCAACAGCTTGACCTCATCAAGACAACGCTTTGTGAATGCCTCTTCACGGTGGTTCTTTTCGTCGGTCGCCGCCCGGACGATTGAATTGATACCGGCGGCGTATGCAGCGCACTGAGGACAGGGATGGTTGTGGATGCAGTTCACAGCGTGAAATTCTTTGTCACGTGCGCCGCAATCCCTACACATATCAATGTCCTCATAGTTTTCTTGTGCCAAAAATATCTTAGGTGTTGTTGTAGATTTGTTTCTCATAATCATTTCCCCCTTTTGGTTGCCTGGTTGACTGCGTGACGTATTGCGTTACGGCGTAACTTCCATTTCAACATCTGATAGCGAATCTCATTGACGATACCGGTCATGGTGGATCTCCTTTTCTGGTTAATTTCCGTGAATCTGATTAAACGTCTGTTTGTACGACCTGGTGAGGTGGAGCAGCTCCGCAATGGTCAAGTCCGGAATGCTCCTACCGGTTGCCTCAATGATGCAAGACAAGCCATCGGTAAAAAGTCCGTTGCTGCTGGCAATGCCGCCGATCTCCCGCGAAATGCTGATAAGCTCCTGTTCTGTGGGGTTCATGCTGCGTCCCTCATGCTGTTCGCTTCCAGGTACTTCACGAGGTCTGAAAGCCGATAAAGAATCTTGCCACGCCCTACGCCGATTCTGACGAATGCCGGACCGGTCTTGTTAATACGGAATTTATCCATCGTTTGAGGCTGGACGTGTAGAAATGCCGCTGCATCTTTGACCGTGAAGGTCTTTTCAAAATCTTCTCTCTGTGTAACTGACATGTTTTCCTCCTGTTTGAATTTGATTGACAACCACATTAGTGGTTAGCATAGTAACCACAATAATAGTTGCAGTGTCAACCACAAAAATGGTTAAGGAGTAAAAAAGATGACGGCAATGGGAAAAGGAGGAAAAAAGACACCTGAAATGGTAGTCAAGTTGATAAACGCCGAAGTCGCTAAAAACGGGCAAAATGCCACGTCAAGGGCAATGGGGCTGCCATTGTATAGCATTCAGAAATATATGGCCGGTACTGCTGAACCTACTTATGCCAGCTTGAAAAAAATAGCTGATTATTTCGAGATGCCTATTGCCGAGTTACGCGGGGAAAATGTAGTAGAAAAATTTACCAGAGTTTTCAGGAGGCTGGGGGAATATGCAAAGGGTGATGCAGTTTTATTAAGTGACCTGGACAAGGCGCTTGATGATAGTGATGATCCCAGGGTTTTGTTGAGACGTACGTCTTATGAACCTTTTGAAAAACATTCTGAGGAGACTTGGTGGCAGTGTATAGAAGCTGTGACCGTAATCAAGAATTTCCCTGAATGCCGGGAAGAGTTCGCACTGTTAATAAATAAATATCTGAAAACGGACGAAACACCGGCGTCAAGTTAATCCGTCATCCCCGCCATCCGTAGCAGCTCCTGAGTGATCTGCTCCGCAAAAGGTCTCAATTCTTCCGTTGAAGGTATCGTATAATTTCGGTCTGTCACTGATCCGGTCGGTATGTGTGAAGTCAGAATATCCACCACGAAGCCAGGACAACCCAATTTTGCTGTTGTGGTGTACCTCTTCCGCAACATATGCGGGTAAACTTTCACCCCCTGCGCTAATAACTGCCGATCAAAGTTGGACGTATTGGTGAGATGTCCTGTGCGGCTCTGTGAAGCAAATACCCATAGTGACCCCTGCATTTTGTCCTTTCGGGCCTGTAGCAGCTCTGTGACGTATCCTGAGAGCGGAATATAAAGCGATTCGCCGTTTTTGGTTTCCGCCACGTAAAGAGTTTTCTTCTCCAGGTCAATAGCTGACCATTTTAAATCCATGGCGTTCGACTTTCGCAAGCCGGTAAACAGCAGCAGTTTATACAGGTCTGATCCAATGTCCCCTTTGAGATGATCCAGGGCGGCAATGAAGGCGGGTAACATTTCCGGCGCAACGTTGGTGCGTCGCGGGGGTTCCTTGTGGAATCTGAAACCGGTAACGGGGTTCGCCGACGGTCGCTTCAAGTGTTTCATGGAGTGCGCCATCAGGTTTTTTATTAGGCGGACTGCCTTATTAGCGGAATAATTCCCGCTGGTCTGAGTAAGTTCTTTAAATTTCGCTTCGACCATTGCCGGAGTTATTTCTTCGACTCGTTTGTTTTCCCATCCGGCAAGATTTTTGAATGTGTAATTGTAGTCCTGTCTGGTTATGGGTTTTATGGTGCCTTTCGTTCCTCCCGCCGCCATGTAATCAGTGAAGACTGCCGACAAGATACCGCGCTTGTCCGAATTTTCGATTGTACGGCGCTGTTTGTCCTGGTTTGGGTTGATACCCTTCCGCAACTTATCTAATGCCTCATAGCAATCACGACGGGCTTGTTGCAGCGTCAAGTCCGGCCATGATCCGAGCGTCACCCGAATGAGAACGCCGTGAACACGTTTCTTGATAAAAAACGACTTCGCGCCACTGGTCGAAACACGTAGACCTAAAAGTCTGTCTGTGGTATCGAAGAACTCAATACGGGTGTCTGGTGTCGGTAAATCTTTGATACGCCGCTCAGTAAATCCGAATCTCTCTGACATAAAAGTTACCCCAAAAGAAAAAGTCACCCTGTTTTTAGTGCGGGGTAACTTTAGGGTAACTCTTTAAAAGATAATCCGTCAATAAGAAAACATAACAAATTTGATAACTAGCTTATTTTATGAGAATTAATATTGACCGGAATGGTCTGATATGGCTGGATGTTATGATGTATCACTCTGAGTTCAATACGTAGTAAACACCTAATATTTAATAGTAAAATAGTTACAAATAAATTTTCGTTGAATGCAGGTATCAATTATGCGTAAAAAAATATTAGTAGTCGCTGCAGAGACCAAATTTGCGTCATTATTTTTTCTCAGTTTGCTGTTAGTGGTGCTCATTATGGCATTAGCAAGCTATCTGCTAAAGGTCATTCCAGCTGCCGATAAAAATAAAGATGATCAGGATACTGTCGTTATATTGCAGGCTAAGGAGCAGGTTCGTCAAAAGAAAGCTCGACAGACTGTCGTTAGTTCGGTCAGAGATGCGATAATGAAAGGCAACTCTCTAACGCCATACATTCAGATTTCTAATGTGGCAAAAGATTCTCCTGAATATAAAGAGTTACGGAAGATGCTTGACGATGAAACAAAAAGGCGTAACGCCGGGGGCGTTCGTAAAGAATCTACTGATTCAAAAAAAATAATACGATACATAGACGAATCTACCCCCCGGGACAGGTCTTCAGATGCCGCATATATTTATTTCGTCGATGTATCCGGCGTTCTTATTCCACGGCTCTGCGTACAGATAGCGTTAAAACAACATCTTCAGATGACCGGCGTAACCATAACAGCAGACTCAACAACGATGAGTCTCAATGTACCTTCCTATAAATCCGAGAACATCGGAAAGGGTGTCGCAGAATGGTACGATGCACCTCTTGATCAAGATACTTACAAGGTTGTTCAGGCTATGATGAAGGCCAGGAAAACCGTTCTGGACATTACCGGAATAAAGGGCAAAGCATCTCGTGACCTAACCAAAGATGAAATAAAGGCATTTCAACGCGTACTGGATGGCTATACTGCCCTCGGAGGGCGCCTCGATTATTTACAAGGTAATAAGGGCAGATAGATACGTTATCTGGAAGCCACCGCTTCAGCCGCTGCGCGTCCGAGCACCTCACACTGTTCAAGCACTTCCGGCTTCGGAGAGAACTGTGTTCTCACCGTATCGCCGACCAGCTTAAAACCGAGGGTTTTGAGACGGTCTTCCGCCATTTTACAGGCTTCACCGCTCCAGCCGTAGCTGCCGAATATTCCCGCGAGATTAGTCTTCAGTTTTACCGTGCTGAGATACGCCAGCACATCCCACATCGGTTTGGCAATGTCGCGGTTAAAGGTCGGTATACCGAACAGCAGGGCATCGGCTTCCTCCATCAGATTGCGCAGTTCACTGGCGTTGAGACTGTTAATATGAAAACTGACAACCTCAATGCCGTCCCGGGCGGCGCCTCTGGCAACTGCGTGCGCCATCTTTTCGGTACTGCCGTGTGGAGATAAGAACAGCAGCACAATTTTTTTGTTCTGTGACGGGGGCTTGCTCCACTGCTCAAACTGACAGATAACTTTCCACGGGTCACGGCGTATGATCGGCCCATGACTCGGGCATATCATATCGATGACGTCGTGGCGGATCTTTTCGATCGCCGACAGTATTTTGTCCTTGAAGGGACGGAAGATGCAGTCAAAATAAAAATGACGCGCCGAGGTAAAGTCTTCCACTTCATCATTAAAAATGTGCCCGACCTGCCAGTAATGGGCCCCGAAGGCATCACAGGAAAAAAGGATATGTTCTTCTTCCAATCGGGTGAACATGGTGTCCGGCCAATGCAAAAACGGGGCGGTGATAAAACGCAGGGTACGTCCACCGAGATCAAGGGTGTCGCCATCTTTGATTGTTTGGCAGGAGACCGGTTTATTCAGGATATTGCCAAGGAAGTTTTTAGCGGCCGGCGTGCAGTAGACAACCGCCTGTGGAGCCTGTTCCATCAAAAACGTCAGTGAACCTGAGTGGTCGTGCTCGGTATGGTTGACGATTATATAGTCGATCGTTTTGGGATCTACCAAAGATCTGACCTTATCCATATATTCATCAACATACTTTTCTTCGACTGTGTCGATAAGGACAACTTTATCCTGCCATTTGTATAGATACGCATTGTAACTGGTGCCATGTTCAGTGGGGAAAAGATCGTCAAAGACCCTGAGATCAGGATCTTCGGAGCCGATCCAATAAAGGCCGGGTTTAATTTCTATCGGTCCAAGCATACAGTTAATCTCCCTTTGTTATGTACAACCGGCCTCGGCTTTGAGGTGGTTGCATGACCCATGTTATTTTAATTAGTATAGAAGCGGTTCGTCAATATATCAGAACTGATCTCTCGTACACAAGCTGGAATTAAACAATTCACGATTGTTTCGCCCAACGGTTTCTGCTACACTCCGCCCATGAGAGATAAAGCACGCGCACGTATAAACGCTTTGCGACCATTGCTGAAAGATCCTGCACCAGAAGTCAGGCTTGCTGCGGCCGAAGCAATTGAAACTCTGGAAGCCGCTGACACTGTTGTCGAGATTCTGGAGACGCTTAAAAACGGGAACATGGGAGCCCGGATAGGTGCAATCTATGCTCTGGGTGAAGTTGGCGGAGCGGGGGTGCTAAAGCCGCTTATCTATTGTGCCAGGCGTCCCGAAGTTGATATCCGTTCGGCAGCAGTAGCGGCACTGGGGAAGCTGGCGTTGCCGGAGGCCCTTCCGGTGCTGCTGGAGCTTCTCGACGACAAAAACCCGATTGTTCAGGCGTGTACCGTAGCGGCGCTGCGCAATTTCCCGGCGACTCCGGATCTCCTCAATAAAATACGTCCGTTCCTGAACGCAGATGACGGCGTTCTCGAAGCTGAGGCGGCCCTGACGTTGTCAGGGCTTAAAGACACGTCTTCATTGCCCCGGATTGAAACGCTCCTTACCTCACCGCACGCCTCAACACGTCAGGCGGCAGCCGTCGCTTTCAGCAAAATACCACTTCATTAACGTACGTATCCAGTTTCTTCAGGTCACTGATTACCGCTCGCAAGCCACTGTCCGATTTCAATGTTTTTTAACAAGGGATCGACAACGGCAACTATTTCGGCGTAGCAGGTGCCATCGGAATCTATGAGTACCTGTTCACGCGGAGCACGTAATCGTTTGCCATTTTCCTCAAACAATACCCGTACCAGTGGTGCATTCTCATTCAAAGGATTAGGGCGGTACACAATTGCAACTTCGTTGGTATCGAGGCGTACGAGCGTGCCAACGGGGTATACGCCCATCATTGCCACAAATCGATCAACAACGGCTCCGGCCAGAATTGTATTTGTCATCGCCTTCATATCGTTCAACGCTTTCTTCGGATTGATCGGATGCTGATACACGCGCAGGGTCGTCATGGCGTCATAGGTGTCGGCAACAGCAATAATATCTATCAGCTGATCAAAGGGGAGCTTGTTTGCCCATTCAGGATATCCGGACCGGTTGTAATGCAGGTGGTGTCCCAGCACAATTGAGGAGAGATGTGGTGCCAATCCCTCCATCTCCTTGATAATATTAGAGCCAAGCTCGGGATGCCGTTTCATTTCATCAAATTCGGTACTGGAAAGTTTGCCTGGCTTGTTCAAAATAGTCTTTGGAACCATGGTCTTCCCTATGTCGTGAAGTTGCCCCGCAATTCCCAGATCTCTGACTGACCTGGCATCCAGGCCGAGTGCCGCTCCCAGAGACATCGCAAGAACACCGACATTGATGCTATGAGTGAAGGTATAGTTGTCGTAATCCCGTATCATCGCCAATCCGAGTAGTGCTAACGGTTCCTGCATGATGATCTCAGCCATCTGATCGACAACCTGTACCACCTGAGCGCTGCCAGGTATGCGTCCCCGTTCAATTTCACGGCAGACGGTCCGGAGGGCAGTGACAGCCCGATTATACATTTCAAGATGATCATCGACGCCGGTTTCAAGTTCTTCACTGTCGGGGTCATAGTTTTCTTCGCCGAGACGAATCAGTGTCAGGCTGGTGATTCTGCTATCCGACAATTGGCGGGCAAGAGCCTCGAAGCGGGTCCCCTTGACAGAAAAAAGCTTTACGAATGTTTCCAATTCCTCATAGCGAATGGATGAGGTTACCACAATCCGGCTTATTTCCTTCTCAACCATGCGCTTTGTCAGATCGGCAATTGCAGTTGAGGGAAGGCTGAAGATGTGGTCATCAAAAAACATGAGACCATCGATCACCCCCCAGGAAAGCTGCTTTTCATCGCTGAGTGCCGCTGTTAGCAGGCTATGAAGCTCCATGAGCGGTTGTCTGATCGCCGGATGCGATGCAGGATAAAAGGAAACTCCTTTAACAGCACCGGAAAAGAGCGTGATCAGATGCAGGGCGTTTGCTTTATTAATGGCTCCCATCAGGCCTCCCTTCAATGTTATGTATCATTCTGATTGACTCTGCGCAGGCTGAACCAAGCTCACTACTGCGGGAACCCAGCTTCATCAGTATCGGCAGCGCCCTGACGTCTCCAAGTTTACCCAGGCATACAGCAATAGCAGTTTTCAACTGTCTACCCCGGGTTACGGCCAACAGGTTTCGTCCTTCCATAAGCATAACAAGCAGCGGCGTTACCTGGCGGTCCCCGATGAGCGCAATAGCTTCCAGAGCATCAATTTTGAGAGGGAGTGTCCGCAAAAAAATGTCGCTTGAGGTCACGATTTTCATCAGTTCAATGAGTGCAATTTTACTCTTCAGCATGCCGAGTGACGCAACAGCCTGTGGATACAGTTCCGTCTCCGGACCTCGTAAGACGTTAATAATGGCAGCCTCGGCCTCATCGCCGCCAATCTGTGTCAAGCTTCGAATCGCCTCTTTCCGCACACGGATGTCCGAATGTTTCAGGCATTCAGTAACGGCGGGCAGTGCCTTCCGGCTTGCAATCACTCCTAAAATCGCACAGATGTTTCGCGTAATGAACCAGCGCGAGTCATTAATCGAAGTAAGAAGAATCGGTACGGCTGCCTCGCCCAGACTACCAAGCAGTGTAGAGAGCATTTTTCTGGTTTTAATGCTGGAAGAGCTGCCCAATAATTTAATTGCAGTGGTAACGGCAGTGGCGCCACCAGCCCTCAGAACTGATTTTAAGGCATCAAATGAGAGTCCGGCGCCTTGTATAGAATGTTCAAGCGCGACAGGAACAATATCACAGGTTATAACGATCTGCTCTATCGCAAATTGTGCACACTCCTGCATTCCCTGGCTGCGTCGTCCGTTGCCGATGTGACTGGAGAGTAGATCGATGAGGTTAAACAGTGTCTGAGGTTCCGGACGCATCTGAGGAATGGCGATACACGCAATTGCCTGACGGACCAAATGGAGATATCCATCGTCATCCGTGCAGGCTGCAATTCGGCCAAGAAGTGCCTGAAGCTGTTGTTCCGGCGGGAGTGTCTCCGGTTGGAAAAATTGCGGATCTTCATCAGGGCTTGCAATGTCAACGATCTCAGACTCTTCAATACCCGCCGGAACAATTCCGACCAGTTCTATTTTTTCACGCTTTCCACGAATAACCGCCAGATCAAATTCATTTACCCATATAGTGCGAACGCCGCGTTCCGCCATTATGACATCCATCCCGCCAGACTGGTAAACCTGTTCGGGAGGCAGACTCAGCAATTTTACCAGTTCTACGACATCCTCCTGAAACAGATCTTGCGAGAACGTTATTTTTTTAACCCGGCGAAGGAACAGCTCACAGGACAGCCCCACAGACATTCTCGTCCCGCCTTTCAGGAGCTCCCCGTCCGGAAAGCTGAAACCGGTTCGACCGCAGGAGAGAGAGAGAGAATTGCCATCCTGAAGCTGCAGCATCGCCGCATGAGCCAGAGAAAGGCTACTGCGGCGAGACGGATGCCCTGGCGGATAAAACTTCCGTGCCAGCACTGCACGACACAGACTACCGAGCGCATTATGGATATCCTGTGTTTTTGGTGGACGGTAGAAAGAGAAAGACATTGCCGCTCCTTGTTTTGTGGGCGCAAATTATGCCATAGTGTCTCGAAAATGTCTTTCCCAAAAAAACATTTTCCAAATTACACCGGTTGAACGTTCTCGAGGCGGTATATGAAACAGAAAACAATCTTCACCTGTCAAAAATGTGCGGGCCAGTCTCCCAAATGGCTCGGTAAATGCCCTGACTGCGGAGCCTGGAACAGTATGGTGGAAGAGACCGTCATCAAGGCGTCACATGGGCAGCGCCCGACAGGAAGTGCAAAGCCCGTTCCGATCTGCGATGTCCCCCCCCAATCGGAAACACGGAGGCCGACCGGTATCGGAGAGCTCGACCGGGTACTGGGCGGCGGCATCGTACCAGGTTCACTGGTACTTATCGGCGGAGACCCCGGCATCGGAAAGTCAACGCTGCTGCTGCAGGCGATGCACACCCTTGCGGAGGCGGCGGGTAAGGTCCTCTATGTTTCGGGGGAAGAGTCCGCTTCACAGACCCGTCTGCGCGGTGAACGACTCGGCGCTTCAAGCAGAAACCTGCTGATTCTGGCTGAAAACTCCCTTGAAGCAATTCTGAGTCAGGCCGCCGCTCTTAAACCTGCGGCAATGGTAGTTGACTCCATCCAGACCGTCTGGACTTCCGACCTGGAATCGGCTCCCGGCAGTGTCAGTCAGGTACGGGAATCGGCCGGCAAGCTGATGCTGCTTGCCAAGGGGAGCGATATCCCGATATTCATTGTCGGCCATGTGACCAAAGACGGCTCGATTGCCGGACCACGGGTCCTTGAGCATATGGTGGATACCGTTCTCTATTTTGAAGGCGATGGCAGTCACCCCTTTCGGATACTGCGGGCGGTTAAGAACCGCTTTGGCTCGACGAATGAAATCGGTGTTTTTGAAATGAAGCAGGAGGGGTTGTGCGGGGTGGCAAATCCCTCGGAACTGTTCCTTTCCGAACGGCCGCTTGGTGTCTCAGGATCGGTCGTCACTACGTCACTGGAGGGGAGTCGCCCGCTGCTGGTTGAACTTCAGGCACTGGTGACGCCATCGTCCTACGGCGTGCCGCGAAGGACGACCATCGGGGTGGATCATAATCGCCTCGCCCTGCTGGTGGCCGTCCTGGAAAAGAAGGTCGGTTTGCATATGACCGGACAGGACATATTTCTCAATGCGGCCGGGGGTGCGAGGCTGAATGAACCGGCAGCCGACCTGGCGATGATCATGGCCGTAGCATCAAGCCATCTTGACAAGGCTATCCCGCCCGATACGGTTGTGTTCGGCGAAGTTGGTCTCGCCGGAGAGGTTCGGGCGGTTACCCAGCCTGAGCTGCGCATAGCCGAGGCCGAAAAGCTCGGCTTCAAACGCTGCATTATTCCGGCCGGCAGCTTGAAACGGCTGAAAAAACGGGGTATCCGCCTTGAAGGAGTCGCAACGGTTCAAGATGCGATGGATTCCATCTTTGCATCGTAATAATCCAAATATCATCACAACCAATATTGTGGCAGCCATTGAAAAAACCAGCGTTGGCAAGGTCAGCAAAGTAGCATTACGGGAAAAATATGCCTGATATGAACATCGGCTTGAATATCAGTGATGCGGATTGTTTATTTGAAACTGAATTCACCGTTCAGTCCTATGAAACGGATCTGCGCGGCTTTGCCCGACCGGTTGCGCTGCTCAACTATCTGCAATCCGCAGCGGGAGAGCATGCCCTGCTGCTTGGGGTCTCGGTCGCCGATCTCCGCAAAAGCGGGCACACCTGGGTTATGTCGCGCCTTCACCTCGCCATGGAGCGCTACCCGCGCGGCGGTGGATCTGTCCGGGTAAAAACCTGGCCATCGGTGCGCGATACGCTCTTTACTACCCGGGATTTCGAACTGTTTAATGCGGATGGCGCACAGCTTGGCAGGGCGACAACGTCATGGGCGGTATTAAGTCTGAAAACCAGGCGACCGGTAAAGCTGAGCGGTGTACTGCCGCTCTATCCGCTCATCCAGAATCGGGCATTGAATGATTCGTTCAACACACTTCCCCTGTTCGAAACATCTGAATTTGACTTATGCCTGCCGGTACTTCGGGGCGATCTTGATACCAACAGGCATGTAAATAATACCGTCTATGCCGGGTGGGCATTGGAAACAATCCCTGAAGAGACAGACAGCGCCTTCCGCCTTGCCAATCTGGAAATCACGTTCCGCGCCGAAGCACTGTATGGCGATACGATTGTTGCCCGTACGGCCCGGTCTGATGAGGAGTGCTTCCTTCACCGCATTGAGAATGCCAGTGATGGCCGGGAGTTGGCGAGACTTCGGACACGCTGGCTACCCTGGTAACAGTATTTTCCCTTTGACCTCTCCCATCTTTCATGCTAAATCAAGTTATCTTGATATAAATAAATTGCGTACCTTGATATAATTATGCTAAATACCTTTAAAGCATTGGCAGATCCCTGCCGTCTGCGCCTGACTGCGGTTCTTTTGGCCGGTGAATTCACTGTGCAGGAGTTGACCGGCATCATGGCCATGGGGCAGTCGCGGATCTCCCGGCACCTGAAGATACTGACCGAAGCGGGAGTGTTGTCGGTAAAGCGCCAGGGAACGTGGAGTTACTTTCGGGTTGGTGACGGGAACTGGTTTTTTGCCGCCATCCGTGCCGCCTTTGAACGGGAAATGGCAGCCCTGCCGGAACGGCAGCGTGATTTGAACGCCGTTGCGGCTGTACTGGAGGAGCGGCGCAGACGTAGCCGGGAGTTTTTCGATCAGCACGCCCGGCAGTGGGATGACCTGGCCAGAACGCTCCTGCCGGTCCCCGAGTACCGTCAGCGTCTGCTAGAGCTTGTACCGCCAGGCGGTACGGTACTGGAGATCGGTGTCGGCACCGGCGGCCTGTTGACCGAACTGGCGGCACGGGCAGAAAAGGTGATCGGTGTCGATCATTCCCCGGCCATGCTTGAGGAAGCCGGCCGGACATTGGCAGATAAGGGTCTTACCGATATCGAGCTGCGCCTGGGGGAGATGACCCACCTGCCTCTCTCAAATGCTGCCGTTGGCTGCCTGGTGGCCAATATGGTATTGCATCATGCCGCCGATCCGGCAGCCGTTCTCGTAGAGTTCCGGCGGGTGCTGGCTCCCTGCGGTACGCTGCTGATCGCTGATCTTGCCCGTCATGAGCGGGAGTCGGCTCGGGAGCAACTGGCCGATCAATGGCTCGGCTTCGAGGAAGCGGAGCTGGGTCTATGGCTGGAAGCGGCAGGATTTGTCTCGGTAAACAGTGAACGCATTGACGCGGGCAGCGGTCAGGAATCAGTGTTGATAATTCATGCTTCGACAAAGTAGGAGCGGCATTCTGCCGCGACTGCTGAAATAGGTGACTATCACAACATTCGCGCCTGTAAGGCGCTCCTACGGTAGCAATAAATAAAATTGAAGTGAGACGAGCCATCGGCGCTGCGTCTACATAAATAATTCAGCCACAAAAAGGAGAAACAAGCATGTCACAGGATTATATCGTAGCAGACCTGAAACTGGCCGATTGGGGCCGCAAGGAAATCAGGATCGCAGAAACAGAGATGCCCGGTCTGATGGCCATTCGTGAAGAGTTTGCGGCAGCGCAGCCATTGAAAGGAGCCCGCATCACCGGGTCGCTCCATATGACCATCCAGACGGCAGTGCTGATCGAAACACTGACCGCCCTCGGCGCTGAAGTCCGCTGGGCTTCCTGCAACATCTTCTCGACTCAGGACCACGCTGCTGCAGCGATCGCCGCTGTTGGAGTACCGGTCTTCGCCGTTAAGGGCGAGACATTGGAGCAGTACTGGGACTATACCCACCGCATCTTCGAATGGAGCGACGGCGGTTTTTCCAACATGATCCTCGACGACGGCGGCGATGCTACTCTGCTGCTGCACCTGGGAGCGAGAGCTGAAAAAGATCTCTCCGTGCTGACCAACCCCGGCTCGGAAGAAGAAACGATCCTGTATGCTGCGATTAAAGCCAAACTGGCTGTAGCACCAACCTGGTACTCCACCCGTCTGGCCGAAATCAAGGGTGTGACCGAAGAGACCACCACCGGCGTTCACCGTCTTTATCAGATGCATGAGCGGGGCGATCTGAAATTTCCGGCCATCAACGTCAATGACTCCGTCACCAAGTCGAAATTTGACAACCTCTACGGCTGCCGCGAATCTCTGGTAGACGGCATCAAGCGCGCCACCGACGTTATGATCGCCGGTAAAGTCGCTCTGATCTGCGGGTACGGCGACGTCGGGAAAGGCTCTGCACAGGCAATGCGCGCACTCTCTGCCCAGGTATGGGTAACGGAAGTTGATCCGATCTGCGCCCTGCAGGCTGCCATGGAAGGGTACCGCGTCGTGACGATGGAGTACGCTGCCGACAAGGCTGATATCTTCGTCACCTGCACCGGTAACTACCATGTCATTACCCATGATCATATGATCAACATGAAGGATCAGGCTATTGTCTGCAACATCGGCCATTTCGACAACGAGATTGAAGTGGCTGCACTTGAAAAATATCAGTGGGAAGAGATCAAGCCCCAGGTTGATCACATCATCTTCCCGGACGGCAAACGCATTATCCTGCTGGCCAAAGGACGTCTGGTCAACCTCGGTTGCGGCACCGGACATCCGAGCTACGTCATGTCCTCTTCATTCGCCAACCAGACCATCGCCCAGATCGAACTGTTCTGCAACCCGGGCACATATCCGGTCGGGGTCTATGTCCTTCCCAAACACCTGGACGAGAAGGTTGCCCGCCTGCAGCTCAAGAAACTGAATGCGCAGTTGAGTGTCCTGACTGATGAGCAGGCCGCCTACATCGGTGTGCCAAAGCAGGGGCCGTACAAGGCGGAGCAGTATCGGTATTAAAGGCACCCCATCCCCCTCCCCTACCGCCCACTTAAAAAGTACGTTCATGATTTTCCCCCTCCCTTTCAAGGGGAGGGTCGGGGTGGGGATGGGGTAGATTTTCGGGAGGTAACCGTTTATGAAATGCCGCGTAGGGTGTGCCGCCTGCTGTATTGCGCCGTCGATATCCTCGTCGATTCCCGGCATGGCTGCCGGAAAGCCTGCAGGCGTGCGCTGCCCCCGGTTGACGGATGATAACCGCTGTCTGCTCTTTGACAATAACGAACGTCCGCAGGTCTGCAGAAATCTCCAGCCGAGTGAGGAGATGTGCGGGGCGAGTAGCGCTGAAGCCATGGAGCGCCTGACTGAATGGGAACAGCTGACGCGTCCGGAAACTACTTCTTCCGGTCCGCCTGATTCAACGCCTTGATCAAATCATTGGTGACATCTGAGGCATCAACAGAACTGCCGATGTAGAGCAGCTCTTTTTTAACCACAATGGCGGCAAACCCGTTAGCTTTGCCGTGGGCCACAGCAGATTGCTCGATTGCTTCGAAGAGTGCCTTCGTTTCCTGCTCCTGAAGAAGATAAAATTCTTCTTCCGACGCACGGGCAAATTTCTGGAGCTCCTCCATTTTTTTCTGGAACTCCTTCGACTTGGCCTCGCGCTGTGCCGGAGTCATCGTCGCGATCTTGCCTTCAACGGATGTTTTAAACTTTTCGAGTTGTTTTTTCTTTCCGTCGGCTTTCCCTTGAAGGGCATCTTTTTTCGCATTTAAGAGGGCCTTGACTGTTTTGCCCCGCTCAGATTCTGAACCGATGCGGGCGATATCCACATATCCGATTCGGGCACTTTGGACAGTTGCAGCAGGCGGTACTGCTGTCTCAACAGCTGCCGGTGCAGCGATCGGTGCCGGAACGGCCGGTTTTGCTTCAACTTGATTGTCGACAGCAAAAGTGAATGAGGGAAGGGCAATCAAACAGGCGATCAGGATACTTTTGCAATACGTGGACATGATGTCTCTCTTTAATTTGGAATTTTGCGCTGCTAATAGTCGGTGAGTCTGCCTGGGCGGACAGTTGTACTGCGGCTACGCAGGGAGATCAATAATACCCATGTCAGCATGAGCAGAGAAAAAGCCGCTGTCAACGGGTAAGCAACAGCGAGTACCACGGGTGTCAGAGCCAGGCGGGTGATGATGCGAAGAACTGAATGCCGGGCAATAAAATCTGCCACAGGCGGACTGGTGCGATAGTAAAACTCTACAAAAAACCTGCCCGGTGCATTGGAAAGAAGTACCTCATCGCGGAAATTTCGCAACAGCTGCACCTGCGGGTGCAGATAGCTGCCGTATGCAGCGGTGGCGATGAAGCAATGGTTGCTGCTCCCGCTTACGACCGGCATTGACGTTATGGGTGCGACTGAACCGTCAGTACTGAAGCTGGCGTTCGCACCTTCATAGGTACCGGATGTGTTCACAATGAGGAGAACCACTTCATCAGCCCTGCTGAAATTATTATCGGTGTAGGCGTTCCCGCCGGTGTCGGCTGAAATTTCAGAGATGATGCCGGAACTCTTTCTAAAAGCTGCTGTCTGGGTGCCGGTACTTTTTGTGACGGTGATTGTCAGGGAAGGCACACCGGCAGTGGGTGTAAAGGTGTAATAGGCAAATGAGTAACGGGGAAGTGTGATTGACGGTTTTTGACTGCTGTTGCTGTTTACCGGGTAGGTCGAGTATGACGCGACGGGAGAATAGGGATGTATGGAAGTAATCTCGGATATATGGCTGGACCAATCTCTCGTGTAGACACGCCTGGCAAAACCAAGGAAATCGTTACCGAGAGAACTGCCGTATGTGGATGAGGAGAGTACACTGTCGAGAACCGGCGTCATCGGAATATCATATCCACTAACGGGGCCGGGAATGCCGGCCAGATTTTCCCAGACAGTGCGTACGGTGGCGGAGCCATGCTTTTCAGACAGATAGCGATTAAATATCCAGCGACTGTAACCGCCTCCCGTAAAGGTACTTGCAGCAATATCAAGAGATAACATGCTTTGTGTGAACCAGGTGGGAATATAGCTGTAAAGCTGATTTACACTGTCATACAGCTCATCTTCCATCCAGGTGGAGGTAGCTTCTGCGTACCAGACATCAAAATAGTAATTATAGCCGTACTGAACTGCGTGGTGATATTCGTGGGCTGCGGTGATTTGTAAGTTTTGGAGCGCATTATAGGTAGCCGGTTTATAAATGAAGTCTGTAAAGTTGTTATCCAGCTCCATCCAGCTGGTGTATGCGTTAGGGTGGCTTGCAGTTGCAGCAGACTGACCACTATTCGTTACTCCGTAAAATCCTTCAGGGGCGAGATTGCGGAGGTACACATCATACGGTATGCTACCGGCGACAGGAGCCAGTTGCCACTGCCTGGACGTATAGGAAGCGGCAACATCATCAAAGGTCTGCGCAACAGTTTGCACCCAGGTGAACGATGGGACTGCGTCAGCACCTGTCGTGGTGTAGTGAATTTTAAACCTGCCGGAGGGCGATACGAAAGTAGGTTCATTTCCACTGGTTGTACCGCTAAGCACCGGTAGCGCCAGCTGCTTTGCCAGCACCTTCTGAGTAGACGGCTCCAGTGAATTCCAGTCCCGGCGCAGTCCGTGCTTGAGCGGCATGCCGCAGCGCGCCGATTCCAGGGCAACGGGAGACACCGACAGTACCGCTTTTTGCAGTTGTACATTCCCCGTCTCACCGAATTGTTGCAGGTAATAATCATCCAGAGTACCGGCTTTTACGGTTGAAGAGAGTTGAAACAGGGTAAAAATACCGAGTGTCAGTCGCGCGAAGAAACGGCTCATCAATCTACCATCCTTTTACCGGTCCGTAACGGGACGAGTGTTGTTATTTCCTGTTCAACAGTTATCTCTGCCGTAAATGGCCCGCTACCGACTGAATAGGTCCCGGCGGGCAGAACTACCACAAAATAGCCATGCTCATCGGTCTGAACGGTGACAAACTGTTTGCCTGCGGAGGAGATCATGAGTGGAACACGTGGATACGGTTTAAAGCCGCTGCTGATACCGAGTTTGCCGCCGGAGCTCTGCAGATAGCAGATACCGGCAATTACTCCTGACCCGTCCGGTAGAACGGTCTGCTCAAGATCGTCCATCCGGACTGTCAGCACGACAGGCTGCATTTTTTCCCGAACCGCCACAAAAGCAGTGCCGTCAACTGCCGGGCCGGGAACAAATGCGCTGCCGTCAAAATGGTAATAATTCCAAACCTCGGAAGGGCGCTTACCTGCCGCAGAGAGTGAGGTTGAAATGAGGGTGCCGGCGAGAAAAACAAGCGAAAAGGTGATTATTCTGAACATGATGGTCGCCTCAATATCAAATACATAATTTGCCATAGTGCCCAATTTTACCCAGTTAAGTCAAACGGAATAATGGGACTGATCCCTCTTCGCTTGACAAATCAGCACTCTACCGATACTTTTACGAACCGGATTAAGAATTTTGAGCAGGAAATATCACATACGAGGAGTTCACCATCATGGCAGAAAAATTCATTTTCACGTCCGAATCCGTATCCGAAGGACACCCTGACAAAGTCGCCGATCAGGTTTCCGATTCCATTCTTGACGCAATTCTTACCCAGGACCGCACGGCCCGCGTGGCGTGCGAGACGATGGTCACCACCGGTATGG
>JBMOEI010000078.1:0-22060 GCA_049318985.1 Desulfuromonadaceae bacterium
GTGAAACCCTGCAGATTTTCCGTGAGGAGCAGAGTGACATATCGGGACGGGTGCGAGAGTTCGCTGAAGATCTGGTAAAGGGGGTGCAGTCTCAGCGTGAGACTATCGATGAAGCCATCAAGGCCCGCTCCAAGAACTGGTCGCTGACCCGCATGCCGAGAGTCGATCTGAACGTCATGCGTCTGGCTGCATATGAGCTGATGTTTCGTGCCGATATCCCAAAAAAAGTCACTATTAACGAGGCAATAGAGATCGTCCGCCGCTTCGGCGACAAGGAATCACCGGCGTTTGTGAACGGTATTCTCGATGAAATCGAGGCGTGTGCAAAGTCGGAAGTGACGGGAGAAGAGCAATGAAAGATATACAGGTGGGCCTGATTGGATTTGGTAATATCGGCGCGGGAGTCGTCAGGCTGCTGCGCGAGAATGCAGACGTTATCCGCAGCAAAGTCGGGACCGGCATCGTCCTGAAACGCATTGCCGACCTCGATATAACCAGTGACCGCGGTGTCGTTGTCGATGCCGGTGTGCTGACGACCAGTGTCGATGACATTTTCAATGACCCGGAAATCTCGGTGGTCATTGAATTGATCGGCGGCTATGAACCGGCCAAAACATTCGTGCTGAAGGCGATCGAGAAGGGGAAGCATATCGTAACCGCCAACAAGGCGCTCCTGGCGCTGCATGGTGCCGACATTTACGCTGCTGCGGTCAGAAAAGAGGTCGAAGTCCAGTTCGAAGCCTCAGTCGGGGGCGGTATTCCGGTACTGACGGCGATAAAGAGTAACCTGGCCGCCAATAATTTCAGCAGTGTTTTTGGCATTATGAACGGCACCTGCAATTACATTTTGACCCGCATGACCCAGGAGGGGGCCGCCTTCAGTGATGTGCTGAAAGTTGCCCAGGAGCTTGGCTATGCCGAACCTGACCCGACCTTTGATGTCGAGGGTGTTGATACCGCACACAAACTGGCTGTTCTCATATCACTCTGCTTCGGCACCAGCATTGATTTTCAAGATATTCATACCGAAGGGATCACGAATATCAGCGGCATGGATGTCAAGTATGCAGCAGAATTCGGTTATCGCATCAAGCTGCTCGCAATCGGCAAGCATATTGATGGCGGGATCGAGGCCCGTGTGCATCCAACCATGATTCCGCTCGACAGTCCTCTGGCAGATATCAACGGCGTCTTCAACGCCATTCGTCTCACCGGCGATTTTGTCGGCCCGGTCATGTTCTCCGGTCGAGGTGCCGGACAGAACCCGACCGCCAGCGCGATTGTCGGTGACCTGATCGGCCTTGCCCGCAGCATGAAGGCCGGTGCCGGAAGGCGCATGTCGCCTCTCGGTTTTCTGGATGAAGCCATTGTCACAATCCCGGTTAAGCCGATGGCAGATATCGTCAGTAAATACATGCTCCGTTTCAGTGCCCTCGACAAACCGGGCGTACTGGGGGGGATCGCCGGGGCGCTCGGATCTCATGGCATCAGCATCGAATCGATGGTGCAGACCTCTCATGACGTGGCAGACTCCACGCCGGTGGCGATTGTCATTATGACGCACGAGGCTCGTGAAGGTTCCATTCAGGAGGCGCTGACCGAGATTGATCAGCTTGATATCATCTGTGAAAAGACCAGCTTCATCCGGATTGAAGACAATCTGGAATAACCACCCCCAACCCCTCCTTAACAACAGGAGGGGGGCTATCTTAGGAGGAAGAGATGAACACAAAAATTCTGCTGCCTGAAGACCAGATTCCCCGTCAGTGGTACAACATCATCCCCGATATGCCCGGCCCGCTCGCGCCGGTGATCAGCCCCCGCACCATGCAACCGGTCACGCCGGACGAAATGCTCGCTATCTTCCCGATGGCACTGATAGAGCAGGAGATGTCGATGCAGCGCTGGATTGATATCCCGGACGAAGTTCGTGACATCTACAAGCTCTGGCGGCCATCACCGCTGTTCCGTGCTCACCGGCTCGAAAAAGCGATCGGTACCCCGGCAAAAATTTATTACAAATACGAGGGCGTTTCTCCGGCCGGTTCGCACAAGCCGAACACTGCGATTCCGCAGGCCTACTACAACAAACAGGCCGGTATCCACAGGCTGGCAACCGAAACAGGCGCCGGTCAGTGGGGGAGTTCGCTCGCCCTTGCCTGTTCAATGTTCGGTCTGGAATGCACGATCTACATGGTCAAAGTCTCCTGCACTCAGAAGCCGTATCGTAAGAGCATGATGCAGTTGTGGGGGGCACAGGTAATTCCGTCTCCGTCAGAGTTCACCAACTCCGGGCGCTCGATCCTGGCCCATGATCCCGATTGTCCCGGCAGCCTCGGTATTGCCATTTCGGAGGCGGTTGAGGATGCCGCCACCCACGCTGATACCAACTATGCCCTCGGAAGCGTACTTAACCATGTCTGCCTCCATCAGACCATTATCGGCCAGGAAGCGCAGGCGCAGTTCAAAATCGCAGGAGATTATCCCGATGTCGTCATCGCCTGCTGCGGTGGCGGCTCGAACTTTGCCGGTCTGGCATTCCCCTTTATTGCCGATCGCGCTACCGGCAGGAATGTCCGCTGCGTCGCGGTTGAACCGGCATCCTGCCCGACACTGACAAAAGGGGTCTACGCCTTTGATTACGGCGATACCGCTAAAGTCGCTCCGATTGCCATGATGTATACTTTGGGGCACGACTTCATGCCTCCCGGCATTCACGCCGGCGGCCTCCGCTATCACGGCGAATCGCCGCTGGTTTCTCAGCTGTACAATGCCGGTCAGATTGAAGCGAAGTCCTATCGTCAGAACGCCTGCTTTGAAGGTGCGCTGCTGTTTGCCCGCAGCGAGGGTATTGTCCCGGCACCTGAATCCTCTCACGCCGTGCGTGCCGCGATTGACGAGGCGGTGCTGGCTAAAGAGGAAGGTAAGGAACGCACCATTCTATTCGGGCTTTCCGGACATGGCCAGCTTGATATGGGCGCGTACGACGCCTATCTCTCCGGTAATCTTGAAGATTATGAGTATCCGAGTGAAATGGTCAAGTCAGCGCTGGAACGGTTGCCGAAGATAAATTTGTAGCAACTCCGTGACGCCTCACTCATCTGCCGGCACAGGAGCCTTGCATGATCCTTGACTTTTCTTCACTTGCGAACGCTATAGGGCAGTTGGAAAAAAGCATCCATTTTGCGAAATCAGACATTGCTCAACAAGATGATGAGCTGTTTGAGCAACTGAGAAACTCTGTCATCCAATGCTTTGAATTTACCTATGAGTTGAGTTGGAAGATGCTGAAGCGTTACCTGGAGGAAACTGCTGCAAGCCCCGATGAAATTGACGCCAGCTCATTTCAGGGTTTGATACGCAGGGGTAATGAACACGGATTATTACGTTCAGACTGGTTGTGCTGGAAAATGTATCGACAGGCACGCACTGACAGCAGCCATACCTACGATGCTGACAAAGCCGAAAAAGTATATGAAATTGCACCTGATTTTTTGGCAGAAGCCCGATATTTGCACCAACAGCTTGTTTCCAGAAGTAAACTTCCGTGACCGCGGAGCCCGGTATCTCATCGCTTCTTCTCAATCACCGCGATTGGACTGAAGTGTGCCGGATTCTTTCACAATGCATCCCGGAATATACCGTATGGGCGTTTGGTTCACGCGTAACGGGTAACGTAAAGCCCTACTCTGATCTTGATCTGGTGGTACTGACAGATCAACCGTTGAAACTTGAATGTATGGCATCGCTCAAGGACGCCTTTGATGAGTCAGATTTGCCCATTCGGGTCGATGTCGTTGATTGGGCGGCCACCAGTGCTGCATTTCGAGAAATAATAGAGCAAAACTACGTGGTGATTCAGCAGGGTGGGGGCACGAACCGGCAAAAAAAGTAAAATATCAGTCTTTATCTTTCCTGGATTTACCATGGTTAAAATTAAAATCTGCGGCATTACAAATCTGGAAGATGCCCTGATGGCGGTCGAAGCCGGAGCTGATGCTCTTGGCTTCGTCTTTTTTCAGGGCTCTTCGCGCTATATTTCTCCTCAACAGGCGGCGACGATACTGTGTCACCTGCCGCCATTTGTGCAGACAGTAGGTCTGTTTGTCAACGAGGAGACGGCGATCGTCAATGCCATAGCTGACCAGTGTCGTCTGGACATTGTGCAACTCCATGGCGAGGAGTCGCCCGACTACTGCCATGCAGTCAGGCGGAGAATCATCAAGGCGTTCCGGGTGAAAGATGCTTCAAGTCTGGATACTATTGCGGACTATCGTGTCGCCGGCAGCCTGCTGGATGCCTGGTCACCGGTTGCGCATGGCGGTACCGGCACGACTTTTAATTGGGATATTGCTGCGCGCGCAGCGGCTTCCCGGCCAATCATTCTTGCCGGCGGGCTGACACCGGAGAACGTGGCTGAGGCGATAACGGCAGTAAAGCCGTATGCGGTGGATGTGTCAAGCGGCGTCGAGAGTGCGCCGGGGAAAAAGGATGCCGGACTGGTCAGCCGGTTTATCAGAGCCACAAGGAGTCTTTCGTGAAATTACCGGATAAAAAAGGGCATTTCGGCCGGTACGGCGGGCGCTATGTTCCCGAAACGCTCATGCCGGCGCTGCTGGAGCTGGAAAAAGCGTATGAGCAGTATCGTCATGATCGTGAATTCAAAGAGGAATTCAAGTATTATCTGCGCCAGTATGCCGGTCGTCCCAACCCGCTCTATTTTGCTGAAAAGCTGACGAAAAAACTGGGTGGTGCGCGGGTATACCTCAAGCGTGAAGATCTGAATCATACCGGTGCGCACAAGATAAACAATACGATCGGCCAGGGGCTTCTGGCCCGGCGGATGGGGAAAAAACGGGTGATTGCCGAGACCGGCGCCGGTATGCATGGCGTGGCGACTGCAACCGTCGCGGCTCTGTTCGGCATGGAATGCGAAGTGTTTATGGGGGAAGAAGATACCCATCGGCAGGCTCAGAACGTGTTTCGCATGAAGCTGCTCGGCGCTACCGTAACTCCGGTCACCGCCGGTACCGCTACCCTGAAAGACGCCATGAATGAGGCGATGCGCAACTGGGTCACCACTATTCATGAGACCTTTTATGTGATCGGCACCGTGGCGGGACCGCACCCGTACCCGATGATGGTGCGCGACTTTCAGTCCGTGATCGGTGCTGAAGTGAGGCGGCAGCACTATAAAGTTGAAGGGCGTCTCCCCGACTATCTGGTCGCCTGTGTCGGTGGGGGGAGTAACGCACTGGGGCTGTTCTACCCGTTCCTTAAAGACAAGTCCGTCCGTATTATCGGCGTTGAAGCCGCCGGCTACGGTATTGAGACCGGTAAACATGCCGCGCCGCTCTGCGCCGGTTCGCCCGGCATTCTTCATGGCAACAGAACCTATCTGCTGCAGGATCAGCATGGCCAGATTACCCATGCCCACTCGATTTCAGCGGGCCTTGACTATCCGGGGGTCGGCCCCGAACATTCCTGGCTTAAGGATTCCGGCCGGGCTGAATACGTATCTATCACTGACAAAGAGGCGCTTGAGGGATTCAGCACACTGACCCGCGAAGAGGGGATTATCCCGGCGCTGGAATCAGCACACGCAATCGCACAGGTCATGAAACTGGCGCCCACGCTGAGCCGTGAGACGACGATTGTCGTGTGTCTCTCCGGCCGTGGCGACAAGGATATGCATACCGTTGCGGAGGCACTGGGAGTTACATTTTAGCCTTGATAGAGAGATGTTAAGTTACGCTAAAAGCCCGAGAATTCGGGCTTTTTTTGTTGACGGACGGCAGTGGTTTAATCTATATACAAACCTGTTCTATTATTACAAAGGAGGCTCCGCCATGCATCTCGTCGACCAGATCAAAAAGAAGGCCAGAAAGAACCTGCAGACTGTGGTATTACCCGAAAGTTACGATGAGCGAATGCTGTTTGCCGCTGAGAAAATAGTTGCCGAAGGTCTGGCTAAAATTGTCATTCTTGGCGACCCGGCTAAAATCCAGGCGGAAGCTGCTGCAAAGGACATCAATCTTACCGGGGTTGAGCTGCTGAATCCTGCAACGTCGTCAAAACTGGACGGGTATGTGGCCGATCTGATGGAACTGCGTAAGAGCAGAGGGTTGACCGCCGATGAAGCGAGAAAACTTCTTACCGCTGATGATAACCTTTACTATGCAGGCATGATGGTACGTAACGGGGATGCCGGCGGCGAAGTTGCCGGAGCGACCGGCACAACCGGTAACGTGCTCAAGGCCGCTTTTCAGACGGTTGGCCCGGCTAAAGGGATCAAGACGGTTTCCTCCTTCTTTCTGATGATTACCAATAATCCGGGCTTTGGCGAAAACGGTATCGTCCTGTTTGCCGATTGTGCCGTCAATCCTAATCCCGATGCCCAGTCGCTGGCTGAAATAGCGGTTGCAACTGCCGGAAACTGCAAGGCGTTTCTCGATGTCGATGCCCGTGTCGCCATGCTGTCGTTCTCTACCAAGGGGAGCGCCAGTCACCCTGACTGCGACAAGGTGCTGAAAGCGCTGGAGATTGCCAGACAGCTCAAACCGGATATGCAGATAGACGGTGAGCTGCAGGCCGATGCCGCCCTCCTGCCGAGCGTGGGAAGTAAAAAAGCTCCCGGCAGCGCCGTGGCCGGTAAAGCCAACGTATTGATCTTTCCTGACCTCGATGCCGCCAATATTTCCTACAAACTGGTCGAACGTGTCGCCGGTGCCGAAGCGGTCGGGCCGATTATTCAGGGCCTCGCCAAGCCGGTCAACGATCTGTCGCGCGGCTGTTCGGTGGATGACATCGTCAACGTCGTTGCGATTACGGCGGTGCAGGCGGCGCAAGGGTAAAGGCAGGATAGAAATCTGATACCAAGGAACGAGGCGTGTCTGCTGGATACGCCTTTTTTTTGCCTGCTTCAATTAGTTGTTGTATAGAATGGCCGTTTTTATTAGATTGCTACCTTTTGTAACAAGATGGCTGATCAGGTCGGGAGAGTAAACATTGAAAATGAATCTGGCAGTAAAGGTGTTCTGTATTATCGGGATAACGCTGACGGCGGGCTTCAGCGTCCTCGGGGTAACCTCGCTCTGGATGATATTCAATTCCAATACCAGACTGCAGACCCTGTCGGCGCAGGACAATGCCGACATCATCAGGGAAGCCGTCGAAGAGCTCATGATGGATGGCGATTCGAAAGTAGTCAATAATTTTGTCGCTGAACTCAAGGCGAAAAAGACCGTTCTCGATCTTGCCGTTTTCAACAATGAGGGGAAGCGTTCCGGCGGCAATGCCGGTGCGGATCCGCTGGTCCTCGAATCGTTCAAGAGCGGCAAACCCCGGCATATCAATAGTAAGACAGGCGGACTCCATACCCTTGTCAGCGTTATTCCTCTGCCAAACGACCGGCGCTGCAAGTCGTGTCACGACGAGCCAGGGCATACCGGGGCGATCATTCTGACCAGTTCGTTGGAAGAGGGGTACAAAAGCACACTGAAGTTCGGCGTGCTGATAAGTGCCATTGGCGTAGCCTGTTTTTTCCTGATAGTCAGCGGTATGTACCTGTTCTTCAGGCTTACGATCATAAAAAATATTGTTACGGTCTCTAATAATATTCAGGTCCTCTCTCAGGGAGAAGGGGATCTGACTGTGGTTCTGCCGATTACATCAGCTGATGAGATCGGGGTATTGACCGCAGGTGTCAACAATCTCGTCGCTAAACTCAGGGAAATTATCACGGACCTCTACGTTCAGGCCGGACATGTTGCCACAACCTCCTGCAGTACCAGGTCCGGTTTGGAAAAACTGGCGGCATCGATCTTTGAACAGAAAGAACTTGCTGCTTCCGTGGCTGTTGCCTCAGAGGAGATGTCAGCCACCCTGAACGATGTCGCAATGACCACGGCGAAGGCCTCTACCCACTCCAGACAGGTTGATGAGTCGGCCAGGGAAGGGCAGAGTGTTGTGGGAGAAACTGTTGAAAGTATTGACCGGATTCGGGTCGGCGTTGAACAGACGATCAGGGTGATGAATCGGCTGCAACAGTCGTCAACCCGGATAGGAGAGATCATCGGCCTGATTGAGGATGTGGCAGACCAGACCAATCTTCTCGCGCTCAACGCGGCTATCGAGGCGGCCCGGGCGGGTGAAGCCGGCAGGGGCTTTGCTGTCGTTGCCGACGAAGTCAAGAACCTTTCCAGCAAGACATCGTCATCCACGCAGCAGATCAGTACCATTATCAAAACGATTCAGGCTGATATACGCGAAGCGATGAAGTCGACCGAAGAGGCAAAAGGGCGCGTTGAACATGGAATCATCAACTCAAATCGTGCCAGCGACCAGATTTCCACGATCCTGACATTTGCATCAGAATCGGCCGATATGATCAATTCAATCGCTAATGCCACGGAAGAGCAGAGTGCAACAACGAACGATATCGCCAGCAAAATCCATCAGGTTTCCGATACATCTAATGATGTTCAGTCTGAAATGGAGAAGTCAATTTCGATATTTGTCGAGCTTACCAGAACAGCTGAGCAGATCTATAACACTGTCGGCAGGTTCAGAGTCGGCAACTACCATGACACGGTTAAAGACTACGCAGTGGAGTTGCGTTCCAGGACCGTCGCTGCTCTCGAACGCGCCATTGCCGAAGGGCGTATTTCTTCGGCAGCTCTCTTCAGCAGTGACTACAAGCCGATTCCGGATACAATGCCTCAAAAATACAGTACGCCATTTGACAGCCTGTTCGATGAGATTATTTCTCCCCTTCAGGAAGATATCGTGGCCAAAGACAATAAAATTTTCTTTGCCATCTGTGTTGATCGCTCGGGATACGTCCCCTCTCATAATCGTCGCTATACTCAGCCTTTGACCGGAGACGTAGAGAGAGACAAAAATGGTAACCGGACCAAGCGTATTTTCAATGACAGGACCGGTTTACGTGCCGCCACCAATGAGCAGTCTTTCTTTCTCCAGACCTATCTGAGAGATACCGGCGAAGTCATGAACGATATGTCCACTCCTATTGTCATTCAGGGTAACCATTGGGGTGGTGTCCGTATCGGCTACCTGTGTGGAAAATAACTTCAAATTTGAAATGCGGCATGACACGACACGAAGGCGCCTTCTCCTGCAGAGGGCGCCTTCTGTCATACCGGTACCGGAGCGGGCTACATATCCCCGGTCATCTCCTGCAGCAGGTACAGTTTGACATTGACCTTCCGGACGCACTCAACGACCTCGCGCAGACTTTCCTCGTCAAGCCCGCACTCCTCCTCAACCCCCTGAAACCAGGGGAATCCTTTGGGGAGGGGTGTCAGGGTGCCGTCACGCAGCAGCAGTACATCCACCATATCGTTCACCCGTCCCTGCGCCTCCCAGGGATCACGATAATTGAACTGACGGGCAATCACGCTCATCCCCATGCCGTTCGGGAAAAGCGCTTTCACTTCAAAAGAAAATTCTCGCGGGGCACTATAACTGTCACTCCGTCCGGAGCGGATCATCACCTCTGCTCCGGCTTCCTGCAGTATTTCTCCGACCGACTCAGCGGTCATCGCTCTAAATGTCTCCATAATCAGATCTCCATGCGTAATTCGACGCCCCAGGGCGCCGGTTTTTCACCTGCGGCGGTCAGCACCCAGAGGGTGGGAAACTCCATCGCTTCGGGCGTCGGTCCAATCCCGTCGGTAAGGTAGATGACGGCAGCTGGGAGCGGCAGCATCGTTTTTGCATAGTCGAATACCGGCCTGAGATCAGTGAAGCCGCCGCCGTCATAGCGTTCAACAATGCCTGGAGCACCGCTGAACGATTGTATCTGCTGGATGCGGCTATTGGCATACAGCAGGGTGATTGCGGCGTCGCGACCCTGGGCGATATGGAGCAGTTCCCGGGCAAATGCTTCCCGAAGCTCGACGGAGTTGGTCGAGTCGCTGACGTCAATTGCCACCAGCAGATTGAGCCGGCGTCGCTTCCTGACCCCGGGAGTTGTGTGCTCAAAACGGCGATGTTCGCGCAGCCATGAACTTCTGCGTCCGGTACGACCGGCTGTGGCAATGAATTGGCGGAGTATCTGCCGCCAGGGGAGGGGCGAGGGGCGCAGCAGCGCGTCCACCACGCTCCGGAGTTCTGCCGGAGTTTCACCATCACTCCCCCGCAGGCTCTCACGGGTGATCGCCCGGATTGTCTCCTCTGCCAGGGCGAGTGGTGTGCTGTCGGCATCACGCCACAGTTCGTGGCTGTCAAGTGTCGCTTTAGAATCGCTGCCGTATCCCTCACCCGCTGCTCCACGCTCAGATTTATCCGCATCGCCAAAACCGCTGCCATCCAGATTACCGGCATCAAAGGGAGGGACAAGCTGCTGGTAATACTCCTCTGCCGCCAGTCCATTGGCAGCGTTGAACTGTTCAGGGAGGAGCGCATCGGCGGGAAGATCCGCAATCCCCGGGTTGATCGCCAGGTCGCAGGCTATATCCCAGTCATGCTGATTACGCCCTTTGCGTCGGAGCGGATGGAGGTGCAGCAGATGTTTGACGAGATGCTCGAGTAGCGCCTGCTGCTGTGGTGGAGTCAGGATGGCAAACGCGGTGGGATCAACCGTCATGACAGGGATGCCGTTACGCAGCGTTACCCCGGCCTCTTTGCCCTGCAGCGGGCACAGTTCACGGCGGAGATTAAGAATGAAATGCCCGTAGAACGGGCGTTCCCGCAGCAGGCGCACGACGGCGTTTTCAAGCGGGCTACCGTTCATGCCTCGCGGGAAATGGCCTGGATGGCGTCGAAAATAACAGCATCGTACCGGTCTTTGGCAATGCCGAGGGCGACTTCGGGGATTTTGAGCAGCGACTTGACGAAGCCGAAGCGAAGATCACGTGGGAGAACGGCGATGTAGGCAACCAGATTGGCTTCCTGCTCATCGCTGAGTATCGGCGCTGCCTGCAGCGTTACGACAAGATCGTTCATTGTCGCCGCCTGGACATCATCACGCTGCTGTTCGGCCTGCCCGGCAACCAGCGACCAATCATTGAGAATCTGGGCGGCGGCGAGGGGCCGCCCCTTGCTGTCAGCCAGCCAGCGCATAAAGGTGATAGCGGCTTCCTTGCCGATGATGCCGGCGTAGACCTCCATTTCCAGATCGCCGGGAAAGCGGCACTGCTGACGCAGGATGCTGACCATTTCCCAGCCCCGTTCGGTCGGCTCCGCCTGCAGTTCCATCGGTGCCCCCTGACGGGCCAGCATGCCGGAGTTGCCCGCCAGAAACCGGCGCACGTCGCCGGAGAGTTCCCGCCGGGCGGCATAGGTGGCCCAGCATTGATAGTCGGTCTCAACGAACAGCATCACCATCCGGTCGATCAGGGCACGGTCGAGCGTCGCCACCTGATACGTGCCGTCCGGGGGATTGATACTGACGACAACCTTGTGGTGTCTGGAGAGTTGATGGGTATGCAGCGAGCGGAACAACCCCCCGGCGGGCGGTTCGACAAATTGGAAAATCGCCTGCAGGGTATCCTCCTGCTGGGCCCGGTTCAGTTCATCGCAGTGAACCACGGTTGGCGCGGCATCATCGCCCGGCCACCACGACGGGCGAGACCAGTGCATGACGTCGCCGTCACGATAAGGAATTCCAACGAGGTCACCAACCTCCATCTGTCCGAGGCGCAGCGACACATAATTCCGGTCAATCTCTCGGCACGCCTGGATAATGCCGGCACTCTTGCCGACGCCACGATGCCCGACCACGCACGGGGTCAGGTCGGTCTTGGTGATGATTTCCTTGATGACGATTTTCATCTGTTCGATGTTCATAGTGGCTCTCCGGCGGGCGGAATTCTTCTTGAGAGTGATACAGCTGCTGTAACTTTTATTTAAGCATCGCCACATCCCCAATCTGATTCAAAAAATCTGCCGGGGTTATTATTTTTGTATTCTGAAAAACCTGAAGAACCAACAGATCTTTGTCACCGGTAATAAGCCATGAAGCCTGACCATGTGCAGCAACAGCAAGGAACTTGTCATCATGCGGGTCACGACAGGTGGCTTTGATGCCATTCACAATTTCAATGACCTCAAAGTAGGGAAGGATTTCTGTAGTCACAATTGTTCTCAATTCACCGGGAGTAAGTGAAAATTTGGGATATGAAAGAACTCGCTGCAACTCGTCAAAAGTTACTCTGGAAACAAGCGGAGTAATAGTGTGGGATTTCCAAAGGGTGCGCAGGCGCTCTAGGCGTCCACCGAACAGAAAGCAGGAAACAAGGACATTCGTATCAATAACTACCAGAGAAGGAGCTAGTTCCTTGCCCATTGGATCGCCTCGGCCACATCATTTTCGACAATGCCGAGAGACGCCATTTTTTTCCGTATTTTATCCATTGACGGGTCTATCGGCACGATTTTTACCGGCGTGAGGATGATCCGGTTATTCTCGACACTGGCATCAAACAGATCAATGCCCGGAAAGTTTCCGACAACCTCTTTAGGCAAGGTTAACTGATTTTTAGATGTTTTTCGTGCAAGCATAATCCTTACCTCCTTACTTGCAGACTATCATATTTCATTATTAGCTCCAATTCAAATTTCAGACTCTCCAGAATCTCTTGCCACAATCAGGTATGTCGTTACAATTACACATACCGAAGCGGATCGGTCAACCCTGCCTCAGTAAAACCCTTCAGGCGCAAACGGCAGGAATCACACTGACCGCAGGAAATACCCTCCGGAGTTGGATCGTAGCAGGAGTGCGTCAAGGAGTAATCTACCCCCAACTCCACCCCACGCCGGATGATATCCGCTTTGCTCATGCTGATCAGCGGCGCATGAATTTTAAGCGGCGCAGCTCCCTCTACTCCGGCTCTGGTGGCCAGATTGGCCATTTTCTCGTACGCCACAATATATTCCGGGCGACAGTCAGGATAGCCCGAATAATCAAGTGCGTTGACGCCGATATAGATATCTGACGAACCCAGGACTTCGGCCCAGCCGAGCGCAAACGAGAGGAAAATGGTGTTGCGTGCCGGCACGTAGGTCACCGGTATTTCATCGCCAACGCCATCTTTCGGTACATTAATATCTGCCGTCAGGGCGCTTCCCCCCATCAGGCGCAGATCGAACTCAACCACCAGATGTTCTGCTGCGCCGATCCGCCTGGCATTCCTACGGGCGACAGACAATTCAACGCTGTGGCGCTGTCCATAGGAAAAACTTATGGCATAGGGGATAAAGCCGTCCGCTCTGGCGATTGCCATGCAGGTGGTTGAATCAAGGCCGCTGCTGTATAACACTACCGCTTTTTGTCGCATGTGATGGGTCTCCAAGGAGGTGCTTCGAGTTTTATAAATTGCAATTTTACGCATATTGAGTACAATAAGTCCACTTTTCTCATGGGTCTCCGCCTGAGAAAATATCATCCTATCGATGAGGTCTGCCGGATAGCAGACCTTTTTCCATTGAGGCGACATGCGACTGAAAGAAGAGCAGATACGCGGGCTGGCGGAAAAAGTCTACAATGACCTGGTGGCGGAAAACCTGATTACGCCGCGTGGCGAACGGGGGGCCGTTGTTGCCGGGATTGCCGGTGCAATGTCAAAAAACTTTGCCGCCGAGCAGAAGCTTGAACGGGATGCAGAAAAGCTGCTTGATGAAACGCTTGATGCCATGGGGAGCGGCGCCGCCCAGATTGACCGCCGTCGCATGCTGAAGATGGTTAAGGATAAGTTGGCCAGGGAACGCAAGATCGTCCTGTGAGGTTTTATTATGTCGTTATCAGAAGACCGTATTTCAACGATGGCCCATGAAATAATCAATTGCATCTGGCGGGATGATCTGGCTGATGTTTCAGACGACAGCCGTGCGTTGCGAAGAGTCAAGCAGTCACTGGAAGCTTTTTTTGGTGCAGTGGATGAGATTGAAGAAGCGGTCAAGGCGAAACTCCGCAACAAGGCTCCCGGAAGCCGGGATTATGACGTTCTCTATCAAAAGTTCTACCACGATGAAATGGCCCGGAGAAAGCTGTAGTGATTCGGCTCCTTCTCCTCGCCTGTACCGGCGTTATGTTATTGCCCCTCCCTGCTCTTGCCGCAGCTGCCGATGATTATCTGCATCGCGCAGCAGAACAGTACCGTGAAAAAGATTTTGGAGATGCCTATACGCTGGCCGGGAAATCTGCCGACCTGGCGCAACGCTTATTTCTGCGCGGCATGGCTGCTCTTCGTATGGAAAAATTTGAAGAGGCGGTGGCTTTGCTGGCTGAAGCGGAGCAGAAACTACCGCTGGTAGCCGATTATTCCGCTTTTTATCAGGCGGAGGCGCTGTTTAAATTGAAACGCTATCCCGCCGCTTCTGCGAAAGCTGTTGCCATCCCGTTGGCCTTTCCAGCATCAAAACTGATTCGCCGTGCAGAAAAATTGGGTGCTGATATTCTCTATGAAGCGGCCGATTACAAGGGTGCCCTCAAGGCGTACCAGTCATACATCGAGAAATATGCTTCGGGTGGTGATGCCGTGGATGCCAGTTTTTCTTCGGCTCGATGTCGGGAAGAGTTGGCCGACCTGAGTGGTGCGCTGCTGGTCTACCGGACCATCTGGCTTAACAACCCTGCGTCTCCTCTCGCCGCAAAATCGCAGGAGCGGCTTAAAATACTGGAGAAAGCGTCACTCAAGGCGGCTCCGTATACGGCTGAAGAGCTTTTGAAACGGGCTTCCACTCTCTACGCCCAGAACGAGTTCACCGCATCCCTGAAAACGCTGGAAATGATCCCGGCAGAGTCCCAGCCTCAGGCTGTCGCTAACCGGATCGATCTTCGCACCGGCATGGCACGGTATCGATTGCGCCAGTATAAGCTGGCCGAAAAGGAGTTTGCCAAAGCCGCCGCCAGTCCTCTCTCCGGAACGCGGTCGGAAGCCCGTTTCTGGTTGGCCAAGTCACTTGATCGACAGGATCTTAAGGAACGTGCTTTGGCAATGTATCTGGAGCTGGCCGGAGAGGGGAAAAAACAGGAATTCGCCGACGATGCCCTGATTGAGGCTGCCGGATTGCATCGTGGGCTCGGGCAGTATGGTGACGCAGTCCGGTTGTATGATCAGGCAGCCAGAGTTTCCTCTGAAGCACAAAAAGTTGCCAAACTAACCTGGGATTCGGGGTGGTGCCGGTATCTGGCGGGTGAATTTCCGGCGGCGACCGATATTTTCAAGAGATTGTTAAACGACGAAACGCAGCGCGAAAAAGCCCTGTACTGGCTCGCACGGGCGTTGGACAAGAAGGGCGACACTGCTTCTGCGGTTCCGTATTACCAGGCTCTGCTGGACGAATTCCCTGCCGGTTTCTATGCCACCTGGTACCGCGATCAGAAAGGGATCAAAGACAACCGGGAGGCGCTCGGCAATCGCGATGCTCAGGCAGAACTCCCGTTCCTGGCGGGATTTGACAAGCCGCGCCTGCTGGCATCACTCGGTCTGCTTGAAGAAGCCCGTACCGAGGCGGCTGCCGTCCGGAAAAAAAATGGCGAAAAGAAGGGGCAGTTCCCCGCACTTGCCCGGCTTTTTCTCGAAATGCACGACTATGGATCAGCGATTTCCCTGTTCATGCAGAACCGCCCGGTTGTCTGGGAAAAAGGGACACTGCCGCTCTGGACAGCCGGTTATCCACTGGCCTATACGGAGCTCGTCAGTCAGAATGCCCGCCTCAACGGACTTTCAGAAGGGTTGGTCTATTCACTGATCCGTGCTGAAAGCGGCTTTGCCCCGGCGGTAAAATCGAGCGCCGGAGCGATCGGGTTGATGCAGATGATGCCTGCCACCGCGAAAATGACCGCCCGTGAGAAAGGGGAATTCAATCCCCAGAATCTGACGGTACCGGAGTACAATATCCGCCTGGGTACGAAGCATCTTCATGATCTGATGAAAGAGCAGGGGGGAGATGTTATCTCGGTTGCTGCGGCGTATAATGCCGGCTCGGCGGCGCTGGAGCGATGGAAGAAAAAATATAAGGGGCTGAGTGTTGATGAATTTATCGAAAACATCCCCTATGAGGAAACCCGCAATTATGTGAAAAAGGTGTACGCCTCTGCGGCTACCTATCGCCAGTTATATGGGATTAAATAAAAAGATCCTGCTACAAAATCAATAAAAGATCAGTTAATTCACCCCAACTGCAACGACGAAAATATCATCTCCCAGCCGACAATCAGAGTAAACAGCAGGTAGCAGAGCAGCGTTACGAGAGTGAGGCGGCGCTGAATCGACGGGATAATACGGAGTAGACTGCCGATTTTACGGAACGGCATCAGCACGCCGGTTCCGATCCCGGCAACGGCACCGCCAAAGAGCGTGGCGTAGAGGAGATACCCGATAAAGCCGTATTCCTTCTGCAGCAGACAGAACGGGCAGTGATGGGTGGGAAGTTCATAGAAATAGAGGCAGATAAACGAAACTACCGAGGCAGCGGAAATCAGAAACGTTACCGTTGCGGCAGAAGAGAAGAGGTAGCCGATTCGGCCCCGAAGGTAGAAAATCAAACCGCTGACGGCGGTGACCGTCATGCCGGTAAAGAAGGCGATCTGCATCGGCAGGTGCGGCAGCGCAGCGAGATCGCCGCTTAAGCTGGTGGATTCGTGGCTGAACAGACTGCCGCAGCAGGAGGTGATGACGTCCGGCTTTACCCCGGCAAAATAGGCGAGCAGCAGAACGGTCTCCTGTACCAGCAGCACGACAACAACGTTGAGCAGTTCATATTTGGGCCTTATCAGCGGGTAGTCATACCCTTTATTGTCGACATAATTGACGATCAGCCAGACCCCGGCCAGCAGAAAATTGGCCATTTTGAGCAACAGCGCCGGATAGCCGAACGAGTTGACCGACAGAGTCCCGGCTGCACACATGGCGCCGGTGAACAGAATATGAATATCGTCGGCGGTGTAGATGAAGAGGAACAGCGACATGAGCTCAAACGAGAGGATGTAACTCATGATGGTGGATATCAGGTAGGTTCTGCGTTCCAGCTCCAGTTGCCCTTCGCTGCCGCTGGCCGGATCCCAGCGGGAGAGAATCCTCATACCGTAAAAACCGGCATAAATGCCCATTCCGGCAACCAGCAGCGCGATCAGCAGCAGTGCGAGGACGGCTGGCTGTAAAATCACCGGGAGCTCCCGCTGTTTACCACCGCACCATCCCGCATTTCGACCAACCGGTCGATCAGCGGCGAATCAAACACGATCGGGTCGTGGCTGGCAATCAGCACGCTCTTTCCCTCCCCTTTCATGCGTCCGACAATAGCCATAAACTCCTGCGACAATTTTGAATCCAGATGTGCCGTCGGTTCATCAGCAATGATGATGGCGGGGCTGTTTATCAGAGCACGGGCAATGGCGACCCGCTGCAACTCTCCGCCTGACAGCAGCTCGATCCGCTGTCCGGCATGGCGCGAGATACTGAATTGATCAAGCAGAGCCAACGCACGGGTACGAAAATCAGAGCGCCGCTCGCCGGTCGGGTAGGCCGGCAGCATGACATTTTCCAGCACGGTAATCCCTTTGACCAGATTGAACTGCTGAAAAATAAATCCGAAGGTCGAGCGCCTGATATCATTGAGGAAACGCTCCGGCAGACTGGTTATTTCAACGGAGTCCACCCCTTCCTGCTGAAACGGAACTGCGGCGGCAACGCCGTGCAGGAATATCCGCCCGGAAGTCGGGCGGGCCATACAGCCGATCATCGTCAGAAGCGAGGTTTTACCCGAGCCGCTCGGCCCTTTTAATACCGTGATCTGCTGCGGATTTACGGTAAGCGAGACGTTATCCACGGCAGTAAACTGGTTCGGCCTGCCGCTGTTGAACGATTTGGTTATCCCTGAAAGCTCTATCACGTTAATACCTCATGGCGGCATCGGGATCGATTGTGGCCGCTCGCCAGCAGGGTATAACGGTTGCTGTCGTGTACGGTACAACAGTCAGGAAAAACAGCACCGCCAATTGATAGGCATCGACAACCGGTACCAGCTGAAAACGGGGGTAGATCACTGACCACCCCTTAAGCGCCTGGGAAAACAGCGGGGCCGACAGAAAAAAGACATGACCGTAAGCCAGCACGACACCAAGCAGAAAAGCCGTCAGCGAGATGACCAGGCCCTCCCAGAACTTGAGCAGCAGCACATCGGATGTTTCCCAGCCTATCGACTTGAGGATGCCGATCTCCTTGCGCTCCTCCGCCGAAAGGCCGGTAGCCTTGTCCCAGGCGAAGATAATGAAGGAAAGCAGTGCCGACGCGAGAACCATCAGCGTCATGCCGCCACGCCAGTCAAAAACTGACTGATAGGTGCGCTGAATCTCGCTTTTCAGGATCGGCCGGGAATCGGGGAACCGGTCGGCAATTTTGGCCGCAACGGTCGGTAACTCTTTCGGGTTCCGCACCGTCACCGCCAGATCAGTTGCCTGACCGTCCGGAAAATTGAACAGTTGCCGAAAGTCTGCCGGAGAGACGACTATCAGATCAGCGGCGATGAGGTCAGAACTGCTCGGAAATACCGTGCCGATCTCCAGCATCACCGGATATTTGTCATAGCTTATCAGCGGCAGCAGATCGCCAACCTGCAGGTTGCGGGACTTTGCAAGAGCGGCACCGATCGCAGCACCCGAAGGAGCAGCGGCGTCATCACCTGCCATGATTGTATAGTTGGCACCATTCAGCGCATCAAAATAATAGCCCCACAAGCGGGAACGAACGGCAGTGACCCCTCTGATCCGGGCAATTTCGGCAGCATAGCGGTCCGGCACGAGATCCTGACGTCCTGCAGTCAGCCGCTGCACAACCATATCGGGTGCATCTGTTAAAATAAGGGCCGCTTCCCTTTTCAGCGCCGTGACAAAGAACTGCAGCGATGCCAGCATGAAAATGACCAGCAGATACATCGCCAGCAGCGACAGGTTTTTCGCTCTTCTCCGCAGCAGTGATGCCAGCGTGAATTCGAGAATGTTCAGATGACGTTCAATTGCTCGTTTCATTTGCTATTACGACCGGGAAGGAGAGGCAGAATCAGGGCACCGGTGGGAAAGTGCTCCAGCGCCAGGGGATGTTCCTGAAAAGGGGTATGCAGGTCAGCAACCGCCGGATGACGGGTGTAGCGGGCCTCCGTTGCCAGGCAGAGATCAGTCACGTGCAGACTCTGCAGTTGAGGTACCGGTGCTTCCCGATGTTGCTGCGTATTACGGGCATGCAGCGGCAGTAACAGAAAAATTGTCAGGGTTATTGCCGTAAAGAGGAGGAATTGGAGCGAACGACGCATAGATGGCCTTAATTGAGCGATTTTATGATTTGTGGTGTAATCTCGTTGAAGCGAAGGATACGTTTCCCTTTGTGATCGAGCCTGAATGATGTGGCGTCCTTCTCCGTACTGAACGGTATCAACTCACTCCCCATGGGGCCGTACACATCACTTCCGGTCACAAAAAAGGCGTTGCGGGCATCAATCATAGCCACTGAATAATATTCCTTCACGGTCAGCGCAACAATATCGCTCTGGCGTTTTCCGGGGGTATAGCGGGCGGTATCTAAATAGTGGCTGAACAGATCTTTCGGGCCGTCATAATAGGAGGTCGAACCATCTTTAAAGCGGGCCGTTGCCGCCCAGTCAGGATATTTGGTGACAAACATTCCACAGACAGGACATTTGGCACCGGCAGGTATGGCGGCAGTACCTTTGTCAGCGGCCGTGACGATGGTTACAGTTAATAAAGAGAAAAGCAACGCTGCCGAAAAGATGAATTTCATATATGCTCCGGCTTATTGACTTTTTTCGGTATAAACGAGCACTTCTTTGTACGTAATCAGTTTTCCATGGTTCTTCTTGATAAACGCAGTAGCATCTTCTTTTTTCTCAAAAGCCCACTTGGCATATATTGTCATGACCCCTCGCTTACTGCCGCCGATCACCCAGAATGCCTTTTCAACATTCAAAAGTTTTTTTGTATTATAATCAGCAACTTCAACTGATGCGACCGGTCTGTTTTTATAGTTTTTCAGCGCAGTGACAGCGCAATGAACACTGCAGACTCCGACGGTAAAACCGTCTGAATACGTAATCAACATGCGTGAATAGTTAAATTTTTCCCGATCCATGCCACAGTGCGGGCAGCATTGGTGTTTTTTGACATCGGCATATTGTGACTCCGCAGCTACTTTATGGGAATACAGATGTTCATCCGTATCCCCCGGCTTGCCTTCTGCCAGGGCGGCACTCCCGCTACAGATAAGAAACATGACGACAACAAGTGCTCTGTACAGTTTTTTCACCCACATTTCCTTTTCTAAATTTTATTTTTGCAATATATCTTAAAATTGCCGGTAGCGCAACCGTTGCGAACCAAAAAAATCCGAGTTGACTTTGCGAGTGGATAAACTTAACACTAGCATGCAATTCAGGAGCACATGCAGAGCATCAAGGAGTTGAACGATGAATCTCACCAGAAAACAAACCAATACCACACGCGGTAGAATTTCGATACACCGTGACGGCTACGGCTTTGTGACCCCTGAAGGCGGAGGTGAAGACATTTTCATCCCGTCAAAATTGCTTAAGGGAGCACTTCACGGAGATCTCGTGAAGGCGAGCTTTTCATCAAGCCGCATGGGGGGAAACAAGCTTGATGGCCGGGTTGAAGCAGTTATCGAGCGTGTAACCAGTCGTATTGTCGGGCGCTTTGAAGAAACCCGACGCGGCGCAATTGTCATTCCTGAAGACCGGCGCCTCAATCTCGTGGTAACGATTCCAATGAAAGGTCGCGGTACGGCTCAAGACGGGCATCAGGTGGTGGCAGAACTGACGGTATACCCGGTTGGCGGACGCCCTGCCGAGGGGAGAGTGGTGGAGGTTCTCGGCTGGCCGGATGATCCTGAAGTTGAGATACAGTCAGTCATTCGCCGCTTCGACCTGCCACACGTTTTCAGCTCTGACGTACTGGCTGAAGCTGAAGGAATTACCGATACCGTTTCCGGCAAAGAGCTGGAGGGACGAACAGACCTTCGCTCAATGCCTACCGTTACCATCGACGGCGAAACGGCCCGTGACTTTGATGATGCCGTCTCCTTGCGCCGCGAGGGTGGAAATTTCAGGTTGTGGGTTTCTATTGCCGATGTTTCGCATTATGTACAAAAAGACAGCCCGCTTGATCGCGAGGCCTATCTGCGGGGCACCTCCGTATACTTCCCGGACCGCTGTATTCCGATGCTGCCGGAACGGCTCTCGAACGGTATCTGTTCCCTCAACCCGCACGTTGACCGCCTGACGATGACCGCCGAAATGCTTTTTGACAGCGCCGGGACCATGCTGGAATCATCTTTTTATGCCAGCGTCATAAAAAGCGCGGCGCGTCTGACCTATACGATTGTGAAGCAGATAATCGTCGACGACGATCGTGAACTGGCTGACAAATATCGCCCGGTTTCGCCGATGCTGAAGGAGATGAAAGAGCTGGCCCTGATTCTGATGGCGATGCGCAAAAAACGGGGCAGCATCGACTTTGATCTGCCCGAACCGGAGGTCGTCATCGGCCTGACCGGACTGACCGAGGGAATTATCCGGGCCGAACGCAACCTGGCTCATCAGTTGATTGAGGAATTCATGCTGGCAGCCAACGAGGCGGTGGCACGCCATATCTCCTCCCGGGATATCCCGTTTCTCTACCGTGTTCACGAAAATCCGGATCCGGCTAAACTTAAGACCTTTCAGGAATTTATCCATGGGTTCGGCTACGAATTTAAACTGGTAGACGAAAAGGTAAAGCCATTCGAACTGCAGCGCCTGCTGGCCCAGGCGAATGGCCGCCCCGAAGAGCGCATGATCAACTACTCCCTGCTCCGCTGCATGAAACAGGCCCGCTATTCTGCAGATAATGTTGGTCACTTCGGGCTGGCATCAGACTGTTACTGCCACTTTACCTCCCCGATCCGGAGATATCCGGACCTGGTGGTGCATCGGATATTGAAGGCGGCATTCAACACCTCCCCCCTCTCGACCTCCCCCCTCCGGGGGGAGGAGAGTCACTCCCTCCCCAGGAGGGGGAGGGGTG
>JBMOEI010000079.1:0-21886 GCA_049318985.1 Desulfuromonadaceae bacterium
AAATCTAATCTTAATCGGCATGCCGGGCGCAGGCAAAAGCACCATCGGGGTCATCCTCGCAAAGCTCACCTTACGAGGCTTTGTCGATACGGATCTTCTCATTCAGACGTCAACAGGGCGAACATTACAGGATATTGTTGACAGAGACGGCTACGAAGTCCTGCGAAAAATAGAGGAAGAGGTGCTGCTCGGATTTTCTGTCTGCAACTGCGTCATTGCCACTGGCGGCAGTGCAGTGTACAGCGACAGTGCCATGACTCACCTCAAAGCGGACGGTATTGTCCTGTTCCTTGATGCCGATATGCCGACTCTTGAAGCACGGATTCGTGACTACAGTACGAGAGGTCTTGCAAAAAGTGCGGACCAGAGTTTTGCTGATATGTTTTATGAGCGTTTCGCCCTGTACACAAAATATGCCGATATCACAATCAAATGCGCCGGCCTGACTCATGAAGAAGTATGTGCAAGAATCATGGCATCGGTACGGAGACCAGAACATGACACATCTTTTTGAACCACTCACCCTGCGTAGCGTGACCCTCCCCAACCGGATTGCCGTATCCCCGATGTGCCAGTATTCGAGCGTTGACGGCTCCGCCAATGACTGGCACCTCGTTCACCTCGGCAGTCGTGCAATCGGCGGTGCCGGCCTTGTGCTTACCGAGGCTGTCGCCGTAACCCCGCAGGGGCGCATCAGCCCTCATGATCTCGGACTTTGGTGTGATGAACAGATCGAACCGTTAGCACGTATTGTCAACTTTATCTCCCAGCGGGGGAGCGTCGCCGGAATCCAGTTGGCTCATGCCGGTCGTAAGGCGAGTACTTCGCCGCCCTGGACGAACCGGGGAGTCACCCTGACTGAAGCGGAGGGTGGCTGGCCGATTGTTGCGCCAAGCGCCGTCCCGTATGACGATGGCTGCATCGTCCCGGCGGCGTTGACCGAAGAGGGGATTCAGGAGATAACGGCCGCCTTTGTCCAGGCCGCCGGTCGAGCGCTACTGGCAGGTTTTCAGGTTGCCGAAGTGCATGCCGCCCACGGCTATCTGCTGCACCAGTTTCTGTCACCGCTCAGCAACCGGCGCAGTGACGGGTATGGCGGCAGTTTTGAGAACCGTATTCGCCTGCTCCGGGAGGTCGTAACTGCCGTCAGGAACGTCTGGCCGGAGCATCTGCCGCTGCTGGTGAGAATCTCTACGACTGATTGGGTCGAGGGGGGATGGGATCTCGAACAATCACTTGAATTGGTGCGGCAACTGATTCCCCTTGGAGTTGACCTGATTGACTGCTCTTCCGGCGGATCTGTACCAAACGCCAAAGTGCCGGTCGGACCGGGCTACCAGACACAATTTGCCGAGCAGATACGGCGGGATACCGGTTGTAGAACCGGTGCCGTCGGGATGATTACCGATCCGGCTCAGGCCGATCACATCATCCGCTCAGGGCAGGCCGATCTGGTGCTGCTCGCCCGGGAAATGCTCCGTGACCCGCAGTGGCCGCTGCGCGCCGCTCGGGAATTGGGCCATCTGGCCCCCTGGCCGGCACAGTACGTCCGTTCGGCCCCGGCCCATACCCCGATGTACCTGCCGGAATAATATCCACACGCAGGGAAAAGGCAGTTGCTTCATTTCGTAATTGAATTGTAATTGTTTCAGTGAATTCAGGAGTAATGCCCACCTATGCTGCTTGTTATCGAATCTCCGAATAAAATTAAGAAGATTAAGGAGTACCTGAGTGCTCAGGTGCTTGCTACGGTTGGACACTTTAAAGACTTACCCGATGATTCCATGGGCGTAGATCTTGATACGTATGCACCGACCTTCGTTATGGACATTGGCAAGAAAGAGAGGATTCAGCAGATTAAAGCAGCGGCGAAAGGCCAGGACGTTTATATCGCCACCGACCCGGACCGGGAAGGGTATGCGATTGGAACAATGGTTTTTGAGGAAGTTAGAAACATAGCCAGGAGTTGCCATCGTTTGGAAATTCACGAAATTACAAAAAAGGGGATTGATGATGCGATGAAAAAGTCTACCCTGTGGAGCGTGACTAATAGTGGATTATATCATGCTTTTCTTGGGCGCAGGGTTGGTGATCGACTCGTTGGTTACATCCTCTCACCGATTGCCAGCAGAAAACTGGGCGGGAGATATTCTGTTGGCAGAGTACAAGCTCCTGCAGTCCGTCTGTGTGTCGAACGGGAACGGGAAATCCGGAGTTTTGTTCCGTCACCGTTTTATGTTGTCTCAATTATGTTAGAAAAAAAATATTTGAACTTCACTGCCAGCCATAAAGGTGGAAATACAACCGATAAGGCCAAGGCTGAAGCTATAGTGCAATCTATCACTTCAGCTCAGTCAGCAGATATTATGAATGTTGCAACGAAGGAGACGAAACAAAAACCAAAGGCTCCATTCACGACTGTTGATATGCAGGCAGCTGCAAGCTCACAGTTAAAACTTTCGCCGGAAATCAGCATGAAATTGGCTCAACAACTGTTTGAAGCCGGCCTGATCAGTTATCACAGAACCGACAGCGTAAGAATTGCTGATGATTTTATTGCAGAAGTTCGAGACCATGTTGGGAAAACATTTGGAAAAAACTATCTGCCCAAATTCCCTCACGTGTATAAATCAAAAAATTCACAATCCGAGGCACATGAGGCTATACGTAATAGTCGCATGCACGATCTTGCTGAGATCCCCGGAATAATCACGAAAGAAAAACTTGGAGCAGATCACGAACGGCTTTACACACTTATTTATCGGCGGGTTGTTGCTTCTCAGATGTCATTAGCGGTATACGATTCTACAGCTGTCGAAATAAATTGTGCCGGCGAACCATTCAAGGCGTCCGGTCGGATAATGAAATTCGATGGTTTTCTTGCAATATACAACGAAGTCAAAGAGACCGATGAGGAAGACGATAATCAGAAGCTGCCTGATCTGGTAAATGGCGAGACAGTAACAAAGGTCGGGCAGAAATTGGAAGATAAACTGACCAAACCACCTGGCAGGTACAGCGAAGCGACTCTCGTCAAGGCGCTGGAAAAGCATGGTATCGGGCGCCCATCAACTTACGCATCAATCATGGGGACGATTAAAGCCCGTAGCTATATCAGCATTGTTAAAGGAAAAGTCCACGCTTCAAGCCTTGCGGAAAAACTGTTCGACTTTCTTGTAAAAGATCACTCATGGGTCATCGATCTGGAACTGACAAAGAAGATGGAGGAATATCTCGACAAAGTCGAAGCTGGTACGGCATCCTGGACTACTTTCGCTAAAGGTGTGCATAGTAAGATGAAGTTTGTAAAGCCGGCACAGCGTACCGCCGCAGTACCCGGCGGAATAAATCCTCCCAGTGAAGCACAACTTAAGTTTGCGCAAAGTCTGAGTAAACAACACTCTGTGCTGATTCCGGATGAAGCTCTGAAGTCGTCGAAGGCTATATCGGAATATATTGGTAAAGTTCTTCAGGAGAATCCGCGGAGCTAGATGAGAAGGAATATAATCATAAATGTCTTTCAAAAAATAGTGCCAATTATTGTCACTCCCTGCTGACAAAAAACAGCTTTAATTAAACAAATATAGTATGTGGCTGCTTTATTTTATTATAAATATCATATTGTTATAAAAATAAAATTTTGGTCTTGTTTTTGCTAACAAGTAAATGAGCGTATCGCAAGTAGAGCAATTGCGCTTTTAGTTTAATGATTTAAAATATTAAAGAGATGTTTTACCTAGCTCTATTTATTGATAGAGCAAAAACGAACGAAAGGAGAAACAAATGTTACAGAAAATGAGAAACAGAAAAGGTTTCACCCTGATCGAGCTTTTGATCGTTGTTGCGATCATCGGCATTCTGGCAGCTATTGCCATCCCTCAGTTTTCGTCCTACCGGGCAAAGGCTTACAACTCAGCAGCAACAAGTGACCTTCGTAACTTGAAAACACAAATGGAGTCAGCTTTTGCCGATTCACAGGCGTATCCAACACTCTAGTGTTTATTAAAGGAGATTAAAATGAAAAGAAATATTATTTTAGCGGCTTTATTAGGTTTGGTGTCGGCGTCAACTGTATTTGCTGCGACAATTACCACTTCAACAACTATTGGTGGTGGTTCGTTTACCCCGTCGGCAAAAGTAGGAATTAATGTTGTATCACTTTCAGGAAGTTATGCAGCTACTTCGGCTCATGTAAGTGGTACATTCGAGTATGGTACTGTCGGTGGGACTGGCGTTACTGGTGACCCCGCCAAAATTTTAAAAAAAGCTTATACAGCTGCTTCTGGAGCAACAGTCGGTGCCCCCACTGCACCAGCGAGCGCCGTGGCTCTTGCTGATGGTTATGCAGAGTAATCCGAGACTAATATTCTGTAAAAAAGGCTGACGTTGTCAGCCTTTTTTATTTCATGTGGTGGTTATGATTCTAACTTTTAGATCGTTTGTAATGATAATTTTCACTGCATTAATAGCATATTACCCTGTTTTTTTTGCAGAGGTTTGTCTATTAGACGATCGTAATATGTTAAGCAGCCTTTCTGAAGTAGAGTGCTTTGATTTAATTGGCACATTTTTTCCGCAGAGTCACGCTGGTCTTTATTTCCGTCCTATGATCGCTTTTAGTTTTCAAGTTGATCGTTTGCTTTGGAATCTTGACCCGACAATAATGCATTTTGAAAACATAGTTCTCCATTTAACGAGCTCTTTTCTCATTTTTTTGATTGCCAGGCTGAAAATATCTCAAACAAGCAAGCTTCCATTTTTTGCCGCTTTTATCTTCGCGGTTCTCCCAATTGCTACAGAATCGGTAAGTTGGATTTCTGGCAGAACAGACCTTCTTGCGGTAATGTTTATACTGTCCTCACTTTATTCTGTTCTCCTTTTTAAAAAATCAAATAAATACCTACACCTTACGTCTTCTATCGTGTTGCTCGTCCTGGGTGTTTTGGCAAAGGAAACAGCCATTGCTTTTATTCCTGCAGTTATGTTTATCTTAAATTCCAAAAACAGTGGTGTTTTACATCAACTATTAATTCTGCAAATCAATAAAATACAAATTATCGTTTTTTGTTCCATATGTAGTCTGTCGCTTGTATCAGCACTATTGTTCTACAACTATTACCTGCCAGTTGGAATTGTATTTTTGTATTTTTTCTATCTCCAGTGGTGCATGAGAGAACGAGACAACGGCACGGCTTTACAAAAGGTGTTCGTACAATTGTCAGGTACCTTCATAGCTCTTTGGGCAGTATCATGGGGAGTACGAACAGTAGCATTCACAACACAATCTCCACACATTTTGCGTACATTCAATTTACTTTTTGCTGACATGAACCACACGTTATCGCTATTTTTTGGTGCTGCAGGTTTTTATTTCAAAAAATTTGTCTATCCGTTTCCGCTTAACTTTGTCATCCGTGATATAAGTCCTTTCTATAGTCTGCTTGGCATCTTTCTGCTTTGTATTGTAGTGGTATTGATCGTCAGAAGGCAACTGCCTGATACTCTGATAATTGCGGGTTTCTGTATGATAGTGCCGGTTATGCCGCTTATTTTTGAGAGTATCGCCTGGACATCGTATGCCGAGCGCTATGTGTACCCTGCTGCACCTTTCTGGATTCTTGCCCTGGCGTTCTATTCCGACTCAGCAGGATTTGACAGAATCTCTTTGCGTACAAGCAGATTATGCATTGTCGGCCTCTCTTTGCTGATATTTATTTCGGCTTCTGCAACATTTCAGCGAAATCAAGTCTGGCAGACAAATCTTGCTCTTTTCAAGGATTCAGTTGAAAAAACTCCGACCTACAAACCGGTGCGCGGTTTATATATGACAGCTCTTTACGAAAAGGGACTGTATGACGAAGCTCTGCAACAGTATCATATTGCGCAATCGCTGCAAACAATACCGATTAAATATAATCCAAATTATGAACTCTTTTATGTTCAATTACTGATGTTGAAGAACCGATTTGTAGAAGCGGAACAGGAACTTGATAGAATTTTCGGAAAGACAAAAGGAAACGTGCCAGAGGTTTATGAAATATCTGTCGAACTTGCATCTCGAATGCTATTGGAAAAAAATGATGCTGCTGAATATAAACGTCTAAAGATCAGATTGTCAGATGCTTATGATAAATGGTATGAACTGACAAAAGATCCGATGTTATTGTACCGCAAAGGTCAATTTCTGTTAGCTCAGAATGACAGGAAAGAAGCTGGAAAATTGTTTGGTAAAGCCGCAATTTTATTTCCGGTAAATAATTTGTTTCACAATTATTCGGTGAAATTGGCTAATAGTCTGAATAATGAATAATAGTGAATTATAATTTGATGTAAAAAATGTAATATGATACAGGTAGACAGACAAAAATGGTACGCACTAGATTTGGCATGAAAAATGCTGGTTTTAACTTGAAATTTTTACGTCTCTAACCAGAAAACTTTGTTATTTCAAAGGTTGCTTCTATGGTTAACACACTAAAGCTATCTATATTTATTGACAATGCATGTTATAAGTCACGTCGACGTTTGGTGAGACGTTTTAGACAATCGACGGTAAGCGGTTGTTATGGCTTCACTTTAGTTGAACTTATTTTGGTAGTCGCTATTATTGGGGCATTGGCAATAATTGCTCTTCCGGCCTTTAACTCGTATATCAAATCGACTAAGACGGTTGCGAGCGCTTCTGATCTTCGCACTATTGATAAAGCAATTACGGCATATTTTTTTGAAGTAAATGCACTGCCTGCCTCATTAAATGTTGTGGGTATGGCAAGTCTGGTGGACCCGTGGAAGCGTCCGTATGTTTATCAGATTATAACAGGTGGGTATGATGAGCTGGTAGACATTGCCGGAGTGTCTCTGAATGCAGATTATGATCTTTATTCAATGGGGCAAGACGGAGTAAGTGCCCCTATCCCGAGCATCGTAACTGCTGATGATGTTGCCCGATCGAACAATGGCAGTTACGTTGGCGTGAGATAACTTATGAATATACTTGATAAATCCCCCTTCGATTTCGAGCCTCCCAAAGCAGATGAGCCCAACACAGTAATGGAGGAGCTGGATTTCAATTTTGACCAACTTCAGCCAACTGATGTGATTCCTGCGCAGGATGAAATTGGTGCCAATCCGGCTGTCCACAACAGACTCATGCCGTGCATATGTCCAGCGTGTGCTGGAAATACTGAAGTTGATTTAGAGCAGATGTCTGAGCAGAAGTTTATAATCACCTGTTCGGGGTGTGCCAAACAGATACATGTTATACGCGAATCGTCTGCGTGCAGGGCTAAACGGAAATCATTTGAAATAAATTGTGCACACTGTGGAAACCTGCTCGACCATCATGCTCACTGCAAGTCTTGTGGAAAATCATTTCCTGATTTCTTCGTCATTGTAGACCCGGCCAAAGCCCGAAGTGAATCTCGTAAAGTTCTCTTAAAAAAGGTATGGACAGCTATTACCGACCTGAATGTGTCATTTAAGCCTTCATTCAATAGATCATCACAAAAAGCTGTTCACGGCTATTCCCCGACTAAAATAACATCAAGGTCAAGCGAATCTTCTCTGCTCTCCCGGCGATACCTGGTTCCGGCACTGAGCCTTATTGTCGCTATTGCCCTGTGCGCCGGGGGAGTGTTTGCGTATAAAGCATATGCGACAGGACAGATGTATGCTGAAAACTACATAAAGGCACTGTATTGTATTAAAACCGGTATTGATACCAACTTGAAAAGATGTGTTGTTATAAAGACTGATTGGGAAACTGCAACAGTTGCCGGACGGAGCTTTTTACCGAACAACAATTTAGTAGAAGAGACAAAAGCCTCTAAGTTGCGAACGGAAATTGACAAGTATATGCAGCTGATTAATACTCCGCCTAAAAAGTTTTATCAGGCGGATTCAAAAATAAAAGAGTTTCATAAAGTATATTTGGGTTCAGAGTCTTTAAGACAGGCGAGGCTTACTTCTCTGGTTGAATTCAGCAGTTCAATTAATACTCTCGACAAGAAAATGAGTCAGATATCACAAGAAATTAAATCAAATCTCCCTGGTACACTGAAACAGGAGTTGGAAAAAGCAAAATTAAAGTATAGGGGGCTGAATGATTTTTAAGTGATAATTATAGTGAAAATACTAGTGATCAGGTACATTTATCTGACATTTGAAATGAATGAGATCCCTTCCAAATGAAGTCAATACCATAGCCCGCCTCCTCTAACATACCAACGCACACTTTTATTCCTGCTGCTTTACACTGGAGGATATTATGCACGCACTTTACAACACGATATTCAGCTTTGCTCCATTCGTTTTTGTCACATTAGTCTGGCTTGCAAGCTGTCTCAAGGTAGTGAATGAGTATGAGAGGTTGGTCGTGTTCACTCTCGGTAAGGTCAATAAAGATCCCAAAGGGCCCGGCCTTCTCTTTGTCTTTCGCCCCTTTCAGACGGCTATACGGATCAGTCTCCGCACCGTGGTGCTGGATGTTCCGAGTCAGGACATCATTACTCGTGATAACGTAAGTCTGAAGGTCAGCGCTGTTGTCTATTTTAAAGTGATGGACGCCAAGCAGGCCATCCTTGGCGTGGAGAACTACCATTACGCCACGAGCCAGATTGCGCAGACCACGCTGCGATCAATTCTTGGAGAAGTGACGCTGGATGAGCTACTGGCTGATCGTGAGAAACTGAGTCTGAGGCTTCGGGAGATAATCGATTCATCCACCGAACCGTGGGGAATTCAGGTTTCCGCTGTCGAGCTCAAGAGTGTGGATCTTCCCGAGCAGATCCAGCGAGCCATGGGGAAACAGGCCGAAGCCGAGCGGGAAAAGCGTGCCAAGGTTATTGCCGCAGAAGGCGAACTTCTGGCCAGTCAGCAGCTCCTGGAAGCCGCAAACACACTTAGTCAGAATCCAGCCGCCATGCAGATGCGCTATCTACAGACGCTGACTGAGATCGCCGTTGAGAAAAACAGCACCATCGTTTTTCCGCTCCCTATCGAGTTAATGAAGGTGTTTGACAAGCTTGGGGAAAAAAATAATTGAAATGAATACTACTCTAAATAAAAAAACAACTCTCCGCTCAATCCTGTCCGATATGGGTGGCTGCGTCATCGGCTTTTCGGGCGGCGTAGATTCGACACTGCTGTTTGCCGTTGCCGCAGAAGTAATGGGGCAGCGCGCATTGGCTGTTACGGCAACCTCGAAGACATATCCGGAACGTGAATTGAATGAGGCTCGTGAGTTGGCCGAGCGTATTGGTGGCCGCCATCTGGTTGTCGAATCAGAGGAACTGGATATCCCCGAATTTTGTGAGAATCCTCGCAACCGCTGCTATTACTGTAAAAAGGAGTTGTTCGGTAAATTGAGAGAAATTGCTGACCGGGAAGGTCTTGGCTATGTATTGGACGGCACTAACTGCGATGATGCCGGTGACCACCGCCCGGGGCGGCAAGCGGCGGAAGAGCTTAAGGTGCGCAGCCCGCTTGAGGAGGCCGGTTTTACCAAGCAGGATATCCGCGATCTCTCCCGTGACATGGCGCTACCAACCTGGGATAAGCCGGCCTTTGCCTGTCTTTCCAGCAGATTCCCCTACGGCACTGATATTACTGCAGATCGAGTCAGTCAGGTCGGTCTTGCAGAAGAGTCACTGCGAGAGCTTGGTTTTCGGACGCTGCGGGTGCGCTATCATGGGACTGTTGCCAGAATTGAGCTGGGTGAGGAGGAGTTTGCCCGTGCTACCGGTATTTTACGGGATGAAGTGGTCAGATTAGTAAAAGCAGCCGGTTTTACCTATGTAGCGCTTGACTTGCAGGGGTATCGTACCGGGGCTATGAATGAAGCCTCAGAGTAACTGGCCAATCTCATCGTCTGCGCAGCAGGCGCTTGTCCCCGACCCGCACCGTCATTTTAAGTGAATCAAAATATTCAAGAACCGGGATCATGAATTTACGGGAGAGTCCCGTGATTTCTCTGAATTCAGCAGGAGTTATCTCACCTTTGGTCCGGAGATATTCCAGCATTGTTTCAGAAATTTTCTGTAACGGTTCGGGTGCATAAAATAAGTCACTCTTGACCTTGACGGCCCGCCCCTGACGGGTGAGCAGGGTCAGGTGGTCAAGCAACGGCTTTTCCGGAAGCCGGAGCAATTCGCACAACTCCTTTACGGTAGGCGGTTCAGCCTCGCTGTTGATCAGCAGCTCCTCCAGTTTCTGCTGAATATCGGTATTACTGTCAACAGTTATCCCCCTTCTTTCCGGAAGCCTTACCAGATCACGGTCGGACTCAACTTTTTTTTCGCTTTCCAGATGCTGCAGGCAGTGACTGAAGAACCGCCCGTCACTCCGGGCCGGAAGGCGGGATTTGAGTTCTTCTCTGCTGATGCCATCCTTAATCGGATTTTCTGCCAGATAAGATATAACTCTTTTGAGCAAGGTATCACAGAGGATGGTGAAGCTTTCTCGGCTCAGGAACAGACGCGGGTCACGCACTATTTGAATTACTTTTCCTTCCGAGAGTTGTACGGAAAGCGCCGCTTCCAGACGTTTCACCGACAGACCGGTGCGCCAGAGCAGATCCTGGAAAGAAATACCGGTGAGGAGCGACGCAGCGACAAGGCGCTCAACCATGGGTGATTCATCTCCCAGGGACATCGACTCGAGCAGTTCAAGTGCTTCGACCGACCGTCGGCGTCTGCGTGGCGGTGCCGGGTCCAGAATCCTTCCCCCGCCGACCGTCTGTGAGGGTGAGTAGCTGCGCAGCACGAACGGGTCGCCGTTTAACAGCAGCACCGGAGTTGCGAGGCGCAACTGGGCAAAGCAGCTGTCACCCGGCTCAAGAGATTCTCTGCCGAGCAACATCACTTGGGCCGAAACTTCGTAGGTTGCCGAGTGCAGTCGCAGTGTTGAGCGGTGTTTTAACGGTCGCGAAGTCGATTTCAGGCAGGTAATCTCGACGTCTACGACTCTGGTTGCCTGGTAGGTACCGCGCGGGGCCACGACATCGCCACGCTTTGTCTGATTATTGTCAACGCCCTGAAGATTGAGGGCGAGACGTTGACCGGCCAGGCCGACTTCAGCAGCGGTGCCATGAGCCTGAACGCCTCGTATCTTTGTACATATACCTGTAGGGAACAGTTCTACTTCATCACCAACTCTGATCTGTCCGGACAACAGGGTGCCGGTGACAATTGTGCCGAATCCGGCAACGGTGAATGCCCGGTCAACCGGGAGACGGAAAGCGCCGTCACCTCTTTTCTGAACAACCGCGACTGATAGTATGCGCAACTCTTCCTGCAACAGCTCAAACCCGGTACCACGGCGTGATGAAACCGGAACAATGGGGGCCCCCTCCAGAAAACTCCCGGCGACAAAATCACGAACCTCATCTGTCACCAGTTCAAGCCAGTCTCCATCAACAAGATCGCACTTTGTCAGGGCGATAAGTCCCTGCTTCACTCCGAGCAACCGACAGATATCAAAGTGCTCACGGGTCTGCGGCATAACCCCCTCATCTGCCGCAATCACCAGCATGACCATATCTATACCGCCAACACCGGCAACCATGGCACGGACAAAACGTTCGTGCCCCGGGACATCGACAATGCCGAGCTGGATATTCCCCGGCAGGGTCATCGAGGCGAAACCGAGCTCAATGGTTATGCCACGCTTCTTCTCTTCAGGAAGTCGATCCGTATCTATTCCGGTCAGGATCTTAACCAGCGAGGTTTTACCGTGATCGATATGACCGGCGGTGCCGAGGATGAGGTTTTTTGCCGCAGCGGGAGGGGCTTTATCAACGGTCATGAAATTTCCTGGGTTTGGGATTGTCCAATGATCGTCATGGCTTCGACAACTGCAGGAATATCGACATCCTGAAGGGTGCGAAGGTCAAGCAGGTATCGGCCTTTATTAATCCTCCCGAGCACCGGAGTTCTGCCTTTTCTGAAGGACGCATCTATCTGCTGGGGAGTACGCCCGTCAACCGAAACTGCCATGAGAAACGTAGGGAGATTCAATAGTGGCAGAGAGCCGCCGCCGACCTGGGAATGACCAGCCATAACGGAGAGGGTGACTGCCGCAGGGATTCTGGGCCGAAGCCGGCGGAGGTATGATATTGCCTTTGCTTTGAGTGCTCCGGGCTGTGCCGTCAGCATGCGGAGGGTCGGTATCTCAACTACCGCCTGCCGTTCATCCCGATACAGTCGCACTGTTGCTTCAAGCGCTGCAAGGGTCAATTTGTCAATTCTGAGGGCTCTCAGAAGCTGCTCTTTTCTCAGCAGGGAAATAATCTCCCGCTTGCCGAAGATGATGCCGGCCTGTGGCCCGCCGAGCATCTTGTCGCCGCTGCAGGTCACAATACCTACACCGGCCTTGATATACTCCTGCACCGGTGTCTCACCGGGTATGCCGTATCGGGAGAGATCCAGCAGAGAACCGCTACCGATGTCGGCCATGACCGGAACCCCGGCATCGCTGCCGCACTGGACGAGCTGCTCTATGGACACCTCAGCCGTAAACCCGACTACCGAAAAATTGCTGGTATGAACCTTGAGAAGCAGGGCCGTCTTCTCGCTGATGGCTCTTTGATAGTCCTTCAGATGGGTGCGATTGGTCGTGCCGACCTCCTTCAGGATGCTGCCACTCATTCTCATGACATCAGGTATTCTGAACGATCCGCCAATTTCGACAAGTTCACCTCGTGAAACCACAACCTCTTTACCGGTAGCCAGCCCGGAAAGAGCGAGCAGCACTGCGGCAGCATTGTTATTTACGACAATTGCCGCTTCAGCGCCGGTCAGTTCACAGAGAAGCGACTCGACATGACTGCAGCGCTCTCCCCGTTCACCTGTTGCCATATCCATTTCAAGGTTTGAGTAGCGTTCCGCTACCTCCAGCATCTGACGACATGCAGATTTTGCCAGAAGAGAACGCCCAAGATTGGTATGTATAACAACTCCGGTACCGTTTACAACGGCATGCAGACTTGGCGCAACGAGGGATTCCAACTCTGTCTCTATCATACAGCAGAGGTGGCTCTCATTTATTGAGTCATACATCGTGCCGTTTACGGAATCAATCCTGAGTGCTGCCAGGACATTCCGAACCGCTGCCAGCACCGTTGGTCGTGGATGTGTCACAAGCAGTGAAACTACTGCGGGAAGAGTCAGTACGCTGTCAACTTTGGGTATGGTTCGGATTTTTTTTTCCATGTGTTATCCAATGAGAGCATAGAACGACAAAAATTACCCTCGTTGATATTCTGCTAAAAACGCAGCCTTGTATTGAGAATAGCACCCCTCGCCGATTGCGTGACGAATTTCTGCCATCATCGCGAGATAGAAGTGGACATTGTGAATCGCCGCAAGGACTGCCGAGAGCACTTCATTGGATACAAAGAGGTGGTGCAGATAGGCTCTGCTGAAATTTTGGCAGGTGTAGCAGTTGCAGCTCGGATCAATGGGGAAAAAATCGCGTTTATAGTTTTTATTGGTCAGACGGATTCTGCCGCGACGGGTAAACAGAGTGGCACTTCTGGCGTATCTGGTCGGTATAACGCAATCAAACATATCGATGCCGCGCTCGACACTTTCCAGGATATCTTCCGGCAGGCCGACACCCATCAGGTAGCGCGGCTTATCTTCCGGGAGATGTGGTGTGGTAAAACCGACAATTTTTTTCAGCAGCTCAAGCCCTTCGCCGACGCTGACACCGCCGATGGCGTATCCGGGCAGGTCAAGTTTGCGCATCTCTTTTGCACACATCTCCCGCAGATCCTCGTAGACGCTTCCCTGAACAATGCCAAAAAGTGCCTGGCCGTTATCAACCATGGCATTCTGGCACTCTTTGAGCCAGCGAATGGTCTTTCTGGTGGATTTGTCAGCATACGCTCTGTCACAAGGGTAGGGGATGCATTCATCAAACGCCATGATGATGTCAGCACCCAGATCCTGCTGGATTCTCGTTGCCGTGGCAGGGTCCAGGTAGATTTCAGCACCGGTAATCTCATGTTTAAAAAAAACACCGTCTTCGGTAATGCGTTTATTCGGCAGGGAAAATACCTGAAAACCTCCTGAATCGGTAAGGATCGGCTTATCCCACGCCATGAACTTGTGCAGGCCACCGGCCTTTTTAACCAGTCCTTCTCCCGGCTGGAGATGGAGATGGTACGTGTTTGAGAGGATAATCTGGGAGCCGGTATCTTTGATCTGCGCAGGAGTAAGAGGCTTCATGGCACCATGCGTTGCCACCGGCATGAAAATCGGCGTCTGAATATCTCCGCGTACGGTGCTGACTATTCCGAGGCGCGCGGAACAGTTCGGATCTTTTTTAAGAAGTGTGAATTTCATGGAATCTCCAAAACCCCGGACCTATCAAACAGTACCAAAGTTTGTTTCTTTGGACTGTTACTATCAGAAGGCGTCAGAAAATGCAATTTGTGTCTGTTCGTACCAATTAGTTCAGTCCTTTAAAAATCAATCTGTATACACAAAAGAGTTGCATTTTTGCATAACGATGTTTAGTATCACCGCGGCTGTAACATCATTAATTAAGTATGAGTGCGCCACCAACCGATCGACGCATCCAGATAACACTCTCAAGGAGGTTTACGAATGAAAGTTGTCTCCAGATTTTGTTGGCGTGGTCCCCCAACGTAGCGTGAACATCACTTCAATGGTTGTCTGTCGTTTCAAGAACACTCACTTCGTGAAGAATAACACTATCTAAAAAAGGAAGGAATGCTATGCAACTCACCTCGTCATCCATCGGCAGAAAGATCCTGATGGCGATCACAGGCCAGGCAATGGTTCTGTTCGCTGTCGTACATCTGCTCGGTAACAGTTCCATCTTCGGATGGCTCAACGGTGGTATTAACGCCTATGCCGAACATCTCCACAGTATGCCACTACCGATAATCATCGGTTTCCGTCTGGCCCTGCTGGCCATGGTATGTGTTCATATCTGGTTCGGTATCCAGTTGACCATCGAAAACCGTGGCGGACGCCCACAGCAGTACGCAGTCAAATCCACTCAGAAAGCTACCTTTGCCAGTGAAAACATGATCTGGACCGGTTCACTGCTCGGTCTTTTCCTGCTGTATCATCTGGCCCACTTCACACTACAGGTGGTAAACCCTGAAACAGCTGCTCTAAAGAACCTTGTGCCTCTGCACAGTGATATGGTGCCGAATGTTCTCGGCATGGTTGTCGCCGGCTTCAAGAATTTCTTTGTATCATTCATTTATGTCGGTGCTATGGTGGCGCTGTTCCTGCACCTTTCACACGGCATTCAGAGCTTCTTCCAGACCATGGGCTGGAGTTGTGACAAGAGTCAGCCGCTTCTCGTTAAATTCGGCACTCTGGTCGCTCTCGGTCTTTTTCTTGGTTATGTTACCATCCCGCTGACAATTTTTGCCGGCATTCTGAAAGGTTAAGGGGGTTATTGTGATACTTGATGGAAAATGTCCAACCGGACCTATTGAACAAACCTGGGACAAGCACCGCTTCGATCTGAAGCTGGTAAATCCTGCAAATAAGCGTAAATATAGCGTTATTGTTGTCGGTACCGGCCTTGCCGGCGGTGCTGCTGCTGCGTCCCTTGGAGAGCTTGGCTACAACGTGCAGGCGTTCTGCTATCAGGACAGCCCCCGCCGTGCCCACTCCATCGCTGCACAGGGTGGCATCAATGCGGCCAAAAACTACCCGAACGACGGTGACTCGATCTATCGTCTCTTCTACGACACTATCAAAGGTGGCGACTTCCGTGCCCGTGAAGCAGACGTATGGCGTCTTGCCCAGGTGTCCAACAACATTATTGACCAGTGTGTTGCCCAGGGCGTTCCTTTTGGCCGCGACTATGCCGGATATCTTGATAACCGCTCCTTTGGTGGTGCTCAGGTTTCCCGTACTTTCTTCGCCCGTGGCCAGACCGGTCAGCAACTTCTGCTCGGCGCTTATTCGGCTCTTTCCCGTCAGATCAAGCTCGGTTCTGTGGAAATGTATGACCGTCGCGAGATGCTTGACCTTGTTGTTGTTGACGGTGTTGCCCGTGGTATTACGGTGCGCAACCTGGTAACCGGCGCGATGGAAAGCTATGCTGCCGATGCTGTCTGTCTTGCGACAGGTGGCTATGTCAACGTATTCTACCTCTCGACAAACGCAATGGGATGCTCCGTAACTGCTAACTGGAAGGCCCACAAAAAGGGTGCATACTTTGCCAACCCCTGCTACACGCAGATTCACCCGACCTGTATCCCGCAAGCCGGCGACTACCAGTCAAAACTGACTCTGATGTCCGAATCGCTGCGCAACGATGGTCGCGTATGGGTTCCCAAGAAAAAAGAAGATTGCGGTAAGCATCCGAATGAAATTCCTGAAGATGCCCGTGATTACTATCTCGAACGCAAGTACCCGTCATACGGCAACCTGGCACCGCGTGATATCGCTTCCCGTGCTGCTAAAGAGCAGTGTGATGATGGTCGCGGTGTTGGACCGGGTGGCCGTGGTGTGTATCTGGACTTTGGTGATTCCATCAAACGTCTTGGTGAAGATACCATCCGTGAGCGCTACGGTAACCTCTTTGAGATGTATGAGAAAATCACCGACGAGAACGGTTACAAACGCCCGATGCGTATGTACCCCGCTCCTCATTATTCTATGGGCGGTCTCTGGGTCGATTACAACCTGATGAGCAATATCCCTGGTCTGTTCGTGCTGGGCGAGGCCAATTTCTCGGTACACGGTGCTAACCGCCTTGGTGCTTCTGCTCTTATGCAGGGTCTGGCCGACGGTTACTTTGTTATTCCCTACACCATTGGTGGCTACCTGGCCACGGTTAAACCGGGACAGGTTAAGACTGATCACCCCGAGTTTAAACAGTGTGAAGAAGATGTCAAGGCTGAGCAGAAAAAGATGCTTGACATCAACGGCAAAAAAACCGTGTTCGAGTTTATGCGTGAAGTTGGCGGCTTGATGTGGGAAAACTGTGGCATGGCCCGCACCAAGACCTCTCTTGAAACCAACCTCAAGAAAATTCCAGCCCTGCGTGAAGAATTCTGGAAAAATGTCAAGGTCACCGGGAGCGGCGCAGAGCTCAATCAGCAGCTTGAAAATGCCGGTCGTACTGCTGACTTCATTGAGTTCAGTGAGCTTCTTTGTCGCGATGCTCTCCATCGTAACGAGTCCTGCGGCGGACATTTCCGCTCTGAATATCAGGATGCCGGTGAAGCTCAACGTGACGATGTTAACTTCTGCTATGTTGGTGCCTGGGAATATAAGGGCGCTGGTAAAGAGCCGGAACTGCACAAAGAACCATTGAAATTCGACAATGTACATCTCGCCATAAGGAGTTACAAATAATGAGCGATCACAAGACCATGACATTAACACTGATCGTGTGGCGCCAGAAAAATGCCAGCGATGCAGGAAGATTTGAAACCTATACGGCAAAAAATATTACCGAGCACCACTCCTTTCTTGAGATGCTTGACTGCGTTAACGAAGATCTCATCCACGCGGGAAAGGATCCCATCGTTTTCGACCATGACTGCCGCGAAGGTATTTGTGGTATGTGTTCCCAGGTTGTTAACGGGGCTCCACATGGCGGACAGGATCGTACGACCGTCTGCCAGCTGCATATGCGTAAATTCAAGGATGGCGATACCATCTACATTGAACCGTGGAGAGCCCGGGCATTTCCGATAATTCGCGACCTGATCGTGGATCGTTCTGCTCTGGACAAGATTATTCAAGCCGGCGGGTACACTTCCTGCCACACTGGCGGTGTTGCTGATGGTAATGCCATACTGATTCCGAAACCGGTTGCTGATGAGGCGATGGATGCTGCCGAATGCGTCGGTTGCGGCGCCTGTGTCGCCGGGTGTCCGAATGGTTCTGCCATGCTGTTCACCGGTGCCAAGGTTTCCCAGTTGGCAATACTGCCACAGGGTAAAGGCGAAGCTGCTGCACGTGTGCGGAACATGACCAACACCATGACGGAATGTGGATTTGGCAACTGTACCAATCATTATGAGTGCATGGCTGCCTGTCCGAAGGGGATTAACGTAAAGTTTATCGCCAGAATGAACAGAGAGTTTATCAAGGCTTTAATTTAAGTTATATTTTATGTAACTGATAGAGCACTGACGGGGCGGCCTTTATGGCTGCCCTGTTTTGTTGTGGAGATGGAATACCGTGGATTTGGATTTTGTTCGGATTGAATGTGACGTTACTGCAGATAGTGCCACACAACTGACTACGCTGCTCCATGAAGAGCTGCGCAACTTTGAGGCACATTTTAAAACATCAAGTTGCCTCACATCGCTCACCGCTTGTCCTTCATGCAGTGAACAGGATGGCTGCCCGTTCAGGATTGTCTTTAGCCAGAGATTATCATCAGATCCGGAAATCGTTCGCCTTCATCAAAAGCCACCATTACCTTTTGCTTTATATGTTGAAGAGCGGGGTAGCGATTGTTCAGCTGGCGCCGTATCTGTTGGTTTGGTTGTTATCGGCACTGCCGTTAATTATGTGGAACCCTTTCACACAGCGCTCCGTGGCATGATTGATACGGCTGTTGGCTCTGTTTTAGATTCAGAAAAATATTCACTTCGCACGTATACTCTTGATTATCAGGGTGTCAGGCACGAACTTTCACATGGCACATCATTTCCCGATGGTGTCATGATACTTTCCGGTCACCACATTCTGCATAATTCTGTCAATTCAGAATCAATCAGAATATCCCTGAAATCCCCGCTGCGTCTTTTATGCAATGGCTCAATTGTTCACCTCTTTGACTTTGCAGCATTTTTTCGATCACAAATGAGGCGCTGTTCTTCATTATGTGCATACTATGGCTCCGGAGAGCTGAACCTTGATTTTGTGAAATTATCCGATCTCGCCCAAAAAGTCGCTGTTTTTGATGACCAAATACGCTATAGTCAGCCGCAGTGGTCAATGCGCCAGAACAGGGCAGGGCTGAGCGGTTCCGCTGAATGTTCCGGTCTTGTTGAATCGATGTCAGCCCTGCTTTTTCTTGGCAGTTTCTTCAACGCCGGTAAGGGAGCCACCTATGGCTCTGGACAGTATGAAGTAGTGGCAATGTGATAAGTTATATTTTTATGAAATACCAAAACAGGGCCTTTTTAAAGTGGTTTCCGTCAGGGTTTTTCCTGCTGATATTGTTGCCCCTTCTCTCTGGCTGTATGACTGTCCGCCCGAAGGTTGATTTAGTATATACGGATGGGTCAGTTGCGGAATCTCTTTCAAGTAATGTCTCTCTCTCCTACGTAGCTTCCAATCAGAGTATCTCCGGCAGTGGCGTACTTATGTTTCACAAGCCGGATCAACTCCGGGTAGTAATTTTTTCTCCGTTTGGTTCGGTACTTCAGGAAGTCTTCATCCATGGTGAACATGTTTCGGTTGTTGACACGGGAAATGGCGTTGCTTTTGACGGTTCATACATGGAACTGCCCGATAAAGGTAATTTTAGCGGGTGGCGCAATATACATTGGCTTTTCGATATTGATCCTCCGGAATCTTCCCGGCGGTCTACTAACTTTGTGAGAAATAACAAATATGGCCACCAGGAAAAAGCTGTATTTGAAAATGGTTTGTTGATTTCAAAAACAACTGCAGAGGGTGACTTTGTCAGCTATGGAAAATATAGCACTGTTAAAGGAGTGGCATTTCCGCTTGAAATTATATATAAAACCGTCGCACATGAACAATTTACTCTTCAATTTGAAGAGCCGGAAATAAATATACCCTTTGCTGATGGAGTTTTTAGTGTTAATTTAAGCAAATATCGCGTCTATCCGCTATCCGTTTTGAGGTGATTTTCCATTATTCAACTGTGAAAGGCAGATTAGAAAACAAAATCAAATCTATGATGCAGGGATATTGCCATGTTCTCGAATACAGTCTGTCGAAAAAAATATGACACTTTACTTAAGAATATTCCCCTGTTTTCTTACCTTTCAGATGAGGAAATTGAACAACTCAATCATATTATTATCAAAATGAATTTTGTTAAGGATCAGATTGTTTTGCTGGAAGAAGACACCTCAAACTATATGTATATTGTTTACGTCGGCAAGGTGAGGGTTGTTAAACAGAGTATTGAAGGCAAGGAGCACATCCTTACTATTCATAAAAAAAATGATTTTTTTGGAGAAATGTCTCTTCTCGACGGAAAAACATCTCCTGCAACAGTTGTAGCCCACGAAGACTCAGTTATCGGTCTCCTCTCAAAGAATGATTTCGAGCAGCATGTTCTCGGCCATGAAATAATCCGGAAGAAAATAATCGAACTATTATGTAATAATCTGCGTGAGTCATGGGCGATGATAAAAATTCTCAGCTTTGACAACGCTGAACAACGAATCCTGGCCACTCTCGATCGCATGCAGGAAATATATGGTTTGCACGACGATCGGGGAGTGATTGTAAATGTTACCCTGACGCATCAGCAAATCGCCAACTATGCCTCAGTGACTCGTGAGACGGTAACAAGAGTGCTTAACCGATTCAAAAAAGAAGCGATAATTCAGATTTTAGAGGGCAAAAAAATATTGTTAACACCGATGTTTTACGAGAGGGTAAAAGACGTCTGGTAAAAAGCAGGAAGGGGTGATGTATGCAATTTGTTGATGTTAAGAAAACTATCTTACCCGCCATCTTATTCTGAACCGCAAAACCATGAATCAGGATCTGCGTGATCTCGAATTCAACTTCATCGAGCTGAATAAATTTAACAAACAAGAGGAAGATCTCGAAACCATCATTGAAAAATGGATATATTTTAAGCATGGAAGATTCCTCAAAAGGTCGTGGGAAAATGATTTCCACTCCTAAAATAATCAAAGAGGCTGAACAAGAAAATTGCAGCTATATATGCATAACGGAATGTGGGGTGCCAAAGAAAATATTTACTAAGAAGGCAGCAATCTGGAAGCTAGTAGATGAATTTTCAGGGTATCTATTAACAACTCAAAAAGTTGAAAATGATCACTTTACAACTCAAGTAAATATGCTGATCAATCATCTCACGCCGTTATTTTAAAAGGAATTAATGTGAAAGCTACACTCATAAGAGCTATTCATAATCTTATTTACAATAACATTTTCTGTAGCGACCCTAACTCTAAAAAATGGAATGATATCGCGGCTAATGGTTATGAAAAAAGAATCATCGGCTTCAGGGCAGAAATTGAATTCGGGCGGCTACTAGCCAATAAAGAGAGGTCAACCTTACAAGGAGGCTGGCTATTATCCAGACAAAGTGGTGAGCGGTGTTTGGAAGATTCCATCTATTTTACCATAAGCCCTGACAGCCCAGATCAATACGTAAAGTTATATTCGTTACTTGAACGCCTGAGTCTCACCAAGCGTTATTTTATAAAATATGCTTTTGGCAATAACCATCAAATGTGGCCTTCAAGTGATGTCCTTGATATTCAAACGTCCATTCCCTATCCATCTTATTCCTGTTACGAGTTTAATCAGGGTAAATTTACCGAAGTTACTAGCGGCGATTTTGGACTAGCCCCTTTATTGCAACAATATATCAAGAAAACCGGATCAAAATACAGAGCATCTTATCAATTAAAAGAAGCTCACCTTGAATTTGCCTCCAGATACCTTGCTGCATTTTCATATGAAGAACTTCAGCACATTCTCGCCAGCAGATTTATCTTTGACGGCCTGCTCGGATTCACTAGCAAAAAAGGGATACCAAATGATATAGATTTAGTTGTCTTGAAGGATAATAAAATATCATTCATTGAGGTAAAAGAGAAAGATCGAGCAAAAACTGTCGTGGGGTTCGGTATGGATACAGCAGTCCACTTGGTCGGTGAACTCACCGTAAAGCTTGCAAAACTGACTGT